>JAACFB010000026.1 GCA_009937615.1 Gammaproteobacteria bacterium | reverse complement strand
CGGAGAGGGGGGGATTCGAACCCCCGGTACGGTATCACCGTACACTCGCTTTCCAGGCGAGCACCTTAAACCACTCAGCCACCTCTCCGAATTTCTGTTACTGCGGGGCTGCAAAGTGCCCCGATCAACTTATTCGCCGATTGTTACGCTAGGCGGCAAATCCAAGCAAGGCGAGCCTTCGGGTCGTGGCGGCCTTGGCGACGCCTCCGGCAGAGGCAACTCCCGCAGCGGTGACGGCCCATCCAGATCATCGGGGACCTCTATCCGTTTCCCCGCCTGCGCCAACTGATACATCCTGACTTCATCACACGTCAAATCGATCGGCCCGCCGCCGCAGGCCATGATTGCCAGTACCAACGGCAGCAAGGCCAGCAATCGTGCCCAGCTCATTGTAAACCTCCCAGCCGCACGCCTGCGATCTCCAAAGCCTGGCGCATGTCGTCGTGATATCGCTCGCCATACTCGGTCAATGGCAACCTTATGTTAGGCCCAATCAAACCCATCTCGGCGATCGCCCACTTCACAGGAATCGGGTTCGACTCGACAAACAAGGCTCTGTTTAACGGCTGCAGCATGTCATCAAGTTCCTTTGCATCTTCGTGCTTCCCTGCCTCTGCGAGCGCACAAAGTCGCGCAACCGCCGCAGGGACCACGTTACCGCTGACGGTTACTACTCCGTGGCCGCCCTGCTTCAGGAACTCGAGCACCGTGAAATCATCTCCACTGAAAAACATGAAATCGTCGTCAACCAGGGCCTGGATTTGCTTCAGCCGTTCGATATCGCCAGTGGCCTCTTTTATACCGAATATATTTTCGTGCGCGGCAAGTCGGGCGACGGTTTCGGGCTGCATGTCCGAACCTGTTCGCCCAGGGACGTTATACAGCATGACAGGCTTCGACACGGAATCGGCAATCGCCGAAAAGTGCCGGTACATCCCTTCCTGGACCGGCTTGTTATAGTACGGCACGACCAGCAGGTACGCGTCGATACCCGAGTCCCCGACAGCACGAGACAAGTCGATGGTTTGCGCCGTCGAATTCGACCCCGTGCCCGCGATGACGGGAATTCGTCCCGCAACCATTTCTACAGACTGTTCAATAAGCTCGACATGCTCCGACTTTTCCAGCGTCGCCGACTCTCCGGTCGTACCCGCGATAACGAGCCCGTTGCTCCCCTCGCGAACATGGAATTCAATCAGCCGCTCCAGCGCGGGATAGTCGATCCGATTTTGCCGATCGAACGGAGTCACCAGCGCGACTAATGAACCCTTGAACACCGAATATCCTCGCCACAAATAAGGCGGCGATGTTACTGTTCATCACCGGTGCTGGCAAGAAACGATATTGCCAAAGCCGAAAACACGGAATACGGGCGTTCAACGCCACCTCCATCCGATGTCTTTTTGTAGAGTTATTCTAGATAAATGTCACAACTTATTGTTATTTCAGCAGTTGGTACAGATCGAACAGGCGTCGTGCAGGATATTACCAAGGTCATCCTCTCGTGCGGCGGCAACATCGAAGAAAGCCGCATGACGACCCTCGGCTCCGAGTTTGCGATGTTGATGCTTGTCTCCGGCAATTGGCACACCCTGTCGCGCCTCGAGAATGGACTGGAGAAACTCAGTGCCGACGACAACCTGACGGTCGCGATTCGAAAAACCGGTGAAAAGCCGTCCAGAAGCGACCGGATGCCCTACGCGGTCGACGTCGTGAGCCTCGATCAGCAGGGGATCGTGTTCAACCTCGCCGATTTCTTCGCATCCCATGACATTGAAATTGCGGACGTCGCGACACGGCGATACTCGGCCGCTCATACCGGCGCGCCCATGTTTTCAGTCCAAATGGCGGTGAACATACCCGCATCCGTCCATATTGCGCAGCTGCGTGATGAGTTTCTCGAACTCTGCGACCGGCTGAACCTGGATGCCATACTCGAACCCGTAAAAACCTGAACGATAAGGAGAGACCGTTGAGCGGACCTGCCATGAACAGAGTGGTCGCAGACTTTACGTGCGCGGCCACCGACAACAAGACGATCAGGCTGAAAGACCTGCGCGGACAGAATGTTGTCCTGTATTTCTACCCAAAGGACAGTACACCGGGTTGCACCCTGGAGGGTCAGGATTTTCGCGACCTGCACACCAAGTTTCGACGCCAGAAGACGATTATTCTCGGTGTTTCGAGGGACAGCATCGGGTCACACGAGAAGTTCAAGTCAAAGCAGAATTTTCCATTCGACCTTATCTCGGATCCTGACGAGAGCCTTTGCCGGAAGTTCGACGTGATCCGGGAGAAAACGCTTTACGGGCGAAAATTCATGGGCGTCGAACGGAGCACTTTCCTGATCGATTCCGCGGGGAAATTGCGTCGCGAGTGGCGCAAGGTCAAGGTAAAAGGCCACGCCGAAGAGGTTCTGGCTGCCGTCAAGGAACTTGGCTGACGTTCTCTATGATTTTCAATATGTTATGTAGATTAATGTAGGTTTATTCCACGCTGTTTGCCACCATTTCCTTGCGGAAACCGGTATCATAGGGAACAGAGCGACAACGATTCTGTCCGACACTAGGTAAGACGTTTTCGAGAATAATTCTTTGATCTACGCAATGCTCCAACGCGCGCTGGTTCTTGTCACTATTGCGGCTATCGTATTCACGAGCGGTGCCGGTGCCGATGACATTCAGCTGCCGGATATTGGCAGCCCTGCCGATGCGATCCTGTCGAAGTCGGTCGAAGCCCAGATCGGCCGCGCAATTATGCGGGATATTCGCCGCAGCGGAATGCTTGTCGAGGATCCGCAGGTTAACGAGTACATTAACGAGATTGGCCACCGGCTCGCTGCGCAAACCAACGATGGCGATCATGAGTTCACCTTCTTCGTCGTTAATGATCCGCGCATAAACGCTTTCGCGCTGCCAGGTGGTTACATCGGCGTACACACGGGCTTGATCGAGGCGACACGGGGCGAGGAGGAATTAGCCGGCGTCCTGGCTCACGAGATTGCGCACGTGACCCAGCGCCATATCGCACGGGCTATCCACGCCAGTTCGCGACAAAGCCTGTTGACGACGGCAATAATGCTGGGCACGTTGATTCTTGGCGCAGCGGGCGGCAGCGGCGATGCCGTACAGGCTGGAATGGCAGTCGCACAAGGCGCCGCGGCCCAGCAGCAAATTAACTTTACGCGCAGTAACGAGTACGAGGCGGACCGCATCGGCATCGGCGCACTTGCCGACGCCGGTTTCGACCCACACGGAATGGCATCGTTCTTCGAAGTCATGTCACGCCAGGATACGTCAGCTCCGGATACGCGCATTCCCGACTTCCTTCGCACGCATCCCGTAACCACCGCCAGAATTGCCGAGGCCCGCAACCGGGCACGAAGCTACACGCGCATTCATAGCGATGACACGATCAATTACGGGCTTGCCCGCGCGCGGCTGCTGGTCGATCGTCACGACACTCCTGAGCAAGGTGTCGCCTACTTCGAGCGCCGCGACTACGAAAATCAGACCGATACCGAACGTTATGGGCGCGCTGTCGCGTATCAGCGGGCCGGTCGGCATCCAGAAGCAAATGCCATTTTCAAAGTCCTGGCGTCCAAAAACCAGAAGGTGATCGCGTATCACATTGGTCTTGCGCAGACGCAGCTGGCTTTGGAGCAGTACGATTTGGGCTTGGAGACATTTGACCGAGCCGTCGAGCTGTTTCCTCGTAATGTTCCAGTAGTGATCCACTATGGCGAAGAATTACTGAAACTCGGAAAAGCCAAGCAGGCACACACGATGCTGCTGGATCTCATGAATAACGTACCGCCAACGCCGGAACAAGTCCGTCTGATCGCACGTGCCGCCAATGAGGCGGGTGACGTGGCCGAGTCCTTCTACTATATGTCGGAGTACCGCCTTATGACCGGCGATCTGATCGGCGGCATCGGCTTTCTCAGGCAGGCACTAGCGTTGCCTGAATTGCAGGAAATTCAACGCATCCGATTCGAGGCACGGATCGATTTTATCCGCGACTTCATGACCGAAGAGCAACTCAAACAGCTGCAGAGAAGCCGGCCGGTCGAGTCTTCAGCCAGCAATAATACCTAGTTGTTATGACCCGGTCCGTGGCTCGAACGTCTGATAGCGAGACGCTCATTTACGCGATTTTGCTGCTTGGCTTGCTGCTCCTGAGCGGCTGCGCGACGAACCAATCGGAGAACGGCGCGAACTCTTTGGCAGAGTATGATCCCTGGGAGCCTCTGAACCGCAATCTCTACGATCTCAATATCGCAATCGACAGAGTCTCAACCAAACCCCTGGCAAAGGGCTACCGCAAGATAATGCCGGCGGTTGCCCGTCGCGGCATTACAAACATTTTCGACAACCTGACAACGCCGCGATCCGCGCTGAATAATTTCTTGCAGGGAAAACCCGCTCGCGGCTTTAGCGAAATCGGAAGATTCATATTCAATAGCACGCTGGGCATTGCAGGCCTCGTCGATGTCGCCGAATTGGGCGGCATGGCACGCTACGACGAAGATTTCGCGCAAACATTTGCTGTATGGGGTATTCCGGAAGGACCCTTTGTCGTACTCCCCATATTGGGGCCGCACTCGCTGCTGGACGCAGTTTCGTTGCCCTTCGACTTCTATTCGGACCTGCAGCCTCGCATCGATAACACGTCGTTACGCGACAAGATGTATGTCCTGCGCATTATTGATAGACGACAGCGGCTACTTGCGGCTGACATATTTCTTGACGAGTCTCAGGATCCGTACATCACGTTTCGCGAGGCCTACCGACAGAACCGGGAATATCTCATTTATGACGGTGACCCGCCGATCGAAGACGATTACTACGAAATTTTCGACGAAGAATTCGAATAGCGCTGAATCTAGCTGGATTCCTCGGGCGCTTCGATGAATCCTGCCCAGCGCTCGCCGCGCTCCAGGAGTTGCTCAACCTCCGAGGTCTTCGCGATCGCAAGAATCCGGTCGGGCACCGCGACAAACCGGATCTCACGGACGCTGTGATTCGCCCATGTAATCCACTCCAGCAGAAGGGCCAGACCGGCCGAATCCGATTTATGGACGGCCGAGAGGTCGACTTCGATCTGACTATGGTCGGCAAACGCCGATTCGCTCGCACGCAAAAGACGCTCCGCATTATCGAACGACATCGCGCCGCTCAGCGCGAATTTGCCGCCCCCGAGGTCCGCGAGTTCGAAATCAGCCATCGTCGCCGATAGCCTCCTCTTCGAGTCGCATTATCACCTGCTCGAGACTCGTTGCACGAATTTCTGCATCGAATTCAGCCCGGAAATTGCGCACGTAGGAAACGCCTTCGATCGTGACGTCGAACATACGCCAACCATCGTCCCGGCTGACCAGCGTATAGTTCACGGGAACCTTGGTACCATCTTCAAGCCGCACAAATGTCTTCACGGTGGCTAGCTTCTTGGTCTCATCGCCACGAAACGGCAGGATCTCGACGCCGACGTTACTGAATTCAAGCAGACCCTCTGCATACCGATGCAAGAGCGTCGTATAAAAGGCGTCGACGAAACGGTCGCGTTGTTCGTCGCTCGCGGTACGCCAGTGTCTGGCGAGCACCTGCCCCGCGGCAAAACGCCGGTCAAATCGCGGTAACAAGATTTCGTCAATCAGAGCGTATAGCGCTTCCTTGTCGTTAGCCAGGTCCTCTCGGCGACCGTCAAGCTGTACCTCCAGCAGGCCCACTGCCTCCTCGATAAACTCGTTGGGCGACGTCGCCTGCGCAATACCCGGTGGTAATGCGAAAAGCACAATAAAGATCGAAGGCCGAAGTCGTCGTAACATGAATCCCATACGCCATTAACCTCCGTCGCCGGAATCCCGATCAAACAAGTATTTTCCGATCAAGTTTTCCAGGACAACGGCAGACTGCGTGAACAGTACCTCGCTACCGTCCTCCAGGTACGTTTCAGATCCCCCGGCCTGCAGCCCGATATACTGGCTGCCGAGCAGGCCCGCGGTTAGCACCGTTGCGTCCGAGTCATCCGGAATCTTGTCGTAACGCCTGTCAATGACAAACGTGACCACGGCCTCGAGGGTCTCCCCATCGAATTCGATCTCGGTGACGCGCCCGATCGTTACCCCAGACATTGACACCGGCGCGCGGGTCTTGAGGCTACCGACATTTTCAAAGCGAGCCTGCACTTCAAATGTCTCGTCGGCGGCAAAATCGTGCTGCCCCGTGGTCTGGGTTGTCAGGAAAAATAACGAGCCTATGCCCAGCAGGACAAACAAGCCCGTTCCCAGTTCTACCGTTCGCGTCTGCTGCATGGCGTTACCTCAAAGTACTGCTGCAGTAATCATGAAATCGAAAAACAACACCGCTATCGCCGTGACCACGACGGTGCGGGTCGTAGCGCGGCCCACTCCCTCGGCGGTCGGTATCGCATTATAGCCCTCCCACACAGCCACCAGGCTTGCGACCAGGCCGAACACAAGGCTCTTTATGATGCCTTCATTGACATCGCTTAGTTCGAGCGTCTGCTGCATCTGCTGCCAGAAAGCGCCGACATCCACCCCGAGCAATTCGACGGCGACCAGGTGCCCCCCAAGCAGTCCAACCGTCGTGAATATCGCAGTCAGGATCGGCATCGAGATCACGCCGCCCAGAAAGCGCGGTACGACGACACGGCGCACAGGATTAACCGCCATCATCTCCATTGCCGCCAGCTGGTCGGTCGCCTTCATGAGTCCAATTTCCGAAGCCAGGGCTGTCCCGGCACGGCCGGCGAACAGCAGCGCCGATATGACCGGGCCGATTTCCTTCACCAGCGCGAAGGCCACGAATATTCCGACGGTGTCCTCGGCATTGAACCGTTCGAGGTTAGAATACGCCTGCAAGCCGAGAACCCCACCAACGAACAGACCGCTGACGATTATGATGACGATCGACAATGCACCCGCATTGTGAACCTGCGCAACAACCAGTCTGAACCGTCTTACCATGGTAGCCGGCGTATACAGCAACAACTGCAGGAAGAAGATGTTCATTGCGCCAAAAGTGCGCAGGAACAGCACGAGGGTGGTGAATACATCGCGAAGTAACGCGATCACTTCCCGTCCCGTCCAAGCAGCTGTTCTTCGTAATCTGGCGCTGGATAGTGAAATGCGACCGGTCCGTCAGCCATACCATGCATGAACTGGCGAACGAGTTTGGACGATTGTTTCCGCAGCTCCTCAGGACTACCTGACGCGGCGACCTTGCCATTCGAGATCAGGTAACTGCAGTCAGCGACCTCATTGATTTCCTTAACGTCGTGACTGACCACGATACTCGTAATCCCCAGCGACTCGTTCATGCGGCGAACAAGACGCACGATGACGCCCATGGATATTGGATCAAGCCCGACGAAAGGTTCGTCGTAGATCAGAATGTCCGGATCCATAACCATGGCCCGCGCCAGCGCCACACGGCGAGCCATGCCACCAGAGAGCTCCCGCGGCATCATGTCAGCTGCACCACGGAGCCCGACGGCATGCAGTTTGGTCAATACGACGTGACGAATCAGTCGGTTGCTCAGGCGAGTGTGCTCCCGAAGCGGAAAAGCCACGTTTTCGAAAACGTTCAAGTCCGTCAACAGAGCACCGTGCTGGAACAGCATGCCGAATCGGCGCCGCAGCGCATAGAGTTCCTTCTGATTCAGCGTACCGATATCGGTGCCGTCAATAATGATGTGGCCACGATCGGGCACCAGCTGCCGCGTGATCAACTGCAGTAGCGTCGTCTTGCCGGCACCACTGGGACCCATGATCGCAGCAACCTCGCCACGCGCGATTGTCAGGTTCAAGTTTTTGAATATCCGGCGCGAACCCCTCGAAAAATAGAGGTTTCGGACCTCGATGAGCTTGTCAGGCAGCTTCCGACTCCGATGTCATGAGGAAACATAAGGCCCGGCATTGGCCGCCGGCGCCCGTAGCATAGCAAAATTCAACGCAAGGATACTCTATGACCGCTTTGGCTATGGCGCAGTTCCTTAAATAGGACTAAAATGGTCCCCTATCCACCTGAGTAGGTTCGAAACAGTGCTTAGAATCAGCAAATTGACCGACTACGGTACGGTCTTACTGGCACACCTGGCGGGCACGCCCGGAGCAGTTTGCAGCGCTGCCGATGTTGCCGAGGCGACCGGCATTGGCTTGCCCACGGTCAGCAAATTGCTTAAGTCGCTTGGCCGGGCCGGCCTGGTCACGTCGACTCGGGGTGCAAACGGTGGCTACAGGCTGGCGCGAGACCCGATGCAAATCAGTGCCGCGAATGTCATCGATGCGCTTGAGGGGCCGGTGTCGATAACCGAGTGCAGCGCGTCCGACAGCCAATGTGACTATGAGCAGGTTTGCAATGTGGGTGGCGCGTGGCAGCGCATCAATATCGCGATTCGACACGCGCTGGACGAAGTCACGCTACTTGATCTGTTACGGGCAAACAGCCCCGTTCCAACATTTCGCTTCGCCGGCATGCCGGTCAACGTCGTGACAAAGACTTAAGAACATGTCTACTGAACCCGACAAACTTGAAAGTTTCGTCAATCGTCGTTACGAGCATGGCTTCATCACCGATATTGATGCCGATAGCCTGCCGCCTGGTCTGGACGAGGGCGTCGTTCGCGCTATTTCCGCGCGTAAGAATGAGCCCGAGTTCATGCTCGAATGGCGATTGCGCGCATACCGGCATTGGCGACAATTGGAGGAACCGACCTGGGCTCACGTTCACTACCCGCGAATCGATTACGAGGCGATCTCTTATTTTTCGGCGCCAAAATCTGACAAGGATCGTCCCAAGAGCCTCGACGAGGTCGACCCGAAACTCCTGGAGACCTACGACAAACTCGGGATTCCGCTGCACGAGAGAGCGCGGCTTGCAGGCGTGGCCGTCGATGCCGTGTTTGACAGTGTTTCGGTAGCAACAACCTTCAAGGAGAAACTCTCCGAGGCTGGCGTGATCTTCTGCTCTTTCTCTGATGCGGTCATCAACCACCCGGACCTCGTCAAGAAATACCTGGGCAGCGTCGTGCCGCAACGGGACAACTTTTTTGCGTCGCTGAATTCCGCCGTATTCAGCGATGGATCGTTCGTCTACATACCCAAGGGTGTTCGCTGTCCGATGGAGCTGTCGACGTATTTCCGTATCAACGCGGCCAATACCGGACAGTTCGAACGCACGCTGATCATCGCCGACGAGGGCAGCCATGTCAGCTACCTGGAGGGCTGTACCGCGCCTATGCGCGACGAAAACCAGCTGCACGCTGCCGTCGTCGAACTCGTCGCACTGAAAGATGCGGAGATCAAGTATTCAACGGTGCAGAACTGGTATCCCGGCGATGAGAATGGGGTTGGCGGCATCTATAATTTTGTCACCAAACGCGGCGACTGCCGTGGCGCCAATTCAAAAATTTCATGGACCCAGGTCGAAACTGGCTCCGCCATTACCTGGAAGTACCCGAGCTGCATACTGCGCGGCGAAAATTCTGTGGGCGAATTTTATTCGGTCGCCGTAGCGAATAATTACCAGCAGGCCGATACGGGCACCAAGATGATTCATATCGGTCGTAACACCCGCAGCACGATCGTGTCCAAGGGCATTTCAGCAGGACATGCGCAAAATGCCTACCGCGGTCTGGTCCGAATAATGCCCCAGGCGCACGGTGCTCGTAATCACACGCAGTGTGACTCATTGCTGATTGGCAAGGCATGCGGCGCACATACTTTCCCCTACATTGAAGTCAGGAACCCCAGTGCAAAAGTAGAGCATGAGGCAACCACGTCGAAAATATCGGCCGACCAGCTTTTCTACTGCCGCCAACGCGGCATCTCCGAAGAAGATGCGGTCAACATGATCGTCAATGGCTTTTGCAAGGAAGTCTTCAAGGAACTGCCGATGGAGTTCGCCGTAGAGGCACAGGCGTTATTAAACGTAAGTTTGGAAGGCGCAGTAGGTTAAGGAATCGAGATGCTTCAAATAACTGATCTAAAAGCCCGTATCGGCGACGCTGAGATCCTCCACGGCCTCAACCTGCAGGTGAATGCCGGCGAGGTACACGCGATTATGGGTCCGAATGGCTCTGGCAAGAGCACGCTGGCGCAGGTGGTCGCCGGGCACGATGCATACGAGGTGACGGCAGGGTCCGTGACCTACAACGGCACCGATCTGCTTGCACTGGAACCTGAGGAACGCGCGCGCGAAGGCATCTTCCTCGGTTTTCAGTACCCGGTCGAAATTCCGGGCGTCAACAACGCTTACCTGCTCAAAGCAGCGCTCAACGCGCGGCGCAAACACCAGGGTCTCGACGAAATCGATGCTTTCGAGTTCCTGAAGCTCGCAAGAGAAAAGATGGCGCTGCTCGGAATGGACCCTAAGTTCCTGAACCGCGGCGTTAACGAGGGATTCTCGGGCGGCGAGAAAAAGCGCAACGAGATTTTCCAGATGGCGATGCTGGAGCCGACTCTGGCGGTCCTCGACGAGACCGACTCCGGGCTCGACATTGATGCCCTGCGCGCCGTTGCGATGGGTGTTAATGCGCTACGCAGCCCCGAAAGGGCCATCATTCTCGTGACGCACTATCAGCGGCTTCTCGACTATGTCGAGCCTGACTACGTGCACGTGCTCTCGGGCGGACGAATCGTTCGTTCAGGCGACAAATCGCTGGCGCTGGAACTGGAGGAGAAAGGCTACGACTGGCTCCGCGAGGCTGCAACCGCATGACATCGAGGCTTGCCATCGACGCCCTTCGCGATGCCGTCGCGCGGCTGCCGGACAATCGCCTGTCGGCCACCCGGCTGGCTGCGCTCGATCACCTGCAGGGTCAGGGCACGCCGACGACTGCGCACGAGGACTGGAAGTACACGGATCTGTCAGACGTGATCGACATCAGCAATCAGTGGCTCGCCCACTCCGCGCAGGAGAGAACGCCTGACGTAGCGGCCGACCAGATCAACGCACTGAAGGATCGCATTGATGCTTACTGGCTGGTCATAGCCAATGGCCAAGTCGACGAGAGCTCGGTAGCCGTCGCGCAGGCGGCCGGTATCAGCGTGTCCCTGCTGAGTGACGCAGACGTGGCACTGGATTTCGATGCCCCGCTCGCGAACCTGAATACAGCACTGCTCCGCGATGGACTACGCATTCACGTTGAGGCCGACGCCCAACCGGCGAAGCCGATCGGGATCCTGATTGTTGATGACGCATCGTCTGCTGTCGGCGTCTCGCAGGCGCGCGTCGAGATCGACCTGGCCGAACGCAGTACAGCCAGCCTGATCGAGCACCATGTTTCGACAGGCCGCTCGCGTCACTACGCCAATTCGATTGTCCGCCTTGTGCTGGGCGACCACGCGACCGCCCGCTACGTGCGCATACAGGAGCGGGATTCCGGGCACAGCCAGACCGGCCGGCTCAATGTACGGATGGGCAGGGACAGCAGTTTCGAACACAGCGCTTTTGATTTCGGCGGCAAACTGATCCGTAACGACCTGCTTATCGACCTATGCGGTCCGGGCGCTCTCGCCACGTTTACCGGCCTGTATATCGCTGTTGAAGGCCAGCACATAGACAATCACACACGAGTCGACCATCGAGTTGGACCCGCCAAATCGATCCAGGAATACCGCGGAATCCTTGCCGGCGCCACGCGCTGCGTCTGGAACGGCAAGGCTATCGTTCATGCGGGCGCCGACGGTACCGATGCTGAACAGGCCAACCACAACCTGCTTTTGTCCGAACAATCAGAAATCGATGCCAAGCCCGAGCTCGAAATCTATGCTGACGACGTCAAATGCAGCCACGGAACGACGATCGGCCAGCTCGATGAGAGCGCGCTCTATTACCTGCGAACAAGGGGGCTGGATCGCCGTCATGCGCAGCAGTTACTGACACAGGCCTTTGCGCAAAGCATCGTGGACAGAGTGTCGATCGATCTTTTGCAGGATACGCTTCGTGAGATGGTAGCTGTACGACTTTCGAAGCTGATCGAGGGAGATATAGGCCTGTGACGCAACTTCAGCACAGCGAATCAAATATCGAGTCAATCGAGTCTTGCCGGGACGACTTCCCTGCCCTGCACCAGGATATTCATGGCCATTCGATCGTATATCTTGATAGCGCCGCATCGGCACAGCAGCCGTTATCGGTTATCAATGCGGTTGCGGACTACCATCGCCACGATCATGCGAACGTGCATCGTGGAGTACACACACTAAGCCATCGGGCAACCGAGGCTTATGAAGGCGCTCGCGACAAAATTCAGGCCTTTATCAACGCCGCGAGCCGACGCGAAATTATATTCACCAGCGGCACCACCGAATCCGTGAACCTGGTCGCTCAGAGCTACTGTCGCCCTCGTGTCGGTCGAGGCGACAAAATCCTGATCACGCATCTCGAGCACCACTCCAATATAGTGCCGTGGCAACTTGTCTGCGAGCAGACCGGCGCGGAATTAATTGTCGTGCCGATAGACGCCAGCGGACAACTCGACCTCGAAAACTTTGACGAAATGCTCGCGGACTCGGTTCGTTTCGTGGCTATCGCCCACGTTTCGAACGCACTGGGCACGATCAACCCGGTAAAAGACATCATCGCTAAGGCCGGCCAACTGGGAATACCGGTATTGGTCGATGGCGCTCAAGGCATTCCCCACATGGACGTCGACGTCGCGGACCTGGGCTGTGACTTTTATGCGTTCTCGGGCCACAAGATGTTTGGTCCAACCGGAGTCGGCGTCCTGTATGGCCGAGAGTCGTTACTGAATGATATGCCGCCGTACCAGGGCGGCGGAGACATGATCCTGGAAGTCTCCTTCACCGGCACGACTTACAACGATCTGCCCTACAAATTTGAGGCCGGAACACCAAACATCTCTGGCGTAATCGGCCTCGGGGCTGCCGTCGACTACCTCCAGAACGTCGGCCTCGACCGGATTGCCCGGCACGAGCAGGAATTGCTCACGTATATGACGAATCAGCTCGCGGAGATCAAGGGCATCAAGCTGATCGGAACGGCTGCGCACAAAGCGAGCGTGCAATCATTCCTGATTGACGATATACATCCGCACGATCTGGGCACGATTCTCGACCACCAGGGCGTCGCGGTTCGCACCGGCCATCACTGTGCGATGCCGGTCATGGAGTTCTATCGCATACCGGGCACGACGCGCGCCTCGCTGGCGCTTTACAACAATTTCGCGGACATTGATCGGCTCGTCACCGCCCTCGACAAAGCCCGGAGACTGTTTGCTTGAGTGCCGTCAACATAAATAGTGGTGACGAGCTGCGCGAACTCTATCGCGAACTGATACTCGACCATGCCAGGAACCCCCGGCATTTCGGGAAGCTTGAAGACGCAACCCACTCAGCGGAAGGCATCAACCCCTTGTGCGGCGACAAGCTCAAGCTTTACCTTCGCCTCGATGCGGGTCACAGGATCGAGGATGCGGCATTCGAAGGCTCGGGCTGTGCAATTTCCGTGGCATCGGCGTCGCTGCTGACGGATACGGTCATCGGCCTGGATGTACCCGGGGCAATGAGTTATTTCACGGCGATCACGCGGCGAATGACCGACGTCGAGAGCACCGAAGAAGTCCTTGATCTCGATAAGCTCCTGGCACTCGAAGGTGTGCGTGAATTCCCTTCGCGGATCAAGTGCGCGACTCTAGCATGGCACGCATTGAAATCAGCGCTGCTCAGCCATACGTCACCGGTCACTACGGAGTAACGCGTCATGTTCGGCCATATGAATGAACCTTTCTCTCTGAGTCGTGATGTTAAAGCCGTCATTATTCCGGCCGGTGAAGAATTGCTGCTGCGGGAGGGCACGAGTGGCTTTATTACCCAGGCCTTGGGCGGCAGTTTCACGATCTATGTTGAGGGTAACCTGTTTCGCGTTGCCGGCCTCGATGCCGATGCACTGGGCAAGGAGCCCGTGCCGCCGCCGAAGGTGCCCGACAACGCTTCCGACGCGGATATCGAAGCCGTGATCTGGGAGCAACTGAAAACCTGCTATGACCCTGAAATTCCCGTCAACATCGTAGATCTCGGCCTCATTTACCGATGTGACGTAGCACCGTTAGGCAACGGTGAGCGCTCGGTCACGGTTGATATGACGCTTACCGCGCCGGGTTGCGGCATGGGCGATATACTGGTCCAGGATGCACAGGAGAAAATCGCTATTGTGCCGACTGTCAGCGACGTGTCGGTACAGCTGGTCTTCGATCCGCCCTGGAACGCGTCTATGATGTCAGATGAGGCGCGTTTGCAGACCGGCCTCATGTAAACTCGACAACAGGTCCAAGGGTAATCCGTGAGTTTATGAAGACGCTGACTCTTATACGCCACGCAAAATCCAGCTGGAAAGACAGAAAACTCAGAGATCGAGATCGCCCGCTCAACAAGCGCGGCGAAAGCGACGCCCCCGAAATGGGCAAGCGTATTCTCGCCGCCGGTATACGGCCATCGTTGATAATCAGCAGCCCCGCCGTACGCGCCTTGACGACGGCAAGAATAATCGCCGCGGAAATTGGCTACCCGCTCGAATTTCTGCAACGTGAGGACGGGCTTTACCTGGCTTCCCTCGATAAACTGCTCGACGTAGTGGCTGCGCAGGATCCCGGATTCAATCACCTGATGCTGGTCGGTCACAATCCCGGACTGACGGATTTAGCGAATTACCTGTCTCCAGGACTGACCAATAATGTGCCGACCGCCGGCGTGGTTTCAGTGGAATTCGATCGGGACGACTGGTTACTTTACGAGAGACCAGAGACTCGCCTGGTAACGTTCGACTACCCGAAAAAACATCGCTAGAGACCGCTGAATTCGCTCACTGGCAAGTCCGGAAAGAGGTGTTGCTTCAACACTCCGGCACGTTCACGGCCAACCCACCCTTCGACGTCTCCTTGTAGCTCGACGACATATCGACGCCGGTCTGGCGCATCGTCTCGATGACATGATCCAGTGAAACCTTGTGCGTGCCATCACCGTGCATGGCAAGCCGCGCGGCGTTAATCGCCTTGACCGCTCCCATCGCATTGCGCTCAATGCACGGTATCTGGACAAGCCCGCCAATCGGATCGCAGGTCAGGCCAAGATTATGCTCCATACCGATCTCTGCAGCCTCTTCGATGTTATCGTTGGTACCTCCCATCACTGCCGCGAGACCCGCGGCGGCCATCGAACAGGCTACGCCAACTTCGCCCTGGCAGCCCATTTCCGCGCCCGAAATGGATGCGTTGACTTTGTATAGAATACCGATCGCGCCCGCAGTCAGCAGAAACGTGCGTATCCCTTCCTTGTTCGCGCCAGGCATAAATCGTTCGTAATACATCAGGACAGCTGGAATGACTCCTGCAGCCCCATTTGTTGGCGAGGTGACCACCCTGCCGCCGGCCGCATTCTCTTCGTTGACCGCGATCGCGAACGCGTTGACCCAGTCCAACGCATCGAGTGCCGTTGGCTCTCCGCGCTCTTCGAGACGGCGTTTTAGTTTCGAGGCACGCCTGAGCACTGCCATTTTTCCGGGGAGCACGCCGTCGGTTCGCAGGCCGCGTTCGATACAGCAGCGCATCGCCGACCAGATCCCGTCGATACGCTCAGAGACCTCCTCAGGACTTCGCCATTGATGTTCGTTCGCCGCGATGAGCTGGGCGATGCTGAATCCGTTTTCCGCGGCCACTGCAAGCAACGAGTCGCCGCTGTCATAAGCATACGTCGGTGGCCCGCTCTGGGTGGACGACTCTGCTTCGTCACCGCGCACAACAAACCCACCTCCCAGCGAGTAATATTGTTCGTCGATCAGCGTTTCCCCGGACGCTCCGGCTGCTACAAAGCGCATTCCATTGGTGTGCCTTGGCAGCTCCTCACCGAGTTCATACCGCAGATCGGACGTCGGATCGAAAGCAATCGCGCCCACACCCGGCACGTCCAGTTCGCCAGCGTCGTGCACGCCGCGAAGAAGCCCTTCAACGGCGTCAGGATCGATCGTTTCGGGCTGCAATCCCGTCAATCCGAGGATTATTGCGGAATCGGTTGCATGGCCCTTACCCGTATAGGCAAGTGATCCGTAAAGAGTCACACGAATCGAATCAACCCTCTCACCGAACGCTTGAAGCTGTTCCATGAACAGGCGCGCCGCCTTCATCGGCCCAACCGTATGTGAACTCGACGGCCCTATTCCGATCTTGAAAATATCGAAAATGCTGATTGAGTCCACAGGTCAATCCGTCCCCAGCGATAACAGGCTCGCGTTGCCGCCGACCGCCGCGAGATTCGTGCTTACCGTAAACTCACTGCCAAACCTCAGCAGGTAATGCGGACCACCGGCTTTAGGGCCGGTACCGGACAAGCCCCGGCCACCGAACGGTTGCACGCCAACCACGGCACCTATCATGTTCCGGTTGATATAGATGTTACCCGCAGCGGACGCCTTTGCGAGCGCTCGGGCCCGAGCGTCGATTCGGCTGTGCAGCCCCATTGTCAGACCGTAGCCGGTCGCATTGACCGCGTTCACTGTCTTTTCCAGGTCCCGGTTCCTGAATCGAAGTACGTGGAGCACAGGTCCGAAGACTTCCCGCTGGAGTATATCGATTGAGTCTATCTCGACCAGTGTCGGCGCGAAAAACGTGCCGTGCTCGGTATCCGCGGACAGTTTGCCGCGGTGCAATACCCGCGCCTCTTTTGACATGCGCTGCACGTGCGCGGTAAGTACAGAGCGCGCATCTTCGTCGATCGCCGGACCAACGTCAGTCGACAACAGAACGGGATTGCCGACCGACAGTTCGTCCATATGACCGACCAACAAATCCTCGACCTTCGCCGCGATGTCTTGCTGCAGGCAAAGCAGGCGCAACGCCGAGCATCTCTGGCCCGCGCTGTTAAACGCTGAATAGACGCTGTCGAGGACCACTTGCTCAGGTAATGCCGAGCTGTCGACGAACATCGCATTCTGGCCGCCCGTTTCCGCGATGAGGGTAGCGATCGGCCCGTCACGATGTGCAAGAGCCTGGTTGATACTTCGGGCCGTCTCTGTCGAACCTGTAAATGCGACGCCGGCAACGCGGGGATCCGCTACTGCGCGCCCACCAATCGAAGCACCGTCACCGGGCAGGAAGTGCAGCACATCAGGCGGCACACCCGCTTCGAGCAGTAATTCGACAGCTCGGAACGCGACGACCGGAGTTTGCTCGGCCGGTTTGGCAAGCACGCTGTTCCCGGCGGCCAGTGCAGCAGCGACCTGGCCGGTGAAGATCGCCAAGGGAAAGTTCCAGGGACTGATACATACGAATACACCTCGACCGCGCATGCCGAGCGTATTGCGCTCGCCGGTTGGCCCCGGCATCTGCCGGGGTTCACCGAAATACCGTCGTGACTGAGCGGCATAATAGCGAAGGAAATCGACGGCTTCTCGCAACTCTCCGAGCGTATCCGGAATGATTTTTCCGGCCTCGAGGACACATAAAGCCATGAGTTCTGCGGCGTTCGCCTCGAACAAATCGGCTGCCCGCTCAAGAATTTCTGCACGTTCGGCAGCAGGCAGTCGGTCCCACGCCCTCTGCCCTTCCACTGCGTAGCCCAATGCAGAGTCGACGTGCTCGGGCGTCGCCGCCACGCAGGACCCAACTATTTCCGAATTCGCAGCCGGATTGACCGAGGCCGCCTTCTCACCGGCCATAGCCTGACCTGCAACGATCGGGTGTGCCTCATAATGCTTGTCACGAAATCCTTGCATTCCGGCAAGCAGCTCCCGCGTGACGTTGTGGTCCGCAAGGTTGATGCCGGCAGAGTTCTTGCGCTCGGGAAGAAACAGATCGCCCGGTGCTGATATCTTCGGATGCGGTTGATAGTCGTGAGCCCGCGTCGCCGTGATCGGGTCCAGCACGATGTCCTTGATATCGATTGCCTCGTCGACAATACGATTCACAAACGATGTATTGGAGCCGTTCTCCAGCAGCCGGCGTACGAGGTATGGCAGCAGGTCTTCGTGACTACCAACTGGTGCATAGACTCGACAGGGCCGATTGAATTTTTCCGGATCAATCACCTCGGCATACAATTCCTCGCCCATGCCGTGCAGGCGCTGAAATTCGAAATCACGCCGCGATCCGGCAAAATTGAGTACGCTGGCCAGCGTGTGCGCATTATGCGTTGCAAACTGTAAATACAGCGCTTCGCCAGCCTCAAGCGCCTGACGCGCGCAAGCCAGGTAAGAGACGTCGCTATGAGCCTTGCGCGTGAAAACCGGATAGCTGGACAGCCCCAGTTCCTGAGCGTGCTTGATTTCCGCGTCCCAGTAGGCTCCCTTTACGAGCCGGACGGGAATTCGACGCCCGACGTCGCTCGCGAGTTCCACAAGGTAACGAAAAACGTCGCGCGCACGGCGCTGATAGGTTGGTACCGCGAGACCGAATCCTTCATAACCGCTTAATGCCTTGTCTCGATAGACACGGTCAAACAACTCCAGGGAAATTTCCAGTCGATCGGCCTCTTCGGCATCAATCGTCAGGCCAATGCCGCATTCCTTGGCGTGAATTGCAAGCTCGGTCACCGCGGGCGTGAGTTCGGCGAGTACCCGCTCCTGCTGCAGGAACGATAAGCGCGGGTGCAGCGCCGAGAGTTTTACCGAAACCCCGACTGCCGAGAAAATATCCTCTGCCTGCGGCTGCGGGCCGGCTCCTATCTCTTTTATGCCATCATGGTAAGCCTGCAGATAATGCTCGGCATCCGCTGCGGTGAGCGCTGCCTCGCCGAGCATATCGAATGAATAGCGATAGGCGGAGTTACCTTTTTTCACGGAACGATTCAGTGCTTCTTTAATCGTTCGGCCCATGACGAACTGGTGGCCCATGATACGCATTGCCTGGCGCATGGCGGTGCGCACTACCGGCTCGCCGGCCCTGTTCGCAAGCTTACCCAGCACATGAACCGGATTATTCTTAGTAGACTCATCGAGCTTCAGTAGCTCGCCCGTCAACATGAGGCCCCAGGTCGACGCGTTCACGAACAGGGAATCGCTTTCCCCGATGTGGTCTTTCCAACGCGCCGACGTGATCTTGTCGGCAATGAGGCTGTCTGCTGTTTCCGCATCCGGTATCCGTAGCAAAGCCTCGGCGATGCACATCAACAGCACCCCTTCCTCCGAAGACAAGTCGTACTGCTGCAAAAACGCGTCGATTCCGCCTTCCCGTGCCTTGTTCTCGCGAACCGCCTTCACGAGTCGGGTTGCAGTCTCTTCTATGTTCCGCCTGACGGCCTCGCCCGCATCAGCCGCGTCGCAAAGCTCGCGCATCAGGCTCGCCTCGTCGGCCAGGTACAAATCATTGAGATACGGAATTCTGCCCGCTCGCGCCGCGGGTTGATCAACGAATTGCATAGTTTGCCACCATCAGATCTCACGTTTCCGAGAGGCTCATCTTGCTATACTTTGCCAACCGTGCCTATAGGGAAACCACGAAGTGAGAAGCGATTTCCTCGACGCTCTTGCCGAGCAAACCGAAGCCCTGAAATCAGAAGGTCTCTTCAAGGCCGAACGTCTTATCTCGGGACCTCAGCAGGCGACTATCGACGTTCGCCGAAATGGTGAGACTGCTCAGGTACTGAACCTCTGCGCTAACAACTACCTCGGCCTGGCGAACCACCCCGACGTGATCGCAGCGGCACACCGGGCGCTCGACAAGTACGGCTATGGGATGGCGTCGGTACGTTTCATTTGCGGCACGCAGACGCTGCACAAGGAACTCGAGCAGCGCATCAGTGACTTTCTTGGCACCGAGGACACCATCCTTTACCCATCCTGTTTCGACGCGAACGGTGGCCTGTTTGAGACGATTCTGACGGACCAGGATGCCGTGATCAGCGACGCGCTTAATCACGCCAGCATCATCGACGGTATCCGGCTATGCAAAGCAAGGCGTTTTCGCTATCAGCACAATGACATGCCGGACCTTGATAAACAGCTCGAGACGGCGCGCGATGCCAATGCCCGGCTCGTGGTCACGGATGGCGTATTCTCCATGGATGGCACGATCGCCGATTTGACTGAAATCTGTGATCTTGCAGACGAACACGACGCGCTGACGATGATCGACGATTGCCATGCCACCGGGTTCCTGGGCGATAACGGCCGCGGCACGCACGAATACCGGGGCGTAAGTAACCGCATCGATATCATCACGGGTACGCTCGGCAAGGCCCTCGGCGGGGCGTCCGGCGGCTTCACATCCGGACGGAGCGAGATCGTCGGCTGGCTTCGGCAGCGCTCCAGGCCCTACCTTTTTTCCAATTCCGTGGCGCCGGTGATTGTCGCAACCTCGATCGCCGTGCTGGATTTGCTCGAGCGCGACAACTCCTTGCGCGAAACATTGCACGACAACGCAACCTACTTCCGTCGCGAGATGACCGCACGAGGCTTTGAACTCAAACCGGGATCTCACCCGATAATTCCGGTAATGCTTGGTGACGCGATACTTGCGACAACGATGGCGGACAAACTGCTCGAGCGTGGCGTCTACGTGGTCGGTTTTGCCTACCCGGTTGTGCCCAAGGGCCAGGCGCGGATTCGGACACAAATGTCCGCCGGCTTGACACGCCCGCAATTGGATAGCGCCATCGAAGCATTTACCGACGTTGGTCGCGAACTTGGAGTCATTCACTGATGAAAGCGCTGGTCAAATCAGAGGCAAAGCGTGGCATATGGATGCATGATATCGATGAGCCGGCCGTGGGCCACAATGATGTCCTGATCAAGGTAAGACGATCCGCCATATGCGGTACCGACATTCACATTTATCAGTGGGATGACTGGGCCAGGAAGACCATTCCAGTTCCGTTAACGATCGGTCACGAGTTCTCCGGCGAGATTGTCGAGTGCGGTAGCGAAGTCAAAGGCTTCGAGCCAGGCGACCGGGTGTCGGCCGAAGGGCACATAACCTGCGGCGTCTGTCGAAATTGCCGTGCCGGCCGCCGCCACCTGTGCATGAACACGATGGGCGTCGGTGTCAGCAGGCCCGGGGCGTTCGCCGAGTTCGTGGCAGTACCGGCGTTCAATGTCTTCAAGCTGCCGGATACAATCAGTGACGACCTGGCGTCGATACTCGACCCTCTCGGCAATGCAACCCATACCGCACTATCTTTTGACCTCGTCGGCGAGGATGTCCTGATCACGGGCGCGGGTCCGATCGGCATGATGGCTGTCGCCATAGCGCGCTACGCGGGCGCCCGGCACATCGTCGTAACCGACGTCAACGATTATCGGCTGGAACTTGCCCGGGCGATGGGAGCATCCCGGGCGCTAAACGTGACTCGCGAATCCATCGACAGCACAATGACCGAACTCGGAATGGAGGAAGGATTCGATGTCGGCATGGAGATGTCGGGTAACGCCGATGCGTTCCGGGACATGCTGCGTACAATGCATCATGGCGGCAAGATTGCGATCCTCGGCATTCCGCCCGACGCAATGAGCATCGACTGGAACCAGGTCATATTCAAGGGTCTCGTGCTCAAGGGAATATACGGCCGCGAAATGTTCGAAACCTGGTACAAAATGGCCAGCATGCTGCAGAGCGGACTCAACATTGAGCCCGTCATCACGCACCACTATGGAATCGACGAGTTCGTCCCGGCATTCCAACTCATGGAGTCGGGCCAGTCCGGCAAAGTTATCCTGCACTGGACATGAACGCCCGCGCGACCCGTGTCACTGAATCACATCGCAAAGACAATGCGAATAGATGCCCTTGGGATCATTGAATCGCAGTATGGAACCCGTCTTCTCGCCGATTTCGCGAGCCAGCTGTTCGAACGCCGTTGGTTTGCCGGCCCAGCTGGAGAGATCGACTCCCGATTGGATCAAGACACCGAGCAGGTCGACGACAAATTGCTCGGCCGCTGACAACCGGGTCTCAATAAGTTTGATACCGTAATCGCCCTGGTCCAGATCGGCCATCGACGCGGCCGCCGCAATAGCATCCTCGAGTGTGCCCAGCTCATCGACAAGACCGCTGGCAAGAGCATCCGAACCTGTCCAGACCTTCCCCTGGCCGATCCTGTCAACCTCGCTCTTTTCGAGTCCACGATGCGCAGCTACGTCCGATATGAAATCATCGTAGGTATCCTCGACGAGAAGCTGGAACAGCTGTTTTGTTTCGGCCGACATTTCACGATCCGGCCGGAATTGGCCTGACCAGGGCGTTGAACCAACGCCGTCCGTCGCGACACCCAGGGCACCGATCGTCCGCTGGTAGGTTGGAAACATGCCGAATACGCCGATAGAACCGGTGATCGTCGCCGGCGTCGCAAAGATCCTGTCGGCCCGCAACGCAATGGAGTAGCCCCCAGAGGCTGCTACGCTGCTCATCGACGCCACGATGGGCTTTCCGGCCTGTCTCAGGGCATCGATTTCATCAGCGATTACCTCGGCTGCAAATGCACTGCCACCGGGGCTATCAACCCGCAGCACAACGGCCGCGACTGACTCATCGGTTCGCGCCCGCCGCAGCAACGCCGATGTCGAATCGGCGCCAATACTCCCAGGCGCCTGTTCTCCGAAGAAGATTGCGCCGGCAGCGACAATCACCGCAACGTTTTTGATACCGACACTGCCGCCTTCGAGCAGCCGCATCTGCGAAAGGTAATCGCGCATTTTGATGGCGCGAAACATGTCAGGATCATCTTCATCTGCACCAACCCGCTCGATCATGCGGTTACGCACTTCGTTGCGAGTCAGCAATTCATCGACAAGGCCATGGTTTTTCGCCGCCGTAGCCAGGTCGCCATTGGCCGCTCGCAGATTGGCAACCAGGTTGTCCGCAAAATCATCAATCGCGCCGTTTTCGAGCTGCCGCGCCGCACTCACGTCTGCCTGGTACAGGCCCCAGAGCTGGTCGATCAGTCGGGTTGTCGACTCGCGGTCTTCATCAGACATATTCATGCGTATGAACGGTTCAATCGCCGACTTGTGGGTACCGACGCGAAATATGTTCCAGTCGATTCTCAGTTTGTCGATCGCGTCTGCAAAATACGTCCGAAACCGTCCGTATCCTGTCAGCAGGATCGCGCCGTCCGGATGCAGGAAAACCTCGTCGGCATGCGCGGCCAGGTAGTAGCCCGGCTGGCTCATAAAATCCGCGCTTGCAATGACGGGCTTTCCGGCTGCTTTTACCGCCTCCATTGCATCCGCTACCCGCTGCAGCTTGCTCAGACCTGTCCCGTATAACCTGCTGAGTTCCAGGTAAACAACCTCGATTCGTTCATCATCTTTAGCATAATCAAGCGCGTCGACAAGGTCCTGAACCAGCATTTGCTGTTGACCGTCATCGAACATTTCCGCGAGCGCACGATCGTAAGGATCGCCTTCAAGCTGTTCGACAAGCGCCCCATTAGGCTGGATATAGAGAGCTGCTTTTTTTGGAAAAATCGGCGGCGTATCGGACAGCGCCCCAAAAAACAGCGCGAAAATAAAAACCAACAGAACTAAGTGCAGCACCTTCCGCAAGCCATCGGCTCCCGCCCACAGCCCGGAAAAAAGTCGCACAATCAGGTTGCGCATGCTCACGCCTGCCTACTCCTTGCAAAGCGGGACAAACCATTAAAAGACGTCACGTTAAAGTCCATCATGTTTCGGGCACCAGCCACAGCGACAATCCGGGCCAGAACGCAATCAGGATAACCGACAATAACAGGATCATCAGGAACGGAAACGTTGCCGCATAGACATGCAGAATCGGTTTTTCGAACCGGTAGCTCGATATAAAGAGATTCAGCCCGACCGGAGGCGTCAGGTAACCGAGTTCCATCGCGGCGAGGAAGACGATGCCCAGATGCACCGGGTGCACATCATAGCCGGCTGCAATCGGCAGAATCAGGGGCACGACAAGAACGATAGCGGAGAAAATATCGAGAATTGCGCCGAGAGCCAGCAGGAATGCCAGCAAAAGGAACAGAAAAGACACCTGGCTCGTCACCATGCCGGAAACCCACTCCAGCAGTTGCTGCGGTATGCCTGCGCTGATCATGTAATTCGTCGATGCGAGCGATACACTCAGGATAATAAGAATGCCTCCGACCAACACCATCGACGCACGGGTGATGCGCGGCAACTCTGAAATCTTGATTTCACGAAGAATCACGACTTCAACCAGTAACACGTAAACTGCGGTGATAGCCGCCGCCTCGGAAACAGCGAAGAATCCCGAATAAATGCCGCCCAATACGACGAACGGCAGCGGAATTTCCCAGATCGCCTCCCTCACCGCCGCGCCGACCTCGCGCCAGGAGAACGGCTTGATCATTTGACGATTGCCGCGATTAACCCAGACGCTCCAGCCCGACAGCATGACGATCATCAGTATCCCCGGCAGTATCCCGGCCAGAAACAGCTGGTCTATCGACACCTCTGAAATAACGCCATAAAGAATCAATGGCAAAGATGGTGCGAACAACAGACCGAGACTGCCCGACGCCGTGATGAGGCCGAGATTGAAGCGCTCTGGATATCCATCCTGCTTGAGGGCCGGGTACAGCAACGCGCCAAGTGCGATTATCGTCACGCCGGACGCCCCGGTGAAAGCCGTGAAAAAGGCGCACGTTGCCAGGGAGATGACCGCAAGGCCGGCGGGCATCCAGCCAAGCAGAGCGCCGGTCATCCTGACCAGCCGCTTCGGTGCGTCACTTTCGCTGAGCAGGTAGCCCGCAAATGTGAATAGTGGAATCGCAGTCAGAAATGGCAGTTCGGCAATTCCAAGAATTTCGATCGCCATATTCATCAAATCGGTCTCATCCTTGCTAAAACCGATCATCGCGCTTGCGGCTATGACTGCAAAAAGTGGCGCGCCGAGGATCGCCAGAAGCACCAGGAAAACACCGGAAAGGATCACGGCACCCAGCCCGCGTCGATTTCCTCATCCGTCCCGAACGCTTGCTTCAATGCGCCGATGACAAAACGGTAGCCCGTCAGCACGAAAGCGAGCGGGACAATCGCGTGCGCAATCCAGGCCGGGGTGTCGATAAGAACCGTATCCTGAAACTCGATCTCCAGCTGCAGGTACCGATATGTCTGCCAAGCAATCGCACAGCAAACAGCCGCCGCAAACAGATCGACAATAACCCGGGTGACCCGAATAAAGTGAGTCGGTAACAGGTGCGAGAGCGCATCTATTCGTATATGCCGGTTTTCACGGCATGCAGCGATCGCGGCGATCATTGCCAGCCATAACACGGCCAGCTTTAACAGTTCATCAGCCCAGATGATGCCCGAATTAAAGATTTCGCGAAGAACGATTTGCCCGACGGCAAGAACCATCATCAGGCCCAGCAAAGAGACCAGCGCTATGTTTTCGAGTGACCGTCCGATCCGGTCGAATCGGGCAAGCAGAGCGCGCTGATCAGTCACCACTAGTCGCCGGATGCGGGTGTCTTTTCCGGATCGCTCGCAGCGCCGGCGACGGTTGCCGTATCACGTTTCCCATTGCGATATTCATCGACGTAACTCAGCATCTCGTCGAAAAGCTCGAGCGAGTATTCGCCGTTCTCCGCAAGCCGGCGGTTTGTTTCTTCCATAACCCTTCGAAGCTCGGTAACTTCACTTTTCTCAGGAACTATGCGCTGGATACCTGAATTCAGCAGTGCCTGCTTGGCTCCTGCATCGTCGACAATATTTTTCTGGTCGAATCTTGCATAGAGCTCCGTCATGACCTCCGAGACGATTACCTGGTCATCCGGCCGTATCTTGTTGAATGCCCGCTTGTCGATCGCCATCAAACCAACCGTATAAACCAGCGGGACATCCGTAATGTACTTGACCTTGGTGTGCCACTGCATGACCAGCGCCCCGATCGGCGAAGCCGCGATAATATCTATCAGCCGGGTCTGTAATCCCGTGTAGACATCCGACAATGGCAAAGTCTGGGGGGACAGCGCTAAATCTTTCATCGCCGCATAGCTGATCGCATCGTTTTCAGGCACCCAGACCTTTTTGCCCTGCAGGTCATCGACTACATAAATGGGCTCGTTGGACATGATGATCGCGAAACCCGTTGCGGCGAAACCAAATCCTACGTACCCGGCCTCATTGAGGCCTTCCATCAGCCGTCCATCGAGGCGTTGGCGAACATAGGCAGCCTCATCCTCCGACTCGAATACCAGGGGCAGAGTGTAGAGAACAATGTCCCGATACGCGTCCTGCAGCACCAATGGCAGGAACACCCCGCCCTGCAGCGAGCCGATACGCATCTTTCTGAGCACCTGGTCATCGCTGCCCTGAATACCGCCCCCGTAATATTTGATTTTGACCCGGCCCTCGGTCCGTGTCTCGATGTTCTTGCCAGCTTCGCGCAGGGCCTTCATCCACTCTGACGCCTCCGGTGCGAGCGTCGCAATCTTGAGCGTCTGCGCATTCGCAATCCCGCCGAGCAGCAGTCCCAGCGTAATCAGTATGATTTTTTTCATCGACGTCCCAATCATGTCCAGAAGCTATTCCGCGTATGCCCTGCGCCAGCTAAAAATAGTCATCAGCTTCGGCGAGCATGCGCGCCGCCTCTTCCCGAGCAAGCACATTAGTCAGTGTATACCCGTCGGCATACGGACTGGCGGCAAGCACATCCTGCAGCAGGCGGTCGTGGAGCTCTCGCTCGTAGAGCATTTTTGCATAGCCTTTCGCGTATTCGACTTTTACACCAAGGTCCCGCCCGTCTGTGAGGGCGATTGCGCGTTCGAAATACTCACGCGCATCTTCCGGCCTGCCGCCGAGTGCGGGCGGGCGTAGTGTCAGAATTATGGCCAGGAACGTATATGCCCCGGCCTTCGTTTCATCGCCACTGATTTTGACGTAATGGTCGAGCAGCGCCTCAGCCTGCGGCAACTCGGCAAGAGAGTTCCAATCCGAACTGTGTGCACGCAGGTATGCGAGAGTCGCAAAACCGTATTCGTACAACAGGTCTGCGTCTCTCTCAGACACGCCTTCCAGACTCGCAATAAATTCGTCATAGGTCATTTCGCGCCAGCGACAGGCATCTACGTAGGTCAGACACATCGCCTTTAACCCATAATCTCGGGCCCGACTGGTTAGCCGCATTGCGCGAGTCTCGTCATCAGCAAAAACCGCGCCGTACGAGGCATACATGGAGGCGGCCGAGGCCAGCAGTCGGGGGTTATCCGGATTGCCCTCGAGAAAACTGTCCAGCAACAGTATGTAAGAGGGCATCCCGGCACGGACGATCTCGGGATCGTCCTGGTTCAGAATCGCTCCGCTCAGGTTTTCGCCGAATCTGGATGCCGCATTCGATACCAGCGACGCACAGCCGCTCGTGAGAAGGCTTAATATAACCAGCAAAACAATGCTTCGCGCCATTCCTGTCTCCTGCCCGACGATCAGAGAATCTTCCGTGCGAACGAAGCCGCCGTCCCGAGCATCGGCTGACCAGTACCGGGTGTCTTTGGGTTCACACTGCCCTTTGAGTCGCAAGGCGGCGAAAAATTCAGACCGATGCGCACATTATGTGGCCTCAACCGGCAAGATGGAAAATACGCCCAGGCTCCTGTAAAACCCGTGCTACGGCGCTAACTGTGCTAGATTTTTTCCTTAATTCTCGCGGCCTTACCGGTACGACCTCGAAGATAGTAGAGCTTGGCACGCCGGACATCACCGCGCCGCTTGACCTCAACGGAGTCAACCACCGGACTGTAGGTCTGGAATACACGTTCCACGCCCTCGCCATGAGACACCTTACGGACCGTGAACGACGAATTCAGACCACGATTCCGTTTCGCGATGACTACGCCCTCGAATGCCTGTAAACGCTCGCGCTCACCTTCCTTCACCTTCACCTGAACCACAATGGTGTCTCCCGGTGAAAACTTGGGAATCTCCTTGTTCATCTGTTCCTGTTCGATCGATTCGATTAGTTTGCTCATAACTCTCTACCCGCCGGACTATGCCCGCATTTCATTTCGCGGCCTGGCATTCTACACCTGGCCGTGCTCATTCAAAAACTCTTCCAGCAACTCTCGCTGCTCTTGGTCCAATTTCAACTTCCTAACCAGCTCCGGCCGCCGCAAAAACGTCCGCCCCAGAGCCTGTTTGTAACGCCAGCGCGCAATGCGCGCATGGTCGCCAGATAGCAGTACTGCCGGCACCCGCCTGCCATCGACCCTCTCGGGACGCGTGTAGTGCGGGTAATCCAGCATTCCCTCCATAAACGAGTCCTGCGCTGCCGATTCCTCGTCGCCAAGGACACCCGGCAAAAGCCGGACAACAGCGTCGATTACCGCCATTGCCGCAATCTCGCCACCCGATAACACAAAATCTCCGAGTGACAGTTCCTCGTCGACCTCGCTATCGACCAGCCGCTCGTCGACCCCTTCGTAGCGCCCCGCAAGCAGTATCATGCCCGGCATGCCCGAAAATCGGCGCGCCGCCGCCTGGTCGAACACATTGCCCTGGGGCGACAGGTAGACGACCGGGCTACCGGGCGGCAGCTGCTGCTTTGCCGCACGAATGGCCGCCGCGGCCGGCTCATATTTAAGAACCATCCCGGGGCCACCGCCGTAAGGCCGATCATCCACCGTTCGGTGCGCGTCGTTGGTATAGTCCCGCGGGTTCTCACAACAGAGCTGCAGCACGCCGCGCTCCTGCGCCCGACCGACGACACCAAACTCGGCCACCTGTCCAACCAGTTCCGGGAAGAGGCTGACTACCGCAATCTGCATTCGGTCAATCCCACTCCCAATCGACGGTGATCACGCCTCGGGCGAGATCTACGTCGAGAACAACCTTGTCCAGGACAAACGGAATCAGTCGCTCCCGCTCACCCTCTAAAACCAGCACGTCATTAGCACCGGTTTCCATCACATATGCAACGCGGCCCAGTTCGGCCCCATCGCGATCCATAACTCTCAACCCCTCGAGATCGGCCCAGTAAAAGCGGCCAGCCTCGGGCACTGGCAGGTCGTCACGCTCTATCGCTATATCGCAGCCGATCAGCTCTGCCGCCTGATCCCGATCGGTGACTCCGCTGAAACTTGCAATGATGGATTTACCGTGCCGTTTGCCATCGGCAATGACGGCGGCACGCCACTCACTGTCCTGCTTCAGATACCACTGCCCGTATTCGAGGATCGCCTCACGTGGCTGCGTGTATGAGAAAACCTTGACCCAGCCGTTGACGCCAAAAAGGCCGACGATGCGTCCCAGCAAAACTGGCTGTGCGAGAGCGCCTGTCAAACCGTTCGTTTCGGGCCACGGCGAACCGACCACCGTGGCACCAGGCTCAATGACTGGTTTGAGCTTTGCGGTGCGCCTTCAGCAACGATGCAACACGATCTGACGGCTGGGCACCCTGGCCGATCCAGTAGTCGACCCGTTCGAGGTCGATACGCAAGTTTTCCTCGTGCTCCTTGCCAACCGGGTTGAAGAAACCCACGCGCTCGAGGTACCGGCCGTCCCGACGATTACGACTGTCAGTGACCACCAGGTGGTAAAATGGACGTTTTTTCGCGCCTGCGCGCGAAAGACGAATACTAACCATGGCTATTCCGTTAAATATATTTATGGCAGGCATGATTGCCTGAACCGGGCGCTACCCGGAGTAGCGCGCATTGTACCGATTTCAACTCAAATGTGAAGCGTTTTCACGGTGAATAAATCGAGGAAATTCGGGACTTTAGCCCCAACGCGCGCCGGTTTGCGCGTCTGCTAGCGCAATCCGGGCGGCAACGCTCCGCCCGGCATACCCCGAAGCATCTTTTTCATCCCGCCGCGAGACATCTTTTTCATCATCTTTTCCATCTGCATGTGTTGCTTGAGGAGCCGGTTGACGTCTTGAATCTGCGCCCCGGAACCCGTCGCTATGCGCTTTTTCCGCGACCCATTGATCGTCTTCGGAAACCGGCGCTCGCCCGGCGTCATCGCGTTGATCAGCGCAACCTGGCGCCTCATCTGCTGCTCGTTGGCGTTGTCCTTGAGCGCTGCCGCGTTGACATTACCCGGCATCGGCAGTTTGTCGAGCATTGCGCCCAGCCCACCCATATCGATCATCTGCTGCAGCTGGTCACGCAGATCGGAGAGATCGAAGCCCTTGCCTTTCTGGATCTTCTTCGCCAGCTTCTGGGCCTTATCCTTGCCGACGCCGCTCTCGATTTCCTCGACCAGCGTGAGCACGTCACCCATGCCGAGAATGCGAGAGGCCATCCGCTCAGGATGAAACGCCTCCAGGGCGTCAACTTTTTCGCCAACCCCGAGAAAGCGAATCGGCTTGCCGGTGACTTCGCGGACTGAAAGCGCTACGCCGCCCTTGGCGTCGCCATCCGCCTTGGTCAGCACGATGCCGGTCAGCGGCAGGCTGTTGTCGAAGGCCGTCGCCGCATTCACCGCGTCCTGCCCCGCCATGCTGTCAACGACGAACAATGTTTCTCTGGCTTTTGCGCGCGCCTGGACGGCAACGACCTCCTGCATCATGTCGTCGTCAACATGCAGCCGTCCCGCCGTGTCAATGATCAGCACATCCGCGTGCGAACGTTTCGCCGCATCGATCGCCCGGTCGACGATGGATACCGGCTTATCGTCGACACTGCTTGGGCAATGCAACGCTCCAACCTCCTCCGCCAGCGTCTGCAGCTGCAGAATAGCGGCCGGGCGGTGAACATCCACGCTGACCAGCATCACGCGCTTCTTTTCTCTGTCCATCAGCCGTTTCGCGAGCTTCGCAGCGGTCGTCGTCTTGCCCGCACCCTGCAGTCCCGCCAACAGAATGACTACCGGCGGCTGCGCCTTGAAATCGAGTGGTGCGTGCTGGCCGCCCAGCAGGCCAACGAGTTCGCCGTGAATAATCTTGATTAACGCCTGCCCCGGCGTCAGGCTCCGGCCAACCTCTTCGCCGATTACGCGAACGCTAATGCGGTCGACGAAGCCTTTGACAACGGGCAGCGCCACGTCAGCCTCGAGCAGCGCAAGGCGAACCTGGCGCAACGTATCCTTGATATTGTTTTCGGTGAGCCGGCCCTTACCGGACAGGCTGCGCGCGGCATCGGATAGCCGGGTGGTGAGTGTATCGAACATGCGCGCAGTTTAAGCGCACGAAGCCGGGTCGGCAAACTGCCTCTACGTTAATGCGCAGGGCCGGTAAAACTGCGTCTCCCGGCAGCCCTCAGACGGTTAGCACGGTGCCGCGAGAGAGCATGCGGATATTTCGATCTGGTGCCGCATCGATGACCTGCTCCAGAATCGCTTCCTCCTTACCGGGCTTCATCCCTGTCAGCCAGATCTCCGGGCTATGACGCAGCCGCCGTAGATCGCGCGTCAAGGTTCGCGGGCAATAGTGCCCGGCTTCAGTAGCCAACTCCTCCATTTCATCCGGGAACGACACTTCAATGACAAGCAATCGTAAGTCTTCACAGGCATTCAGTACGGGCCAAAGTGTCTCATTGGCTTTGGTATCGCCGCTCACTGCAAATGCACCGCCCGAATTTTGGACCGTGTAGCCAAGCGAAGGCACGCTGTGCAATACGTCTACCGCATAAAAATCCCGGTGCTGTACGTTGATCGTGTCGCCTGGCCTGCATGTGTGATAGCGAAGCATGGGGTTGTCGGCCGTCGGTAGTTCTGAAAAGTCCGGCCAGATGATGCCGTTGAAAAGGTGTTCCTGAACCGCGCGAAGCGTTTCCTCACGCGCGTAGACCGTAAGTGGCTCGTCGAAATTTTCATCGAACACCCGATCGACAAGCATCGGCAACCCGGCGACGTGGTCAAGGTGCGCGTGAGTCAGAAAAACGTGCCGTATCGAGTCGAGATCCTCGAGTGCAAGATCACCGATACCCGTGCCTGCATCGATCAAAACATCATCATCGATAAGCATGGCCGAGGTACGGGACCCGGCACCGATACCGCCGCTGCAACCGAGGATTCGTATTCTCATAGCGTTGGGGTTCTATTGAACTCCGCCATATGGGATCATTCCGTAGCCAAAACAGTAGGTTAAACACTAGCGGGTTTCTGTGTCTCAAATCACAATTCTTTTGCTGTACCTGTTGGCAGCCATAGCTTTCGCTATGAGCCGACTGCCACGGCATGCCGCGCGTTCACAGCTCTTGTTGACGGCTGCCTTTGCCAGCGCGCTGGTCGGACTCGGGTTTCATGCCGAAATTCTGTATTCTGCGATCCGCCAGGCAGACGGGCTCAACCTGTCGATTGCAAGCGCCGTATCGCTGATCGGGTTTCAACTGGCACTGATCAGCTTGATAGGCGGTATCGAGCCAAGATTGCGTGGCATGAGTTCGGGGCTACTGGCACTCGGCGCCATAGCTGCCCTGGCTCTGGGCACATCAACCGAAGTCCAGCCCGGCACGCCGTTAACCTGGCAAATACAGGCCCACATCCTGATTTCGATGTTCGCCTACGGCCTGCTCACGGCAGGTGCAATCGTCGCGGTCTACGCGCTGCTCCTTGACAGACGACTGCGCAGCGGCCGGTTCGCCTCGGGCAATCCGTTATTCGCACCCCTTGAAACGACGGAAAAAATGTTATTTGGCGTCGCAGCTGCAGGCTTCGCCGGATTGCTGCTGGCCGTGGTTTCCGGATTTGCATTCGTCGACAATCTTTTCGCCCAGCACCTGGTTCACAAGACGGCCTTGTCGCTGTTGGCCCTGACTCTTTTCGGCGTACTGCTGGGTGGGAGGCTCTTCGCGGGGTGGCGGAGCCGGCGTGCCATTTTCCTGTACTTGTGGGGGTTCCTCATTCTCTGCCTGGCGTACTTTGGCAGCCGTTTCATTCTCGAGGAATTGCTCGGCCGCACCTGGGGATAATCCGGGATTGTTAGTTTGCGACCGGTTTTCTTGACAGTGCTTAGCTGTCCTGCTCAACTGACCTTACACTGATAGTCAATGAGGTGCTCATTCGTTGGGCGAGGACGTTCCACTAGCGGGCCTGATCGGGCTGCTCGTAGCGCTGCTCATACTTTCGGCTTTCTTCTCAGGCTCCGAAACCGCGCTGATGAGCCTGAACAGATATCAGCTTCGTCACAAAGCACGAGCGGGAAACCGCGGCGCCAAGGTCGCAGAGCAACTGTTGCAACGCCCTGATCGCCTGATCGGGCTTATTCTGCTCGGTAATAATCTTGTCAATTTTTCAGCGGCTTCGCTCGTTGCCATCATCGCGTTGAAAATCGGCGGGCAGCCCGCTGTCGCGATCGGCACGCTGATTCTAACCCTCGTGGTGCTGATCTTCTCGGAAGCGGCGCCGAAGACACTGGCCGCCCTGCACCCGGAAAACGTCGCATTCCCGGCAGCGCTGGTCTACTACCCGCTGCTGAAAATCACGTACCCGCTCGTATGGCTCACCAGCATCGCATCGAACGGCGTGCTTTGGCTATTGGGCGTTCGCGGCAAGAACGCTGAACTCCACTCGCTGAGCCGGGAGGAGCTTCGCACGATAGTGCACGAAGCCGGCAGCCTGATTTCGAATCGCTATCGCAAAATGCTGTTGAGCATTCTCGATCTGGAGAAGGTTTCAGTCGATGATGTGATGGTCCCGCACAACGAGATCGTCGGCATCGATCTCGATGACGATCCCGCGGAGATTCAGAGGATCATATCGACCAGCGAGCATACCCGTCTGCCGGTTTATCGCGACAAGATTGATAACGTGCTGGGATTGCTGCACCTCCGGCGGCTGGCCAACCTGGCTCAGCTCTCGTTCGACACCGACTCGCTCCTTGAAATGCTCGAAGAGCCTTACTTCGTGCCGGAAGGCACGCCGCTCAGTACGCAGCTCGTGCAGTTTCAGAGGCGACGGCAACGCATTGCACTCGTTGTGGACGAATATGGCGACATTCAGGGCATAGTGACTCTTGAAGATATTCTCGAAGAAATTGTGGGCGAATTTACAACCGATCCCGCCGACACGATCGAGGACGTGATTCCTGAAGCAGGCGACACTTTTCTCGTGAAGGGCACTGCAAATGTTCGTGAGGTCAATCGCGCCCAAGGTTGGCACCTGCCGATGGACGGGCCGAAAACCGTCAACGGGCTGATCCTCGAAAAGCTTGAGACCATTCCAGGCCCTACGACCTGCCTGAATATTAATGGCTACCCGATCGAAATCATCGCAACCGATGATAAGCGCATCCAGTCGGTTCGCATTGGCCCGCGGCTCGAAGAGAGCAACAGCACGGTCTAGAAGGCACGCTCCAGGGCGTCACTGACTCTCCGGACACCGGTTACCTCGATGTCAGGTGGAAGATTCTTGGGTAAATTGGACTCTGGAACCAGCGCATGAGTAAACCCCTGCTTGGCGGCGGCCGCGATTCGTTCGGCACCGAATCGCACGGGCCGTATTTCCCCCGCCAGGCCTATCTCTCCAAAACTAATAAGGCGCTCACGGCAAGGGCGGTCGCGAAAACTCGACACGATAGCGAGCAACGCCGGCAAATCGGCCGCCGTCTCCCCGATTCGGAGACCGCCAACTACGTTCACAAATACGTCTTCGCCGCCCAGCGCCATGCCACCGTGCCGCTGCAATACGGCCAATAGTAAAGCGAGCCTGTTCTGGTCTACGCCTGTGGCCAGGCGGCGCGGATGCGAGCCATTGCTGTCGGCGACAAGAGCCTGAATTTCGACGAGCAACGGCCTGCTGCCCTCCCAGGCTACCGAGACGATACTGCCAGGCTCGGTTATCGTCTCACGAGAGAGAAAAATTGCCGATGGATTGCTCACCTGACGAAAGCCTTTCGATGTCATCGCAAACACACCCATCTCGCCGGTTGCACCGAAGCGATTTTTTACTGAGCGAATCAGCGTGTAACGACTGGAAGGATCATTCTCGAAATACAGCACCGTATCGACCATGTGTTCAACGACTCGTGGCCCTGCAATAGCACCTTCCTTGGTGACATGACCGATCAGAAAAACTGATACCTCGTTTTGCTTGGCATACTGCACAATGCGTCCGACACATTCCCGAAGCTGCGCAACCGAGCCCGGAGCGGATGGTAGATCGCGGCTGGTCATCGTCTGGATAGAGTCGATGACGACGACCCTGGCCTTAGCCTGCGTAGCCTGTGCCAGGATATTCTCGATCGACGTGTCCGCGAGCAATTGCATATTGGCTTCACCGAGCCCAAGACGGTGAGCTCGCTGGCCAACCTGGCGCGGCGACTCTTCGCCAGTGGCATAGAAAACCGGCAGGCTGGAACTGAGGCTTGCACCGACCTGCTGCAACAAAGTCGACTTGCCGACACCGGGATCACCGCCTAACAACACGACGACGCCGGGAACGATTCCGCCACCGAGCACACGATCAAACTCAGCAAAACCGGTCGTCTCCCGGTGCGCCATATCGTCCGGCAGCAATGCCACGCTGGCGGGGCCTGGCGCGGCAGAATGAGCGGAATGAGGAGCGGCAATCGTCATCCTGGCCAGCGTATTCCACGCATCACAGTCCGGACATTGCCCGGCCCATTTAACGCTGTGTGCGCCACACTCGCCACAGACATACGCGGTTTTCGGTTTGGCCATCTTTAAGCCTATGATTTATGGAGCTTTATCGGTTTTTGCCGATAATGATGAAAAGCGAAACTCGGACCTGCGTCACATTGCACGAATCGCGGAAAGCCAATGATAGCAAAGCTTTCAGCCATCTCATTACATAAAAATGTCGACCCTATCTCATAAACAGGTGCGGCCTTTTCCTATACTTCCACCTCGCAAAAGGACTTTGATCGCGTTGAAACCATTAAATAAACCAAAGCGCAATCGGCTGATCGCGCTGAGTTTCGTCAGTCTGTTGCTGATTGTCATGTATGGACCGATGGCTCAGTGGTTCGTCGCGGCCGATCGCGTGCTTTTCGACCTACTGGCATCGCGGCTGCCGAACAAACCGTTAACCAACACGATGATCGTCAGCATCGATCCGACGAATCTCAATGCGAAACAAACACTCGATCGTTACGGAGAGATCCTGGCCGTACTCAAGCAAAGCAAGGTCGCCCGTATCGTCCTCGCACAGCCGCCCGACATCGCGCCTGACGCGAATCTTCCCGGCTGGGCCGCCGCGCTCGGCAGCGGTAACCCCGTTTACGCCCCGACGCGCCATCGTTTTGGTGATCTCGCAACACGAAACGGGTTCATTGACCTTCAGCCTGACAGTGATGGCGTCTTGCGTCGTGCAGCACTATGGCAACTCAATGACGGTGTGCTGTCACCGTCACTTCCGCTGGCCATATCCTTCGATAATTCGAACAAAGAGTTGAGCCACAGATTGTCCAGCGCTGAAGACGAGATATTTACATCAAACTATGCGGAAGTGCCGCGGCTCGCAGTCAAAGACCTCCTCGACGACGCTTTTGATCGAAGTTTGCTGAGTGGCGCGACGGTTTTCGTCGACGCTGCTCCCGCTCTCGTCGGCGCGGCGGCGATGTTACCCTCCGGACAGTTCGTTACCATCTCGGAAATCACGGCAGCACTGCTTGCTGATATCGATAACAATCGCACCATTTTTTCACCAGCCTGGATTACGGCCGTTGAGTGGCTGGCGCCCGTATTGCTCTCGATCATCGCCGTGCTGTTTTTGATTGATCGGTCGCGCGAGGACATCCTGGTACTCGCCGGCATTACTATCGTTGTACTCATACTGGTCGAAGCGTTGTTTCTCTACGTAATGCATTTTCGTATCGACCTGGGTCGTCCGTTGCTGATTTTTGCCGGCGGCGCGTTGCTCAGCATATGGTTGGTTGGTGATGCCAAGAAAGAGGTCAAGGACTCCTTCAAGCGTGGGTCGGCATTCCTGGCGGCCGGCCGACTCGAACCGGCTTTCGCAGAGCTGCGGCGGTGCCCACCGTCGGACACGGTTGCCACCATCATGTACAAGCTGTCGCTGGCATTCGAACAACAGGCAAAGCCGGAGCGGGCCGAAGCTGTTCTGGAGTGGATGAAACGCACCTATGGACCGCGATCTGACGCTGAAACCGGCAGGCGAAAGGTAGCCGGCATTCCGCAACGCCTGGGTCGATACGTCATCGAGCGCCGTATCGGGCGCGGTGCGATGGGTGCTGTCTATCTGGCGACGGATCCGCGAATCAACCGTCCTGTCGCACTGAAAGCGATTCCGATTGAAAAAGAATTCGAAGATGAAGGGCTCAAGGAGGCGCGATTACGTTTCTATCGTGAAGCCGAGTCTGCCGGCCGTCTTGCGCATCCCAACATCATAACCGTGTTTGATGCGGGCGAGGACAAGGGTCTCGCCTATATCGCCATGGAGTACGTACCCGGGATTCCGTTGAAGAAATTCACCGATCCGACCAAACTGCTCGCGCCAAAACGAGCCTTGGAGCTATGCGCGGCGACCGCCGAAGCGCTTGATTATGCCCATAGCCAGGGCGTCATACACCGCGATATCAAGCCGGCAAATCTAATCTACAATCCGAAGGAAGGCGCACTGAAAATTACCGACTTCGGTGTCGCCCGGATGACGGATAACAACAACACCAAAACCGGTATCGTCCTGGGTACGCCGATGTATATGTCGCCCGAGCAGCTCGGCGCTGAAGAGCTCACGGGCCACTCGGACTTATTTTCGCTTGGTGTTACTCTATACGAGCTACTGGTTGGAGAAGTCCCGTTTAAGGCGACGAATATTGCGGTATTAATGACCAAGATCACCACGGAACCGGCAGCACCGGTGTCTAAAATACGCGCCGGTCTCCCGCCGAGCATCGATGCCGTGCTGGCCAAAGCAATGGCGAAGCAGCCGCAAAAGCGGTTTTCGAGCGGAGCGGAGATGGCCATCGCGCTCCGCAACTGCGCCAGGGTAATTTAGAGAACTGTCAGCACATTGAATTTATGAAGAGCCTGCGCGGAAAAATCGACTTCGCTGAAATCACGGACACGGGACGCGTTCGCGAGCACAATGAAGATGCGATAGGGTCGGATCCGGACATTGGCCTCATGATCCTCGCCGACGGTATGGGTGGCTATAACGCCGGTGAAGTAGCCAGCAGCATCGCTATCCAGATCGTGACTGAACTGGCTATCGAAGGCGCTGGTCGCGAGAACCGCCACGAGATCGACCCTCACAGCGGGCTGATGCGCCAGTCCATTGTCCTGCGCGACGCGGTGTATCGGGCAAACAAGATTATCTTCCAGACAGCGCAGAGCCAGACTCACTGCGAAGGCATGGGCACGACGATTGTGGCCTGCATGTTTTACGACAATAAAATATCGATCGCACACGTTGGCGACTCTCGTGCCTACAGGCTTCGCGGTGACGAATTCGAGCAGTTGACGCTGGATCACTCCCTGCTCCAGGAACTGGTAGACCGCGGATTTTATTCAGCCGAGGAAGCGCAGCGGTCAACCAATCGAAACTATGTCACGCGCGCCCTCGGCGTTGAACCCACGGTAGAGGTAGAAGTCCATGAGCATTCGGTGATGCCGAACGATATCTACCTGCTGTGCTCCGACGGCCTTCCGGACATGGTCGAAGATCAAGATATTCACTTAACTATGAGCACTATTAATGCTAGTCTTGATGTCGTTGGTAAGCAATTGATTGATTTGGCAAATGATCATGGCGGGCGTGACAATGTGTCGGTCATGCTGGCCCAGGTCAACTCGCCATTCGCGGCGAAGAAAGGCATCTTCGTCAAGCTTGCGAACTTGTTCCGATCATAAGGGTGCAGGGTTTACCAGGAGATTGGTGGATGCTAGAGCGATGCTGCGGCTGTCTGGCCGGTGCCGACCTGTCTGTTTACTCCCTGTTTTCATAAATTTCATTGAGATGTCGGCATGGCGCGTTTAATTCTAAGCTTGGATAACCAGGTTCTGGCTGAGTACAACATGACAAAGGAGCGGTACACGATCGGGAGGCTTCCCGATAACGACGTCCGCATCGATAATCCCGCTGTCAGCGGTCATCATTCCTTGATCATCAACATCCTCAATGATTCGTTTCTCGAGGACCTGAACAGCACCAACGGTACCTATGTCAACGGTAAGCTGATCAAGAAACACGCTCTGCAGCATGGCGACGTGATCACGATCGGCCATCATCAATTACGCTTTTCAGATCAGCAGACGAGTGAAGCCGATCAGGACGAGTTCGAGAAAACGATGGTTATACCGGCTGGCCAGCAGAATGCCGACCAGCTCGCCAGAGCCGAAAAAGCTGCCGACGAGGCGGCGGCCGCCGTCAGGCTCGCGCCGGACGAAGCAGCTCTTCAGAACGAAGCTCAACCGCCGGCTGCTGAAGTCAAGACCGCACCACCTTCGGAAACCTCGGCCGGTATTGACGCAAACGCCATCCCAAACGCGCTGCCGCTTGCGAAGTTACAGGTGCTGAGCGGCACATTCGCAGGCCGGGAACTCGAACTCACCAAGGCCCTGACGACGTTAGGCCGCCCTGGCGTGCAGGTCGCCGCAATCACGCGGCGTGCCGAGGGCTATTACATCGTCCACGTCGAATCGGGCACGGAAGGTGACTATCCCCTGGTCAACGGACAGTCGATCGGCGCCCAGGCTCGCAAGCTGGCCGACAACGACGTCGTGCAGCTTGCCGGCGTGAAAATGGGATTCTTCGCGACCTAGCGAAGTCGGCGCCGCAGGCTGCTGGCGAGTTCGTACCTGCGCGGCTTAGTCAGCGATCTGCGACTCTTCCCTGTTCATGACCCCGCAAACGAGCTCATAGGGAATCGCGTCGGCCCACGGCGCGACCTCCTCGACAGGCAGATCGTCCCCCCAAAGCGTGGCAATATCGCCGACGGAGTCCGCCGCCCCGGGACCGAGGTCGACAGCCAGCATGTCCATCGACACATTGCCGATGAGCGGCACGCGGCGGCCGTTCAGCAGGACCGGCGTGCCCGTTCTGAAATGACGCGTGTAGCCATCGCCGTAACCGGCCGAAATGATGCCCAATATCGAATCACGCTGGCTTCGGTAGCGCCCTTTATAACCAACACGCGCGCCCTCGCATAAAGGCTTGATCGCGATGAGTCGAGCTTCAAACTGCATCACCGGCGTAAGCCCCAAATCGGCACCGCACTGGCCAGCAAACGGTGAAATCCCGTAGAGGGCGAGTCCCGGGCGCAACCATTGCTCCCCCTGTATTCCCAGTTCATTGCGCGCATCGGTAATTTCCGGCCACCCGAGTGTGGCCGGTGTATTTGCAATGCTGACCGCACCGCTGAAACCTTTGATGATCGAACGAAACAGAGCGAGCTGTTCCCTTGTTGCCGCATTGCCCAATTCGTCCGCGGATGACAGGTGCGACATCAGTCGCAGCTCGGCGACTGACGGACATCCGGAGAGCCGCTCCAGCAGCTGACTCGCCTGATCGGGCGCGAAGCCGAGACGATTCATGCCTGTGTCGAATTTCAGCCATACGGTCGCCGACCCGGATTCAACGGATTCGAGTAACTCGACTTGCTCGATACAGTGAACGACAACTTCGAAACCACGGCGCATCGCTTCGGCGAGCTCGGCGTTCGTCAAAACCCCAGCCAGCAGAACAATCGGTTTGTCGATCCCGGATTCGTTCAGCTGGATCGCCTCGGGCAGCCGGGCCACGGCAAAAGAGTCGACATCGTCGAGAGTCTGGGCCACGGTCAGCATGCCATGGCCGTAAGCATTGGCCTTGATCACCGCCATGATTTTCGAATCCGGGGCGGCATCGCGAACGACCTTGAGATTTTTTTTAAGCGCGCCGAGCCGGATAAGTGCCCGTGCCCCAAAGGTCACTGATACGCCTCGTCCGCGTAAGTATCGGGCACCCAGTTCTCGAACTTGGTGTAGCGCCCAACGAACGTGAGCGGGAAATCACCAATTGGTCCGTTGCGCTGCTTGGCGATGGCAATATCCGCGATGCCTTTTCGTGGCGTATCCTGGTTGTATACCTCCTCACGATAGATGAAGAGTATCAGGTCCGCGTCCTGCTCGATTGCGCCCGACTCACGCAGATCCGACATGACGGGGCGCTTGTCGGTCCGCTGTTCAACGCTACGATTCAGCTGTGACAGCGCAATAATCGGCAAAGCGAGCTCCTTTGCCAGTGATTTCAACGACCGTGAAATCTCGGAGATTTCGGTCGCGCGGTTCTCCTTGCTACCCGGCACCGCCATCAGCTGAAGGTAATCAACGACGATCAGACCAAGCCCGTGTTCGCGCTGCAGGCGGCGAGCGCGGGCGCGAATTTCGGTCGGCGAAAGACCAGGCGTATCATCGATAAATATCGGCGCCTCCGACATCAGCTGCACGGCGGTATTGATACGCGACCAGTCCTCGTCGGGAAACCGTCCAGTACGCAGATGCGTCTGGTCGACCCGGCCCAGGGACGAGATCATGCGAAACGCCAGTTGCTGTGACGGCATTTCCATTGAGAATATTGCGGTCGGCACCCGTGATCCTATTGCAGCATTCTCTGCAATATTCACGGCCAGCGTGGTCTTGCCCATCGACGGCCGGCCGGCAATCACAATCAGCTCACCGGGCTGCAGGCCCGCGGTCATCTTGTCTAATTCGGTATAGCCGCTGGGAATGCCCGTGATATCCCCTTCGGATTGATGCAGCAAATCAATTCGGTCGACCGCATCCGGCAAAATTTGTTTCAGCGCTTTGAAACCCGACCGTCCCCGGGATCCGCTTTCGGCGATCTCAAATACCAGTCGTTCGGCAGCGTCGACCAGTTCAGCCGCCGAGCGGCCCTCAGTCGTGAAGGCGCTGCCGCTGATTTCATTCCCGGCGCTGATGAGCGCCCGCAGCATGGAGCGCTCGCGCAGGATCTTCGCATACGATCTGGCGTTGGCGGCGCCCGGCGTTTCGTTGGCTAGCGTAGCAAGATACTCGAGACCGCCGGCTGCCTCGAGCTCCCCGCGGTTATCCAGGTACTCAGAGACTGTTACGACGTCGCAAGGATTAGACTCCTCCGCAAGGCTCGCGATCGCCGCAAATATCAGGCGATGGTCTTTGCGATAAAAGTCGTGGACAGCCACAACATCGGCGATCTTGTCCCAGGATTCGCGGTCGAGCATCAGCCCGCCAAGCAGTGATTGCTCGGCCTCTATGGAGTTTGGCGGCACCTTGAGGTGCCCTGCACTCCCGCTGGCTGAAACGTCATCCAGTGCTCGGACCATCGCAGATGTTCTCCGGCGAAATTATCACTGCCACAAAGTTATCACAGCTGCGCGGGGCTTGCTGATCCACTATTCAGCTTCGACAACGCGTACCGTAATCTCAGCGTCGACATCGGTATGCAGGTGAACGCCGATCGCGAATTCACCGAGTTCGTGAATCGGACCATCGGGCATGCGAATCTCGCTTCGCTCGACCTCAACCTGCACTTTCTCAAAAGCGTCAACGATATCGATCGGCCCGACCGAGCCGAATAGCTTGCCCTCAGGACCGGCGTTGGCGCTGATCACAAGCTCCATGCCGCGGATCGACTTGGCGCGAGCCTGTGCGTGGGCGAGTTCCGCCGCTGCCGCTTTCTCGAGCTCTGCCCGCCTGGCTTCGATTTCCTTCATGTTCTCCGGCGTGGCCAAAGCTGCTTTTCCATGCGGAATCAGATAGTTACGGCCATAGCCCGGTTTTACGTTCACGAGATCCCCGATCGTGCCCAGGTTCTCGACATTGTCTAAAAGAATAACGTTCATCAATCCATCCCTAACTCGTCTGTTGTCTGCCTGCGCGGCGCCGGTACCCAAACCACGCATCCGTATAGCCCAAAACCGCTAATGCCAGCACCAGAAATACATGCAGTACCAGCATCAGTGCATAAGTCGCTATGACCGCAAACACGGGCAAATGCCCCTGGACCTGCAGCCAGTGCACAATTGCCAGTCCTTGCAGCCAGAATACCGCGAACAATACGACAGCGATATTCTGCAACCAAACCATGCCGCTCACGTAGGCGATCACCGACGCAAGCGCCATGACAAACGCGATCACGCGACCCAGGTTCAGGTCGTAAAACCGGCCAAAATCGCCGGCAGATCCGGATATCAACCGAAATAAATGATATCCGAGTAATACATACACTGCATACAGCATCCACCGGGTCAGCACCGCGGCCAGCGTCATCATCTCCGCAGCCATCTCGGGCTCCGCCGACAGCAGCTCGGCCTGCAGCTGTAGGTCGTTATCCAGCGCCCAGTCGATCAAAACCGTCATTACGGGCTGCCAGTAAGCCACCATGTCATCGACGACCAGCTGAAATACCAGCATTGCCAGTGCCGCCAGTATCGCCAAAACCTGGAGCGTCAGGATCAGCGAGCGCGATGCCTGCAGCAACCAGCCCAGCAGCAGAGCCGGTGCCAACACCATCAAGACGTTGGCAACGACCTGGGCAACCGGCGCACCGGCCGCGAGCGCAACCGTCACGATAAGCCCGGCGAAGGCGCCCTCCGCGACTGCTTTGCGCCAACCCTGGCGTAACACGAGCAGCACCATGATCGCGCCGCTAAATATCTGCAGCACGGGCAACAGCAGCGTTGCGACCAATGCCAAAACTGCATGCTGCGGCCGGGCGACCAGCCAGGTGGCGACCGACTGCATCAGGCTTGTTCTTATTGCCTAGTGCCGGTCGGTATACGGCAGCAATGCCAGGTAACGGGCACGTTTTACCGCAGTCGCCAACTGACGCTGATAATGGGACTTCGTCCCCGTAATACGGCTCGGGACGATCTTGCCCGTCTCCGTGACGTAGGCCTTGAGCAGATTGATATCCTTGTAATCAATCTCTTCGATGCCTTCTGCCGTAAATCGGCAATACTTACGCCTGCGTGAATATCGACTCATAATGTTTCTCCTCAGGCGCTCTTCTCAACGGTTTCTTGCGATGCATCGTCGCCTTTATCAGCTTCTGTAGTGTCGGCGCCGGCATCGGCCGTCGCACTTTCGTCGGCAGCGGGCTGTTCAGCAGCAGGTTCCTCAGACTTTTCGGGCTCGGCTGATTCCTGAACATCGTCAGTCGCGGTCTCCTCGGCCGCCGGTGCCTCTTCGGATACAGCTTCGGCGGTCTCGCCGGTATCGCTGGCCTCCGACTCTTCGGACTGGGCGTGAGTAGCTGCTTCGGCTGCGGCTTTGGCGTCGCGACGCTGCTGCGCCTCACGTTCTTTTGCTTTTTCCTCGGCAACGGCAACGGCCATTGGCGAGGCTTCAGTCACGGCCGACTTGCGCGAAATCACAAGATTACGCAGTACCGCATCGTTGAAGCGGAACGCGCCCTTTATCTCATCAACAACGCCCTGGTCACACTCGACGTTCAAGAGAACGTAGTGCGCTTTGTGAATCTTGTTGATCGGGTGGGCCAACTGACGGCGACCCCAGTCTTCGGTGCGGTGAACGACGCCGCCGGAACCGGTAACCATGCCTTCGTAACGTTCGATCATGGCCGGTACTTGTTCGCTCTGGTCCGGATGGACCAGGAACACGATTTCGTAATGTCTCATTGTGTACCCTTTTGGATGAAATCCGGCTGGATACCCTGTCGTAATGCCAGGCTAACCTTGCGGATTAAAGCCACCCGGTATCCCGGTGCGGCAAGAGGTTACGGCCCTGGGGCCGTCCCGTCCTCATTGACGGGGAGGCGAATCCTACCTTTTGACCCCGCCCGACGCAAGCCAAAACCCAGCCAACCTTGCCGATCGCTCAAGATGAGAGGCCGCGCTGCCGGACGACTTCATAAAGGCAGACACCGGTTGCCACGGAGACGTTCAGGCTGGACACGGTGCCCCGCATCGGCAGTCGCAGCAGTTCGTCGCAACGACTCGCCACGGCCTTGCTCAGACCGCTGTCTTCCCGGCCCATCACGAGCGCGACCGGGCGATTGAAGTCGCCCTCGTAAATCTCCGTTTCGCTCTTGTCGCTGGCGCCGATAATCGCCACGCCATAATCGCTTAGCCAGCCGAGAACGCGACCGACGTTGGCGACCTGGGCAAACGACAGCTGCTCAGCCGCGCCGGCCGCGACCTTACTAACCGTGGGTCCCAGTCCAGCCGCGCGATGGCGGGGAACGACGACGGCGTCTACGCCGGCTGCGTCCGCCGTACGCAGGCAGGCGCCGAGGTTATGCGGGTCCTGCACGCCGTCGAGCACCAGGAGCAGCAGGGGCTCCCCCGTCGATTCTTCGAGCTTTCCCTCCACGAGCGTGCGTAAGCCGGCTTCATCGAGCACCGTGCTGCGCTCAACTTCGGCAACGATGCCCTGGTGCCGAGCTTCGCCGCTGATTTGCTGCAGCCTCGCCCGGTTGGCCGCCTGGACTTGGATGCCGTGATTGTTGGCAGCAGCTATCAGTGCCTCGACGCGCGGGTTGGCTGTCTGGTACTCGGCGTAAAGGCGCCGCACCTCGGTTGCCCGTGTTGCGAGAAGCTGCTCGACAGCCCTTAGCCCGGTCACGTAGCGGGCTTTGCTCATCGGCGTCTGCGCCTCGCGGGCGCCGATTGGGCCCGTTTCGCCGGCCCCTGCTCAGCGACGGGCCGAAAGTCTATTTTGCGGGTTTCGACGTCCACGCGCTGAACCTTCACGCGCATTCCATCGCCAAGCCTGTATTTGCGTCCGGACCGCTCACCGACAAGCTGGAGCGACCCGGGCTCGAAGTGGTAGTAATCATTATCGAGGCTCGTCACGTGAACGAGACCGTCGATCAGCAGCTCGGTAATCTGCACGAACAGGCCAAAATTCGTAACCCCGGTCACGACGCCGTCAAATTCCTGGCCAACCCGGCTCTCCATGTACTCGCACTTCAGGGCCGCGTCGACATCGCGCGTCGCATCTTCCGCCCTGCGCTCATGCGCCGACATGATCGTGCCGAGTCTCTCCATCGTTGCAGAATCATAGTGATATCGGCCCGGTTTACCGCCGCGAAGGATATGGCGAATAGCCCGGTGCACGAGCAGGTCCGGGTATCGCCGGATCGGCGAGGTAAAGTGCGCATAGGCATCAAGCGACAACCCGAAGTGGCCAATATTTTGAGGCGTGTATTCGGCGTGCGTCAGTGATCGCAGCATGGCCATCGATATCGCGGCGCTGTCCGGCCGGCCGCTAACCTGTTGAATAAGATCATTAAATTGTCGCGGCTGCACGTGATCCGGATGAGGAACCTTCAAACCGAGCGTCAGCAGGTACAGCCTGAGTTCCTCAAAACGATCCGCGTCGGGCTTGGCATGAACCCGGAACAGCCCCGGAATTCTGTGGCGCCTCAGGAACTTTGCGGCCTCGACATTCGCCGCGATCATGCACTCTTCGATCAGCCGATGCGCATCGTTGCGGGGGACCGTGTGAATTTGCGCGATCTCGCCTTGCTTGCCCAGTTCGAATTTTGTTTGCGGTAAATCGAGCTCGATAGCACCGCGCCGCTGTCTCGCCCTGGCAAAGGACTGGTAAAGCGAATGCAGTTCTCTAACGGGTTTGCGGACAGCGCTCGGTAAAGCCTCAGGTGATTGTCCGGTCAGAAAGTCGCTGACCTGGCTGTAAGTCAAACGCGCCGACGATCGCATTACAGCCTCGACAAAGGTTGAGCGAGTCACTTTACCGTCCCGATTGACGCGCATGTCGCACACCAGGCACAGGCGGTCAACGTCGGGATTCAGCGAGCACAGCCCGTTCGATAGGACTTCGGGTAACATCGGCACGACCCGGTCGGGAAAGTAGACCGATGTCCCGCGCACGGTCGCCTGTTTGTCCAGTGGCGCACCGATCTCAACGTAATGACCGACATCGGCAATGGCAACCAGCAGCCGCCAGCCAGTGCTGGTCGGCTCGCAGTACACGGCATCGTCATAGTCACGCGCATCCGCGCCGTCGATCGTCACGAGGTCGAGATTCCTGAGATCGACGCGGCCCTTCAGCGCCGCCTTGGGCACGGTTTTGCCGAATTCGCGGATCTCCTCACGAACCGCTTTAGGCCACCCGGTTGGTATGCCGTGCGTATGGATGGCAATTTCGGTTGCGATGCCCTTTTCATGCGGATCGCCGATGATTCGCACGATGCGGCCCGTTGCCTGTTCAATCTGCGACGGGAAATCGAGAATACGCACGACGACCACCTGGCCGGGCTTGGCGCCAGCCGACTCGCCTTTCGCGACCAGGATTCGGTGCGATATTCGTGGATTGTCCGGGACGACGAGGCCTATTCCCCTTTCGCGGATGAAATGGCCTGCGATCTCCCGTTCGCCACGGTCAAGAACTTCGACCAGTCGACCCTCGGGCTTGCCGCGTCGGTCCGTGCCGACAACCTTGACCGCGACCCGGTCGCCGTCGAAAACCGACCGCATCTCTCGCGCCGAGAGATAAATATCGTCGCCCGCATCGTCACGAATGACGAACCCGAAGCCGTCGCGGTGACCGCTGACCCTCCCGGCAACGAGATCGAGCTTTGCGGTGAGACAGTACTCATGGCGACGATTCTCGATGATCTGGCCTGCTCTGACCATCTGATAGAGACGGTCGGCGAGCTGTGAACGCATGCGCTGCCCTTTCAGACCTGCCTCTGAAATAATTGCATTTATTTTCAGAGGTTTACCGGCTTTTTCTAGAATTTTTAGAAGGTCGCTGCGGCTCGGAACGGGATGCTTGTAGGACTTATCCTGCTCCCTGGATGTCTGCTTTTTAGTTTTCCCTGACAAGCCATTTGCTCCGGATGTCGTCTTTGATTGACAGGTTACGCCTGCTTTGGATAGAGTGCGCCCCCTTGCAAGAAGTGCAATTGTACGCCGTTCTCGCAAGCCCAGGTGGCGGAATTGGTAGACGCGCTAGCTTCAGGTGCTAGTGGGGGTAACCCCGTGGAGGTTCAAGTCCTCTCCTGGGCACCAAACGCTCAAAGACCCCCGCTGGGGGTCTTTGCGTTTGTGACTGCCAGACAGGACGGCCGCCAGGGTGCCTTCATGAAGTCTTCAAATGCCGTCGGCAAGGCGCCTTAATCCCCGTCAGCTGGAGATCTGCTCAGCCGGTACGTATGCCCGGCCTTGAACGGCCCCGGAACCTCCGTCGTCCCTCCGGTCGACCAGCTTATTTCCAGGCGCTCAATCGTGTCATATTCCCCGAGACCAAAATGCGCGACAGGCTCGTCAAACGAGAGATACCCGCCGCTCGATTTGAGCTCGCGCATTTGATGGCGCTCGCCGTCCGGCCCGTAATGAATCGTAAACTTGGTGCCGATACCATCCCGGTTGCCAATCTCATCGCGCAGCCCGAAGCCGATGCTGTTGCCGCTGCGGTTATTGTTGCGCAACAGCCATAGCGGACCGTTTATTGAATTGGTCACGAAGTCCAGGTCGCCGTCCCTGTCGAAATCCAGGACGGTGTACGCGCTCACAATCATGAAATTCTGAAAGCCAAACGCATCCGTCTGCTCGCTGAACCTTTTGCCGCCCTCGTTGTGAAAAAAGAAATTGGCGGTCGTGCCTGACGGCGTAGCGCGGAACCAGGAACCCGCAACGACGAAGAGATCCTGCCACTCGTCATTGTCCACGTCGGCAAAACGCGCGTTCCAGCTCCAACCCGTGAATTTCACGCCAGCGCGCTCGGACTCATCCGTGAACCGCTGCCCGGCTGAATCCCAGGTCAGAAGGACGTTTTCGTTCATCAGCTGCGGAATCGCCTGTTCCAGCATTGCCGGATCGTGAGGAAGAATGCCCTCGAAGAAATTTCGACACAACGAGTAGGTTCGCACCTCGGATTTCGGAATCCGTTCGCAGAGTTCCGGATCGCGAATGCGCTGGGCGGTCATCATGACCTGCATACCGATGCATTCCTTACGGTCCTTCTCGTCCGGCACCTTGGCGCAGTTGCGGACATTTTTCGGCTGGTGATTGGCGCCGTAGAAAAACCCCTCCCGGGTCGCCATGTTGGCCAGGCAACGTTCGCGAACAGACGACTCGGCTATTTCGTCACAGTAGCGATCCAATGCAAGCATCTGCACCTCTGCAGATGGACCCGTCGCGCGGGCCGTCGCCTGGTCCACAAACATGTCGAGATCGAGATCATTGTCGTAGTCGCCGGTATCGAAGCTCATTGTCGTTTGGGTGGAATGCGGGACCACACCGTCGCGGCGCTCAATCAGGCGGAAACCGCCTTTGCCGTCGCCATGGTAATAGAAATCAGGTTCCTCGAAATCGTTACCGACTGCGAGGTCAAGCCAGCCATCCCCGTTCCAGTCTGACAGCAGCGTGCTCAATGTCTCGCCTACCAGCTCAACGAGCGGCGTTATTTCAAAAGCGCCGCCCTCGTTTATCCATAGCTCGTTTTGCGAACGTGGCGGCGGGTGCTTTTTGCTGGCCCCGGCGAACCAGTTACCGATAACGAAGTCCAGGTCACCATCACGATCGACGTCTCCGAAAGACGCGGTCAAGCTCAGTACCGCTTCGCCCCGGGGCAGCTGTCGCAGCCCGGCTGATGTGAATTTCCCCTCCTGGTTCAACAGGAAAAAATTACCCTGCAGATAGGTTGTCCCGAACAGGTCCAGCCAGCCGTCGCCGTCAATGTCGACCAGGGCAACATTAAAAATGGCAATGTCATCCTGCCCGGTCACATCCATTTCAATTGGGGAAAAACGCTGACCATCCTGGTTCATGTAAATCATGACGAACGCGCCGTTGGCAGACACGACATCTGGCCAGCCATCGCGGTTTATGTCGCCGGAGGCGATGCCCCCGCCATTGAAAAACGGCGGGTAGAAATCCCTGGGACTGAAGTAATTCTCCTGGTGCAAGCCGAACAAGCTGCCGTCGAATCGCGTGAAGGGAACATCGTCCGTACCCGCTCTAGGCCGAAAGGGCACCGCATCGATGCTGACGCGGTGGCCTTGAGCGTCCTGAATGGCCCCAGCCTCGGCCCACGAGTGAGCTGACGCAGCCGACAGCGCAAAAGCAAGTATCAGTGTTGAGCGCAGCACCATCTAGTTTTCTTGCTCCAGGAATTCCAGCATGTCCCGGAGCTCGGCCTGGTGAATCTCCTCGGCGACGATACCGCCGCCTATTCCCATTACGACGAGCACGGCCGTCAATACGACAGCCACGCGCCGGGATATCGTATTCCAGACGATGAAGAACGGATAGATGCTGAAAATTCCCAGGGTAAACAGCAAGGTCATGGAATAGATCATCGGCACGCCGGCGGAAATCAGCACCGCAACCACGACAAGATCGAACGCAACCGGCACCGGCAGGAAAATCCCAACCAACGCTACGACGGCAACGGACAGGATGCCCGGTTCGAAGTCGATCAACGACTGCAGTGGAACCAAATGTGCGACCACGGCTCCCAGCGCGCCGGCCAGCAGCATCAACGGGACAGTTCGTAAGACGACGTAGCCGAAGTTTCGCACCAGCAGGACGGATGCGCCGCGAGCTGCCGCCAGCCAGCCCTCGTTCGCTGGCGCTGGAGTTGCCGGTATCGCGCAAACGGCGTCATCGTAACTTTGCGCTCGCTCCGTGGGAAAGATCCAGCGTGATAGCAGGGGCACGAGAACCAGGATGAAAGTCAGGGTCAGGACCAGCTTGATCACGGTCAGGTACAGCGGAAATATCGAGAAGAGCATGGTCAGTATAATCACGTTCAGTGTCGGCGAACTGAACATGGTGGCCAGGGTCGTTTCAAGACGAGCGCCGCCGTCATGCATTCCCTTCGCCACCGGTGCCGCGCAGTTGACGCAGACGCCAAGCGGTGTGCCAACGGCTACTCCGATCAGCGTGTTCACGAAGCCGTTGCTGTGTCCACGGGCAGGGATCATTCCGATCAGGGTAAGAAGACTGGCGCCGATCACGAGCCCGAATGCCATACCTTCGAGGTTCGTCTCGACCCAGTTGATCGTGGTGTAGGCGATCCGCTGCATCGGGCCATCGTCCGGCTGGATCTGGATTGACGCTTCGAAGGAGAGCGGGTCTTCGAGTGCCGCGTTCCCGCCCATGAGCGCTTTCTGGTCGAGCGAAGGGTAGCGGGAACCGCTCCAGAAGGTCACCGCCGCAACGACAATGACCAAAAATACGAACAAAATTCGCTTGTTGAGACGTAATGTCACGGCTGACTACCCTGGCTCAATCTCCGTTCCGTATGCAAAAGGGCCCCCTTGCGGGGGCCCTTGGATCTTACTTGCTGAAGCGACCGCTCAGTTGAAGTCCTTCGTGAACCTCATAGAAACGGTGGTCGGCCTGTGACGGACTCCGTAAATCTGGTCGCCACAGGTTTCTATGGTGCACTCGGCAGTCTGGTAAAGCGGCGCGTCCTCGCCCGTCGCATTCGTCACGAACAGATCAAGTCCCCAAGAGTCGTTGCGTATGCCCGCGCTCAGATCGAGTGTCGTCGATGCCGGAAGATCGCCCATTTTTTCGGCAATTATTACCTCCATGTCAGACGTGCGACTGCCATTGTGCGCAAGTGCGCCCTGAAGATGCGCATCGAATCGACCGACCGCGAAGGTGTAACGCGCGACGAGGTTAGCTTTGAAGTCTGCAGTTACGGGCAACTTGGTCCCAGCCGGCGCCAGCACCCTGGTTGCTTCTTTGTCGTCTCCGTCGCCGTCCTCGTCGAATATATCCGATCCACAACAGTAATCGTCCTGCAGCTCGGTGTCGTAGAACGCCGCTGCTGCCGAAATTCGCAGATTGTCGGTCGGCAACCAGATCAGATTCGCTTCCAACCCGTCCACATGGGCCGTCGGGCCGTTATTGACCGTCGTAATCGCGTTTTCGCCCGTGACGGACACCTGGAAGTCGTCCCACTCTTGATGGAACACGGCTCCGTTGAACTGGACCCGATTATCCATCCACTGGGTTTTCCAGCCGATCTCGTAGTTGGTCAGGAAGTCCGAGACATAGAAACCGAGAGCTGGATTGCGCTGTACGCCGCCCGGCCGATAACCCTCGGACCAGGTGAAGTACAGCATGCTGTCATCGCTGACATCCCAAGCCAGGTTGACGCGGTAGACGCTGTCGCTCTCCTTGAGCCCCTTGTCCACGTTCAGACACGGCTTGTCTTTCCAGTTTGCCTGGCCGTTGAAGTTAGGCGTCCAACCCGGGTCCCCTTCCTGGGTATTGCACATCAGCTCGCCGGTACCCGACCACAGGTTAAACCCTGGCGGTTCTTCGGAAAGGGTTCCCGTGCTCCAGTTCGACCCGAAGCCGAAGAAGCCTTGAACGGTCACCTCCGGCTCGAAGTAGCGTGCTCCCAACGTCAGGACAAGACTGTCACCAATGTCGAAGTCCACGCTGCCGAATATCGCGTTGTCGCGGTCGGTTCGATACATGCTGTTCAGGTAAACAGTATCCTTGAAGGCTTCGTTATTGGGGTTGTCGTCATAGTCCATCCACATCACCGGACTGATGCCTTCGACGATCCAGTGCTGCTCGAAGTCGTGGAACTGTTTCTGCGTGAAGAATCCCAGCATGCCGCGGATGCTCTTTTCGGGATCCGTGCTGATTCGTATTTCGTGGTTGTTTTTCGTGTACGTATCGTCATTCGTGTAGCGCGCACCCGACATTACGCGTGAACCAACTTCTGCCGCATCGAAATACGCGGGAACGAAGTAACTCGGCAAATCCCGCGCGCCGCCGTCATCGGCAAAGTGCAGATCGGAGTAGTAGCCGTTCGTGTAAAAGGCGTCGTACCAGTAGGAATAGTCCGCGTAATCGAACGAGCCGGCCACTTCCCGGTCCAGGTAGGAACCCGAGTAGACGACGTCGAAGTTGCCAATTCTGCCCTCGATGGTCAGGCCAGCCATCATCCACTCATCCTCAGTGAATTCGGGCAGCGTGTGCAGAACCGCGTACTTGCCTGAAGCACCGAAGTCATTCAGATCATCACCCCAGGAGCCCTCTCCCTCCGACTTCTGGTACATCAATGTCGGGGTGACCGTCCAGTTCTCATTGAGATCCACGCGCAATGCCGCACGTGCACCGACGGTATCGATGGTGTTGTAGTTGTCCTTGGCCCGGGTGTTTTCAACGACAATGTCGTCAACGCTGCAGTCACCATCGGGGCAAAGGCTAGGATCCTCGACACCCTTGAAGGTGCGGGTGCCCGCCTTGTTATCAATCCAGCCCGCATCTGACCGGCTCCAGCCGACGACACGAATGGCCGCCTTGTCACCGATGGGCGCATTCACATAGCCCTCGACCGTCATGCCCGTGTCGTCGCCGTCAACCAGGTCAGCCTGAGCACTGATGTTGGCAGAGAAGCCGCTCAAATCCGGCTTGTTCGTAATAATGCGAATCGTGCCGGCCTGAGAACTGGCGCCGTACAGCGTGCCCTGCGGGCCCGCCAGCGCTTCGACGCGCGAAACATCGTACATGTGTATATCCAGGTTGCCCTGAATGGTCGTAATGGGCAGCTCGTCGAGGTACATGCCAACGCTCGGCAAAGACGTGGTCGCCTGTCCATCACCTGCGGTCGCGATGCCGCGCATGTAGACCAGCGAGAACGAGGTGCCCGCGCCGGACGTGCCGTTCATTTCCGTAGCCACGCTGGGCAGCATCTTGGTGTAGTCCATGAAATTCATC
>JAACFB010000081.1 GCA_009937615.1 Gammaproteobacteria bacterium | reverse complement strand
GCGGAGTGGACGGGACTCGAACCCGCGACCCCCGGCGTGACAGGCCGGTATTCTAACCAGCTGAACTACCACTCCGAACCTTGGTGGGTGCTGAGGGGATCGAACCCCCGACCCTCGCCTTGTAAGGGCGATGCTCTCCCAGCTGAGCTAAGCACCCAGAAAATCAGGTTCGCGGCATGCCGCGAAATCGACCCCCTGGGTCGAAGGGCGCGCTAGTTTACGGCATCCTTCAGGCCTTTGCCAGCCTTGAATCCTGGGACATTACTTGCCTTAATCTGGATCGCTTCGCCTGTTCTGGGATTCCGTCCCATACGTGCTGCTCGTGCTTTCACCGAAAACGTGCCGAACCCGACCAGCGACACAGAACCACCGTTCGCCAGCGTTCCCGATATGGCATCCAGTACGCCATCAACCGCTTTCGTTGCATCCGCACGCGACAATCCTGCCGCACCTGCAACCGCGTCTACCAGTTCACCCTTATTCATGCCTTAGTACCCCTGAAGATTGATTATGGTCATCGAAAGTAAGTTTCAATCCAGCGAGCTTTCCTGCAAGTCGCAATCCGCTGAATCGCCGCCGGCAGCTCCGTGCATCCACCGACAGCTGCGATGCTTATACCAACTGGCAAAAACACCGTCAAATTTCCTTTAACCACGCGGGTTTCAGCGGTTTAGTGGGGGCGAACGATATCCTCGGATTTCTGCTCTTCAGCGGCCGATTTTGACTCGGCCTTAGCGTCCGTCTTGGACGCCTCTGGCATGGGCATATGCTGCAGTGCATGCTCGAGTACGGCGTCGATCCATTTCACTGGAACTATCTCCAGCTTGTCCTTGATGTTCTTCGGTATTTCCGCCAGATCCTTTTCGTTTTCCTCGGGTATCAGCACCTTGCTGATACCACCGCGATGGGCCGCGAGAAGCTTCTCTTTGAGCCCGCCGATCGGCAGTACTTCGCCACGCAATGTGATCTCACCGGTCATGGCCACATCGCTCTTAACAGGGATGTCGGTTAATGCCGACACCAGTGCCGTGCACATGCCAACTCCCGCACTCGGTCCGTCCTTCGGAGTGGCGCCTTCGGGCACGTGGATATGCACATCGAGCTTCTGGTGGAAGTCCTCGTCGATGCCCAGGACACTGCTGCGACTTCGCACAACCGTCATCGCAGCCTGGATCGATTCGGTCATTACTTCACCCAGCTGACCCGTGTAGGTCTGCTTGCCCTTGCCCGGCACGACCGCCGCTTCGATAGTCAGCAGTTCGCCGCCGACCTCGGTCCAAGCCAGGCCGGTTACCTGCCCTACCTGATCGTTATCCTCGGCCTTGCCGAAGCGGAATCGCCGCACGCCGAGGAACTTCTCCATGCTTTTCGGCGTAACCGTCACTCGGCTCTTGCGCGGCTTCAGCAGCAGCATCTTGACGACCTTGCGGCAGATTTTCGATATCTCACGCTCCAGGTTACGAACACCCGATTCGCGCGTGTAATGCTGAATGATGTCACGAACCGCACTCTCGGTGATCTTGAGCTCGTCTTCCTTGAGGCCGTTTTCCTTCATTTGCTTAGGCACCAGGTAGCGCAGCGCGATATTGAGTTTCTCATCCTCGGTGTAACCCGGGATTCGGATGACCTCCATGCGATCGAGCAACGGTGCCGGAATGTTGAGGCTGTTCGCGGTACAGACAAACATGACGTCCGACAGATCGAAGTCCACCTCGAGGTAGTGATCCTGGAACGTGGAGTTCTGCTCCGGATCGAGAACCTCGAGTAACGCGGACGACGGATCGCCACGGAAGTCCATCGCCATCTTGTCGACTTCGTCCAGCAGGAACAGGGGGTTGCGAACGCCGGTCTTGCCGAGATTCTGGATGATCTTGCCCGGCATCGAGCCGATGTAAGTGCGGCGATGGCCACGAATTTCGGCCTCGTCCCGAACGCCACCCAGGGACATGCGCACGAACTTGCGGTTCGTCGCGCGGGCAATGCTCTGGCCCAGCGACGTCTTGCCCACGCCCGGCGGACCAACGAGGCACAGGATCGGCCCCTTCAAACGCTTGACGCGGAGCTGCACGGCCAGGTACTCGAGGATGCGCTCCTTGACCTTCTCCAGCCCGTAGTGGTCCTCTTCGAGAACCTCTTCAGCGCGGCTCAGATCACGCAATACCTTGCTACGCTTCTTCCAGGGCGCTTTCAGCAGCCAGTCAATGTAATTCCGGACGACCGTCGCTTCGGCCGACATCGGTGACATCAGTTTCAACTTGTTCAGTTCGGAGGTCGCCTTTTCCTTGGCCTCTTTCGACATGCCGGCTTTCTCGATCTTGTCTTCGAGATCGGCCATCTCGTTGGGGGCATCCTCCATCTCGCCGAGCTCTTTCTGAATCGCCTTCATCTGCTCGTTCAGGTAGTACTCGCGCTGGCTCTTCTCCATCTGCTGCTTGACGCGGCCACGAATGCGCTTCTCGATCTGCAGCACGTCGATCTCACCCTCGATGATGCCCAGGATCTGCTCGAGCCGTGTCTTGACGTCCTGGATCTCGAGAATGCGCTGCTTTTCGGCCAGCTTGAGCGCCATATGAGCGGCGACCGTGTCGGCCAGGCGGCCCGGCTCATCGATTCCCGACAGCGATGTCAGGATCTCAGGCGGAACCTTTTTGTTGAGTTTCACGTATTGCTCGAACTGCGCGATGATCGAACGCACGAGCACGTCGATCTCGCGCTCGTCGTGCCGGTCTTCCTCGCTCAGAACCGTAATCTCGGCCGAAAAGTGATCGCCGACGTTGATACGGTCGATCAGCGCGCGCTCAGCACCCTCGACCAGCACCTTGACGGTGCCATCCGGCAGCTTCAGCAGCTGAAGAATGGTCGCCAACGTGCCAACTTCATATAAATCAGCGGGCTGTGGATCGTCGTTATCGGCCTTTTTCTGCGCGACCAGCAGGATTCGCTTGCTCGCCGCCATGGCCCGGTCCAGCGCGACAATCGACTTATCACGGCCGACGAACAGCGGGATGACCATGTGCGGGTAAACGACGACATCCCTGAGCGGCAGCACGGGTACATCGGACGACTCGTCGACTGTAGCGACGTCAGTGATCAGATCTTCTTCAGACACCAGGTATTACCTCGTAGAGTTACTGCCATTCGACATGAGGCCGATAACGTAAAAATCAAGCCACATTCAAGCGTCACAAAAAAAAGGTGTCAGGTTTATTTTTCAATCAATAAACCTGACACCTTTTTTTGACATTTCGCGGTGTCTAGGCGCCGTCTGACCCTGTCGGTCTCTGCCGCTCCTGCTGCTGTTCGATGTCGACGGTCGGCGTTTCTTCCGACTCGTAGATGACGTACGGTTTGGTCTCGCCCGTAACCACCGCCTCGTCGACCACGACCTTTTTCGCGCCCGTTGCCGACGGCAGATCATACATCGTGTCCAGCAAAACGTTCTCGAGGATTGTACGCAGGCCGCGTGCGCCGGTTTTCCGTTCCATCGCGCGTTTGGCAACGGCCGCAAGAGCGTCTTCGCGAAACTCGAGTTCGACGCCCTCCATCTCGAACAATTTCCGGTACTGCTTGGTCAGCGCATTCTTCGGCTCCAGCAGAATCTGGATCAGCGCGCCCTCGTCAAGCTCTTCGAGCGTCGCGACCACTGGAAGGCGGCCAACGAACTCCGGAATCAGGCCGTACCGTATCAGGTCCTCCGGTTCGACCTCGTGCAGCAGCTCGCCGACGCTCTGCTCGTTTTCTTCGGTCTTGATGTCAGCAACGAAACCGATGCCGCTCTTCGATGACCGATTGAGGATGATCTTGTCGAGGCCGGCAAACGCGCCGCCACAGATAAACAGGATGCTGCCGGTGTCCACCTGCAGGAATTCCTGCTGTGGGTGCTTGCGCCCGCCCTGCGGCGGCACAGACGCGATGGTGCCTTCGATCAGTTTCAGGAGGGCCTGCTGGACCCCCTCGCCCGACACGTCCCGAGTGATCGACGGATTGTCGGATTTCCGCGAAATCTTGTCGATCTCGTCGATGTAGACGATGCCGGTCTGCGCTTTCTCAACGTCGTAATCACATTTCTGCAGCAGCTTCTGGATGATGTTTTCGACGTCCTCTCCGACGTAACCGGCCTCGGTCAAAGTCGTCGCATCGGCAATTGTGAACGGCACATTGAGAAGCCGCGCCAGCGTCTCGGCCAGCAGCGTTTTGCCACAGCCGGTTGGGCCGATCAACAGGATGTTGCTCTTCGCGAGCTCTACGTCGTCCTTGGAGCGCTCGTCCAGGCGATCGTTGAGCCGTTTATAGTGGTTGTAGACCGCGACCGACAGAACTTTCTTGGCGCCCTGCTGCCCGATGACGTACTCATCGAGAATCTCTTTGATCTCGACCGGCTTGGGCAGCTTGTCGCGTCCCGCATCACCGCTGTCCTCGAGTTCTTCGCGAATGATGTCGTTACAGAGCTCCACGCACTCATCGCAGATGAATACGGAAGGCCCCGCAATCAGCTTGCGGACTTCGTGCTGGCTCTTGCCGCAAAAAGAACAATATAGGAGTTTGCCGTCCTCGTTCTTGCCGCGGGAATCATCACTCATAATCGAGATGGCCTCTGTTGCAGAAAAATCAGCCTGTTACGGCTCGGAGTGTATATAACACGCGGCTTTTCAGCGTGCAAAGAACCACGTCCCATATACGACAGGCGTGTAGTATAACTGATTGATAAATAAAGAATCAGCTTGAATCAGGCTCGGCCATTTCCTTGCGCTGTGCCAACACGGTGTCAACCAGCCCGTACTCCAGGGCCGCCGTAGCACTCATGAAATTGTCGCGTTCCAGGTCCGCTTCGATCTTCTCAATCGTCTTACCCGTGTGTTTCGCCATAATCTGGTTGAGGCGCGCCTTCAGCGCAAGTACCTCGGTGGCGTGGATACTGATATCGGTCGCCTGGCCCTGAAACCCGGCGCTGGGCTGGTGCACCATGATCCGGGAGTGCGGCAGCGCAAATCGCTTGCCCTTGGTGCCGCCCGCGAGGAGCAGCGCACCCATGCTTGCCGCCTGGCCGACGCAGATCGTCGAAACATTGCAGTTTACGAACTGCATCGTGTCGTAGATCGAGAGGCCCGCCGTTACCGAGCCACCCGGTGAATTGATGTAAAGATGGATATCCTTCTCCGCGTTCTCGGATTCGAGATACAGGAGCTGCGCGACGACGAGGTTGGCCATGTGGTCCTCAACCGGACCAACGATGAAAACGAGGCGGTCCTTGAGCAACCGTGAGTAGATATCATAGGCACGCTCGCCTCTCGCCGTTTGCTCGACCACCATGGGTACGAGATTCAGTGCTTGTGCGCTCATCGTTATTCCTGTTGTGTTCCTGCCCGATCCAGTGCGTATTCTGTCACGATTTGCGCTGTTCAGGAATTCATATATTCCTCGAATGACACCTTCTTTGACGTGACTTTGCCGTTCTGCGCAAGCCAGTCCACGGCCTGATCTTCTAGAACCATCGGTTCAATTTGCTGCACCATCTGCGGGTTGCTCATGTAAATATTGACCATCTCTTCAGCGTTCTCGTAGCCCTCGCACATCTCCTCGACACGTGCACGCACCTTATCAGCATCGACAGTCAGTTTTTGTTCCGTTATCACCTGCCGAAGCAGCAAGCTGAGTCGCACCCGCTGCTCGGCCATTTCGGCAAAGTTTTCGAGCGGCGGCGCCTGGTCGTGATCTTCGATGCCGAGGCGCTGCATGGCCTCGTGCTGCATCGTGTGCATCTCGCGATGCTTGAGAGCCTGCGGAATTTCGAATGGGTTTGCGTCGATCAACCCCTGCATGACCTGCTCGCGAATATCGCCCTTGACCTTGGCTTTGGCCTCCCGATGCATGTTATCCGTAACGTCTTTCTTGAATTGTTCTATGCCGCCTTCCTTCACTTCGAACAGCTCCGCCAGGCTGTCGTCGGCCGGTGGCAGAGTCTCCTCCTCGACGCGATGGACGAGCACCGAGAAATCGACCTTCTTGCCCTGTAATTCCTCGGCGTGATAATCCTTTGGAAACTTGACCTTGAAGGACTTTTCCTCGCCGCTTTTGACGCCAAACAGCGCCTTCTCGAATTCGGGCAACATCTGACCAGCACCCAGTTCAACCGGGACCTCTTTACCCTGACCGCCCTTAATGGGCTCGCCTTTGAGCTGCCCGTCGAAATCGACAATCACGCGATCGCCGTCCTTGCTCTGCCGGTCAACCGGTTCCCAGGTCGCCTTCTGCTTACGCAGCTTCAGAATCATGGCGTCGAGATCTTCGTCACCAATCGAAACGTCAGGTTTCTGAACTTTGATCTTGTCGAGGTTTTTTAAGGCAACCTCGGGCATCACTTCGAACGTCGCGACGTATGAAAAGTTCTTGCCGTCCTGGACCTTCTCGGCTTCGATCTTCGGTCCGCCAGCCGGATTCAGGTTTTCCTGTACGACAGCGTCCGTATAGCTTTTCTGCATGAGCTCGGAGACAACCTCTTCGCGGATCTGTTTGCCGTAACGCTGTTTGACAACTTTCGGCGGAACCTTGCCCGGTCGGAAGCCCTTGATCTTGGCGGTGCGCCCTACCGACTTCAGCCGCGCAGCAACTTCCTGGCTGATACGCTCAGCCGGCAGCTCGACACGCATACGCCGCTCGAGTTTGCCCGTCGACTCGACAGTAACCTGCATTTCTCTATCCTTTAACGGTCCTGCAAATATTTCCAGGCGACTTCAGCAGTCGCCCGAAAAACCATAAAACTTTTATAATCAATTATTTATCGGCTTGCGATTGTGGTGCGAAAGGAGAGACTCGAACTCTCACGGGTTGCCCCACTGGCACCTAAAGCCAGCGCGTCTACCAATTCCGCCACTTTCGCATGCCAGCC
>JAACFB010000025.1 GCA_009937615.1 Gammaproteobacteria bacterium | reverse complement strand
CCAAAAATGGGCCCTCCGGGCCCTTTTTTGGTTCTGCCCGCCGAGTGTGGTTGCGGATGAGGGCCCTGTTCGACTCACGCAGCGGCGCAGCCGCCAGTGAGAACGCGGAGCAACTGCAGGTTGCGAGCGGCCCCCCTGAGGGGCGAGGCCCTGTGGGCCGAGTAATCCCACCCTCTCCGCCAGTAACCAAAAAGGGCGCCTGCGGTCTTTTGGGTGACCGGAGGGGGGTGATGGATGAGAACCCACTGGTTCGACAAAACGCGTCAGCGTTTTGGACGCGCACAGCGCGCCCTGTAAAGGGTAAGGATCGCCCCGAGGCGATCCGCATCAATCCCACCCTCTTGCGAATTTTGCGTACAATCCGGAGCCAATCATGGCAACCATTCTCATAACGGGCTGCAACCGCGGCATAGGCTTGCAGCTCTGCAGGCAATTTGCCGCGCGTGGCGACGAAGTAATCGGCGTTTGCCGGTCCGACACCGATGAATTGCGCCACCTCGGATTTCGGGTTATTACCGGCGTCGATGTCAGCGCTGCAGAATCCGTGCCGCGCCTCAAGGAGTCGCTTGGTGCCCAACATCTCGACGTTCTGATCAACAATGCCGGGATACTGCTTAGAGACTCGCTTGGTGAACTCGACTACACGGAGATTGTCGAACAGTTTCGCGTGAATACGCTGGGACCGCTCCGAGTTACCGAGGCGCTTCTCGATAACCTGGGTTCAGGCTCCAAGGTCGTGATTCTCTCAAGCCGAGTGGGCTCGATCGAGGACAACTCATCCGGCGGCTACTATGGCTATAGAGCGTCGAAAGCAGCCGTGAACATGATCGGCACCAACCTGAAACACGACCTGCTTCCACGCGGAATCGCGGTTGGCCTGCTACATCCGGGCATGGTCGCTACGCAGATGACAAACGGTCAAGGCGTTGCGCCCGCCGATGCGGCAAAAAATATTATCGACCGCATTGACGGTCTGGACTTACAAAACAGCGGCGGTTTCTGGCATGCCGAAGGTTATGAGCTGCCGTGGTAGTATTCGTTGATTGATATCCGTAGAGGTAAATCTGATGCAAGATAATGTGAACCACCTGGCCCCCGTCTCGACTTTGTCGGTTGACGCCCGCGCGAACTTTATTTGGAAGTGCTACGCACACGTCGTCGGCGCCATCCTGGCGTTCGCGGCGGTAGAGGTTTATTTGTTCCAGTCTGGCGTCGCAGCACGGATTACCGCACCGATGGTGAACAACTGGTGGATGGTGCTAGGCGCATTCATCCTCGCTGGATGGGGTGCATCTCATGTAGCACACCGAATTCAGTCAACGGCTGCACAGTATGCCGCACTGGCGTTCTTTGTCGTGCTCGAGGCACTGATCTTCCTCCCAATGCTCTATATCGCGGCGATGACGCAGCCAGGCGTTATTGACAGCGCAGCGGGCGTCACATTGCTCGGATCGGCGGCATTAATTGCTACAGCGATGATCACGCGCAAGGACTTTTCCTTTTTGCGCGGCCTGCTTGTCTGGGGCGGACTGCTCGCCATGGTAGGAATTATCGCCAGCCTGATTTTCGGTTTTGAACTCGGTACCTGGTTCTCGGTGGCCATGATCGGATTCGCGGGCGCGGCCGTCCTTTACGATACTTCAAACATCATGCACCACTACCCGGAAGACAAGTACGTGGCTGCCTCCCTGGCGTTGTTTGCGTCAATTGCACTGATGTTCTGGTACATCCTGCGCCTGTTCATGAGCCGCGATTAGGCCGGCACCGTATACCATTTCTCGAGGGCCCGCTTTGCGGGCCCTCGCCGTTATGCTCACTGCCCCGCCAGCGCCAGACCTGCGCCAACCGCAACAATCGGCGCGAGGACGATCCCGCCCAGCACGGCTCCCGTAGTGCGGCCGACAGCGACTCGCTCGGCTTCGATACGCTCGATATTGTCCAGCCGGATCTCGACCGAATCCAGTCCATCGTCAGTCATGCTGCCGCGCAGTATGCCTCCGTCCAGTCGCACGAAACGTATATCGAATATACGCCCGCTCTTTTCGTAGACGATAAGGCGGTCGCCGATCTTCAGACCGTCTGCCAGAGCCGGGTCCTGCGGTCGTAGCTGCTGCATCGTCGTGCATCCAGCGAACATGAACAGCAGCATCAGCACCGCAATTTTTATTCGGCCGCTCATTGCGCTGCCATGATTTCCGCCATTCCGGCGATCAGCGCTATCGGAACTATTATGATCGTGCCACCGATTACGGCGAGCGTCGTTTTCACGCCGTCGACCTTCTCGATTTCCAGTCGCTCGATTTCGGCAATATCGACGCTGGTCGGTCCCTGGCTGCCATCTGTCAGCCTTCCCCGAAGAATTTCAGCGTCCAGCTCGATAAACGTCATGTCTATCACTCGGCCAGACTTTTCATACACCAGTAGATGGTCGTTTGGGCTCAGCTTGCGCTCGAGTTCTGGCTGTCGAGTATCCACGGGGCGCATGGTCGTGCAGCCGATCATGGAAATGGCGGTTAGCAATACGCATAAGATTTTTCCGTTCATAGTACCGTCCTTAAATTTAGGTGCCGAATCTCCTCACCACTGTTGCTAAACGTAATAGACGCGGCCTGAGAAGGCCTGATGACGAGCTGATGTATTGCTGAGGAAACACCCAGTACGCTGCGGCTTTCCCGTATGTAACTGCTTGAATTACTGTGGTATTGATGATTTATAGGCGCAAGCAAAAGATGCGCACGGGAGCACGGATATGAAGATTATTTCGAGTCTGACCCTGATACTAACTGCTGTCGCCTTGCTCGCCGGCTGCGACAGGGACAGGATGTCCGAGCGTGGTTTTGCCCTGCCCGAGGGCAACCCGGCGGCGGGGCGGGAGACCTTTCTTTACATGCAGTGCAACCAGTGCCACACGATCGAAGGCGAGACATTACCGCAGCTGGCCGGCGCCGAACCGTTTGTCGAGCTGGGCGGACCGGTTACTCGCGTCAAGAGCTATGGGGAACTGGTGACGGCCATTATCAATCCGTCGCATAAACTCGCGGACGGTTACCCTGAAGACCTGGTGTCCGAAGATGGGGAATCGAAGATGTACGTCTACAACGGCTACATGACGGTGCAGGAACTGATCGATCTTGTCGCGTATCTGCAGCCGCAATACGACGTTGTGATGCCGGCGTTCAAGTACCGGGTTTATCCCTGAATCGAGCTTGCTCCACCCATATACGGTTGCAACGCCTCAGGCACACCTATACTTCCGTCTGCACGCTGGTAGTTCTCCATGATCGCGATCAAAGCGCGACCGGCAGCGACGCCTGAGCCGTTTAACGTATGGATCAATTCCGGTTTGCCCGTGTCCGGGTTGCGCCGGCGAGCCTGCATGCGCCGGGCCTGGAAATCGGTGCAGTTGCTACACGATGAAATCTCCCGGTACTTCTGCTGGCCGGGTAGCCAGACTTCGAGGTCATACGTCTTTGCGGCCCCAAAACCCACATCGCCGGCACACAGCGCAACAACCCGATATGGCAACCCGAGTATCTGCAGGATCCGTTCGGCGTGGCCCGTGAGTTCCTCCAGCGCCTGCGCCGAGTCCTCGGCCGCTACGAGCTGCACGAGCTCGACCTTCTCGAACTGGTGCTGGCGTATCATGCCTCGCGTGTCCTGCCCGTATGAGCCGGCTTCCGAGCGGAAGCACGGCGTGTGCGCGGTATAGCGTAACGGTAGTCGGTCGTCTTCGAATATAACGTCACGCGCGAAGTTGGTTAACGGGACCTCGGCAGTCGGAATCAGGTAATACGGTGTCTCCGTCGTGGTTCGGAAGAGATCTGCCTCGAATTTTGGCAGTTGCCCGGTCCCTACGAGCGCATGGTCCTGGACTAAATAAGGGACATACGCTTCCTCGTAGCCGTGTTCTTTAATATGCGTGTCGAGCATGAACTGGATCAGGGCGCGCTGCAGTCGCGCCAGCTGACCCCGCATCACCGCAAACCGGGCACCGGATATTTTACTCGCCAATTCGAAGTCGAGCATGCCCAATGCCTCGCCCAGCTCGATGTGATCGCGAGCCTCGAAGTCAAATTCTGTCGGTTCGCCCCACGCCCGGATCTCGACGTTGTCCGTGTCGTCACTCCCGTCGGGCACGCTGTCATCGAGCAGGTTGGGTAGCCCCAGCTCGATAGCCTGTAGCTCAGACTGAACGGACTGCAGCTGCGCCTGGCAATTCTCCAGCTGTTCCCCAAGGTCCTTTACGGCCGCGAGCAGCGGCGCAATGTCCTCACCGCTCGCCTTGGCCTTGCCGATCGCCTTTGAGCGCATGTTGCGCTCGTTCTGCAGGTTCTCCGTATCAACCTGCAGCGTCTTGCGCCGCTCCTCGAGCGCCTCGTAGGCATCTACGTCAAATACGTGGCCACGACGTGCGAGATTCTCAGCTACATCGCCGGCGGACTGTCGTAATCGTTTAGGATCGATCATCGTTTCTGATTTGTTCCAGTTTTTCGCGGATCTTGATCTCAAGACCGCGGGGCACGGGATGATAATACGTGCGTCTCTGCATGTCGTCGGGAAAATACTTTTCTCCGCTCGCCACTGCCCCCTCCTCATCGTGCGCGTATCGGTAATTTTCGCCGTATCCGAGTTCCTGCATCAGTTTCGTGGGCGCGTTTCTGAGGTGCATCGGAACTTCGAGTGAACCGAAATCCTTTGCATCTCTTTGCGCTGCCTTCGCGGCCAGGTACACCGCATTACTTTTCGGCGCGCACGCGAGATACACGACCGCATGGGCCAAAGCGAGTTCGCCTTCCGGACTGCCAAGGCGCTCCATCGCCTCCCACGCATTTAGCGTCAACTGCAGTGCCCTGGGATCGGCATTACCAATATCTTCAGATGCGACACGAATCATTCGCCGCGCGATATAGAGCGGATCGCAGCCACCGTCAATCATCCGCATCAGCCAGTAAAGTGAGGCATCAGGATCGGAGCCGCGAATCGACTTGTGCAGCGCCGAGATCTGGTCATAGAAGTATTCACCCTGCTTGTCGAAGCGGCGTGGGCCGCCCGCCGCAACCTCCTGCACCGTCGCCCGGGAGATATTGGCCCCATCGCTCAGGTCTGCGGCCAGCTCGAGCAGGTTCAAAGCTCGCCTCGCATCCCCGTCCGCAGCCGCGACGAGCAGTTGCAGCGCATCCTGCTCCATGGTGTGAGAACCAGCCAGGCCGCGCTCGGTGTCCGCCAGCGCACGCCCGACGATCTCGGTCAGCGCCTGCTGATCGAGCGCCTTGAGCACGTACACGCGGGCCCGCGACAGAAGCGCGTTATTGAGCTCAAACGAGGGATTTTCAGTCGTTGCGCCTACGAAAGTTAGCGTTCCGTCTTCGACGAACGGAAGGAACGCATCCTGCTGTGCTTTGTTGAAACGGTGTACCTCGTCGAGAAACAGCACCGTGCCGCGATTCGAGACCTGCCGGTACTGCTGCGCCTGCTCGACGGCAACGCGAATATCCTTGACGCCGGCCATGACGGCCGAAAGGCCGATGAAGTTTGAATCGGTCGTGGCTGCGATGAGCCTGGCCAACGTGGTCTTGCCGGTCCCCGGAGGACCCCAGAAAACCATCGAATGCGCGCGCCCCTGCTCTATCGCACGCCGCAAAGGCTTGCCGTTTTCGAGGAGGTGAGCCTGACCGGAAAATTCCTCGAGAGTAGCCGGGCGCATTCTATCCGCAAGCGGCCTCCCCGCAGACTCGATGGTTGGATCTGTAAACAGGTCAGTCAACACGTGCAACTGCTTTCCGGCGCAGATACCAGCTTTCGACGCGCAGGCTCCACTCGCCCGTAACCGTTGCCGCTAATCCAAGGCCGATGACGATACCGAGCGCGTCGGCGACGATGTCGTACCATTCTGCCGAACGGTATGTGACGAGCCGCTGACAGCCTTCGGTCAGGATGCCGAACAGGAGCAGTCCGATGGCAATCCGCCAGTATGCGCGTCGCTGGTACAGTCCCGCGAACCAGATGGCCAGTACTGCGAAGGTCAAAAGGTGCAACCATTTATCGGCATCCATGAACCAAGTAAGCAGTCGATTACGATCCGGCCAGGACCAGAAAGCCGGCATCAGCATCGCGCCCAGAACGGCAAGCAGCAGACCCACGCTTGCTACTCGCCACTGTGGCAGATAGCGCAATGGAAGCATCAACGAACCGTCGCTTCAGCGCCAGCCGGGACGCCAACGACATCGACGTCATCTGGTGCCTTGAATTCGAATTGTCGTGCATCGATCGGCTCATTCAGCACAACGTCGTGCAGCGCCACCAGGGTCGTCTGATCGAGGTTGTCGAAAAACACCATGCGGCTGAGTGTGTCATTCTTAAAACCCAACTCGACGCGCAGAAAGCCGCTTTCTGTATTCCGCGGGCTCAGCCGTACCCAGGTCGTCTCTTTTTCGACGTAGCTGCCTTCATTGATGAACTGCTGCAGCGCATCCGCCGAACCACCGAGCAGAATGGCCGGCGTACTACTCAGCGCCTCGGCCTGGGGTTTGACCGTCACCTGGGCGAGGTCGACGTCATAACTCCAGATATTCAGGCCATCTGCGACGAGTACCTGCTCGTATGGCTCGATGTAGGACCAGCGGAAACGCCCCGGGCGCTGAATTTCCAGGGTTCCGCTCGTCATTTCGACGACCGTACCGTTTGGATCTATCAACGACTGTTCGAAACGCCCGCTAAACGTCTTAACGTCGGTGACAAATTCGTCAACGAGGCGCTGCCCGTCATCGTGTTCGTTGTTGTCCGCCAGTCCGGATCCCGCTATCAGCAGGCCTGACAGTGCCAATAAAAACCTGTTACGCAATTCCTGACTCCTAGTCCTTTGCCGGTGCCGGCACCAGGATTTCACGCGCCCCGTTCGGCTGCAGCGGGCCGACGAGTCCGGCCGCTTCCATTGACTCGACCATCCTCGCGGCGCGGTTATAACCGATCTTGAGGCGCCGCTGAACACCCGAAATAGAAGCTTTTCGGGTCTCCATAACGACCTGCACCGCCTGGTCATACAGCGGATCCTGTTCAGCGTCCGCACTGTCGGCAGGCAACTTGTCGATTCCTGCCAGTCCTGGAGTTGGACTCGAGGGACCGTCGAGAATTTCATCGAGATACCGCGGAGCGCCACTTTTCTTCAGATGGCGAACGACCGCATGCACTTCGTGATCCGCGACGAACGCGCCATGAACGCGCACCGGCGCCGAGGTACCCGGCGGCAGGTACAGCATGTCGCCATGCCCGAGCAGGTTCTCGGCGCCCATCTGATCGAGAATCGTGCGCGAGTCCACCTTCGCCGATACCTGGAACGCGATCCGGGTCGGGACATTCGCCTTGATCAGGCCGGTGATTACGTCGACTGACGGCCGCTGGGTCGCGAGCAGCATGTGAATGCCGGATGCTCGTGCTTTCTGTGCGAGTCGCGCGATCACCTCCTCGACCTTCTTGCCAACGATCATCATCAAGTCCGCCAGCTCGTCGATAATGACGACAATGTACGGCAGCGGCGTCAGGGTCGGATGCTCGATCGGCTTGTCTTCGTCCTCGAACGGTGGTGGCGTGAACGTCGGGTCCTTGATCGGCGCGCCGGCATCGATGGCCTCTTTAACCTTGCGGTTATAGCCACCTATGTTGCGAACTCCGAGCCCGGCCATTAGCCGATAGCGGCGGTCCATCTCGGCCACGCACCAGCGCAACGCATTGGCTGCCTCCTTCATGTCGGTGACAACCGGCGTTAGCAGATGCGGAATACCCTCATAGACCGACAGCTCGAGCATTTTGGGGTCGACCATGATCAGGCGTACCTGCTCAGGCTGCGTCTTGTAAAGAAGACTCAGAACCATTGCGTTGATAGCAACCGACTTGCCTGACCCGGTTGTGCCCGCGATGAGCAGATGCGGCATGCGTGCCAGATCTGCAACGACCGAGTGGCCGCCGATATCCTTACCCAGCGCCAGGGTGAGTGGCGATGCCAGTTGCTCGTATGCCTTCGACTTGAGTATCTCGCCCAGGGTAACGAGCTCGCGGTTCTCATTTGGAATCTCGAGACCGACAAAAGATTTGCCGGGAATCACCTCGACGATACGCACACTGACGACCGACAGCGCTCGCGCGATGTCCTTGGAGAGATTTGATATCTGGCTAACCTTGACGCCGGGAGCCGGATCGAGCTCGAAGCGCGTAATTACCGGGCCCGGGGATACCGACTTGACCTCGACATCAACGCCAAAGTCCTTGAGCTTGAGCTCCACGAGCCGCGACATGGCCTCGAGTGATTCCGCCGAAAAACCATGGCGCTGCGGGGACGGGTCGTCCAATAGCGACAGCGGCGGCAGTTCACCGGCTGCCGGCGGATCGAATAATGGGACCTGGCGCTCTCGCTCCGCACGCACGCTCGGCTCGAGCGCTGGAAGCACCGGCTCAATGCGCGGCTTGCTGCGTCCCGCCGTGCGTTTTTTCTCCACCTCTATCACGTCCTGGCGCGCTGCAAGCTTGCGCCGGCCCTCTGCCTTATCGCGCAGCTCGCCGAACTTGAACCGCGCCGTCTCATAGCCGGCGAGGCACCAGCGCCCCACGCGATCCATCACCGCAAACCAGGAGATCCCCAGAAACAGCGACAGAGAAGCGATCCACAGAACAAACAGGAGCGTGCTCGCACCGAGCAACTTCATTACGGACTCAAGCCACGTCCCGACAATCTGGCCGATGATTCCCCCCGCCGTTTCGTTGAAGCCGGCGGGCGAGAAATGCAGTGTCGACAGCGCGCAACTCGTTACCAGGGTCGCTGCAAATCCCCCGATGCGCAGCGCGTAGTCCATTCGCGTCAGCGCCTGCTTCGTCTTCTGCTCGCGATAAATCATCCAGCCGAGGTAAAACACCATGACGGTAAACAGGTACGCAGGGCGGCCGAAGAAATTGAACAGGAGGTCTGCTACCAGCGCGCCTGCGCGCCCCACACCGTTTCGAACCTCCGCAGAACTCGTCGCCTGGCTGAACCCGGGATCGGCGGTGTCGTACGTCAACAGCGCATAACAGAGGATTAGCGCCAGCGCGCCGAAGACGTAGAGCGCGCCCTCCCGAAGCGCCCGCTGCACCTGGAACGACAGCTGGCCTGTCGGCTTATTCTTGCTGCTGGTTCTTGCCATACTTAATGTCAACTAATAATTATATTTCATAAATATTTGATAATAATACATATATAATCCAAATTTCGCCGCAATCTGCAACGCAATTCGCACCTTCAGCCAGCACATCGCCGACCCCGACTCCAATCATCGAGTGATTCGGCGTGTGCAAAGACACGGTTTTCCCTACACTAGCTTTCTGTCCGGCAGCTACGCTGTGGACATACAAATGCCCGCCTTTACACCCTTGAAAGTATGGTTCGGGACCGTATTTCGTGAGCTTGAGCGGGCAAATGACACCTGGCGATTTAGGGGCAAATTATACATGAGTGACTCAAGACATTGCCGGCTCGTGATTCTCGGGTCGGGTCCGGCCGGCTATTCGGCGGCCGTGTATGCCGCGCGCGCGAATCTGGATCCTGTCGTCATAACCGGCGTCGAGCAGGGAGGTCAGCTGATGACAACTACCGACGTCGACAACTGGCCGGGCGATGTCGAGGGCCTGCAGGGACCGGAGCTGATGGACCGAATGTTACGTCATGCCCAGCGCTTCAATACCGAAATCGTCAACGACCACATTCATACGGCCGATGTCTCCGTACGCCCGTTTCGGCTCGATGGAGATTACGGCAGCTACACCTGTGACGCCCTGATTATCGCGACAGGCGCTACGGCAAAGTACCTGGGGCTGCCCTCCGAGGAAGCGTTCAAGGGGCGCGGCGTGTCAGCCTGCGCCACCTGCGACGGCTTTTTCTATCGCGGTAAGGAGGTCGCAGTTATTGGCGGCGGCAATACTGCCGTGGAGGAAGCGCTTTACCTGAGTAATATTGCCTCCAAAGTCACGCTCGTGCATCGCCGCGATGAATTGCGGGCTGAGAAAATCATGCAAGACCACCTGTTCGAAAAGGCAAGAGAGGGTAAGGTTGAACTGCAGTGGAACCATGTACTTGATGAGGTTCTTGGCGATGATAGCGGCGTAACCGGCATTCGCATTCGCAGCACGCAGGATGAATCGACAACCGACCTGCAACTCGCCGGTGTGTTCATCGCCATCGGACATAGCCCGAATACAGGCCTGTTCGAGGGTCAACTCGACATGAAAAACGGCTATATCACCGTCAAGACAGGACTTGCCGGTGACGCGACGGCAACCAGTGTGCCCGGCGTATTTGCCGCCGGCGATGTCGCGGACCAGGTCTATCGCCAGGCGGTCACCTCTGCGGGCGCTGGCTGCATGGCCGCCCTCGACGCAGAAAAGTACCTCGATGCGTTAGCGCGTGGCGCGAGCGAACAAATCGAGACAGGTGATGCGGCTGCGTGACCTGATCATGCGCAGATGAAGGTCGCCGTCAACGAGTCGATCGCCAGGATAAGAGCGGACGACTGGAACGCGCTTACGGAAAGTCGATTTCCGTTCCTGAGTCACGAATTCCTGCTCGCGGCTGAGCAAAGCGGGTCAGTGTCTGCGGACACCGGGTGGGCACCCCAGCACATTACATTGACGAACAAAGGCAAATTGTCCGCGGCGATGCCGCTCTACAAAAAAAGCCATTCGTGGGGCGAGTTCGTATTCGACTGGTCCTGGGCCCAGGCCTATGAACAGGCCGGGCTGCATTACTACCCGAAACTCGTCTCGGCAGTACCGTTTACGCCGGCTCCCAGCCCCAGGCTGCTGCTAGCCGATCGCGGCGATTCCGAGGCGGCGGCGGCCTTACTGGATGCCGCGATCAGGCTTACCAAAGACACTGGCTGCTCATCGCTGCACATACTCTTTCCAGACGACAGCGACCTGCCTTTTCTGCGCGCCGCCGGCCTCAAACTGCGCAAGGACTGCCAATTTCACTGGCACAATCGCGGCTATGCGGACTTCGACGATTTTCTTGCTACATTCAGCGCCACCAAGCGCAAGAAAGTACGTCAGGACCGCCGCCGCGTGAGGGATGCGGGCGTTACCTTTCGGCATCTGCACGGCAGAGATCTCGATGAAGCAACCTGGCAACAGGTATACCGTCTGATCAGCATCACGTTCATGCGACGCGGCGCACTGCCCTACTTCGAGTTCGATTTTTTTCCAATGATCAGTGCCTCGTTACCCGACGGCGTGCTGGTAATCCTTGCCGAACGCGGCGACAACGCCATCGCAGCCGCGGTGTTTTACGAGGGCGACAACGTGCTCTACGGCCGTTACTGGGGCAGCGATGGGCATTACGATGCTCTGCATTTTGAAACCTGTTATTACCAGGGTATCGAATACTGCATTGCGGCGGGTAAAGCGGTTTTTGAGCCCGGCACCCAGGGTGAACACAAGATCAGCCGTGGATTTCGCCCAATAGAGACCTGGTCCGCTCACTGGCTCGGACACCCCGAGTTCTTTTCAGCGATCGGCAGTTACGTGGATCACGAAACCGAGCACGTCAACCGATACATGCAGGCGGTCGACCAGCATAGTCCGTATCGCGACGACGGCGAGCCCCGCGACTAATGGGCACACGGCGAATTGCCTGGCTAAGTCCCGACGACCCGCCGGATATGTTTCCGGATATCGATGAAGCGCTGGAAAACCCGAACGGCCTGCTCGCCGCAGGTGGCAACCTAAGTAGCGAACGCCTGCTCACCGCTTATCGCGCGGGCATTTTCCCGTGGTACGACCCGGGACAACCAATTTTGTGGTGGTCTCCCGACCCGCGCTGCATCTTGCGCCCGGAGCAATTGAGGGTATCGAGACGGCTGGGTCGATATGCGCGACGCTCAGCGTTGAATTTGAGTTTCAATCGGGCTTTCGACGAGGTCATACGGGCCTGTGCCGGCAGCCGGGACTACGCACAGGGCACCTGGATCAGCGATGAAATGATCTCGGCCTATAAGCTGCTCCATGCGATCGGATGGGCGCACTCGGTCGAAGTCTGGAGCGAAAATAGACTCGTCGGTGGTCTTTATGGTGTCTGCATGGGGCGCATGTTCTTCGGGGAATCGATGTTCAGCGCTGCCGACAATGCGTCGAAGTTTGCAATGCTTGGCCTGACATCGCACATGTTGGCGAATGGCCTCGAACTGATGGATTGCCAGGTTGTATCGCCACATTTGCTCACAATGGGTGCAATCACCATCCCACGTAATGAATTCAGGAAATTGCTGAACTCGCTGTGCACGCCACCGAGCCCGTTTACCAACTGGCCGACGAATATTCGGACAGTTCCGGACGTTTTGCAGGAATGGTTCGCCGTTGCATTGCAATAGGCTGACCATTTCGTCACAATTCGCGCAGTTTTTAAGCAGAGAGAACCAAAGACCTTGGCGAAAGAAGAAGCCATACAGATGGAAGGTGTCGTCGTCGAGACGCTGCCGAACACGACTTTTCGCGTGGAACTCGAGAACGGGCACATCGTGACCGCACATATCTCGGGCAAAATGCGCAAGAATTACATTCGTATTCTTACCGGGGATGCAGTGACGGTCGAACTAACGCCTTACGACCTGTCCAAGGGTCGCATCGTCTACCGCGGCAAATAACCGCGCCCAAGGAAATACACTAACTTTCATTCCTCGGGCAGATGCTCGAGTTCCCTGCGCAACGGTTCCGCACTTAGCTGCAAGGAATCGTCGGAGCCCAGGGTAATCCGAACGTGACCGCCATCGGCAAGGCTGCCGAACAGCAGCTCCTCGGCCAGGGGTCGCTTGATATGTTCCTGGATGATACGCGCCATGGGACGCGCCCCCATTTTGGCATCATAGCCGCGCTCGGCGATCCACTCCCGCGCGGCGTCATCGAGTTCGAGCGTTACATTGTTAGTGTCGAGCTTGGCTTCGAGCTCCACCACAAGCTTATCGACGACTCGCTTGATCGATGTCGTGTCGAGCGGCGCAAACTGGATGATAGTGTCAAGACGATTTCGGAACTCCGGTGAAAACGATCGGCGGATGATTTCCATACCGTCGCTGCTGTGATCCTGCTGGGTAAAACCTATCGACGCACGACTCATTTCCTGAGCCCCCGCATTTGTCGTCATCACCAGGATCACATTACGGAAATCCGCCTTGCGGCCGTTGTTGTCCGTAAGGGTTCCATGGTCCATGACCTGGAGTAATAAATTGAATACCTCCGGATGCGCTTTTTCGATCTCATCAAGCAGCACCACCGCGTGTGGATTCCTCGCGACTGCCTCTGTCAGCAAACCGCCCTGATCGAAACCGACATAGCCCGGCGGCGCGCCGATCAGTCGAGACACCGTGTGTCGTTCCATATATTCGGACATGTCGAAGCGAATCAGCTCGACGCCCATGCACATCGCTAGCTGCCGGGTGACCTCGGTCTTGCCGACGCCGGTCGGGCCTGCGAACAGGAAAGCCCCGATCGGCTTTTCATCTTCCCGAAGCCCCGAGCGCGCCATCTTGATCGCGGCGCTCAGCGCTTCCACAGCCGGATCCTGTCCGAATATGGTCAGCTTGAGGTCACGCTCCAGCGTGCGAAGAACATCCTTGTCCGACGCCGAGACGCTCTTTGCCGGGATGCGCGCCATCTTGGCAACGATATTCTCGACGATCTCGACCGTGACCCGGTCACTGCGCTGGCCCTCGGGCTGCAGCCTCAGGTTCGCACCGGCCTCGTCGATAACGTCGATCGCCTTGTCCGGCAATCGTCGATCGTTGATGTGCCGTGAAGACAACTCGGCCGCCGCATCAAGCGCTTCGGGCTCGTAGGTGACACCATGATGCTCCTCAAAGCGCGTCTTCAGGCCGTGCAGAATAGCGATAGTCTCTTCCAGGCTGGGTTCCGGCACGTCGATCTTCTGGAAGCGCCGCGCAAGCGCATGGTCTTTCTCGAAAATGCCGCGATACTCAGAATACGTCGTCGAACCGATACAGCGAATTTCTCCGTTCGCCAGCACGGGCTTTATCAGGTTGCTGGCGTCCATGACGCCGCCCGACGCCGCACCGGCGCCTATCACGGTATGGATCTCGTCGATAAAGAGGATTGCCCCCGGATTATCGCGGATCTCGGCGATGACGCCCTTGAGACGCTTTTCGAAATCACCACGGTACTTGGTGCCGGCAATCAACGTGCCCATATCGAGCGCATAGATCGTGCAATCCTGTAAAACCTCGGGCACACGCTCCTCGGTTATCATCCGCGCCAGTCCTTCAGCCAGCGCGGTCTTGCCAACCCCAGCCTCCCCGACATACAGCGGATTATTCTTGCGCCGCCGGCACAAGATCTGCACGGTGCGTTCGATTTCGAGTTCGCGGCCGATCAGCGGATCGATCTTGCCATCTATCGCAAGTTGATTCAGGTTGGTCGCATATTTTTCGAGAGGCGATTCGTCCGCCTCCGCATCGCCCTCAACCGGCGCTTGCTCTGCATCGTCCTTACCGTCACCGGGCACCTGCGGCATGCCATGAGAAATATAATTGACAATATCGAGACGGGTTATGTCCTGAAGGCTGAGCAAGTACACAGCCTGCGATTGTTTCTCACTAAAAATGGCTACCAGTACGTTTGTGCTGGTCACCTCCTTCTTGCCGCTGGACTGCACATGAAAGACGGCGCGCTGTAATACGCGCTGAAAGCCGAGCGTTGGCTGCACATCCGTATCATCATCATGCGCCAAGAGCGGTGTCTGCTCTTCGATAAATTCGGTGAGTTGGCGTCTCAATTCGGGAATATTGGAATCGCAGGCCTTGAGAATTTCGTGCACCTTGGGAATATCCAGAAGTGCCAGCAACAGGTGCTCCACCGTCATGAATTCATGGCGATGATCACGGGCGTTCTGGAACGCTTCATTCAGACAAAATTCAAGCTCGCTACTCAGCATGTGAAATACTCGCGTTTGATTATGATTCCTCCATCGTGCATAGCAGTGGATGCTGGTGTTGTTGTGCGATACCCATTACCTGCGCGACCTTCGTTTCGGCAATTTCGAAATTGTACACGCCGCATACGCCCTTGCCCTTGGTATGGACTTCCAGCATAACCTGCGTCGCCCGCGTGCGCTCCATGCCGAAGACCGATTCCAGGATATCGACGACAAACTCCATCGGAGTATAGTCGTCGTTGATCAGCACCACACGGTACAGAGGTGGCTGCTTGACTTTCGGCCGAGCCTCTTCGACGGCAAGGTCGTATTGGCTCGTTCGATCATTGTCATCGTGGCGTTCGCTCATCGTCTCATTACTTAATCAAAATACCTTTGGCGGATGAAAATGCAGTCGCTTTCGCCTGTGCGGGTTATTATATATGGCCTTGTGACGTTGATCTCCAACTATGGTTCACACATTTTTTTGCGGCCTCGCCCGCGTTAAGTCCAGTTTGCCGACGTAGTGTGACGAAGTAGATTGCGTATATCATTGCTTAATATGGGATTTTTGCTCATGCACACTTGTTTGCGAGTAAGCTCAACCCGTATCATCCGGACATTGCGTTAATACAGGGACTGGAAACGATTTCCCGACCGAACCCCACATGACGACTGAAGCCAAATGGGCAGACTTTGCCAGCCTCGATGTTGCCAGAACGCTGGCCGCTGCGAACAGGCTGCTGCCTGCCTGGGTTGGCCTGCTACTGATTGTGATCATCGCCTGGCAGCTCGCGCGAATTATCTGGATGCTGATCCCGGGACCAGCGGCCGGCGATGCGATTCCTGTGCCTGCCGCCGAAATCGCCAGGCAGGGCGCTGTCAGCCAGGCTGCCGATGTCAATGCGATAGCGGCTGCCCATCTGTTCGGTATCGCAAGTGGCGAACCCCAGCAGGTCCAGCCGCGCGTGGTCAGCGAGGCCGAAAATCTTCGTGACACCCGCATTGCGAGCCTGTCACTGAGGGGCACGCTGGCCGCCGACCCGGCTGAAAACGCGGTCGCTATCATTGCCGACGGCAACAACGAGGAAAAGGTCTACACGATCGGCGACTCAATTACGTCCGGCGCGGTCCTGCATGCAGTTTATGCCGACAGGGTCATTCTCGATGAGAATGGTGTACTCACGAACCTCAAATTACCCAAAGATTTCCCGGCCGGCACCACGCCAACAGCGCGCCGGGATACAAGGACGACAAGCCGGGCTACGGACAATAGCCAGAGCTTTCAGTCGGTCGTAGCACAAAATGCGTCAAAGTTGGCTGACGTAATTCGGCCAACGCCCTATTTCGTCAATGGAGAGCAGCAAGGTTATCGTGTCTACCCGGGGCGAAATCGGGCACAATTCGCTGCACTCGGGTTACGGCCCGGCGATTTGATCAAGGACATTGACGGCCAGTCGCTCAGCGACCCGTCACAGGCCATGCAGATATTTCAATCATTAGGCAATGCGGAGGAGGTTTCGGTGACCGTTGAACGCAATGGGCAACCGGAAGTGATAGTTCTTCGAACCAGCCAACTCGATCTCGAGGACGAAACCAACCAATGAATGCCCTTTTGAACACGTCATCGCGGAACCGGATTTTTTTCGCACTGGTTTTCGTAGCCTTGATCGCTGCGCCGCTGACTCGGGCGCAGCAGACGACGATCACGCCAAATTACAAGGAAGCGGATATTCGGCAGATCGTCGAGGCAGTCGGTGAGATCACCCAGAAAAATTTCATTATCGATCCGCGCGTCAACGCGAAGGTCACGATGCTGTCGTCGTCGCCCATGTCGCCCGAAGCTTTCTACGAGGCGTTTCTCTCGATTCTGCAGGTGCACGGCTTCGTAGCCTTGAAATCGGGCGACGTCATCAAAATTATCCCTGACGCTACGGCACGGCAGTTCGCAGGTCCATTGGGTACCCAGGGCGCCGCGGGTGGTGACGATATCGTTACGCAGGTTCTGCAGGTCCAAAACGTCGGCGCAGCTCAGCTTGTACCAATCTTGCGCCCGCTGATTCCGCAGAACGGCCACCTTGCCGCGCATCCCGGGTCTAACATGCTGATCATCTCTGATCGAGCAGCTAACGTAACCCGGATCGTCGGCATTATTCGCCGAATCGATCAGTCCAGCGACGAGGATATCGAGGTTGTGCGACTGGAACATGCGTCAGCCGCCGAGATCGTTCGCATCATGACGACGCTGAGCCAGCAGCCGCGCGGCGATGGTGTGCCGGTCACTACGAGCCTCGTTGCCGATGCCCGGACAAACAGCGTCCTGATTGGCGGTGACAAGAGCGAGCGACTGCGCCTCCGGGCGCTGATTGCCCACCTCGATACGCCGCTTGAAGACGGTGGAGATACGCAGGTTCGCTATTTGCGATACGCGGATTCCGAAGAACTGGCTACCAAGCTGCAGTCGCATTTCACGGCCCAGGCCGCAGGCGGGCAGGCAGCAGCGACCCCGGCAGCGACGAATTCTGTCAGCGTGTGGGCCGACACGCAGACCAACGCCATTATCATCAATGCGCCGCCGAAAATGATGCGTTCCCTCATGCAGATCGTTGACAAGCTCGACATACGTCGCGCGCAGGTGCTCGTGGAAGCCATCATTGTCGAAGTCATAGCAGACAAGACGGCCGAGTTGGGTATTACCTGGGCCTTGGAAGGCAGCAGCTCGAATACGCCGATCGGCCTGACCAACTTTCCCGATTTTGGACCGGGCGTCGTGCAGCTCGGTGGCGCGGCGGGTAGCGGCGGCGACATCGATCCAACCGGATTGATCGGCTCCGGGGCAACGGTAGGTCTCGGCCGTATCAGCGATACCGGCGTAAGCTTTGCCGCCATTTTACGTGCGCTTGAAGGCGACGCCGACACCAACATCATTTCAACGCCGTCCATTGTCACAACTGACAACGAGGAAGCCAGTCTTAACGTCGGTCAGGAGGTTCCCTTTGTCACCGGCTCGTTTACGAACACGGGCGGAACGGCCGGCGCCGTGAACCCGTTTCAGACGATCCAGCGCCAGCAGATTGGCGTAAAACTCAATATAACGCCGCAAATCAACGAGGGTGACTCTTTGCTGCTGAATATTTCACAGGAGATATCGAACATCGCCAGTTCCGCACAGGCCGTCGATTTGATTACCAACCAGCGCATCATCGAAACCACGGTGATCGTCGACGACGGCCAGGTCCTCGTGCTCGGTGGACTGCTTGAAGACGTACTTCGTGAAAGCGAGCAGAGAGTTCCAGTGCTGGGCAGTATCCCGGGGCTCGGCGCACTGTTCCGCAGCCGCAAGACCGACCTTGTCAAGACGAATCTGCTGATCTTCATACGCCCCACCATACTGCGCGATGCCTCGCGGACGACGCTCGAGACGAACAAGAAATACAACTACATTCGCGACGTGCTGAATGATAAAGCTGCCGGCGGCATTCAACTCATGCCTGGAGCAGAAGCGTTCGAGATGCCGCCGTTCGAAGAAGCCAACCGGCCGGCATCCGAAAGCGAGCAAAGCAGCGACTGATTTCTGAGATTAGCGAAAGGAATGGAAATCGAATCCGAAATCGTCCTTGAGTCGACGGAAGCGAACGAGCCTTCCGCTGCGCCGGCGGGTCGGGCTTTGCCCTTCTCGTTCGCAAAGCGCCATGGCGTTTTGATTCGGGATTTTGGTGACGAATCAGCAGACGCCGTTTATCGACCCGGCGCAAGCCCGCAAAGCCTGGCTGAGGTACGCCGATTCGCCGGCGTGCCGCTGAAGTTGACCCGCGTCTCGGCGGACGACTTTGATGCCCTGCTCCAGGAGTCCTACGAACAGGGCAGCTACAAAGCCATGACGATGGTCGGAGGCCTCAACGACGAAATGGACCTGTCGCAGGTGGCCCAGGAACTGGAGCCTTCTGACCTCCTCGAGAGTGATGACGACGCTCCCATAATTCGCTTCATCAATGCCGTACTGACCGAAGCCGTGAAAGACAATGCGTCAGACGTTCACATCGAGCCCTACGAGAATCGCCTGTGCGTCCGATTTCGGGTAGACGGCGTGTTGCGCGAGGTCCTGGAGACAAGACGCGCGCTTGCTCCTTTGGTCGTATCGCGCATTAAGGTCATGTCGAAACTCGATATCGCTGAGAAGCGGCTACCGCAGGACGGCCGCATTTCCTTGCGCGTCGCCGGGCGCGCCGTCGACGTACGCGTGTCGACAATGCCATCCGGGCACGGCGAGCGCGTTGTGCTGCGTCTGCTCGATAAGCAGGCAGGCAGGCTCGACCTGGGTTCCCTCGGAATGGATGAGCAGTCGCAGGAGCTCATGGACGACCTGATTCATAAGCCGCACGGGATCATCCTGGTAACCGGGCCGACCGGCTCTGGCAAGACAACAACCTTGTATGCGGCCCTCGAGCGCATCAATGACAACAGCCGAAATATCATGACGGTCGAAGACCCGATCGAGTATTTTATCGACGGGATCGGCCAGTCGCAGGTCAATACAAAAGTCGAAATGACGTTTGCCCGGGGCCTGCGCGCAATCCTGCGACAGGATCCTGACGTCGTCATGGTCGGAGAAATTCGTGACCTCGAAACTGCGGAAATCGCGGTCCAGGCCAGTCTGACGGGCCACCTCGTGTTGTCGACCCTGCACACAAACACAGCTTCCGGCGCCGTCACGCGACTCCGCGACATGGGCGTCGAACCTTTTCTGCTGGCATCAAGCCTGATCGGCGTGCTGTCTCAGCGCCTCGTTCGTGTCCTGGACGATGAGACCAAGGTGCCGTACACGGCTCCCGAATATGAATGCGATCTGCTCGGCGTCGACGCCGGCAACCCACCGACACTGTATCGACCGGGGCCGGGGCCTAATGGCGGCTTCCAGGGTCGAACTGGCATCTACGAGTTGATTGCGCTCGACGACAACATGCGCAAGATGATTCACGACGGCGTCAGCGAGCAGGACCTCGAGCGCTACGCCCGGACCAAGGGTCCGAGCATTCGAGCGGACGGCCGCCGACGCGTGCTGGAGGGCAATACGACGCTCGACGAGCTGCTGCGCGTTACCCGCGAGGACTAGCATGGGCGCGTACGAGTTTGTCGCGCTTGATCAGGCCGGGAAGGAATCCAAGGGTCTGATTGAAGGTGATACGGCGAAGCACGTCAGGCAAATCCTTCGCGACCGCCAGCTGCTCCCGGTTCGCGTTATCGAAGTTGCTCAGAAAGAGGCGCGCAGGCAGCGAACGTTCTCTTGGCGTCGAGGAATATCGACTTCCGAGTTAGCGCTGCTGACAAGACAGCTTGCTTCGCTGACGCAGTCCGGGCTGCCGCTCGAAGAAGCGCTGTTGGCCGTCGGCCAGCAGAACGACCAGCCGCGAACCAAGAGCATCCTGCTCGGTGTGCGCTCACGCGTCATGGAAGGGCATACGCTAGCCGACGGGCTGAGCGAATATCCGCAGGCTTTTCCCGAGCTTTATCGCGCTACGGTCGCCGCCGGAGAACAGTCAGGACATCTCGACGTCGTTCTGGAAAGACTCGCGGATTACACAGAAGCACGACAAGAGCTCCGGCAGCGCGTGACCAATGCGATGGTTTATCCGATCGCGCTGGTCCTCATGGCCGTTGCCATCATTAGCTTCATGCTGGCCACGGTCGTGCCGCGGATCGTCAGCGTATTCGACAATGCGGCGGGCGAACTGCCCGCGCTAACGCGCTGGATGATCGCCACCAGCGATTTTATGCGTAGCCAGTGGCTGTTCATCATCATCGCGCTCGCGGTTGCCGTCTACGGTATCTGGCGCCTTCTTCGCCAGCCGGGCCCCAGGGAAAAATATCACCGCCTCCTGCTTGGCATGCCGATTGCGGGTCGGCTCACGCGCGGCATCAATACGGCGCGGTTCACGCGCACCTTCAGCATTCTTGTTGGCAGCGGTGTGCCGATACTGGAAGCCCTGAAGATCGCCGCCGAGGTCATCGAGAATCTGCCCATGCGTCGCGCGGTGACCGAGGCATCTCTGCGGGTTCGTGAGGGTGCATCCATCAGCAAATCACTCGCGGCCAGCAACTTGTTTCCGCCGATGATGATTCACCTGATCGCCAGTGGCGAAACAGGCGGCAAACTCGAGGAGATGCTGTCGCGAACCGCGAATTACCAGGAGCGGGAAGTGGACGGCCTGATCGCCACCCTGCTCGGTATTCTGCAGCCGCTGCTGATCGTCTTGATGGGCGCCGTCGTGATGACAATCGTGCTCGCAATCCTGCTGCCGATCTTCGAAATCAACAATCTGATCCGGTAATCTTCATCCGCGATTCCTGCCCCGGATCCGCTCAATCCGAGCGATTTAGAAAAACGTGAACTCCGTCTTGCGCGACCTGCCCTTTCGCGGTATACAAGCTGAAAATTCGGGTCGAATCAATGGATTGAGCGGCGTGTTGTCTATGGAACTGATTCTTGTTTGTCTGTGGAATTGATTCTTGCAAGAGGTACGGGCAATGCATAGTGAAGTTGGTAACAGCAGTGAGCTTTACGATGTCGACGACGACATTGAAACTGATGACGATGTCGGTCTGTCCTTGACATCTGACGATGACGATATCGGCGATAACGTTGGCGATATTTCCGTCGAGATCAATGTGGACGAACTGATCGCAAAGATCGAAGCGAAAAACAACAGCGACTCGCAACGGAGGCGGGAGGTCCGCCGCCGGCTCGAAGAGTTACGGGAACAGCGCGAAGCCGAAAAAGACATCGACATCACGTTCAATTTTGATTTCGACGACGAAATCTGAACCTGGTTTTCCGAGTGTCTCATCCTCGCGTTGTCCGCGGGGCTGCCGTGCGGCCCGCACTGCGGCGTACTTTATTATCGAAAATCTCGCGATGTAATAACCAGGTTGCCGAGCATCTCGGAGTGATCGGTGAGCTGCCTGGCAATCACATGAATCACTTCGCCCTCGATCTGCAACTCCCCACGTACCCCCATCAGCCGCGAATTCAGTAACGCGGCACGATACCGCTCTGCGACCTGTTTCCAGACGATAAGATTGACATAGCCTGACTCATCCTCGAGGGTCACAAACGTGACGCCGCTGGCTGTACCCGGACGTTGCTTGGTAATCACCAGGCCTGCGGTGCAGACGGCTGACCCGCTCGCGAGATCAGGTAACCGCTCTGCCTTGAGATAATCATAACGATCGAACCGATGCCTCAGCAGGCGCATGGGATGGCGCTCGAGCGTCAACCCCAAACTCTGGTAATCGGCAACGATATTCTGCCCTTCGGTAGGCTTTCTAAGTAATGGCACGGCCTCGTAGCAATCCATAGACGCGAACAACGGCGTTGGCTTCGCCACTCCGGCAACCGCCCAGCGAGCGCGATGCCGATGTCCTTCCAGTGTCTCGAGCGCACCTGCCGATGCCAACGCGTCGAGTTCACGGCGCTCGAGACCGGCTGCCTCGCGTACCTGCCGGATGCTTCCATAACCACTGGCACTTCGCTCCGCTGCCACTCGTCTTCCCGCCTCCTCGCCAAGTCCCTTGACCAGCCTCATGCCGAGACGCAAGGCAGGACTGCCATCATTACGCGCCTCGAGCGTACAGTCCCAGTGACTCTGATTGATATCGACGCCGCGGACCTCGACACCATGACGCCGGGCATCCTGTGTCAGTTGTGAGGCGGAGTAAAATCCCATCGGCTGGCTGTTCAATAATGCCGCAGTGAACGCAGCCGGCTCATGGCATTTGAGCCATGCCGAGACATAGACAAGCAATGCGAAGCTTGCCGAGTGAGACTCGGGGAACCCGTACTCACCGAAACCCTCGATCTGGCGAAAGATCTGCCGGGCAAACTCCTCTTCATAACCGCGTTCACGCATGCCGGCAATTAATTTCTCCTCGAACGGCCCGAGACCACCGCGCCGTTTCCAGGCCGCCATTGCCCGGCGGAGTCGATCCGCTTCTCCGGGCGTAAACCCAGCGGCGACAACCGCCAGCTGCATCACCTGCTCCTGGAAGATCGGCACGCCAAGCGTGCGCTGTAATACGCCTTTGACATCCTCACTTGGATAATCAACCGCCTCTTCCCCATTTCGGCGCCGTAAATACGGATGCACCATGTCGCCCTGTATCGGGCCTGGGCGGATAATGGCGACCTCGATGACCAGGTCGTAATAACAGCGGGGCCTGAGGCGTGGCAGCATCGCCATCTGTGCGCGTGATTCGATCTGGAACACACCCATCGTGTCGCCCTCGCAGATCATGTCATACACTCGCGGATCCTCGGCTGGCACGTTTGCAAGAGTCAGTTCCCGGCCATCGAAGCCGCGAATCAGATCAAAACTGCGCCGAATTGCCGTCAACATGCCCAGGCCAAGTACATCGACCTTCAACAGCCCAAGATCCTCGAGATCGGACTTCTCCCACTGGATCACAGTACGATCGGCCATCGCGGCATTCTCGACGGGCACGAGTTCGGACAGGGCCCCATTGCAGATGACAAAACCACCAACATGCTGCGACAGGTGTCTTGGAAAACCGATCAGCTCCTTGACGAGGTACAGCAGCCGCTTTATGACCGGGCTATCCGGGTCGAGACCGGCCTCGAGGACACGGCTCGCATCAACCTGTTGACCATCCCACCATTGCATGGACCGTGCCAGCCGATCGACCTGCAGCTGACTGAGACCCAATGACTTGCCGACATCCCGCAAAGCACTTCGCGGCCGATACGTAATCACGGTCGCCGCGAGTGCAGCCCGTTCGCGGCTGTACTTCTCATAGATGTATTGGATTACTTCCTCACGACGTTCATGCTCGAAATCGACATCGATATCGGGCGGCTCGTTGCGCTCTTTTGAAATGAACCGCTCCACCAGCATCGCCATCCGCCCCGGATCTACTTCGGTAATGCCAAGGCAGTAGCAAACGGCCGAATTTGCCGCTGAACCGCGGCCCTGACAGAGGATATTCCGTGAACGCGCAAAGGCGACGATGTCATACACGGTCAGAAAGTAGGGTTCGTAACCAAGGTCTGCAATGAGCTCGAGCTCATGTTCGATCAGGCCGACGACTCGCTGCGGAACGCCATCCGGCCAGCGCCGCTGCATACCCTCCTCTGTCAAGTAGCGCAGGTAGCTTGCAGGCGTCTCGCCCTCCGGGGCGATTTCATCGGGATACTCATAGCACAACTCGTCAAGTGAAAATTCGATCGTCTCTGCGATCCTTACGGTCTCTGCGAGCAATTCAGCCGGATAGATACGCTGCAATACTTGCAGCGAACGCAGGTGACGCTCCCCGTTGGGATACAGCGCGAAACCCGCACTGTCGACCGTGACGCCTGCACGGATCGCCGCCAGCGTATCCTGCAAAATGCGACGTGAACGGCGGTGCATATGCACATCTCCACAGGCAACCAGGGGTAGTTTGAGCCTGCGACCAACATCACGGAGCAACTTCAGCTGCCGGGCCTGACGGCCATCTGCGAGCAGTTCCACGGCGATCCACAAACGATCACGAAATGTTTCACGGATCCAGTGATCTTCGACATCCAGTGCATAGTGCTCGTCAGGCACCCACAGCACGACACAGCCGGGCAATCCGCCCTCGAAAGCCGAACGCGTGAGTTCATACTGGCCTTTGTCCGCCGCGCGCCGTGCCCTGGTAATCAGTTCGCACAGCGCTGCGTAACCACGTCGATTTTGCGCCAGCACGACAAGCTTGCGGCCGCTGCGAAGGTGCAGCTCGGACCCAGCGATGAGCTTCAGACCGCAGTCTTTTGCAGCCATGTGCGCGCGGACGATACCCGACATCGAACACTCGTCGGTGAGCGCCAGTGCTTCGTAGCCGAGTGCGGCTGCCGTTTCGACGAGTTCCTCCGGGTGGGAAGCACCCCGCAAAAACGTAAAGTTACTCAGCGCATGGAGTTCGGCATAGCGATGCTGGCTCATCCAAAAAAGCCGTGCAGGTACCAGTCTGACGCGCGATTGCGGTTACGGAAGACCCACAAATGCATGCCGAGCGGGTTTACTGCCGTGTAATAGTCCCGTGTGATGCCGTCCTCGTCCCACCAGCCGGTCTCCAGCCGTTCCGGCCCTTCAAGCAGGATCAGGCGCCCATCAAGCATTGGGAAACCTTGCTCGGCGCACAGTAACGTCGGTTCCGGCAATATCCACAGTGGCCGCTGCAGGCTGTGCCGGATCGCCGATAACGTTGTGGCAGCCCGGTCGCCAAGCAGGCCCTGCAGGCGCCACGCTTTTTGTGGGCGATGCTCTGCGACCGTCGCTACGCCCTGCACCGACTGGGGGCCAATACGCGCCGCAAGCCGCTCAACGAGCTGTGACATCGAATAACGTAAACGCCGCCCGCCTGCTTTGTCGTAAAAAGCCAGTCGTCCGGACTCAGCCTGCAATGCCTGGTTGCGCCCGCCATAAAGACGTACTGCAATGACGGGCTCGGCCAGGGTCACTCGTTCGAAACGAATGCGCAACAGGTCAACCCAGTGCCCGGCAAGCCGTTCCGGCCGGGCACACCCCAGGACGAGCTGCGTTGCCGGGGCACGCAGGTGAAAAAAACTGAACTGTAGCCGTTGCGTACCAAGTTGCCTCGTCAGTAAAAATCGTTCGAGTGACAGCAATAGCTCATGACAGACTGCAAGCAGGCCTTCACGATCGCTTTGTTCTTCGGTCATTTCGTAGTCAATGCAAAATATTTCGGGAGCGCGCCAGGAGCGACGTGGATCTGGTAAGCGCCCCAGTGCGCGATCGAATTCGAGTAATCGCTGTGGCCCGAAACGCCTGGCAAATCCTTCTCGAGGCAAACGCAGGCAATCGCCGACGTTGGTAACACCCATGCCTGTGATGGCCGCAAGGGTGGCGGCAGGCCAGTCGAGACATGCAAGCGGCAGCGTGCGCAATGCCGGCGCCAGGTTCGCCGGTTCCCGAATGCAGGCCCGGCGCCCTGCCCGCGCAAGCCAGGTGGCAGCCAGGGGTGTCGGCGCAATGGCCAGTGATGCACTTAACCCCTGCCGCTCGAAGCCCTCCGCAATCTGCTGCCTGAGATTCAAAAGACCTCCGTATAAACGCAGGCTGCCTGCAATCTCGATTAGCAGAACATCACGATCTGCGATGCATACAACGGACGTAAACTGTTCCAGCCAGTTTGCAAGTGCTTCGAGCGCCTGTTGCTCCCGTAGCATGCTGCGCTCCTCGATCCTGAGCTTGGGCAGGAGTGCGAGCGCCGCATTGGCCGACTGGCCGGGCTGAACACCTGCCTCCAGGGCTTGAGGAGAAGCCAATAAAACGCGGTGTATGCCCTGCTGCTCCTCGACCACAACGCGAGCTTCGTTTGCCGGGCCACTTGCCTCGAGTGGCAGCTGCGGCAGATAGGCACAAAACCAAAGCCGTCTGATAGCCGTTGCGGCCGGCGCCACTGGCGGTGTAACCGGCTCATCGAGTGCAAATGCGTACTGTGGGTTATGCGGCGGATTATGGGTATCCGGCGCAGCGGGAGTCGTGGCGCCTGCCCGGATAGGCCAAGGTTTCTTGCGTACCGGCGGCATGTTTAAAGAACGTCATGCAATACCGCCGGGCGACCACCGCGGCTTTTCAGGATACTGAGGCGCGTGCCGGACTGGCCGGCCTGTAAAGCGATGCGCAGCGCAGCTGCCGATGACTCTACGCGCGCTGCGAGCGGGCGAAAGGCGATAGCCCAGCTGCTACCTTTCTCGGCCGCCAACTGCAGGCGGCGGCTTGCCTGGTCATCGAGCACAGCTGGCCATAACATTACTGCCGCGCAAGTCCCTGACGATAGCGCCTGCTCGGCCGACCAGAGCATCTCGCTGTCGCTCTTCGGCCTGACAATCAACATGCGTGACAGGTTAATGCCCCATTCCTGCAAAGCCGGAGGATAAGGTTGAAACGGTGGCGCCACCCAGGCGATCCAGCCGGGCTCGGTAACGTCGGCGCTATCGTCGTCGGCGCTCAAGCGTGCCAGGGCCGGCATCAGTAACCGCAACTCGCCGATCCCGTATTGATCAATGAGGATTTCTGTCAGCGCCTGTCGCGGCCAGCCACCTCCGGGCAAATGGCGATCGAGTTCGGCGTAACCACTCGCAAGCCCGGCCATGCCTTGTGCCGGGTTGCGGCCGCGCCAGAGACGTGGATTTTCAAGCAGTTTGTCAACAGGGGAAGTATCGCGCCGCATCACTTTCTCATAGATACTTAGTGCAGCGGCATTCCGTCACGGATGACACCGACGACAACTCCCTCGATAACCAGGGCCTGTACGTTGAGGTCGACATAGATCGGCTCGAATTCGTCATTCTCGGGCAGCAGCTCGACCAGTGAGCCCTGCTGACGATAGCGTTTGACGGTGACTTCATCATCAAGACGTGCGACCACGATCTGCCGGCTGCGTACTTCAGGCGTGCGATGCACGGCGACGAGATCGCCATCGAGAATGCCGGCATCCTTCATGCTCATGCCATACACCCTGAGCAGGTAATGCGGCTTCGGGTCGAACAATGCCGAATCGAGCTTGTAATGCGTCTCGATGTGTTCTTCGGCAAGAATCGGACTACCGGCTGCGACCCGGCCCACGAGCGGCAAACCCATCTGCTCACGCAGGGAGTCTTTCAGCTGGATACCCCGCGAGGCACCGGGCAACAGCTCAAGCACACCTTTCTTCTGCAGCGCACGCAAATGCTCTTCAGCAGCATTCGCAGATCTGAAACCGAGCTCACGCGCGATCTCGGCACGCGTGGGCGGCATGCCGGTTTCGGCGATAAACTCTTGAATCATGTCGAGAATTTGAGATTGTCTTGGAGTTAGTTGGCGCATTTGAACAGTCCTGTATAAATTCACAGTGCATGTGATTATATACAGTACTTCGGTGAGTGCAAGCACAACATTGCGCCGTAAATCCTGTGCGGTGCTGTGGCTCCTGCGCACAAAAACCGGTAACGTCTCGCACACCCTACTGGCGCCGCAACCCGGGAGAACCGAGACCGTGATGCCCCGAATTCATCTCTACACTGCACAGACCATCCTGCTGTTTGTCACCATGCTTCATGCCGCCGCGCCCGGCGCGCAGCAGACAGACGGTTGGCCGGACTGGCTTATCAAAGCAATGGCAAGGGAAGCCAACAACCTTGAACCAACCGCCGTATCGGCCGCAAACGGCCGCTACCGCTTCCAGCTGGCTGGCAAAGCGACCGCGGCCGTTGCTGTCAATAACGGCTGGTCCTTCGAGTCCGACATCGGTGCCGAGATGCCGCTCGAGTGTCACATAGTCACCGGGGAAACCGATCTCGCCGAACTCGTCGCCAATCTTGCCGAAGCCGGTATCGCGGCCCGGGCTGAGGCAATCGGCGGACCTGTCGACAACCGCAGCATTCACTCGGTCGATGCCGGCGCGATCGCCGGTGCCCCGTTCCTGGCGCTGGAATGGATCTACACGATCGGCAAGGCACCCAATGCGCTATTGGGTTTTACGAAGGTACGAGCCGCTACCAACGGTGGCATTGTGCAGGCTTGCAGCCATAATTTAGTCGGCTACCGCGAGACATTCAGCAACGCCTTCGCCGAATTCGTGCGCACGGCGCAGCTCCCGAAAGACAGGACGCCGCCCTATTACGAGGAGATCGCGGTGCACAGCCTCGGCGATCAGCGTGTCGGCGTCACGCTTGCGCGGTTCTCGCTCGACGAGATCGGCAATTCCCGGATCAATATGACCTTATCCTCACTGGTCCCGGTTGCGCCGGACAAAATCAGCTATGAGGATTCCTCGACGATCAGCTCATCAACGCCTGAAGGGCTGTTGATCGATGCGCACACTTCCAACTCGCAAAACGGCGAACTTCTGACTGACTTGCAGCTGTCAAGGAAAGACAACAACGACTGGGTGGTTCGAGGCACCTATCGAGGCACGATCATCGACACGGTCATCAACGCGAGCGCGCGCCCCCTGAGCGAAGTTGGTCAGATACTCACGACGCGCGAATTATTTTCCGGCGATGCGGCCGAGGTTTCGTTCCCGGTGTGGCTTGCCGATGCCGATCCGACGCGCGTGGCCGAGGGAAAGATCCTTCGCGACGATGCGAAAGTTCCCGGCCAGGGAACGCTGATACTCGGACCGATGACGTTCACGGCCCGGTTTGACGAATTTGGCGCAATCACCCAGGCTGAAATGCAGGCGGAAGCCGCGACGATATCGATTGAACGGGTATGGTCACGGGGCGCACCGCATTGATTCAGACCTTCCCGGCAGCGGCTGTTCGACGTTAATTTTTGGCCGCCACGCGTATTGAAAGCCCTTAATGTCGCCTTGAGCCGACAAAAGACAATAAAAACAGGCATTTTCATTGAAGGTTTCTTTCGTTTGGGAAATAATGCGCCTGCAGTTAAATCCCAACAAAGGAACTTTTGATAATGAAACAGACCGTACTGAAAGTGAGCGCTCTCGTGCTCTTTCTCGGACTAGCCTCTGGTTGTGCAACAACCGGACTGGACGAGGTCAAGGCTACTGCTGATCGGGCTGCAGCTGATGCTGCCGCTGCTGCTTCAGCTGCTGAGGCCGCTCGTGCTGCCGCTGACCGTGCTGCTCAGGCTGCCGCTGGCGCTCAGAGCACTGCGGATGAAGCGCTTTCAGCCGCAACCGAAGCACAAGCATGCTGTGAGGCAAACCGCGAAAGCATGGAGCGCATGTTCCAGAAATCGATGTCTAAGTAGCTGTAAGACTACGAGCTTTTATTCAGACGCCGCGCTTGCCGCGGCGTTTTTTATGCTCCGACCAACCGGTGTCGGGATGCCGTCTGAGCGGTCAACGATCGTTTCAGCGAGATACCAGTCAAGCTGGCCCGCCCGCTCACCGGTCGCCGTAATAAACTGTTCGGTAACAAACGTCAGCGGATCCTTGCCAGCTGCCAGCACTTCGGCAGGCTCCGGCTGAGCGAGCTCCTCGGCGCCCGGCTCACTGACGGCATCATTCGCAACCGGAGCCGGCGTCTCGAGGACCGGGTGAGACTCGAGGACGAGCTCTTCGCCATTCCACCCTATTTTCACGGGTGCATTGATTATCCGGACTCGAGTGCTGATATCCAGATTTCCAAACAGGTACTCTATGTCCTCCGGGAACATACGGATGCAGCCATGTGTAACGCGCATTCCAACGCCGGCCGGCCTGTTCGTGCTGTGAATCAGGTAGCTTGGCAGACCGAGCCGCATCGCGTATTCACCAAGCGGATTGTCCGGCCCCGGCGGCACGATTCTCGGTAAGTGTTTGCCGTCGGCCGCGTGCTCGTCGCGCACAGACTGCGGCGGATACCAGCTCGGATTGCGCACTTTGGCGATGACTTCGGTCAAGCCCAGCGGCGTTTCCCAGTCCATTCGGCCGATGCTGATCGGGTAGGTCATGACATAGGCCGGCTCGCCGTCCTGAACCTTCGGGAAATAGTAGAGACGATACTCCGCGAGGTTGAGCACGACGCCCGTACGCGGTCCCGGCGGCAATACGTAACGCGTTGGCAGCACGACCTCGGTGCCCTCGCCCGGCAACCAGATGTTGACATCCGGATTCGCCCGCACGATATCCTCATAGCCGAGTCCGTGCCGGCGAGCAATATCAACCAATGTATCTTCATGACGCGCAGTGATCGTCGAGACCGCTCCGATGACGTCGAATCCGTCCGGCGGCAACTCGTAAATTTCGGCGCAAAGCGGCCTTGCCGTCAACGACAGCAAGATCATCAGTATAAAGGAGGCTTGTCTCATCGGCCTTTTTCTTCCGTCTCGATCACTTCCGTTTCAGTTTCCGCTGCCGCGAGCCATTCCTGCATTGCTTCACTTTCCAGCAGGCGCTGCGGATAATAACTGGCAGACTCCGGCAAGTTAATGCCGTAAGTCCGAAATCGCAGCACAACCGGCGCGAACATGGCGTCTGCTACGCTGAAATCACCCAATAGCCACCCATTATCACCGCTGAACCGGTGTTGGCAATCCGACCAGATCGCAAAAATACGATCGATATCATCGGTGAGCGCGTCCGGGAGCGGCACTCGCCGCCCCATGGCACGGCAATTCATTGGCATACACTCTCTGAGCGCAGCGAATCCCGAGTGCATCTCCGCGCAAATGCTCCGAGCGTATGCTCGAACGTCAGCATCCACGGGCCACAACGTCTTCTCCGGCCAGCGCTCCGCCACCGTCTCCGCGATCGCGAGCGAATCCCATACCGTCAACTGGCCCAGCTGAAGAACGGGCACCGTACCTCCGCCATCGAACTCCGCAATCTCAGCTTTCGTGGTACTGACATCCAGCAAGATTCGATGTTCATCAAATTCGATGCCTGCCTCGCGCAGCAACAGCCAGGCACGCAGCGACCAGGAGGAGTAATTCTTGTTACCGATTATTAACTTGGGCTTCACGACCTATCACCAAATCACGCCCGTATATGGTAAACCATTGCGGACTCCGGCGCCGTGTTTGACGGCAAAATGCCATTGACCGCTACCCACATGACCGGTAGCCTGAATGGCTCTGAAGCAGTGTCGGGCATCCGCTCATGACAATGAATCTGGCATTCCAGCTCAGCGACCGTGACCTACGATATTTCCGCGATGCATTGAAACAGTCGCGCAATGCGGTTCGCTATGCCGAAGAAGTCGAGATTATCGAAGCCATACGCGATGTGCTGACCGATATACAGGAAAACGAACCGCTACCCGATTTCGTCGCGCTCCGAATTCCCGTCATCGAATCATTGATCCAGATGCTTACCGATGATGAATGGAAACTACCAAAGTCGTACCGGGAGCGCGTGCTTGCCGTATTCATGTACTTCGGCGATCCAGAAGACATTCTCCCGGATGACATACCCGTCATCGGTTACCTTGACGATGTCATCATCGTCGAACTGGTTATTCGCGATATGCGCCATGTGATCGAGGCGTACACCGATTTCTGCCAGTACCGCCAGGAGTTTGACGACGAACACGGCGATTCTGTGGATGGCGCGATCCGGCGCGATCGAATTGATCGGCGGCGCCAGCAACTGCATCAGCGCATGCAGCGACGTTCCGCGCAACAGAAGACAACGCCGTTGTGGTGAGAGTACCGCTCGAAGCGGCTAAAGGCGCATCAGCACTGATCCCCAGGTAAAACCGCCGCCGAACGCCTCCATCAAAACCAGCTGACCCGGTTGTATTCGGCCGTCGCGAATCCCGACATCAAGTGCCAGCGGAACCGACGCGGCGGACGTATTGCCGTGATCCTGCACGGTCAGTATGACCTTCTCCATTGGCAACCCCAGCCGCTTTGCAGTCGCCTGAATGATCCGGATGTTCGCCTGGTGCGGAACCAGCCAGTCCAGTTCGCTCTGGTCTATACCTGCTGACTCGAGCGCCTGGCTTGCAACGTTACCCAGTGTCTTGACAGCGACCTTGAAAACCTCGCTACCGGCCATCACGATCCCTGCCTCATCGGTACCTGCTTTATGCAGTTCTTTGGACGCACCCACAGGATAGTAAAGCAACTCCTTGTACTGTCCGTCTGCACCGAGATGCGTGCCGATGATGCCGGGTTGCTCTGACGATTTAAGGATGACGGCCCCAGCCCCATCACCGAACAGCACGCAGGTATTGCGATCCGTCCAGTCCACGAGCTTGGTGATGCACTCCGCGCCGACAACCAGCGCGCATTTGGCTTCGCCGGCCTTGATGAACTTGTCGGCAGTCGTCAGCGCATAAATGAATCCGGTGCAGGCCGCTTCAATGCTGAAAGCCGGGCATGCCGGGATACCGAGGCGATGCTGAACGATCGTCGCGACATTCGGAAAGATCAGGTCGGGCGAGGTAGTACCGATGATAATGAGGTCTATGTCTGCAACGTCGACATCCGCTTTTTGAATTGCCCGTTTCGCGGCCTCGACGCACATGTCCGACGTGGTCTCATCTTCGCGAACACAATGGCGTCGCTCGACGCCTGTACGGGTGCGTATCCATTCGTCGGTCGTATCGACGATTTTCTCGAGATCAAAGTTCGTCAATACCTTCTCTGGAAGGTATCGACCGGTTCCTGCGATTCTCGAATACATCATGCTGCGACCTGCTCAAGAAGCCTGCCGATCTGCTGCGGCACCTGGTTTCGCACTTCGACGATAGCAGTATCGATCGCGTGCAGAAAGGCATGGGAATCAGCACTGCCGTGACTCTTGATAACGATACCATTGAGCCCGACGAGAGACGCACCATTGTAGTTGCGGGGGTCCATTTGCACGGCGAGACTGGAAAGCACCGGTCGCGCCAAAAACGCCTGCAGCTTGGTGACGAGATTCCGGGTGAACGCCCGTTTCAGGTAGTGAGCGGCCAGGCCGACCGTACCCTCCATTGTCTTGAGCGCAACGTTACCCGTAAAACCGTCGGTCACCACCACGTCCGCCTTGCCGCTGAACAGCTCACTGCCTTCGATAAAGCCAACGTAATTCAGTGCACTGTTGTTCAGCATGGCGGCCGCTTCCTTGACCGTATCATGACCTTTGGTGTCCTCGGCGCCGATATTGAGCAACGCGATTCGCGGATCTTCGATTCCCGTTATGTCGGTCGTCACGATGGAACCCATGACCGCAAACTGAAACAGGTGCTCCGCGGTACACAGCGTGTTTGCACCGAGGTCGAGCATGTGCAGGGAACCGCCTTTTGCCGGCAATTCGGTAATGATTGCGGGTCGGTCGACGCCCGGCAGCATCTTAAGCACATACTTGGCCGTGGCCATGAGCGCGCCGGTATTGCCAGCCGAAACGCAAGCCTGTGCCTTGCCTTCCTTGACGAGGTCGATAGCGACCCGCATCGACGAATCTTTTTTCTTACGCAACGCATCGACGGGCGACTCTGACATCGCAACGACTTCACTGGCGTGGACGACCGAGAGCCGGGACTCTTCACCGACAATGCGCGTAATATGCGCCTGCAGCTCGTCCCGATCGCCGACCAAAACCAACTCGAGCGAAGTGTGTTTTCTTAACGCGGCATCCGCCGCGCGAACGACGACCTCGGCACCGAGATCGCCGCTCATCGCGTCAAGGGAAATGATCGAGTTTACCGCCACAGGGCTTCAGGTCGTTACGCCGAACAACCCGCTAGCGCGGTCTAGTTACTCGTCGTCTTCATCGTTTGTTTCGGGCTGCACGATGACCTGCTTGCCCCGATAAAAGCCATCAGGTGACACGCGATGCCGCAGGTGGGTCTCTCCCGATGTCGGGTCGACCGACACGGCCGGTTTAGTCAGCTTATCGTGCGAACGCCGCATGCCACGCGTCGAAGGGGTCCTGCGACTTTTTTGAACAGCCATAATACTCTCCAGTATACAGTGGCTCCGCAGGGCCACTTTTGAAATCGATACCTGACCAACCCGTCCGGGCCGATCACCTAGTTGTCATTCACCATCCGCGATTTCAGATCCGCGAATGGTCTTTTTGTCTCACGCGGCCCGGCCTCATCGGTCATCCGGCCCGCACAGTCCGCCCCATCAGGGTGCATCGCTACAAACGGCAGCGCCATTATCAGCGCCTCTTCGACGACGTCGAGTGGCCGCATCGTTTCTTCATCGAGTTCCCAAATCTCGTAGCCATCGTCGCCGGCGAAACCTGACTGATCTTCCCCAAACACAACGTGTAAATCGGCTGCCACCGGCAGACGAAATACCTCCAGGCAGCGCTGACAAACCGCGTCAACCGTCACCTCGACATGCCCTTCGAGCTTTGGGTGCCTGCGCTGCGCGTCGGCAAAGCCGAAGCCGAGCCGGCAGGTAACCTGAGACTCGATCCTGTCGTGCGGCAGTCTATCAGGGTTTAGCGCAAGAAGATCTGCCTCTACAATCTCCGCAAGCCGCGGAAAACCGCTGAGTTTCTCAGTTATTTCAATAACTTGACCACTCGCCGCGAAATCCTGCGGTGTGCGGCGATCTCGCAGTGGATTGACCATGGCGCGCGCATGATAAGGAGCCTGCAAGCAACTGTCAAAGCGAACCGCGACGAAAAGATCGGCGCCGTGCTGCAAAGCGGGTAAAATCCGGCGTTTCAATCCCAAGCATTTGATTTTATGCAAAATCCTTCGGCCCCGGCCATCATCCTGGCATCGTCATCGCAATACCGGCGTGGCCTGCTCGATCGATTCCTCGACGAGTACGAGACCGTGTCGCCCGATATCGATGAAAGAAATTCCCTGAATCTCGAACCTGAGGCACTGGTGCGCCATCTTGCGCGCGAGAAAGCCGAGATCGTATCCAAGAACGCCCGGGATTCGTTGATTATTGGCGCCGACCAGCTCGCCGTACTCGAGGGCAGGGTCCTCGGCAAACCCGGCGAACACCAGAAAGCTGTCGAACAACTGCTCGCCGCATCCGGAAAATCGGTCACGTTCCTGACCGCGGTATGCCTGCTCGATCCGATCGCGCGCACGCGCTACGAACATATCGACAAGACCACGGTTCGATTCCGCCAATTCGACCGGCGGCTCGCCGAGTCATATGTTCGCCACGATGAACCCTACGATTGCGCCGGGAGCTTCAAGCTCGAAGGCGCCGGTTTCGTTCTTTTCGAGTCCGTCACGACCAATGACCCCACTGCGCTGATCGGATTGCCGATGATCTGGCTGGCGGATCGCCTGCTGCAGCTCGGCTACTTGTCGCCGTAATTCCGCATCGCAACAATCCCCACGCTCAGGAAATGCTCGAGGTCCTCGGCAAGCGGTGCCGTGAAGTGCAGCTCGTTGCCGCTGTCATCCGGAAACGCGATGGACTGTGCATGCAGGAACAATCGGGTCAGACCGAATTTCCTGGCGCGTTTGTTTTCCTCGGCATCGCCGTAGCGCTCGTCTCCGACGAGCGGATGGCCGACACTTTGCAGATGCACCCGGATCTGGTGCGTTCGGCCCGTCTGAGGCCGGCACTGCAGCAGGCTGTATTTTCCGAATGTTCGCGATAAAGCCACCCGGGTCTGTGCCGGCTTGCCTTCGGGACTTACGATGACATGGCGTTCGCCGCCTTTGCGATTTTGCACAAGGAGCGGTTTATCAATCAGTTGATCGCCGAACTGCCAGTCTCCAACGGCCAGCCCGAGATAATTTTTTTCGACCAGCCCCTCGCGAAACCGGGCGTGCAGCTCGCGGAGCGCGCTGCGCCGCTTCGCCAGCACCAGGCAACCGGATGTCTCCCGGTCGAGTCGGTGCACCAGCGACAAATCCTTGAGCTCCGGGCGGGCATGGCGCAACAATTCGATCACGCCGTGGCTGATGCCGCTGCCCCCGTGCACCGCCATGCCGGACGGTTTATCCAGTACGAGCAGGCGCTTGTCTTCATAAAGGACCCGTTCAACCAGCGTGCCGGCAAGGCCAGCGCGTGGCTCTTCGGGTCGGGCCCGAACCCGCACGGGCGGGATACGGACTTCGTCGCCTGACTGCAAGCGGTATTCGGCGCGAACCCGGCCACCGTTCACGCGCACCTCTCCACGCCTCAACAAGCGATACAGCCTTCCCTTGGGGACACCGGGCAGTTCACGACGCAGCAGATTATCGATCCGCTGCCCGGCCCCCTCGGCATCGATTTGAACTTTACGCACGCGTGTCATCGCGTTAGCGGCAATCTCTGGTGACTTTTGCTGCATGATCAATAACTTGCTCGGAACAAAGTGTGTGTTATATTAGCGGCCTGCGTCGCCCCGGAGACAATAATCCGATGTGCGCGCAGATTTTCAGGCGGCGTGCATCTCTGGCCTCGCCGCACCATTATAGGCAGTAATACTAGTTACTTTTTGGCTTCGCTGTGCGGAGCCGACTCAGATGGCAGCGAGCACGGACAGCAGCGAGCGCCAAAGCGGCAGGGCCGCAGGGAAATAATGCTAGATTTTTTTCAGGGCCTGATCTTAGGACATCAGCCCAACTACAAGTTAATCCGCCTCACGTGCGACGCATTGGCGCGCAGTTTATTCCTGCGTGAGGCTCCCTGTACTCTGCTCCCGGCGACACGGTCCGTTTCGCTGCCCTCCTTCACATATCAAGTAGGGCATCATGAAAAGAATGTTAATCAATGCGACTCAGCAAGAAGAGTTGCGTATGGCAATGGTCGACGGCCAACGCCTCTTTGACCTCAATATCGAATTACCCGCAGGCGAACGAAAAAAAGCCAATATTTACAAAGGAAAGATCACGCGCATCGAGCCCAGCCTCGAAGCCGCGTTCGTCGATTTCGGCGCAGATCGCCACGGATTTCTTCCGCTTAAGGAGATTTCCAGCGAGTACTTCATCAAGCCGGTCGAGTCCGGCAAACCCAATATCAAGGAAGTCCTCAAGGAAGGCCAGGATATTGTCGTCCAGATTGACAAGGAAGAACGTGGCAACAAAGGCGCTGCGTTAACGACTTTTGTCAGCCTGGCAGGACGATTTATCGTCCTCAAGCCGAATAAGCCCCGCTCAGGCGGTGTCTCACGACGCATCGTCGGCTCGGATCGCGACCTTGCACGGGAATCGCTCAACGAGATCGCAGTACCTGATGGCATGAGTGTGATACTGCGCACTGCGGGTATCGATCGCAGCGCCGAAGAACTCGCCTGGGATCTCGAGAATCTGCTGACGATCTGGACCGCTATTCTGAATGTGGTACTGGAGCGCTCGTCACCCTTCCTGATTTATCGGGAGAGCAACTCGGTCGTGCGCGCACTGCGTGACTATCTGTCCAATGACATCGGCGAAATCCTGATTGACGACGAACAGACATATAAAGAAGCGCTGGAGTTCGTCGAACAGGTCATGCCGCACAACCTGAAGAAGCTGAAACACTACAACGATCCTGTACCTCTTTTTACGCGCTTCCAGATCGAAAGCCAGATCGAATCGGCGTTCACGCATTCGGTCACGCTGCCTTCCGGCGGCAGCATCGTCATCGATCACACTGAAGCGCTGGTATCGATCGACATCAATTCGGCCCGCGCAACCAAGGGCGGCGATATCGAGGCAACGGCACTCAATACCAACCTCGAAGCCGCCGAGGAAATTGCACGGCAATTGCGAATTCGTGACCTGGGTGGCCTGATCGTTATCGACTTTATTGACATGGGCCCACAGAAGCACCAGCGCGATGTCGAGAACCGACTGAGAGAAGCGGCCCGCCAGGACCGTGCGCGTGTTCAGATTGGCAAGATTTCGCGTTTCGGGCTGTTGGAGATGTCGCGTCAACGGCTGCGTCCGTCTCTTGGCGAGTCAAGCTACTTGACCTGCCCACGGTGCTCAGGGATCGGCACGATCCGCAGCGTGGAGTCGCTGGCCCTCGCTATCTTGCGCATTATCGGCGAGGAAGCGCGTAAGGAGCGCACAGCGAAAGTTATCGCGCAATTGCCGGTCGAGGTCGCGACGTACCTGCTGAATGAAAAGCGTGACTGGGTACAGAGCCTCGAGTCACGAAACGAAATGCAGGTAGTTTTGGTCGCCAACCCGGCGCTCGAGACACCGCATTACGACGTGCGTCGTGTGCGCGACGACCAGACCGAGCTTCCGGAGAATGCTGGCGCAAGCTACGAATTGAGCAGTGCCGATATGGAGCCGGAATCCCCGCAGGCCATTCTCGAGCGCAAAGCGATTGAACCTGCCGCTATCTCGGTGATGAAGCCTTCCAAACAGGCACCCAAGCCAAAGAAGCCGGGCAAAGGTTTCTGGGCAAGCCTGGCCGCATTGTTCACGGGCGATCAGGAAAAGAAGAAGCCGGTCAAGGGACGCCGTAAAGCGGCCGGCAAAGACGGCCGGTCGCGCGGCCAGCAACAGCGAAGCCGCAGTCGAAGTGACGACCGGCAGAAAACTGACGGAAAGCGCGCCGGGCGTGACACAAAGCGGAGTGCCTCCAAGAAGACCGGCACCAAGAAAAAGGCGCGGGCAAAAACGGCACAACAGCAGGAGGACGGACAGCAGAAACAACTGGACCCGTCAGCTGAACAGCGCGACGAATCGAAGGCAGCGGGCAAAAAGAAGCCAGCGCGAAGCCGCCGAAGCCGAGGCGGCCGACGGCGGCGGCGCAGTGATGATCGGCAAGAGCAGACCACGGAACAACCACAGCAGTCGCAGACCGACATCAAGCCCGACGAAGAACAGGCTCGACCGCCACGTGCGCGAACCGATGCCGAGCGTGCTGCAGAGCCGCAGGCGCAGAACGAGACGAGCCAGGGAACTGGATCGAAGCCGAAAGCAAAGACCGACGTCGATACCGGTTCGGTGGCCAGCACCCGATCGGGTCCCAAACCAGAACCCGCAGGTGAGCCGGCGCGCGCAAGCAGACCCGCCTCGACGACTGAAGCTAAAGCCGCGGCCGAGCCTGCGCGGGTCGCAAGGCCTGAGTCGAAGCCGGCATCGCATTCGACGACAGACCGCCCCGATCCGAAACCAGAGCCACGGCCGACGGCTAGCTCCGATGCCGTTGCAAAAACTGCGCCGGAATCGACGCCGCCGCGAAATGTGACATCAGAGGGAGCGAAGCAGCCGGAGTCGAAACCCGCAGCCTCGTCCGATACCGCGGCGAAACCCGCCGCCGAGCCAAAGCCAGCACCCAAGGCGACGCCCGAGGCCGGTGCGGCACAGCCCAAGGTTAGTTCTGAACGCGCAAAGCAGCCAGCGTCGAAACCCGCGGCCTCGCCCGATACCGCGGCGAAACCCGCCGCCGAGCCAAAGCCAGCACCCAAGGCGACGCCTGAAGGCAGCGCAACGCAGGCCGAACCAAAACCTGTGCCCAAGCCGGAGGGACGACTGCTACCTTGGGATGCCCCTGTGGCAGCGCCCGCCGAAAAGCCCGTCAAAGACACGAAGCCGGCTGACGCGCCTTAACGGGCGCAGGACTCAGACTCGGGGTAAAGCTTTTGCTTTAGGGCGGTCGTGACCTAGGCACCCGAACTGCGAAGCTTTTCGAGCAAGCCTCGTGACGCGTCCTCGACCAGATCGAGGACGCGTTCAAATCCCGTCGCCCCTCCGTAGTACGGATCAGGGACTTCCGTTTGCCGGGCTGAGGCGTACTCGAGGAACAGGCAGATTTTTTCGTGATGCTCGGGCTCGGACTGTTCCCTGAGCAAAGCGAGATTATCGAGATCCATGGCCAGAATGAGATCGAAGCGGGCGAAGTCGTCCGGGCTTATGTGGCGTGCCCGGATTTCGTCCATCGCGAAGCCGCGCCGCGCGGCCGCGGCCAGCGCGCGTCGATCCGGAGGCGCCCCAACGTGATACGCGTGCGTGCCTGCAGAATCGATGTCCACCCGATGCGCAAGCCCGGCCTCGGTGACGTAGTGGCGAAACACCCCTTCAGCGGTTGGTGAACGGCAGATATTGCCCATGCAGACAAACAATACCGATATATTTTTTTCTTTATCAGACACTTAAATAACTTTCCTTATCTAATTTCCTCGCTAAGCCAAGCGAGTTTCGGCGACCTGCAGGAGCCACCTGACCGGCCATACAACTTGCATCAGTAATTATACTTCCAATCGACTGGCCAGCCGTTAATATCCCGAGACACCAAACGATCAGGAGAGACTATGAGGCGTCCACTGTGCCGCTCTGACGCTACGTGGGTCGCTACCCTTGGGCTGGCGTTGCTCACTGCCGGCATCCATGCCGGCGCTGCCGATTCCGAACAAGCCCGGGTCATTACGGGTGCGACCATCATCGATGGCGTCTCTGGCACGGCCCTCCCCGGATACGCCCTCGTTATACAGGGGGACACGATTCGAGAGCTTCTCTCACCCGAGGACCCGTTACCCGAAGATGCAGAAGTACAGGATCTCAGCGGCCAGTACATCATACCGGGACTCATTGATTCGCATGTGCACTGGCTTGATTGGATGGGCGAGCTGTTTATCAACCACGGAGTGACCTCAGTCGTCGCGCTCGATGACCTGGATAACGGCAAGCGGAACAAAAGTCACTCATCTCACTCTCTACCGCGGTTGTTCCATTCCGCAAAACGGCCGCCCTTTGGCAATGACGATTCAGCTGCTGAAATTCGGCAGATCATAAAGGAGTGGCTTGCGAGGCAACCGGACATCGCGCATTTTCCGACCTTCAACCCCGCATCGTCCAGGGCCTATGCGCTGGCCGCTGAGGAGGTTCACAAAGCCGGCTTCATGGTTTTCGGCCACACGGAAAACGCGGTGGATAGCATCGCTGCCGGCCATGACGTCATCGAACACGTCTGGGGATTCACCCAGGCGGCCATGTCGGAGAGCGAACTTGAAGCGTTCCAGGCTGGTGAGCACTTGACATGGGCAACCTTCATGACCGGCGACTGGGACAGGCTCGACGAGATCATCGACGATGCGGTTGCGAGCGGCGCCTACATAAACCCGACACTGGTCTATGAGTGGGGAGGAATGAGCAGGGATGCGGACCGGCGGGAGCTTGATGATTACCGGCTTCTCAGCAATCCGGACCTGGTCTATTTTCCCGGGAATATTGCCAGGAGCCTGCTTGCCAAGCACCGTCAGATCAAGAATTTTTCACGGCGTTTTGAAAACGTACCCTACGTCGCATACCTGCCAGCCGATGACCAGGCTGAATTTAGAGAAGGGTATCGAAACGTACGCGAGTTCATCCGGAGGTTTGTTGCTGCAGGGGGAAAAATTCAGGCGGGCACCGATACCGTCTCGGGCGCGATGCCGGGTCTCGGCCTCCACCAGGAAATGCAGATGCTCGTGGAAGCCGGCCTGAGTCCCATGCAGGCTTTGCAGTCGGCTACCCGTTCGTCCGCTGAATTACTCGAAGGCCGCGGTGGAAAACGTGGCCCTGCACTGATCGGATCCATTGAGCCAGGCAAACGTGCGGACCTCGTGGTACTGGATGCCGATCCGCTCGTCGATATCGCCAATACACAAAAGATAGCCAGGGTGATGAAGGACGGGCGCTGGGTCGAACTCGGCTATCATCCCGAGTACTTTACGTTTACGAAACCGCCTCGCTCCATCGCGGGCTCCACGTTCGCTCCCGTGATCAGCTCGATCACACCGGCCGCTGTCGTGGCCGGCCATCCGGGCAGCCGCGTTGTGATCGAGGGCAGTGGTTTCCAGATGACGACGCTCGTGCGCGTCGACGGAATTTCCGTAACAACCGATTTCATCAATCCACGCCGAATAGAAATCGAGCTTCCCGCCGAATTGATGGCCAGCCCTCGTCCGGATCCGTACCGTGCGCCCGGCCCGGCCCAGCGCACGGGGATCGTCGGGTACCGGACAATAGAGATACACGCGTTTAATCCGCCGCCGGAGGGCGGCGCATCGAACAGCGTACATCTGATGGTCGAGCCGGACTGGCCGGGCCAATGATACCCCGACTACTCATAGCGCTGAATCTGTGCCTGGTTGCCGCGGGCATCGGCCATGCGCAGGATGCGTTGCCGGACGGCGAAGGCCGGGATACCGTCGAATATGTCTGCTCGCAGTGTCACGACCTGTTACCGATAACGAGCGCACGCAAGACGCCGGACCAGTGGCGCTACGTCATTACAACGATGATTAACCAGGGTGCGCCACTCGAAGAGTACGAAATCGACACGGTAGTACGCTACCTGGCAGAGCATTTCGGCCAGGAAGAAACGGCGACGCCTTGACGCTCAGCCGCGAACATCGGGGCTCACTGCTCCATACCCAGGAAACCACTATGTCCATACAGAAATCTCAATTCATCACGGCCGCAGTGCTGCTCTTTGGATCTCAGCTACTGCATGCGCAATTGAATGACTTTGTGCCGCTATCGGACGATGCTTTGAACAATCCCGATGCCGCCGATTGGCTGCGCTGGCGTGGCAATCACTCTGCTAACGGCTACAGTTCCCTCGATCAGTTGACGCCTGAAAATGCCCATAAACTCCGGCTGGCCTGGGCATGGAACATGGAGAGCGGTGAGTCAGAGCAGGAACCGCTGGTCTACGACGGCATCATGTTCCTTCCCCATACCAACGGCAAAGTACAGGCGCTCGACGCCACCGATGGCGAGCTGATCTGGGAGTACAAGCGCCGGCTGCCCCCGGGCATGCAGAACGCGACGACCCGCGGACTCGCGCTGTACGAAGACAGGATCTTTCTGACCACGGACGACGCGTTCCTCGTTGCCCTCGACGCAAAGACCGGGGAGCGCGCCTGGGAGATTCGAACCGGCAACCCGGACGACCGGGTGAACTACTCATCCGCTCCGATCGCCGCCGCGGGCAAAGTCTTTGCCGGACAGACCTGTGGCACCGGCACCCCGCGCGCCTGCGCACTGATGGCCCATGATGCCGAAACCGGAGAAATTCTGTGGCGGCGCGAGTCTGTCGCCGGACCCGATGACCCGGTGGAACACAATGCAACCTGGGGACGGGTACCGCACGAGATGCGCCGGAAGGCCTCGTTCTGGCTGACCGGCAGCTACGATCCCGAGCTTGAGACCGTGTACTGGACGACCGCGAGCCCTTATCCCTATCCCGAGATTCTCAAGGGAACAACGGACGGTGGCGATCTGCTGTATTCAAATTCTATCCTGGCTCTGGACGCCAATACCGGTGACATCAAGTGGTTCTTCCAGATGCAGCCGCGCGACAATTTCGATATGGACCACCAGGACAATCCCATATTGGCTGACGTCGAGGTCGATGGCGTGGTGCGAAAAGTCGTGTTCGTGCTCGGCAAGCCGGGAATCCAGTGGGCTTTCGATCGCCAGACAGGCGAGTACCTGTGGCACAAGCAGCTTGTTCCCTTCCAGAACCTTTATGACCACATCGATCCGGAGACCGGCGCGATCAGGATGAATGAATCGCTCATCCCTGAGCAAATAGGCGACCAGCGAGTGGTCTGCCCGGGAATGCGCGGCGGAAAATTGTTCCAGACCGATGCCTATAGTCCAAAAACACAGGTTCTATACAGCCCGGTCAGTAATGAATGCACGAATTATGAAGTCGTATCACTGGAGACCAACGTTTCAGGCGTTAATTACAGCAAGCTACTTCATATGCAGGACTCTAACGGACAGGTAGGCCGCCTGGCGGCTATCTCGGCGACGACCGGGGAGATTCTCTGGAACTACGATCAAAGGGCCGCGCTGGGTTCCGTGCTGACGACGGGCGGTGGTCTCGTGTTCGTCGGCGATCTGCACCGCTACTTCATGGCACTCGACGCCACGAGCGGAGCGGTCGTGTGGAGTATTCCGCTCGGATCTCCGGTCACCGGATATCCGATCAGCTATGCGGTTGACGGCAAGCAATATATCGCCGTGGGCGTTGGCGGTGGATCGGCAGGCACCCGGCATCTGGCGCAGCTGTATCCCGAACTCAAGATCCAGCACGGTAACAGCATGCTCATGGTGTTCGCCTTGTCAGACTAAATTTTGATATTTTTTTTATATTAATATCAATAATTTAATAACTTTTTTTAATGTATTTTATCTTTCTGCGGCCGACTGACCGGCGAGTCGGCCGAAGACAGCTCCTGAGGTCAACCCGGAGCCGCCCGGATACCCGTCGAAGAAAATTCCGCCCACCATCTCCCCACACGCATAGAGCCCCGGAATCGGCGCGCCGGACTGATCGAGGACTGCCGCCGACAGGTCGATCTTGACGCCGGCGTACGTGAACGTGATGCCGCAGATCACCGGGTAAGCCCGAAACGGTGGCGTGTCGAGCCTGTTGGCCCAATTGGTCTTGTCAATCGCAAGACCTTGCGTGCGCCTGCCATCGAGCGAACTCGGATCGAACGCCAGGGTCTCATCGACCGCCTCGTTGAATTCCTGCATCGTTTTCAGCGCGCTCGCTCCGTCGACCCCGTCCAGCAGGTGAACGAGTTCCTCCAACGTGCCCGCCTCGACCGAGCTCGCAAACCGGAACCGGTACTCGTCGTACAACAACGACGCTACTTTTTGATCGAATACCTGCCATGCAAAACTGCCGGGCTGCTCCAGGATTGCTCGACCGAACTGGGCGTAGGTGTAATTTCGAAAGTTCTGGCCCTCGTCGACGAATCGCCGGCCGTCAGCGTTCAACATCACGCCGAGGAAATAACAAATCTTTCGATAATTCTTGCGCTCGATAAACGGTATCGCCTGATTACCATAGTTCGGCATATGGCGGTCCATCGGAACGGCATGGCAGCCATCCAGTTTTCCGAACAGTTGTGCACCAGCCTTTTGCGCCATCGTCAGCCCGGCGCCCGTGTTGTGTGGCGTGCCGCGAACCATCGCCCTCGCCCAGCGTTCGCCCAGCATCCTGCGACGCAGCTCCGTGCTTGCCTCAAATCCTCCACAGGCAAGCACTACCGAATCGCAGCCCAGAGCTTCGCTGCCCGCCGGTGTCTCAAACTGAACGCCGACGACAGCTCCGTTTTCAACAAGCAGAGCCCTGCAGTCGGCCTGGTATCGAATGTGTCCGCCCAGTCGATCAAACTCCTGCATCTCGGCATCGATCAGGCCGACTCCCTCTCCCTTCGATTCAAGCGTGAGTCCGCCCCAGAAAACGTATTTACCGTTCTTCTCGAACGTCTGCCTCGAGTAAATGGGGTCGAAACGAATATTGTGAGTGGTCAGCCAGACCATTGTTTCGTAGCTTTTGTCGATCAGCCGGTGCTGCAGATCGCTCAGCGAGCGTCCCTCGTTGAAATGCAGCATATCGGCCGTGAATTTTTCTTTGGGATAGGCACCGAACTCTGTGTCTTGCAGTCGAGAATCCGACGGGTCCCGAAGCAGTGCCAAGATCTCGTCACGCGACGAATAGGCGAACCGCATCGCCCCGGCGGTATAGCGGCTGTTACCGCCCGCCTCCGCGGCATGCGCCTTCTCGAGAATCGTTGTGTTTGCTCCGGCCTCGAGCGCGGCAATTCCCGCGCACAGTGCGGCATTTCCGCTTCCTAAGATTACTACGCTTTTTTTACTCATCGCACTGCGAGGTAGATGAAGTTAATGATCATCATGAGTGTCAAAACATCAATGATGAATCGGTGATCGCTGTCCTGCATTCCCTTCAGCACCGAACGCCCCAGCCAGTTGCCCGGGATTGTAATCAATCCGATTGCCGCGCCGAGGAAAAACAGCTCCCAGCTAATCAGGTTCGTAATACCGAAGACCGACATCTTGAGCACATTCATTATCAGCGTCACTGTGGCCAGCGTCCCCACAAACGTCAACCGGTTCATGCCCGTGCCGAGAAGGAACGGCGCAAGAAAAAAACCAGGCCCGATGACGTTTCCGGCCAGCATGCCCCATACAGAGCTCGCAACGGCCAGTGTCTTCGGACCGGTCCGTATCTCATGTCGCCGAGCCCAGTGCTTGACTGGAAACGAGGCGGTCAGAAAAGCGGCAAATATGATTGCGACCATGGTCGGGCTTATCTTGCCGAATATGACGGCGCCCACCACGATGGTCGGGCTGCCGAAAAACAGAACGCGCCCGGCAACCGACCAGTCGGTCTCGCGCACGTACATCAGCGCGCGACTCAGGTGGCTTAGGATAAGCGCAACGGTCATCACCGGCACGGCGGACTTGATGCCGATCACGTGGGCGAGAATAGCAGCCATCACGACGCCGCCGGCCATGCCGGTCGTACCGTGCAGCAGACCGGTCAAAAATGCCGCGACGGCTATCGCCATTAACAGCGGTACGCCGATCTCGATAATCAAGCGGCAACTCGACGCTTGAGAATATCGACCAGCCGGGTACCAAATAATGACGCAACCAACAGCGCGAGAATTGCCAGCGCCATCGGGCGCTCCAACAGGTAGCTCCATTGGCCGCCGCTGATCTGGTAGGAATAGATCACGGAGTCTTCCGCCATACCGCCAAGCAGGATGCCGATAACCGCTGCAGGCACCGAGTAGCCGTAGCGTTTAAAAAGCCAGCCCAGAACCGAGAAAACCAGGACCGTTACCGGGCCGCTCAGATCGCCGGTTAAACCGAATGCCCCGAAGACCGCGATCGCAAGCACCGACGGGACCAGGTAGTTCATGGGTACTTTGATCACGTTCGCCAACACCGGAATCAAAACCAGGCCGAGTCCGATCAGCAGGACAGCCTGGCCGAAATTGGCGATGATGATCGCATAGACGACATCCGTCTCTTCGCGGATGAACTGCGGACCGCCGGTTATGTTGTGCATTGCGAAGGCTGCCAGCATCACAGCCGTTGCCCCGCCACCCGGGATCCCGAGTGCCAGCAACGTGGCCAGGGAACCTGCTTCCGAGGTGCTGTTCGCCGCCTCCGACGCGATGACGCCCTCGGGATTCCCTTTGCCGAAAGATTCGGGGGCCGGAGAACTCCGTTTGGTCGCCATGTACGACAGCAGATTAGCCACCGAGGACCCGACCCCCGGCACCGCGCCGACGAATACACCGATCAGGCTGCCCCTCAGAACGATCCAAGGATGAGCCAGCGCCCGGCGAAAACCCTTAAGAATCAGACGGACGCTCACGTTGCGTGCGGCGCTGTCCTCGATCAGGTACTCCGTCTTGACCAGGCGGAACAGTTCCGAGGCAGCGAACATACCGATCATGGCCGGTATGACCGCGACACCGTCGAGCAGATAAGTGCTTCCGAACGTGCCGCGGGTAACCCCGGCCTCGCTGTAGCCTATCGTTCCGATCAACAGGCCCACGAGTCCCGAGATGACACCCTTGAGAAGGCTGCCGCTGCTCAAACTGCCGATGAGCGTAATGCCCCACAGAATCACGACGGTCATCTCGGCGGGTCCGATCTTCAGCACGAGCTCCGAGATAGGGCTGATAAGAACAAAGAGAATCGTGTATCCGACGATCACGCCGATGCATGATGAACCGAGAGCCAGCCCCAGAGCGACGTTGTGCTGCCCCTGCCGCGACATCGGGTAACCATCAAATGCGGTCGCGATCGCCGATGACGTTCCGGGTATGTTCATGAGGATCGCCGGGATGCTGCCGCCGAAACCGCCACCGGTGAATATCGCCGTAAGGAACAGCATCGCCTGCATGAAATCCATGTACAGCGTCATCGGCAGAAAGATCGCCATGGCCGTCGATATCTGCAGCCCCGGGACGGCGCCAAAAACCAGTCCGATCACGATGCCGGGAATGACGATCAACCACGGTGACGCGCTTGAGAAGAGTATCTCGACAGCCGCCAGTAGTGATGCGGTCTCTATCACCTGCCTATCCTGCTGCCACCGGCAGGATCAGCATGGGCATGGAATACGGCAACATTTTCGAAAAGAAGATCGAGAGAACGAACGCGAAGCTCATCGAGTAGCCAAACAACCAGGGCCATCGGCGCTCACCGTGTAGCCAGAGAAAGGCGCCAAGGAACAGGCACGTGCCAATATCGAAGCCGAGCCAGGGCAGCGAGAGTACGTAGGCTGCGAACAGCCCGGCCACCGGAACGACGTCTACAAACCGCTCCCTATCTTCAGTCGCGACACGAATATTGGCGACCGCCGAGACAAACTGAACGAGGCACAGAACCAACACGATGAGGGTGACGGGCAAAACAAGGATGAGGTTCAGAATATCCGTCGACGCGTTGATCGCGTCGACGCAATAGATCGCTACCAGGGATGTCAAGAGCAGCAGCACGACCAGGTCGGCTATGCGCTGTTTGCTGATTGGAGTGTACTGCCGCGCCATGCCGAGATTACTCCCTCAAGAGGTACGAATAGTCTCTGAAAATAGCAAAGGTCTCGCGCATCATGCGCTCTGATTGCTCCGGGCCTGTCCAGCGCCTGCCAATTGATGCCGCGTCCAGCAGTTCAATTAACTGGGTATTTTCCAAAGCCGTTTTTAAGGCGCCCGCCAGTTTGTCGAACCGCTCGGGATAGAGCCGCCGAAATTCTGCGCTGGTGCCATAGCCCCGAATGGATCCCGGTAGCACAGGCACCCGAATACCTGTGGTTGCCATCGCCTCGTTCAGGGTTGGCGCATCCCAGTCCGGACTCCGTTCGTGACTCACGATTGCCAGCGGCCGTATATACTCGCGTATACCCTCGGTTCCTGCCGCACTGATAACGATAAAATCCACGACCCCGCCTGCGACCGCTGCGCGCGCAAGGCCGCCTCCGTTATAGGTCACGAGATTGAGATTTTCCTGGGGGATATTGCTGAGCGCGAGCAGCAGCTTCGCCATCAGATGCCCGCCCGAGCCCCTGACGACAGCCGCCCGGACGGTCTTGGGATTGTCACGGATGTCCTCAAGCAACTGGGGCAGGCTCGTGTACTCACTATCCCTGGTAAGGGCGATCAGGTCCTCGTCGAACCACTGAAAATTCAGGTACGCGAAGTCGTCGATCGTGTATTCGGCGTTACCTTCGAGAATCGTGTTCGACAGATACGGAGAGAATCCCGACGCAAACACGGTATAGCCATCATGCGGCTGCTGCAGCACATAGTTGGCTGCCAGCAGCGTCCCCGCACCGCGGCGATTGATGACCTGAACCGGCTGCCCGAGAGCATCAGCGATAAACGTGGACATCGTGCGCGTCATTCGATCCGCGCTGCCGCCAACGCCGAAGCCCACGACAAACGTAACCGGCCTTGCCGGGTAGTCGTCGGCTGCGATCGCTGCCGGAACAAAAAGCGTCGCCAGGATCAGTGCAATAACGCTGGCAATGCCCGCGACCCCTGCAACCGGTTGACGGTTCAACGTTCGAGAACCACGGGCTCGAGCCCGGTCCCGGAAATCACGGCGGCAACTTCGGGCGATGACAGATAGTCGATTAATAGCTGCGCATCCTTGTCGTTTTCCGCACGCGTCGTTACTCCGGCCGCAAACGTCGTTGCCTTCTGATATTCGGACGGAATCGGGCCAACGTAAATCGCGCCCTCAATCGGCAGTATCTCGCTGACCTGCTGAAAGCCGATCTCGACGTCGCCTCTCGCAACGACTGTTGCGACACGCTCACTGAGTATCCGCTTGCTTTTCGGCTCCAGCTGCTCCCATAAACCGAGCTTTGGGAAAAGCTCGGTCGACAGGTAGGTGCCGCTCGCGCTTGCAGAATAACCAATTGATTCGGAACCGATAACAGTTTGAATGAATAACTCGGGGGTACTGATATCCGGAACGACGTCGCCCGCGCGAACGGCCATACCGATCAGCGATCGCGCAAGATCTGTGCGCGAGTCGGGCCTGACATCGCCGCGCTCGATCAGCCGGTTCAGCGACGATTGCGACATCATGACAAGGTCAAACTGCTCGCCGCGCTCCAGCCTGACCGGTATCGAATCCTCCGCCCCGCCCGATGATGAGCCGTATGCCGTTACGAGCGTTATTCCATGCCTCGCTTCGAACCGCGGCGCAAGACGATCGTAGGCCGCGGCAAAGCCGCCCGACGTAACAACTCTAAGGAGACGCGGCTCTGCCGCTTCCTGTCCCGCTCCAGGACGTGGCTGGCAGCCGATCAATGACGCCAACAGCAACGAGTAAAGCAGGACGAAGCAGTGTTTTTTCATTGCGAGGAATTCTACAAGCTATTCTGGCCGGGCGCGGACTTAAGCACTTTGCCTCGGCATGAGGCGCTGCAAAAGCTCATACGCGCCCATTCGAGCTTGACAGGATTTCCATTGAATCCGTGTGCCGAAACAAAGAGAGAGCGTGCAAAAAAATTGAACGTCATCCCGATCTTTTTCTTTCTAGGAGCCACTGCAATACCTCTTCCGTGTCTGCACCCAGGGCAGGTGGCGCCCGGTCATAAGATACCGCGGATCGTGAAAAACTGATTGGATTCGACACACTCGCAACGGTGTCGCCCTTTGGCATGGCCAGGTCCTGCACAGCATTCAGACCAAGTTCCGTGGCAAGCGCAAATGCTTCAGCGACGTTATTGATGGAACCGCACGGGACGTCGTTTTCCTTGAGTGTCTTTAGCCAGTGGTCACTCGGCCTGGTCGTCAATGTTCGTTCCAGCTCGGTCTTGAGTGCCTTCCTGTGCTCGACACGGTCCGAATTGGTCAACCAAAGTTCGTTATCGGCTATTTCTTCTGCATCGAGCGCGCTGCACAAGCGGCGGAACTGACGGTCATTGCCGACTGCAATAATGATGGGTTGTGATGAAGTCGCGAACGTATCGTAGGGCACAATGCTCGGGTGTTGATTGCTGATTCGTGTCGGGACAACTCCGGCCGTAAGGTAGCTCGATGCCTGGTTGACGAGGGAAGCCAATGCGGACGAAAACAGATTCACCTCGATCATCTGTCCGAGCCGTGTTTGCTGCCTTTCATAAAGAGCGGCGATAATACCGATTGTTGCATGCAGGCCGGTCAGTACGTCGACAATCGCCACGCCGGTTTTCATCGGCGGCCCTTCAGGCTCACCGGTGATGCTCATCAAGCCGCTCAGTGCCTGAATGAGGAAGTCATAGCCCGGGAGGTCGCGACCGGCCTCACTGCCAAAGCCGCTGATACGGCAATAGACCAGGCCTGGATTTTGGCGCCGCAGCGTAGCGTAGTCCAACCCATATTTCTCCATGGTGCCGGCACGAAAGTTCTCGACCAGCACATCGGACGAGTCAGCGATGCTGCGTGCCTGGGCGCGCTGTTTCTCGTCGCGAAGATCGATGGCGATACTGCGCTTGTTCCGATTAACGGAGAGAAAATAAGGACTCGTGCCATCGGTCGTAAACGGCGGTCCCCAGCAGCGAGTGTCATCTCCCCCTTCCGGGCGCTCGATTTTTATGACATCGGCACCGAGATCGCCGAGCATCATTGTCGCGAGCGGACCGGCAAGCACACGGGAAAAGTCCGCAATGACAACGCCGTCAAGCGGCGGTTTGGCCTTTTCTGAGGTTGCCTCCAAGGTCATTGCAGATCGCCGCTACGCTGAGATCCCGCTATTAGCGCAGTCACCTGTACAAGCTTCGCCCGATAGCATTAAGAAATTCCTTCAATACGAGTTCAGTAACACGAAAAAGCCGGCGATTTAATCGTCACAGGACCAGCAATTTACTATGAATTCCTGGTCAACGTACGATGTCGCCCAAAAAAATTCCACCGTAAAAAAAAGGGCGCACGAAGTGCGCCCTTTTCCAATCCACGTTCTGGATTTATCGATAGATAAAGCAGTACTTTCGTACTACTGAATCGGTATCAGTCAAAGTTATACTGGAATGAGACACCTATGGTTCTGGGCCGGTTACGTACTGTTGGGTCGCCAACATCGGGAAAGTTAAAGGCTATCGCATCATTGAAGCCATAGAGTGCTTCCTCGTCAAACAGGTTGTCGGCAAATATCGAAGCTTCCCAACCTGATTCACTGATGTAACCGATGCGCGCGTCAACTATCGTGTAGTCCGGACGAACATTGGTCGAGTCAATCCCGGGACCAGAAACGTCTGTATCGGCACTTCCAGGGATCTCAAGAGTCTCGTCCACATAATTTACGCTACCCAGCACATAGAATTCGCCACTGTTTGCAGGAATCGTATAGTCAAAGGCGACGTTGTAACTGAGTTCAGGAACATCAGGTAACTGGTCGCCCTTCGTAACGAATTGGACAGAACCATCGGGCGACTGCAACGTTTCCTCGAACTGTGCATCGATATAGCCGAGGTTAGCGCTGAGCGTCAGGTTGTCAGTAACCGCAGCGGTCAGCTCAAGTTCGACACCCGTGCTGCTAGCTTCACCGAGGTTACCGGTGAAGTTGTTGCCACATCCCGAGCTGGTGAAAATCAGCTGCTGTATATCTTCCCACTTAACATCATAAACCGCGCCATTAAGCCGGACCGAATCATTGAATAATAGTTTCCAGCCAAACTCGGTACTCGTGACCTCATCGCCAAGGTAAGCACCAGGATCGTCAATGCCGTAGGCAATCAGATCCTGATTGCAGGCAAAGCCGATGTTCTGTGCGGGGTCGTCACTGCGCGGAATTACGCGGTTGATAGCTCCGGGCCGTGATCCGGTAGCGGCAGAAACATAGACCTGGTTGTCGTCGCCAAAAGCGTATGTCAGCGCGAGTTTTTCGTTGGTGCCACTGTCGCTGATTACGGCGTCCCGTACATTGGCTGTGGAGCGATCTCCGTCATTGTTAAACGCAAATCCCCAGTTTTCTTCGCGCGATCGGAAATCGTAATCGAGACTCCGCAAGCCCGCCGTAATTGCCCAACTGTCGTTGAAGTTATAGGTCAGCTCGCCGAAAAACGCATCCTCCGTGTAATCTGACAACTTTTGAGTGTTGGCCAATCCGTTAAAAAATACATCGGGTTCGCCATCATCATCGATATCTAACGGGTTCCAGCCAGGGCCCATGCGATAACCGGCGTCCGCGACAGCATCCTTTCGGTAGTAGCCTACGAGCCATTGCAGGCTGGAATCCGAACTCGATGTAAGGCGAACTTCGATTGTCTCGTCGTCCAGATCCACCAGTTCGTCCGAGAAAGCCGGCGTCGGGTTTGGCACACCAAAAATTGCGTCGGCACCGGTAGTGATGTCCTCAAGATTCTTTAGTTTACGATCAATCTGGGAATAGGTCGCAAGCAATGACAGTGCACTAAAGTCATGACCATACGTCAAGCTGGTCATCGTGAATTCGTCATCGAACGGCTCTGCCGCGTCGAAAGGAGCAAACTGTTTATCATCCGTAAGGGGACCGTCGAAGTTCGGCTTGCCATCCATTTCCGTTGTCTGGTGAAACACATACGGCTGGATATAGGCGTTATCGGTGATATCCCAACGCAAAGCAGCTCGCACAGAAACAGTTTCTTCGGTGTTTACATTTTTCGCAAATACTTCGTCGGTACTATCGCTGACGCGATCGAAGTAACCATCGTTGTCAGTTAGAGACGCAACTATTCGTAGCGCTGCAGTATCCGCTATCGGCGCGTTGACCATGCCGTTAATTCGAAAGTTCGTGCCGCCTCCCGCAGTCGAAGAAACTTCTGCGGCGGCGCTACCCTGAAATTCGCCGACAACCGGCTGGCGAGTAATCAGACGGATCGTACCACCCATCGAACTCGATCCGTACAGCGTGCCCTGCGGTCCACGCAGCACCTCCACGCGCTCGAGGTCATACATTTTCGGATCCACAATGGCCTGGG
>JAACFB010000047.1 GCA_009937615.1 Gammaproteobacteria bacterium | reverse complement strand
TACCCGGATAGATTATCGATACTGTTTCTAGCGCGCGCTCTCGCGTGCAACGAGTTCGTCAATGATCTCGAGCAGGTTTGGATAGCTGCCAGCCTGGCTGCCGCCGGTCCGGTATTTGCCGTTCACTACGACGGTCGGGACATTCGCCACGCTATAGCGCCGGGCTAGATCCTCGGCGACACGTAATTTCTGGCTGACCTCGAACGAATTCCATGTGCGCTCGAAGTCCTCGGCGCTGACGCCGAAACGCTCGAACAGCTTCTGAATCGCCCCCTCATTGGCGAGACGGTTACCGCGCCGATGGTATTCCTGGAACACGGCTTCGTGAAAGCCGGCACCGTCCTTGATGACGCCGTTTCGTGCAAGGATCTCCCCGGCGTAAAACAGCTTCGCGTGCAGGACGAGGATGCCGTTCCACATCGCCGGGATACGAACAAAACGGGCGTTGGCCGGCTTCTTTTCGTCCCAGTCATTAATGTATGGTTCGAAGTCATAGCAGTGCGGGCAGCCGTACCAGAAGAACTCGGCAACCTCGATCTTGTCGGCACCGCCGACCGTCGGCTGGGCCGGCATCATACGCTCATAATGCTGGCCCTCCTTGTATTTCCACTCCCGCGCCGCTGCAGGCACATCGGCCTGGGCCAGCAGGATAGCCTGCTCTTCGGGCTCGGGCTCCGCCGCCGACTCCTCCACGACTTCGAGCGCTTCTTCATCCCCGGCGGTCTCGGCAACGGTGTCGGCCGCTGCGCTGTCGTCGGCCGGCAGCTCCGCAGCGGGTTGGTCGTCAGCTACGGGTTCCGCGGGTTCGTCGGCACTGCAAGCGCCTAAAAGCAGCAGTATGGCGCTGATCCAGAATAAATTTTTCATCATTTCAGACCCTGTACATAAGCGGCGAGGGCGGCAATATCGTCCTCGGTGAGTCGAGCCGCAATCTCGCGCATGATGCGCGTCTTGCCATCCGACTGTCTTTTATTAGACGCATAATCGCGTAATTGTTTCGCCGTATACGCGGCGTGCTGACCGTTCAGGGCCGGGTATTTTGCAGCGGGGTTGCCCCTGCCGGTCGGACCGTGACACGCCAGGCAGGCAGCAACCTCGGCGTCCTCGTTGCCGCCCCGGTACAGCGCTTCGGCCTTCGCAATGACTTCCGTATCGGCAACCGGCATTACCGCCGCGGGCAGGCTCTCGTAATAGACGGCCAGATTGCGCATGTCCTCAGCCGACAGCAACATCGCCTGGCTGCTCATCAGCGGATCACTGCGGCTCCCGTTCTTGAAGGCTTCGAGCTGAGCCAGCAGGTATGGTGCGTTCTGGCCGGCAATACTTGGCCACATGGGATTCATGCTGATACCTTCCTGCCCGTGACAGGCGGTACACGTGAGTGACCTGGCCTTGCCGGTCTCCACGGAGCCGTCAACGAGGCTCTCTGCATGAAGCTGCAGCGGCGCCAGCATACCGGCAATAACCAAAGCGATCGGAACAAAGCTGATATTCATGTTTACCTAACCGTTACTTCCTTGCGACGGTCATGGCCATCGCGAAATTTAATGTTCGAGTATCTGTGCAAGATGATGAGCGGGCAACGGGTTGCAAAGTTCTGATTGTCTTGCTGCGTGACCCTGAAGCCGTCAGACTGTGGTCCAAATTATACACAGAATTTCCCGGGCATACCCCCATGTCGCAGTACCCTGAAGCCCACTTCGTGAAGAGCGCCAATGCGGCGGATCAGTTTCCGGAGGATACGGGTGTCGAGGTTGCAGTCGCTGGCCGGTCCAACGCCGGCAAGTCGAGCGCGATCAACGTCATCGTGAACCGCAGGCAGTTCGCCCGCACGAGCAAAACACCAGGGCGGACGCAGCTCGTCAACTTTTTCGCATTGCGTGACGGGCAGCGGCTCGTCGATCTGCCCGGTTATGGTTTCGCCCGCGTGGCTGAAAAGACTCGCCGGCACTGGGGCGACTTGCTGACGGACTATTTTAGGGTGCGGCGAAGCCTAAAGGGATTGCTGCTGATCGTCGATATTCGCCGTCAGTTGACGGACTATGACCGACAGATGATCGAGTTCGCCGAGGATGTCGACTTGCCAATACACGTGATCCTTACAAAGGCCGACAAGCTCAAACGGGGTCAGGCCGCAAAAGCGCTGCTGGAAGTGCAGAAGGAGCTTGGCGATCGTGCCAGTGTGCAGCTCTTCTCGGCACTGAAGAGGCTGGGCGAACAGGAGGCGCGGCAGGTTCTGGAAAGATTTTTAGCGGCCTGAAAAAAACCCCGGGGCACAACGTGCTCCGGGGCAAGAAGAAGCAACCGGCTTGGGGTCGCCGTGTTGCACGCCTGCTTAGGGAGGTAAACAGGCGAGTGACTAATGCACTCAAACAGTTAGAGTCTCACGTCCCGTCAGAGTTCACGAAAATTCTAACACCCTGAAAACGTTACCCAATTACAATAGACGTGGTCTAAAGAGCTTCGCCACTCGCCTGTTCCGACAGCCGTAAATAAGAAAAAGTGGGGAAACCGTCAACCCGCGTGAACGGTCCTCAATTCCTCACTGTCGAACGTCGCAACAGCGTTGTCTAAAGTCTCGCTATAACAACGCTTCGCATCGGCAAGGTCCGGAAGCCGGTGCGTGCTGAACGCCGAATCCATATCGCAGACTTCTCTGGATGCGCGACGAAGACGAGCGTAAAGGACGCGTGCGCCCGCGACGCTATGGATGTCGAGGTCGTCATAAGTGACGGACGCTTCTTGGGTAACATATTCACTGGATAAGGCCGCAACTGCAGCAATCGGTACTACGACAATGCCGAGCAACAGTGCGGTAAAGCTTGCAACGATGTTTTTTCTCATTGTTCCCTCCATTAATACAGATCACCAATTTGTAAAGACAGCCGCGTGTGGCGATGCGAACCCTCTTGGTTGTATTGATGCCTGAGAATGGAAATTCGTTGCTGTGAGTTAATAACGATTCATTATGGAACTAAACGGGGTTCGGCCAATCGTGGGTTTGTTCCCCGTAACCTAGTGCGCCTCGTCCCAGTTCTTGCCGAAGCCGATGTCGACTTTGAGCGGTACCGACAGCGTGGCCGCATCGCACATGATGTCCCTGACTTTGGCCTGAAGTGCGTCGGCTTCGCCCTTCGCGACCTCGAAAACCAGCTCGTCATGCACCTGCATGATCATGCGCGCCTCGATCGGGTCGTCCGCGAGCCAGTGATACACGGTAATCATCGCCCGCTTGATGATGTCGGCAGCCGTTCCCTGCATCGGGGCATTGATTGCACTGCGCTCCGCGTACTGCCGGCGGTTGACGTTGCGTGAATTAATCTCGGGGAGGTACAGGCGCCGGCCGAACACGGTCTCGACATATCCCTGCTCGCGCGCCTGCTCGCGCGTATCGTCCATGTAACTTTTTACGCCCGGGTAGCGGTCGAAGTACAGGTCGACGTATTCCTGTGCCTGGCCTCTCGGTATTCCGAGCTGCTTGCCGAGGCCGAAGGCGGACATGCCGTACATCAGCCCGAAATTGATCGCTTTGGCCGAGCGCCGCTGATCGGCCGTAACCGCATCGAGGTCCACCTCGAAAACCTCGGCCGCGGTGGCACGATGCACGTCCAGCTCTTTCGCGAATGCCGCGAGGAGGCCGGCGTCTGCCGAAAGATGCGCCATGATCCGCAGCTCGATCTGCGAATAGTCGGCGGCCATGAGCAGCTGTTTGTCCGGTGCGATGAAAGCCTGCCGGATACGGCGGCCTTCGGGCGTGCGAATCGGGATGTTCTGCAGGTTCGGATCGGTCGATGACAATCGCCCTGTGGCGGCGACAGCCTGGTGATACGAGGTATGAACACGGCCGGTACTTGCCGCGATCTGCAGCGGCAGCTTGTCCGTGTAGGTGCTTTTCAGTTTGCTGACGCTGCGATAGTCGATGATGACGCGCGGCAGGTCGTAGTCGAGCGCGAGCTCGGCAAGGACGTCCTCCGCCGTTGATGGTTGACCTTTGGGCGTTTTCCGGATGACGGGCAGCTCGAGCTGTTCGAACAGAATCTGCTGCAGCTGTTTGGGCGAGCCCAGGTTGAACGGCCCTCCGGCAAGCGTATGCGCCTCGGCCTCGAGGTCCGCCATCTTTTTCGACAGTTCGCGGCTTTGCTTTTGCAGCATCTGCTTGTCGATCAGGACGCCAGTTTCCTCCATCTGCAGCAGGACGGGCACCAGGGGCTGTTCGATTTCCTCGTAAATTCGCCGCAGGGGCTCGACTTCTTCGAGTTTGGACGTAAGCGCGTTGTGCAGTTGCAGCGTGATATCGGCATCTTCCGCGGCATACGGTGCCGCCGTCTCGAGATCGACCTGGTTGAATGTCAGCTGTTTGGCGCCTTTTCCCGCGACATCCTCGTAATGAATCGTTTCCCGGCCGAGGTAGTACCGTGCCACCGAGTCCATGTCGTGGCGTGTCGCGACACTGTTCAGCACATAGGACTCGAGCATCGAGTCGAAGCGCATGCCGGACAGGCGGATGCCGTGGCGGGCCAGTACGTGCGCGTCATACTTGAGATGATGGCCGACTTTTGCCGCATTCGGGTCCTCGAGAAATCGCCTGAGCTTTTCCAGCACCTCGTCGCGATCGAGCTGGTCCGGCGCGCCCGGATAGTCGTGTGCGACCGGAATGTAGGCGGCTTCGCCCGGTGTGACTGCGAGCGACAGGCCAACCACTTCGGCGGCCATGTAATCCAGGCTCGTAGTCTCCGTATCGACAGCGACGAGAGCTGCCTCGTCGATTTTATGCAGCCACTTGTCGAACGACTGCCAGTCCAGCACGGTTTCGTAGTCACCGTGAACGGCTTCTGCGACGACCTCGGGTTCGCCAGCCTGCTCGTCGAGCTGCCGCAGCAACGTGCGCAGTTCGAAGCGGCCATATAGTTCGCGCAGGCCCTCGACGTCGGCCTGCCCCGGCTGCAGGTCGTCGAGCGTCACGGGCAAGTCGATATCGAGCCGAATGGTGGCGAGCTCACGCGAGAGCCTCAGCTGCTCTATGTTCTCACGAAGGCTTTCGCCGACTTTGCCTGCGATCTCGTCGGCGTGCTCGATGATCGCATCGGCACTGCCGTACTGGTTGAGCCACTTGGCCGCGGTTTTCGGACCGACTTTCGGTACGCCCGGAATGTTGTCCGAACTGTCTCCGACCAGGGCCAGGTAGTCGATGATCTGCTCGGGATAGACGTCGAACTTCCGTTTCACGCCGTCGCGGTCGAGCAGGCTGTCGGTCATCGTGTTGACAAGCGTGATGCTGCCGTTGACGAGCTGCGCCATGTCCTTGTCGCCCGTTGAGACCAGCACGCTCAGGCCGTCTTCAGCGGCCTGCCGGCAAAGCGTGCCGATGACGTCATCGGCCTCGACGCCCTCGACGCGCAGCAGGGGCAGGCCCATGGCCCTGACCGCATTGATCAGCGGATCGACCTGCGCGCGTAGTTCGTCCGGCATGGGTGGGCGATTGGCTTTGTATTCGGCGTACAGGTCGTCGCGGAACGTTTTTCCCGGCGCGTCGAACACAACACCGAGGCGCGCCGCAGGCTCTTCGCGAACCAGCTTGTTGATCATCGAGAGCACGCCGTGCAGCGCGCCCGTGGGTTCGCCCTGAGAGTTGCTCAGGCTCGGCAGCGCATGAAACGCCCTGTAGAGGTAGGACGAACCGTCAACAAGGACCAGGTCGGCGCCAGACATCAGCTCAATCCGCGCTACGGACTTGCGGTGTCCCCGGTTTCCTCCTCGTCTTCCTCCGAGGCCCCCTGCTGCTCGGCTGGCGGCTGCACCGTGCTCGGGTTCCCCGGAAGATACAGTGGACCGGTTTGACCACAGCCGGCGGCAAGCAGGAGCAGGAGTACAGCGGCGATGACGCTAAGGTGAGTTTTCATGGCAGGCGACCGATTCAGGTGATCGGTCGATTATAGAGGGCCGCGGCTTACTTTGAATAGCGCCGGGCGACCCGCTGGTAAGCGAGCCGGAACGGCAGGCCCTCTTCACGCACGAGACGGTATGCCTCTTCGGTCGCGAAGATGCCGTCGTCGAGTTCGATTTTGCCCGGATCGAAACGCATGCCGTCGAGCACATGCGCCATGATATCGACGCTGTCTGCACACAAGTCGAGACCACGAAACAGCGGGGCCTTAAGCCTCTGCAGGTCGCGCTGGTAGCCGGACTGGAGTTTTGCCGTGAGCATGAGCGACTCGTCGAGACAGGCCTGCGCCGTCGCCGACGACGCTCGTAACAACTCGAGCACGTCGGGGTTGCGTTTCTGCGGCATGATCGAGGAGCCGGTGGTTACGTCGCCGGCCAGCGAGACATAGGCGAACTCCTGCGTATAAAAGAGCAGCAGGTCGGTGGCCATGCGGCCGAGATCTGCGAGCAGCAGCGTTATTTCGAACAGCACCGTACTCTCGGCTTTGCCGCGCGAGAGCTGTGCTGCCGTAACAGGAGATTGCGTACACGCGAAGCCGAGTTTTCGCGTCGTCGCGTCGCGGTCGATCGGTAATCCGGGCGTGCCGTAGCCAGCCGCGCTGCCCAGCGGGTTCTTGTCGGCGCGGCGGCGAGCGGCGGCGAGCCCGTCCATCGCGTCGGCGAACGCTTCGTCAAACCCGCCGCACCAAAGCGCCACGGACGACGGCATCGCGTGCTGCATGTGCGTATACCCGGGTAGCTGTACCTCACCCTGGCGCTCGCTGACAGCGGCAACGGCAGCACGCAGGTCTGCAACGCGTGCACAGAGGTCGTCAATCGCGTCGCGGATATACAGCCGCAGCGCGGTCAGTACCTGGTCGTTACGCGAGCGGCCGAGGTGCAGTTTCGCGCCGGCGTCACCGATGCTCTGCGTCAGCCGGGATTCGAGTGCCGTGTGCACATCCTCATCTTCGAGACTGATTTGCCACTCGCCCCTGGCAAAACTCGCGGCAAGCGCCGTGAGGCCGTCGCGAATCGCTGCGCAGTCATCGGTGCTTATCAGCCCGGCATCGGCGAGCATTTCGGCATGCGCGATCGAGCCCCGTACGTCGTAGTCAACGAGCCGCGCATCGAGCAGGTGGTCCTCGCCGGCGGTGTAGTGAAGCACGCGCTCGTCGAGCGGCAAACCTTTGTCCCAAAGACGCGTCATGATTCATCGCCGCCCTGTTCGGCGGGAGTCAGTGCGTTGACGTCATTGACGACGAGCGTGCCTGTACCTTCGTTGGTAAAGACCTCGAGCAGCAGGCTGTCAGGTACCTTGTAGGAAATCACGTGGACCCGGCTGACGCCGTTGGCGAGTGCCGATTCGATTGCCGCGGCCTTGGGCAGCATGCCGTCAGCCAGTTTGCCGTCGGCTTTCAGCTTGTCGAGCGCCGCACGATCGATGTAGCTGATCAGCGATTGTGGATCGTTGACGTCTTCGAGGATGCCCGCCGCGCCGGTTGCGAGGATGAGCTTTTCGGCATTCAACTCGGCGGCAATGGCCGCGGCCACCGTGTCCGCGTTGATATTCAGCACCGTCCCCGATTCGTCGCAGGACAGCGGACTGACGACAGGCATGAGCCCGTTGTCGAGTTGCTTGCTCAGTACGTCGGCGTCCACCGAGTCGATATCGCCGACGAAACCGTAGTCAACCGGCGTATCGCCCTCGCGGGCAACGGGCGGCCGGCGGTGGGCGCGGATCAGGCCGGCGTCGACGCCGCTGATGCCGACAGCCGGAATCTGCAGGTCGCGACAGGAAGCCAGCACGCGCGTGTTGATCTGGCCGTTCAGCACCATGGTTGCGACGTCGAGCGACGCGCCGTCGGTAACCCGGCGACCGTCGACGAAGGTCGTGCTGAGACCGAGCGCGGTGGCCAGTTCGGTCGATTGGGGACCGCCGCCGTGAACCAGGACGACGCGAATGCCGACCTGGTGAAGGATTCCAACCTGTTCCATCAATGCGGTCGTCTGGGCGGCGTCCGCAAAGATTTCGCCACCGGCCTTGAGCACGAAGACCTTGCCCTTGAACAGGCGGATGTAAGGTGCTGCATGCTTGAGCGCCGATACGACAATCGCGCGGTCCTTCGGAGTAGTCATGATGTACCACCGAGCATCTGGTGCAGCACCGCCATCTGCGCGAGCATGCGATTGCGCGCCTCGGGGATGACGACACTTCGCGGCCCGTCGAGGACGGGCTCGCTCACGACGACGCCGCGGCGTACGGGGAGGCAGTGCATGAACCGGCAATCGTCCCGCGCATTGTCGAACCACGGCTCGTCGACACACCAGTCGACGAGTTCGTTTCTTAGCTCCTGGTCCTTAAGCCGGTCACCGTAGTGCCGTGTCGAAGACCAGGATTTTGCGTAGATGACATGGGCACCTTCCATTGCCTCGCTGCGATCGTCGCTCTCGGTGACCGAGCCACCGTTGGCCGCAGCGGCTTCGCTCGCTTTCTGCATCAGCGGCTCCGGGAGTTCGAAGCCCTCAGGGCGCAATACCGTGACATCCATACCGCGTCGCGCCGCCGTGTAAAGCGTCGACGCGGGTACGGCCAGCGGCAGTGCCTTGGGGTGATAAGCCCAGCTCAGTACGAACTTGCCGCCGTTGCTCGGGATATCGAGGTCGTCCATCGTTTTCCAGTCAGCCAGGTTCTGGCAGGGATGATTCATGGCCGACTCCATGTTGATGTACGGCGTGTCAATGAGTCCGGTCAGTGCGGCGAATTCCTGCTCGGCCATGTCTTTTTCCAGGTTCTTGCGCTCCGCGAACGCACGGATGCCGATCGCATCGCCGTAGGACGCGATGACGGGCACGGCTTCGCGAATGTGCTCGGCGGCGGCGCCGTCCATGACGATGCCGGGTCGGGTCTCGAGGCCGTGTATCGACATGTCAGGCGAGATCACGAACGAGCCGCCACCAAGGCGCGTCATCGCGGCCTGGAAAGAGGCAAGCGTTCTTAGCGACGGGCTCAGGAACAGCAGCGAGAGCACTTTGCCCCGCAGGGCCTGCGGCTCGGGGTATGCGTCTAGCCGGTTCGATAGTTCGAGTAATGCCTGAATCTCGTCGTTCGAAAAATCGGCAAGATCATTAAAAACTTTCATTGGGGTTCTCACAGGTTATGAAACGGGTGCGGGCACGATCGCCGCAAGGGCCTGCGCCAGGTGATCGACGTGGGCGGGTTCGAGGACCAGTGGCGGGAGCAGCCGCAGGACGTTGACATCTGCGCTCGTGCCGGCGAGCACATCGTCGTCGAGAAGACTATTGCGAACCTCGACGGCGGGGCGATCGCAGACGAGGCCCAGCAGCAGGCCCATCCCCTGGACGGACCGGACCGGGCCAATGACGCATTGTGCGCGGATCTGGGCCTCCCGTTCACGCACGTTGGAGAGCAGGTCCTCGGTCTCGATGGATTCGATGACAGCCAGGATCGCAGCGGCCGCGATCGGGCCGCCACCGAACGTAGTGCCGAGATCTCCGGAGCCGAAGTGGCCGGCCACCGCCTGGGAGCACAGCACGGCGCCGCAGGGTATGCCGCCGCCAAGTGCTTTCGCACTCGTCAGGATATCGGGCTCGATTCCGAAAGCCTGCACGGCGAAGAACTCGCCGCAGCGGCCCATGCCCGACTGTACTTCATCGGCGATCAGCAGCGCATCGTGGCGCTGAGTGCACTCCCGCAAAGTCGCCACGAAGTCTTGTGACAGATCGAACGCGCCGGCAACGCCCTGCACGGGTTCGAAAATGACCGCCGCAACCTCGTCGGTGATCAACGCTCGCGCGGCGTCGCAGTCGTCGCGTGGGATGAAGTCGACCTCAAACGGTTTCGACGGGAAGCCGTACCAGCCATCCGATCCCCAGGTCACCGCGGCGGCGGCGGCCGTGCGGCCGTGGAAGCCATGTCGGATGGACAGTATTTTCTGGCGTCCCGTTGCCACGCAGGCCATGCGCAAAGCGTTCTCGTTGGCCTCGGCACCGGAGTTGACGAAGAAAACGCGCTGGACGCTCCGCGGTGCAATTTGTAGGAGTTTCTCGGCAGCGCGGGCACGCACGTCGAGCGCAACCGCGTTGCTTTGAAAGTGCAGCGTTCGGCTCTGCTCATGAATTGCATCAACCAGGCGCGGATGCGCATAGCCGAGCGCGGCGACCGCATGGCCGCCGTAGAGATCGAGAATGCGCCGCCCGTCGGCCGTGAAGATGTGGCAACCGGCGGCGCGTTCGGGCACGAACGGCAGCTGACCGTAGACCGGCAATGTTGTAGCAGCCTCGCGGGCCCGGGGGTCGGAGGCAGGCAGGCCATTTGACGAAGTTGCCACGGGTCAGGTCCATCCCGGCGCGGGAGCGGTAAGGCCGGCTGTTTCCGGCAGGCCCCACAACCTGTTCATCCACTGCACGGCACCGCCGGCCGCGCCTTTGACAAGATTGTCGATCGCGCTCATCACGACAACCGTATCGTCCTGTGCCGCGATGCCGATCTGGCAACGATTGCTCGCAACGACGCTCTTGAGCCGCGGTGTGCCGGTCACGATATCGACGAACGGTGCGTCGGCATATGCATCTGCGTATACCTGCCTGAGCTGCTGTTCACTTACGGGCGTCGTCGCTTTAGCCTGGACGGTTGCGTAGATACCGCGCGCGAACGGTCCTGAATGAGGCACAAAATGTATCTGCGTTGCCCTGCCGCTTGCGGACTCGGCGAGCGCCGCGATTTCGGGCGCGTGCCGGTGGGCAAGCGGCTTGTAGGCATACAGGTTACTGTGCCGTTCCGGGTGATGGGTGCCGGTCTGCGGGCTGCGGCCCGAGCCCGTGCTGCCGGTCGTACCGGTTACGAACACTTCGCTTGCTGTCAGTCCGGAGTTGATCAGCGGCACGGTCGCGAGCAGCACGGCGGTCGCAAAACATCCCGGGTGGCCGATGTGCTCGGCGCTGATGTTCGCCACGTGCTCGGGAACGCCCGACTGAAAGTGTCCCAGGAGTTGCGGCGCACCGTGCGCGGTGCCGTAAACGGCCTCGTACTCGGACTGTTCGGCGTAGCGGAAATCGGCCGACGAATCGACGACGTGCACGCTCAAGTTCTTGCGTTCCGCGGCCTCGAGTGCGGCGGCGATCAGCGCGGCCGAGGCGCCGTGGGGGGCCGCAGAAAAGAGCGCGAGATTAGTACCGGCCTCGATCGAGTCGAGCCAGTCGGCGTGACCAGCAAATCGTTTCGCGCCGTAATGGCTGGCGAGATTTGCATAGGTCGCGCCGATCATCTCACCGCTGCGGCTCTCGGAGACGGCCGCAGCGAGCTCGTACGCCGGATGCCCGGCGAGCAGGCGCAGCAGTTCGCCACCGACATAGCCGGTTGCGCCGAGAACGACGGCATTGATTGAATCGCTCATGCGGCCTCCTTGCCCTGCAACAATGCCGCGACGTGATCGCCGAGTGCGACCCCGTGGGACAGAGCGTTGATTGCCGGCAACGACAGCCGCTCACGAATCTGATCGATGCCGACCGAATTATCGGTTGCCGGGCCGGTGACGAGGGCCGGTTCGATACCGAAACTGTCACGCAGAATTCGCGCGCCGCCCCACGCAGAGACGGGATCGTTGGCGCAGAGTATGACAGCCGTCAGTGCGTCCCGGATCAACGAATCCGAGAGGATCGCTTCGACGCCGTAGGCGCCGAGCAGGCCATCGCCGAGTTCGAGCACGATTACGTCGGGGTGACTTTCTGCAAGGCCGCTCAACAGGGCGCGCGTCAGCGCCGGGCCATTTTCGGCCGTGGTCGTCACGATGCCGAGGTCCGAGAAGATCATTGTTTCCGTCGCCCCCGCGTCCTCCATGGTCAGGATATCGCGCCGCAGCGACACGCCCGTCGCCTTGCAGGCTGAAACAGTCAGGCCCAGGTGCCGGAGCCGGCCGACAATCGCGCACGCGGCCGCGGTCTTGCCCGAATCCATGCAGGTTCCGGCCAGGGCCACGACGGGCACGCCCTGCGTGTCGAGCGGAGCGTTGGCATCGAGTGGCCGTGCGCCGGCGCGGGCAGGGACACCGATGCGTTCGCCAAGGTAGGGAAAGTGCAAAACGGTACCGAGCACTTCGCAGTCGAACGGGGCGCCGACATCGGGATTGGCGGAATCACAGATACCGAGTACGCCACCGATGTTCAGCAGCTGGATGATGTCGCCGGCCTTGAGCGACAGCGGCAGGTGACCCGAATAGCCTCGCAGCGCTTTTCGGTGGCCAAGAGCCCCGACGACGATGTCGCCCTGGGTCACGGCCGCCATACGGCCCGAGGTCAGCTCTATCTGGTTATAGCGCGTCTTGTTGTTGAGTACGCGCACGGCCACGAGCACGCCTTCCTCACACGGGATGTCGCCCGAAAGCCGTAGTTCATGTCCGAGTTCGCTGTGCTGGGCGACGGACGCAATTTTATCGACGACGACACTTTTCATCGGGCGTCTCCGCCGGCTTTAGTCTGCAGTGACCCGGGCAACGAAAGGATGCGCGCGTACCCGAGCGCATCGGCCGCGGTCCACTCGCCGGCGGATTCTCCATAGACGCCCCGGGTTGCCGCCAGTAGCGAATACGGTGACGATACTCCCTCGATGAAAAGGTGCCCGGGCGCAAGCAAGAACTTGACGGTGCCGGTCACGCGCCGTTGTGATGCGCTGAAGAATGCTTCGATGTCGGCGCAGACCAGGTCGAGTTGCTTGCCTTCGTGCACGAGGTCGCCGTAAACAGATGCAACGCCGTCCTTGACCCGGCTTTGCTGCGCGCTGAGCACGAGTTTTTCCAGCTCCCGGTGGGCCGTGATCAATGTGATTGCGGCGGGCGCCTCGAACGCAACTCGCCCCTTGGTGCCGAGAACGGTGTCACCGAGATGAATGCCGCGGCCGATACCGTAGCCGCCGGCGAGGGTTTCAAGTGCTTCGATCAGCTCGACGGGCGGCATGTCGGTGTCGTCGAGAGCGACCGGGATGCCGGCCTCGAAGCGCAGTGTATGCCGCGAGGGTGCCTGCGGCTCGCTGAATGCGCGGGCTGACAATACCCAGGCGTCTTCGGCGATCGAGTTCTCTGAGGTCAGCGTTTCGCGGCCGCCGATCGTAATGCCCCAGAGACCGCGGTTGATCGAGTAGGCGGAGCCCTGGGCGGGCAACGGCAGCTTGTGTTTCTCGAGGTACGCCAGCTGCTCTTCACGCACCCAGCTGTTGTCGCGCACCGGGGCGAGAATTTCGAGACCCGGGCTGAGCGTCCGCAGCGCGACTTCGAAACGGACCTGGTCGTTACCCGCCGCCGTGCACCCGTGCGCAACGGTCGTCGCACCGCGCTCGATCGCGAGCTGGGCGAGCCGCGCCGCCTGCAGACCGCGCTCGGCGCCAACGCACAGCGGATAGGCCTGCCCGCGCAACACGTTGCCGGCGATCAGGTGCCGAATGACCGTGGTAAAGAAATCTTCTTTGCAGTCGATCAAGACGTGCTCGATCGCGCCGAGAGCAAGGGCGCGTTCTTCCAGCGCGGCCGCCGCGGCAGAATCGATACCGCCCGTATCGACGGTCGCCGTGATGACATCGCGACCGAGGTGTTCCTTGAGCCAGGGCACGCAGAACGATGTGTCCAGGCCGCCGGAAAACGCAAGAATGATGGGGGATTGGTCGCTGCTCACAGAAAACTCCGAGGAAGATGGGCTTACGCGCGAGCGCGTTCGATCCGATTGATCAGTATTTTTTGGCTGGCTGCCGAAGCGGTGGCGACGAAGACCGTGTCGTCGCCGCCGATGTTGCCGATCACTTCCGGCCAGTCGCTGCGATCGAGCGCCAGCGCGACGCGCTGGGCGGCGCCGATCGCGGTCTTGATAACGGTGAGATTCGGCCCGGCCGGCAGAATCTCGCGCAGGAACTCCACGACGCCCTCCAGTTCCTCGGCGGCGGTCCCACTGTTTCCCGGGAGCTCGTAGCCTTGCCCCGTCTTGATTGCCCCGAGTTTGCGCAGGTCGCGGCTCACGCTCGACTGCGTGGCCGCGAAACCCCGCTTACGCAAGGCGTCGACAAGCGCCTGCTGCGTGTCTGATCGGCCACGCGAAAGCAGCTGACGTATCGTTTCCCGGCGTAGAACCTGTTCCTGGCCTGAGTTCGGCATGTTTAGATCCGCATAAATATGCACATAAGTAGAACAAAATGCGCATATTAGGTCAACCCCTGTTTCCGTGACAGCCGGGCTGCAGCAAGCTGGGCGCCGCAGCGGCGCCGGGGCAAACTCTCCGTTCCAGTCCGAATTAGCGGTAAACTGCGCGACTTTGCGGGCCGGGAGCCAACGATGACGAGTACTGACACTGTAGAAATCGAGACCGGGGCACAGGCACCCGTCGGCAGTGTCATCTGGCTGCACGGTCTTGGCGCTGACGGCCATGATTTCGAGCCGGTCGTGCCCGAACTGCGGCTGCCGGACACGTTGCCGCTGCGCTTCGTGTTCCCGCACGCGCCTGTGCGCCCGGTTACGCTGAACGGGGGTATGTCGATGCGTGCCTGGTACGACATCTTGTCGCTCGACCGCGGCGGCCCCGTCGACGTGGACGGTATTCGTGACAGTGCCGGCATCCTCACGACCCTGGTTAAACGAGAGCAGGAGCGCGGGATAGAGCCGGCCAGGATCGTCGTCGCAGGTTTCTCCCAGGGAGGCGCCATTGCCCTGCATACGGGGCTGCGCCATCCTGAGCGGCTCGGGGGGCTTATGGCTCTGTCCACCTACCTGCCGATGCCAGAGACGTTCCAGGCCGAGGTCGTCGAGCGTGCCACGTTCGATAATCGCGATATGCCGATCTTCATGGCGCACGGCACCTTCGATCCGGTGCTGCCCATGCAGCTCGGAAGCAGCTCGGCGGAACTGCTCCGCGGCCATGGCTATAGCATCGAGTGGCACGACTACCCGATGGCCCACAGCGTGTGCCCGCAGGAAATCAATGACATCCGGGCGTGGTTACTCTCGGTGTACGCGACTGTCGATTAGATAACGCGACTCGCCGGTGGGTTCGCCGCTCGCGGCAAACCGCCGTTCGAGCAACTCCCAGTGGCCGCGACTGTCGGCGCGCACCACGGTCGAGCAACGCGTCCCGTAATCGGGCAGGACGATAAACGGCGCTGTAATTGCGTGCGCTTTCGGAAACGGCAGCCGATCGCTATCGGCCTCTTCCGCGGGACCCTTGGTGCGGTCGCCGAGCAGGTCCAGCAGCCCGGTTGCGCTCACTGCCGTAGTCTCGATCAGGCCGCGCAGCCGCTGCTTGCTCCGCTCGACCTTCGACCAGGGCGTGTCGAGCGTTGCGTTACTCAGGCCGTAAATGCCGGCCGACAACTGCGTGGGCGCTACGCCCCGATTTGAGCAGTATGCCAGGCTGCGGCCGTCAGACACGAACAGGTTGAAGCCGGCGTAAAGAGCGCCGTCGATCGTGCCCAGGTACGACAGCGGTTCGAGCGTGCTGTGCAAAAAGTCCGTGACGAGATGTCCCCGCGAACGGAGCTCTGTATTCCTCGGCTGCGCATCGTGATAGTTGGTAACGGCGCTGAAGCGGCCGCGCCGATGCAAAGCGAGCCAGGTGCCGCCGGCCTGCAGATCGCGGCCCCCGAGAATGTCCGGATCGTCAGGCCACCAGCCGGCATCCGCAGAGGGACGGGCATGAAACTCATCGCGGTTACCCGCAACGATCAGCGGATAGTTGGAGTCGACACCGAAAGCCACGACAAGCAGGCACATGTCATGGTTTGCCGAGATCGATCCAGTCGTCGACGAGACGACGCGAGATGGAAATGCGAAACGGCAGCTTCGGCAGATCCGATCCGAGCAGCTCCTCTCGCGTGAACCACCGGGCATCATCGAGCTCGCCATCGTTAAGCGCGATGTCGGTTGAGGTCGCTTCAGCGAAGAAACCGAGCATGAGCGAGGAAGGGAACGGCCACGGTTGTGAGCTGTGATAATGGACGGCGCCGACGCGCACGTTGGTCTCTTCATAGACTTCGCGGCGCACCGCGTCTTCGAGGCTCTCTCCCGGTTCGACGAAGCCGGCGATCGTTGAATACCGTCCTTCGGGCCAGTTCGCCTGGCGGCCAAGGAGACAGCGGTCGCCGGACGCGACGAGCACGATAATCGCCGGGTCCACGCGCGGAAAAATAACGTGCTGGCAGTCACTGTTCGTGCAGATCCGGGAGTTGCCACCTGCCTGCGGTCGAGCCGCGCTGCGGCAAAGCCCGCAAAACACCTGCGACGCATGCCAGAGAACGAGCGCTCGCGCGTGAGCAACGAGGTTCGCTTCGTCGGCCGGCAGTACGGTGCCGAGATGCCGCAGATCGTGGAATTCGCCAAAGTCCTCGAAGGGCGCCGGGATACTCCCGTCGATAGCGAATGCAAACGCCGGCTGATCGCGAAACAGGCCGAGAAAGATCAGCTCCTGATCGTCAACGAATGCCTCGACCTGGCTGCGCTGCAGCAGCACGGCATGCTGCGGGTCTCCGCCGACGAGACACTGCTCGCCCCACACCGGAACGAAACAGCTGTCCGCGCTGCTGACGGCCTGCGCAAGCCAGTCGGGATCCTTGCGGCGCTCGCCGCTCCTGTCCACAAATGCGCCCGCGAATACGTTGTAGTTCTCCATAGCGGGTACAGGGTACCCGCAGTTAGGCTCCGGCAAAACTATGCGCGCCGGGTCGACGGCGGCGCTGGGCTTCTATTTCGCAAGCCGGACAGGTTTTGTGATCCAGCGCATAGGCGTCCTGCACGTATCGTGCCCGGCAGCCGACACACACGGCGAGGTACAGCTCGTCGTTATACGAAATGCTCTGCAGAAGGTTCCAGGCCCACTCGAAATTCAGGCACGCGTCGTCGTGCAGCAAGAGGTAGGTTTCATAGGCACGGCAGACGCGGTGGCCGTACTCGACGCCTGGCCTTGGCCAGCAGGGCGCAACGCGGTTCTGGGCGTCCAGCCGTAACAGGAGCCCGCCGCAAAAAAGGGCCACGAGCGTCGTTGCCTGTAGCTGGTTCTCGGGATTCTTGACGAAACGGTTAACCTGGCGCGGCGATTTTCCGCGGCGGCGGCGTACGTGGTCCCTGCCGGAGTCGCGAAAATACCGCGTGTAAAGCTTGCGGATCCGGTCGTCCGAGAGCCCCGTGCATTCACGAATCGTCCGCGTCCGCGCCTCGTGGCGGATCATCCTGAGGGCCAGTTCGAATTGGCTGCGCTCTGTCGCGTAGCGGTCATCGGTCAGTCGCATTATTAACCCTTTATGCTAGAAATCGACCATATATAGTGTTACAAGAGCATATATCATCCATAAATGGTCGAGCAATTAAAAATACAGTAACTGCAAAATCGCGCGAAAAATGCGCAAAAAAAGGGGGGTATATGGAATTTTCCGGGCCACAGCCTGCTGACCTCGTCGACGTGGAGTCACTCAATCGCGCGTTTCTCGCCTGCCTGCGCAGCAAACAGGCCGGTGCGTCATTGCGGCAAAAGCTGCCGGTTGCCCACCACGCGGCGCTACGCCGATTGACGGACCTGCAGATCGATCGCCTGGCGGGCGCGCCATTCCTGCTGTTCTCGCTGCGTGAGCAGGACACAGCCTACTGGAAGCAGATATTCGCGAACGAACCCGGTGGTGACCTGTTCGCGACGCCACCGGCGGTAGATGATCCAGGCGCGCGGATCGTCACCGCAGCGCTTGGCTATATCTGGCAACTTGCCAGGAGCAATCCCTACAGCACCCGTCTCGTCTGCGGAGCATCAATTCACTGGTGTGAGCAACTTGCTGCCAGTCCGCTTGTCACGCTGCTGCAGCGCTGCGCCGAGAGAAGCGACCTGTTGGAGCCACGCCTCGCAGCCGATAGCAGGTTCTGGAACCGGCTGCTGGGCCCCGGCCTGAGCCCGCAGGACGATGTCCGTCGCGCTGCAAAGCTGTGCGCGCTACAGACCCTGCTGACAGGATCGGCCACGGCAGCCTATACGCCGGCTCGGGCAGCCGCATGCCGAACGGCGACGCCGGCACGGCAACTCGCCGCCGGACGGGAGTGATTGCAGACGGTCAATCCAGATGCCGGTGTGACTGCATGCGGTGCGCGTGGTTAAATACGCCGCCTTATGCAAGCGCTGACAATAAAAGACCTCAGAAAAACGTACCCCACCGGCAACGAAGCGCTGAAGGGCATCAATTTTTCGGTCGCACCGGGGGACTTCTACGCGCTGCTTGGCCCCAATGGCGCCGGCAAGACCACTGCGATCGGCATCATCAGTTCGCTCATCAACAAGACGAGCGGGATCGTCGAGATATTTGGCCATGACATCGATACCGATATAGAGGCGGCCAAGTCGTGCATTGGTCTCGTGCCGCAGGAGGTCAACCTGAATCTGTGGGAGACCGTGCACAACACGGTCCTCAACCAGGCGGGCTACTACGGTCTCGGCAGCCGGCTGGCCCGGTCACGCACCGAGAAGTATCTGCGCGCCCTGCGTCTGTGGGATCGTCGCAAGGACTCAGCCCGCAGCCTGTCCGGTGGTATGAAGCGCAGGCTGATGATTGCGCGTGCTCTCGTGCACGAACCCCGGCTGCTGATCCTTGACGAACCGACGGCGGGTGTCGACATCGAGATTCGTCGGTCGATGTGGGAGTTCCTCCGCGAAATCAACGCCGCCGGAACGACGATTATCCTGACAACGCACTACCTCGAGGAAGCGGAGTCGCTGTGCCGGCATCTCGCTATCATCGATGAAGGCACAATCATCGAAGATGCCCGGATGAGTGTCGTGTTGCGAAAGCTGCAGCGCGAGGTGTTCATACTCAGTCTTGTCGAGCCTCTGGACGCCGCACCAAAGCTGGACGGCTTCGAAACGCGACTGGTTGAAGAAACGGAACTCGAAGTCAATAAAGGACCTGACCAGAGCCTGAATCAACTGTTCGCTCAGCTACAGGCACAGGGCGTTGAGGTCGTTACCTTGCGCAATAAGGCAAACCGACTCGAGGAGCTGTTCATGCGTCTCGTCGAGAACAAACAGGACGGTTTCAAGGAGGTGGGCGCCTCATGAACATTGCGCTGAACCTCATAGCGATGAAGACCATCGTCCGTAAAGAGGTGATTCGCGTGATGCGTATCTGGGTACAGACCATCGTGCCGCCGGCGATTACGATGACGCTCTACTTCATCATATTCGGCAACCTGATCGGACGGCGGATCGGAACCATGGACGGTTTTGACTATATGCAGTACATCGCGCCCGGTCTGATCATGATGTCGGTCATCACTAATTCCTATGGCAATGTCGTGTCATCTTTCTTTGGCGCAAAGTTCGGCCGCCATGTGGAAGAGATGCTCGTTGCGCCGATGTCGAACGCGACGATCATTATCGGCCATGTCGCTGGCGGCGTAATGCGCGGCATGCTCGTCGGTGTGCTCGTAACGATCATTGCCCTGTTCTTTACGAAGCTCGAGATTCGGCATCCGTTCATTACTATTTCGGTCGTCCTGCTGTCCTCGGTGGTTTTTTCGCTCGCGGGGTTCATTAATGCGGTGTTCGCGAAAAAGTTCGATGATATTTCGATCATCCCCACGTTCGTGCTGACGCCGCTGACTTATCTGGGCGGCGTTTTCTATTCGATCTCGCTGTTGCCCGAATTCTGGCAGCTGGCATCCAGGGCGAACCCGATTCTTTACATGGTGAACGCGTTCCGTTACGGCATTCTGGGCACGTCCGATATCGACATAGGCACGGCGTATGCGATTCTGTTCGTGTTCATAATCGGTTTGTTCGTCATGTGCCAGCAGCTGATGAGCCGCGGCGTCGGGATCCGTGAGTAAAGATGTGCGGTCGCTTCGCATTTTACTCGCCCACTGAAGCCGCTGCCGCGCTGTTCGGGGTAGCGTCGGCGCAACCGCTGACACCGCGATACAACATTGCGCCGACCCAGGATATAGCGGCAATTCGCACTGCAGAGGGCGGCGTGCGCGAGCTCACGCTGCTGCGCTGGGGACTGGTGCCCTCCTGGGCCAAGGATCCCTCGATAGGCAATCGCATGATCAATGCGCGCGCGGAAACCGTGGCTGAAAAACCGTCGTTTCGGGCTGCGTTCCGCCGCCGCCGCTGCCTGGTACTTGCCGATGGATTTTACGAATGGAAGAAAGAAAACGCCGGCAAGACTCCGTATCTGATATCGCTCGCAAGCGGGATGCCGTTCGCGTTCGCCGGTCTATGGGAGCACTGGCAAAGCAGGGAGACCGGCGAGTCTATCGAGACCGCGACGTTGATCACGACGGCCGCCAACGGCTTCATGGCCGAATTGCATGACCGCATGCCGGTCGTTCTCGAACCGGCAACGGCCGACCGGTGGCTGGCCGGCGAAGACGACGTCATGGAGCTTGCCACCGAATACGGTCCCGGCCTGCGCGCCTGGCCGGTCGACCGGCGCGTGAACAATGCGCGTAATGAAGGCGCCGAGCTGATTGAGCCGGCGGGCGAGATCCTGACCTCCTAGGCACCTGGATCGTCGATGGGTTCGGCGAGCTGCGTCCCGATGACCAGCGTGCCGGGTCCGCCATGAGCACCGAGCGCCGCACCGAGTTCCGTGGTCGTGAGACGCGTAATGCACGGCAGCCGCTCTCGCAATTTGCGCTCGAGTTCACGCGCGTCGGCAGGGCTGGTTGCATGGCCGATGGCGACATTGAGGCAGCCTTGGCGCCCCTCGCGTCGTGCGACATGCAGCGCGAACTTCTCTATCCGCTTGTGCTTACCGAAGAAGAACCCGCTCAGCCTGATCTTGCCATCGGGCGTGGTGCGAATAATCGGAATAACACGGAGAAGCCTGGCGACAGTTCTGACCCACTTCGGTATGCGCCCGCCGCGCACGGCGTAATCGAGGTTGTTCAGGATCGCATAGCTGCGGGTGCGCGGAATAAGCGCCTGCACCGACCTGATCGCAGTCTCGACGGGCACCCCGGAAGCAGCGCACTCTGCGGCGAAGACGGCCAGTAACCCTTGCCCCAGGGAAGCATTCAACGAGTTGATCACGTGAATACGACCAGGCGCATTGGTGCGGCCCGCCGCAGAGCGTGCAGCCTCGAGCGTGCCGCTGGCGGCGCCGGTGAGATTGATGGACAGAACATCGGGATAATGGCTCGCAAGGAATTGAAACTGCCTGCGAAAGTCCCCCGGGGCGGGCTGTGACGTTGTCGGATGATTCGGGTTGCGTTCGAGCTCGGCAAAAAACTCGGCTGACGTAATACTGACTTTGTCGAGATAACCACGCTCACCGAACTGGATTCGACAGGGCACCATGTGTATGTCGAGCCGCTCCAGGTCCTCATCGGCAATGTCTGCGGCAGAGTCGGTGATGACGGCGAAGCGCCGCGAGGAGTCGTGGCTCGAGTGTTGCTGGCGGTGCAGATCGTCAGCTTTCTCGGCACTGACCGCGCCGAATCGGCGGCCGATGTCGAATACCGCGGTCGGATCGTTGACGTGGATATGAATCTTCGCCTTGCGCTTCGTACCCGCGAGCACCAGCGAGTCGCCAAGTGCGACCAGCCGCTCCCGCAGTTTGCGCCGATCGATATCCGTGCCCGTGACAATGCACTCGGTGCAAAACCGGTACTCGTAGACATCCTGCGATCCTGCCGCCGATATCATTACTTCGTCGCTGTGCAGGAGCGACAGATCGGGCTGTTCGGTAATGCGGCCATGCACGATAAAGTCGTGCATGCCGGTTATGAGGTCGACGAAGCCCTTGGCGCCCGCGTCAACGACACCCGCCTTGCGCAAGACATCCAGCTGTCCGGTTGTGCGGGCCAGCGAGTCTTCCAGTGCGGGCAGCGCATTTGTCAGTACCGTCGCAAAGCCCGCGTTGCCGGCTTTTGAAATCTCATTGGCCAGCGCATCGGCGTAGGCGGCAATTACGGTGAGTATCGTGCCTTCTTCGGGATTGCTTAGAGCATCGTGAGCATAGTCGCTGCCCTGTCGAATCGCTTTACCAAAAGTGTAAGGAGTAAAACGAGTCAAATCCCCGGACGAGTCGCTGACCCCCTGAAAAAATTGCGCAACGATCGCTCCGGAATTGCCCCGTGCACCGTCGAGCAGCGCATCGGCTATCGAGGCAAGCAAGCTGCTGAGAGGCTTATCGTCATACTGTTGCAGGATCTCGAGAGCGGCACCCAGCGAAAGGGTCAGGTTAGTACCCGTGTCACCGTCCGCAACCGGGTAGACGTTGATGCGGTTCAGAAAATCCTGATCGGCAATTACCCGATTGATGCCCGAAACCAGCGCAGCGGCGAAGGCCGGGCCATCCAGGTGATTGGAAACTGTGCTCACCAAGCGCCTGATTCCCGAGCGGCCGGCTACTCGCGCGGCAGCAGGAAGGTCTGGCCCTGGTAACTGAGAATGACGCCAGCAGGCGTAATTTCCCTGACGACCGGGCCCTCCGGGAGCTGTGATCGTTCGCGATGTTTGTTCGTGTTGATGAAGACGAAACGCTCGCCAGGCACTTCGCTGTAGACATGAATATCCAGGTGCAGCTCAGCGATCTGCAATGAGCCATCCAGGCGGAGCTGGTCGATAGTTGGGACACTGGCCGATTGAGACGTGTTTGAACGCTGTGGCTCCGGGGCAGGTGTCGGCGTCGAAGCGGCCGCAGGAGCCATAACTGACTGTTCTTCCCGGGCTTCGGCGACTCGCTCCGCAAACCCGGCCGGCGAGTCCGGCGCCTCGTCGGTGGGCAATGGCGCGCTGATCGATTCATTGGCCGGCGACATCGCAGTTGTCGCCGGCGCCGTGGGCTGTCGATCGGGGCGTAACAGGATGCCGAGCAGAACCGCAAGATTAACAGCCAGCAGAACGCCGAGCATCCAAAGCCAGCGGCTCGAGCGAGGGCTTTCTGAACCGGTCGGCACGCTGGAAAACTCCGCATTGCCTTGTTGCTGGCGCTCGTTTTCGGACCGCTTCAATGCATCGAGTATGAACGACATGCTTTAGTTCCGCGCCAGCTGTGACAGGAATAGCCGCGGCGTGCTGTCAGGGGCCAGCAGCGTATTGACGATGATCTGCGTCTGGTAGCCCGCCAGGCCGTCAACGTCGAGGCGATTATCGCGCTGAAACTCACGCACGCGCTGCGCCAGCACGCTGTCGTAGGTTTCCGAATCCAGCGGTTCCGCGCGGTAGCGGGGATCGATTGCGGCAAGGCTTCGGCGAAGCCACGTGACATTGGGTCCGCTCGAACCCGGGCCCAACGACACCAAGACGCCGTTTGGCGGCTGCCAGATCATCTGGTACTGGCCGAACCACATATCGGAGACCGTATCGACCGGGTGGGTCACCGCAACTCCGCCAATCGACAACCCGACCTGGTCACCCTCGATGGACGTCAGGACGACAAAATGGACATCACCATCAGTATCGGTCAGCGTCAAAATTGCAGGCCGATTGAGCTGCTTGAGGCGGCTCCAGGAGCCTCGTTGAATCAGGCAGCGGTAACCTGCGCTGTC
>JAACFB010000024.1 GCA_009937615.1 Gammaproteobacteria bacterium | reverse complement strand
CACAGTACCGAATGTCTCTAGGCTACGGACTGGATCATCATCTGAGTGCTTTCATCGATGGCAGCGAGGCCGGACGCAAGATGCAGGATGATAAGGACGACTCAGCCCTATTTTTCGTCGATGAGGGACTCGCTGATCCAAATCGCATGGCGATGTTCGGCTGGTCCTATGGCGGTTACGCATCTCTTGTTGCAGCCTCGAGGACGCCTCAGTTATACCAGTGCACTATTGCGGGCGCGGCGGTCAGCGACTACGTCATGGCGTCGAACGACGAATTCCGCAGAACACCTGACGGAATTGCGCGGATCTGGCGTGACGTTTACGAGTACGGAGCGGTGCAACCCGTCGATGAGGCCGAGAAGGTCAACGTGCCGGTATTGCTGATCCACGGCAGCGTCGATTCGCGAGTGTTGCCCAAGCAGGCCAAAGTCTACCGTGACGCACTTGATAAGGCGGGCAAATATTACCAATACGTCGAACTTGAAGGCGCGGACCATTTTTCGAACACACTGTTCTTTAACCACCAACTCGAGTTATACGAGTCATTAATAGGCTTTCTGCAGAACGATTGCGGCCAGATGTCGGCGCAGACAAGCGCCGCGAACTAGGCGTTATCTAGCTGGCTGATTGTCAGTCACACGTAAGGGCTTAGAACATCTCGCTCGGGCCGGGCGCCTCGTCCGACGGCTTGTCGCGGCTCTTGATCCAGTCGCCGGTGATCATCTTGTCGTAGGAGAGCCCCGGGCCTACCATCGGGTAGACGCCGGCATCGGGATCGATGATGACTTCGAGAAACGCCGGGCCGTCGAACTCCATGAACTCTCTGATCGTCTGTTCGAGATCCTCGTTGCGGTCGAGCTTGCGCGCGAACCTGAAGCCGTCGGCTTCGGCCGCCTTTACAAAGTCCTTGCTGTGCAGTGACTTGTCGCTGCCCGACATGCGGCTGTCGTAGTAGAGTTTCTGCCACTGGCGCACCATGCCGTCGCCGTAGTTGTTGAGCACGACGACTTTGACCGGCAGCTTGTAGGTCGTCGCCGTTTCGAGCTCACCGATGTTCATGCGGATACTGGCGTCACCATCGATATCGATCACGATGCGATCGGGCTGTGCGAACTGTGCACCAATGGCGGCCGGCAGGCCGAAGCCCATCGTGCCCATGCTGCCCGAGGTCAGCCACAGGCGCGGCTCGCGGTAGTCGAAGTATTGTGCCGCCCACATCTGGTGCTGGCCGACGCCGGTTGAAATGATCGCTTGGCCTTTCGCGTGGCGATTGATCTCCTCGATCACGGCGTACGGCTGGATCAGCTCGCTCTTACGATCGTAATTGAGGCAGTAGTCCTTTTTGAGCGCGGCAATCTCCGCATGCCAGGGCTCGAATGATTTGTCGAAGTCGATTCGGCGGCCGTAGGCTAAAAGGTCGTCGAGATCTCGCGACAGTATGCCGATGTGATACCAGTTGACGCGCTTGACCTTGTCGACCTCGGCGATGTCGACGTCGAAATGGGCGATATTTTTTGCTTTCGGCGCGAAATGAGTTGGGTCGCCGGCAACGCGATCATCGAAGCGGGCGCCGATTGCGATCAGGAAATCGCAGTCCTCGACCGCGTAGTTCGCTGAGGCGATGCCGTGCATGCCGAGCATATGCAGCGCCAGCGGGTGCGTTGTGTCGCTCGCGCCGAGCGCCATCAGCGTCGTCGTCACGGGAATGCCGTACTCGCTGGCGAGGCGGCGCATCGGTTTGGTCGCATTGCTGTTGATGACGCCGCCACCCGCATAGATCAGCGGCCGCTCAGACTGCGCGAGCATCGAGTAAAATCGCTTGCAGGCATCGTCGCTCAGGTGGTTGTCCGAGATGGCCTGCCAGCGCCGGCGATAGCCGGGTAGCGGCAGCGTTCCATCGCCCTTGAACTCGCCTTCCCAATTCTGCACGTCTTTCGGAATGTCGATGACGACCGGGCCGGGCCGGCCCGTACGGGCCAGCTCGAACGCGCTGCGAACCGTGTCTTCGAGCTTGGCCGGGTCGGTAACCAGGAATATGTGCTTGGCGACGGCGCCCATGATGGCGGAGACGGGAGCTTCCTGGAACGCATCCGTACCGATCGCCGGGCGCGGCACCTGGCCGCAGATGACGACGATCGGGATCGAGTCTGCCATGCAGTCACGCACGGGCGTCACGGTATTGGTCGCGCCTGGGCCGGATGTCACCATGACGACACCGACCTTGCCACTGGCGCGCGCATAGCCTGAGGCCATGAATCCGGCACCCTGTTCGTTGGCCGGCACGATCAGCGGGATCGCGGCGGAACCGTCGTCTCTGCGATGCCGGTCGTTATAGCGAAACACCGCGTCATAGGTCGGCAGGATGGCGCCGCCGCTGTAGCCGAAGATCGTGTCGACGCCTTCGTCGGCGAGCACCTGCACGACCATATCGGCGCCGCTCATACGCGTGCCTGCCAGCGGGTGGCTGTCTGTCTTCGCTGTCATCGCCTGTTCGCTCACGGTTTTGCGCCAGATTACGTAAGTACCGGATTCCCAGCGAGTGTTTACTAATTCGTATGGCATTGCAATACTCGAACACTGGCGCGGACTTACGCGCCGTGAGCAGAGTGAAATAAATCACCTGCGGCTATCGAACAAGGCAGGAATCAACCGCAAATGCGACACGCAATCTCGGTGCTTTTGCAGAACGAAGTCGGTGCGCTGACCCGCATGACCGGCATGTTTTCATCGCGCGGCTATAACATCGACACGCTCAACGTGGCGCCGACGGACGACCCGACCGTGTCGCGCGTCACGCTGGTCATCTCGGGCTCCGACGGGGCGATCGAGCAGCTCAACTCGCAGCTTGCGAAGCTTGTCGACGTCGTCAACATTCATGACATGACGCTCGGCGATCACTTCGAACGCGAGCTCGTCATCGTCAAGCTAAAGCTCGCGACCGGTGGTCACGCGAAGGCATTGACCCTGGCCAGGAAATTCGGCGCCGAGATTCTTGATGACGCCCAGGTCAGCTGCACGATCCAGCTGACCGGAAAGGTCAGCGAGATTGACAAATTCGTCGCCGAGGCCAGCAAGATCGGCGAACTTTCGGCGGTTGCCCGCAGCGGCAGCGTCGCCGTGTCGAAAGGAGAGGTGACCCTGTCGTCCTACGACGCGCACCACCATCTCTCGGCCTGATCCATGTCCGGGTTCCAGCTACAAGACCACCGTCGCCTCGTGATCAAGGTCGGTTCGTCGCTGCTGATCGGTGACGACGGCCACGTGCACCGCGGCTGGCTCGAGGGGCTTGCCGACGATATCGGCATGCTGTGCGAACAGCAACACGAGCTGCTGATAGTCTCGTCCGGGGCGATCGCGATTGGCAGCACGATACTCGGCATCAACAAGCGCCGCGCCAGGCTCGAGGACCTGCAGGCGGCGGCTGCGGCCGGGCAGGTACAGCTGATGCATGCCTACCAGGAGGCGCTGGCGCGGCATGGCATCACGGCCGCACAGATTCTCCTGACTCCTGAAGACACCGAGAATCGCCGCCGTTTCCTGAACGCCCGGGGCACGCTCGCACGCCTGATCGCGCAGTCCGTCATACCGATCGTGAACGAAAACGACACGGTGGCTACCGAGGAAATCCGCTACGGTGACAATGATCGACTCGCAGCGCGCGTCGCGCAGCTCGTGATGGCTGATGCGTTAATCCTGCTGTCCGACGTGGACGGCCTCTACACGGCTGACCCGGGCAAGGACGCGAGCGCGGAACACATTCCCGAAGTTCGCACTATCACAGATGCAATTCTGCAAATGGCGGGCGAGACCCGCACGGATATCGGCAGCGGCGGCATGGCGACGAAAGTGCAGGCCGCTCGTATTGCGACCCATGCGGGCTGCTCGACCGTGATCGCAAGCGGCGGCATCGACCGGCCGCTGTCCGCACTGGCGGCCGGGGGCCGGCGCACGGTGTTCCGGGCCGAGGGCACGCCGGCGGCCGCACGCAAGCAGTGGCTGGCGGGCGTACTCGAGGTGCGCGGCGAGCTGCGGCTCGACGAGGGTGCGGCCGGTGCACTGGCGGCTGGCAAGAGCCTGCTCCCTGTCGGCGTCGTCGAGGTGATCGGGAACTTCCGCCGCGGTGACGTCGTTTCCCTCGTGGACGCCGCCGGGCAGGAACTCGGCCGGGGTCTCGCCGAGTACTCTAGCGACGACGCGGGCCGGCTGACGGGCTGCCATTCGGAAAAAATAGAGGAGCTGCTCGGTTACCGCGGCCGTTCCGTGATGGTTCACCGCGACGAGCTGGTATTGTTCGGCAATGAACGCTGATTCCGACCCATTGGCGTCGATGGCCGCGATCATGGATCCGATCGGCCGCGCCGCTCGCAGGGCTGCTGCACAGCTGGCGCTGACCGACAACGACCGGCGTAACCAGGCGTTGTGCGCGGCCGCGGAGGCGATACGGGGGCAGTGCCAGGACATTCTGGCGGCGAACGCCAGGGACATGCAGAGCGGCGCCGAGCGGGGCCTGAGCCGGTCGATGCTCGATCGCCTGATGCTGGACGCGGACCGCGTCGAGGCCATGGCGGCGGGCATCGAAGCCGTCGCCGGGCTTCCGGATCCGGTCGGCAAAGTCATCGCCGAGTGGGAGCGCCCGAACGGACTGCGGATCCAGCGGGTTACCGTGCCGCTCGGTGTCATCGGCATCATCTATGAGAGCCGCCCGAACGTGACGGCCGACGCCGCGGCACTGTGCCTGAAGTCGGGCAACGCCTCGATCCTGCGCGGCGGTTCCGAGAGCTTCCACTCGAGTAACGCTATCTATGCCTGTCTGCGTGATGGACTAAGCAAGGCCGGTATCGACGTTGACGCCGTGCAAATGGTGCCGACAAAAGATCGCGCTGCCGTCGGTTATCTCCTGTCCTCGATGAATGAGTGGATCGATGTCGTCGTGCCGCGGGGTGGCAAAAGCCTGATCAAGCGCGTTCAGGACGATGCACGCGTGCCGGTCATCGGTCATCTCGAAGGCATCTGTCACGTGTACCTGCACGAGGCGGCGGAGTCCGCTATGGCGCGCGACATCGTCCTCAACGCGAAGATGCGGCGCACGGGCATTTGCGGTGCGGCGGAGACCCTGCTCGTGGACCGGGCTGCGGCCGCTCGGCTGCTTCCGCCTGTCGCCGAAGCGCTGCAGGCGGCCGGTTGCGAAGTTCGTGGCGACGAAACCGCCCGGGAGCTGGCTGAGGGTATCCGCGAGGCCAGCGAAACCGACTGGTCCACCGAGTACCTCGATGCGGTCATCTCGGTGCGCGTCGTGGATGGAATCGACGAGGCGATCGCACACATCGGGCGCTACGGCTCGGGGCATACCGAGAGCATCGTGACAGACGACGATGCGGCTGCAGAGTACTTCCTGCGCAACGTGGATAGCGCGATCGTGCTGCGCAACGCTTCGACCCAGTTCGCCGACGGCGGCGAGTTCGGCATGGGCGCTGAAATCGGAATCGCGACCGGGCGTGTGCATGCCCGCGGACCCGTGGGCGCCGAACAGCTGACGAGCTACAAGTACGTCGTTCGAGGCAGCGGGCAGGTTCGACCCTGATGTCCGACCCGGCAGCGTCGTACGACGTTGTGGTGATCGGCGCCGGCGTCAATGGCGCTGGCATTGCCCGCGATGCCGCGCTCAGGGGCATGAGCGTCATCGTGCTCGATCAGAATGATCTTTGCAGCGGCACGTCGGCCATATCGAGCCGGCTGATACACGGCGGCCTTCGCTATCTCGAGTATGGAGAACTCGGTCTGGTATACGAGTCACTGCGCGAGCGGATTGCGCTGCGCAGGATCGCCGCGCATCTCGTTGAGCCGATGCGCATCTGCATCCCGATCTATGAATCGTCGAAACGCGGGCCGCTGCTGATCCGCATCGGCATGATCGCTTACGACCTGCTGTCGATCGGCAAGACCGTGCCCGGGCACAAGATGCTGACGCGCGACGCCATGATCCGCACGGAGCCGGGACTGGAGCCGGCTGGCCTGCGCGGAGCGGCATGCTATTACGACGCCCAGGTCATCTTCGCCGAGCGCCTGGTCCTCGAGAATCTGCTGGGTGCGCGTGCAGCGGGCGCCGACATTCGCCTGTACGGCAAAGTGACGCGGATCAACGTCGAAGACAAGGCCGTGAAATCCGTTGTTTTCGTCGACGCGCATACCGGCAGTGAGGAGCGGGTCGAAGCGAGGACCGTCGTCAATGCGGCCGGCCCGTGGGTCGACCAGGTGCTTAACACGGCTTCCATCCCGGTGCCGAGACTGATCGGCGGCACAAAGGGCAGCCACATCGTTGTGGCGCCCTTCGAGGGTGCGCCCGACGACGCCTTCTATGTCGAAGCGCAGGCCGACGGCAGGCCGTTTTTCATCATTCCGTGGAACGGTCTGTACCTGATCGGTACCACCGACATTCGTTTCGACGGCGATCTTGCCGAGGTTCGCGCGAGCCGTGAGGAAATCGACTACCTGCTGGCCGAGACGAATCGTGTTTTCCCGCAGGCGCAGCTTGATGTCAGCGATATTCGCTACGCTTATGCGGGCGTCAGGCCGCTGCCGCACCGCGACAAGGGGCCCGAATCGGCTATCACGCGACGGCACATCATAAGGCACCACCGCAAAGTCGCACGCGGACTGATATCGATTATCGGCGGTAAACTGACGACATACCGGCACCTGTCCGAGCAGACCGTGGACCGCGTTGGCAAATTGCTGGGCCGCAAACGGCCCGGTTGCCGCACCGCCGACACGCTGTTGCCCGGTGCCTGTCGCCTCGACGAAGCCCGTGCCGTACTCGAGGGCCTGCCCGGTCTCGCTGCGGCAGGTGTCGAGCGGTTGCTCGGTATTTACGGTGGCCGCGCGATCGCACTCGTCGAGCTCGCGAGAACGGAGCCCGGGCTCGAGGTGACGATAGACCCGTCGGGAACAGTGCTTGCGGCCGAGGTCGCATTCGCGATCCGCGAGGAGTTCGCGCAGACCCTCATTGATATTGTCTATCGCCGCACGATGATCGGCCTCGATGCCGACCAGGGCCGCGCCGTCTATGCTGCTATCGCCGAGTTGGCCGGCACGGAGCTCGGCTGGAGCGCGGAGCGGCGCAGCAGGGAAATCGAACTGCTGCGGGCCTACAGTGATTCGTTCGCGGTCGCGTAGTTTGCTGTGACGCCGATGTAGAAGTGCCTGCCAGGCGCCGGCTCGAAGAAGCGGCCGCCAAACGCATTAATTCGAATATTGTTGTTGTAGTCCTCGTTGAAAAGGTTGTTGATACCCGCAAATGTTCCTATTAGCCATTTGCCTGCGCGAAAATCGACATTAAAGCGCAGATTGGTAACGGTATAGCTCGGTACTTCGACCGAATTGGCGTTATTGGCGTACAGGTTTCCGGAATAGACGACTTCGAGCAACCCGGAAAGGCCTTTTTCCGAAGCGTAGTTGAGGCCGAGATAACCGAACCTTTGCGGCAGTCCGGGCAATGAATTACCACTGAAATCGTTGCCGTCTTCGTCGATGAAACTGTCGTATTCGAAGTCAGACCAGGTAAACGACGCGTCGATACCCAAGCCGCGCTGATTGCGCCAGGTCAATGCAGTTTCCACACCGGTGCGACTTGAGCTGCCCGCATTCGAGTAAAAAATTCGATCCGGAAACTCGGCAAGTTCGAACGGTATCAGCTCGTCTTCGAGGTCGATCTGAAACACCGAGATTTCGTAATACAGGTTTTCGTTGCTAACCTTGTAACCGACTTCGAAGTTGTCTGCCGTTTGCGGCTTCAGAGACGGATTAAACCCGCCGCTGGCGTCCGGATTTGCCAGTTCCGTTGTGGTCGGTGTCTCGAATCCGCTGCTGTAGGACGTAAACAGAACACCATTTTCCAGTTTGTAGTTCGCACCGATCGAAGGACTGACTGCATCAAAGTCCCGCTTGCCTGAATCGTCTCCATCCGACAGGAATCGATCGCTTACGTCATACGACAATTCGTCGTAGCGGAGGCCAGCGTGTAGTGTCCACGCGTCACTCAGTTCGTATTCGCCCTGCACATAGAGTCCGGTGCTGTCGACCCGCTCGTTCTGTTCGAAAGTCTGCACTCCCGGGACGCCATCATTGTTGTCAAGGCGCCGCCGGTCATCGTCCTGCCGGTCGTAATCCAGGCCAAAAGCCAGTTCGAAAGCGTCCGGCATGGAATCGCCGAGTCGGTATTGCGCACCGAACCCATAGAAAAAGCGATCCAGGTCGACGGCGCCGCCGCCGGCAAACGGCAGCTTGTTGGCGAAGTCGCGCCAGACATAATGATTTCGCAAGGTCAGGGTTCCCGACGATCGCTCCGCCTGGTAGACAAAACCGATTCGCTGTTGGCTGACCGCTTCGCCGGCATCGAATTGAATGTTCTGTGCTCTCGCGGAAGAGGGATCGAGCGCTACCTGGTCGGCGTTAATGCCACCGGGGTCCTGCGCCGTTGGCTGGTCCGCGAAATTGACGGCGACGAGAAGCCGATCGCTGGCACTGATCGGGATCCCCAGCCTGCCATTGAGTTGCGTACCGCGAAACTCACTGTGGTCACGATATCCATCCAGCTCGGTTCGCGACACATTGACGAGATAGTCAGCTGAACTGACCTGGCCGCCGGCCTTGAGTCCGTATTGACGGTAGCCCAGTTCCCCGCCCGCAATTCTCCCTTCGACAAACGGCTCGGCGTCCCCGAGTTCGCTCGACACGGCGATCACGCCGCCCGAGGCGTTTCCGTACAGAGACGAGGCGGGGCCACGAAGCACTTCGATGCTCTGCGCCGATCCCAGATCGATACTGTCAACGCCGGACTGGCCATCCGGCAAGGTTTCGGGGATGCCGTCGACGATAACCCTGATGCCGCGAATGCCGAAGCTCGAACGTGTGCCAAATCCCCGCAATGCGACTCGCAGGTCGCCAGAAAAGTTGTAACGGTTCTGGATATAGAGGCCCGGCACGGCGGCCAGGGCCTCGTCCATGCCAAGCTGCTGCGTCGCACGCTGAATTCGGTCTTTGCTTACGACGGAAACCGACCTCGCCACGTCCCTTACGGACGATGCCCTGCGTGTAGCTGTAACGACAATTTCGTCCAGGCCATCGTTGTCAGAATCTTGCCCCAGGACCGGCGCAGCGAGGCTAAAAAACAGGACCGCAGGAAGGCACAAAGTGCTGCTGCGACAGATGGATTTGAGATTCATGCAGTTCCCCGGAAAGTGGGCCATTATAATCAGCTCAGATCCGATCGTCGTTGCAAATAGAGTTGCCCATGGACACTAAGAGATTTTCGCATTGCACGCGGCTGTTGTTCGCAGTGATCTTGTTGCTGCTTGCCACCTTAAGCATTGCCGAGCGGCCGAAAGTAGGCCTCGTGCTTGGCGGCGGCGGCGCGCGTGGCGCAGCGCACATCGGCGTGCTGCGCGAACTGGAGCGAATGCGCATACCCGTAGACGCCATCGCGGGCACGAGCATGGGCGCTTTGGTAGGCGGCCTCTATGCAACCGGCATGAGTGCGGCCGAACTCGAGGAACTCGTTGAATCGATCGACTGGGTCAGTGAACTGGCGGACTCCCCGCATCGCAAGGATATGAACTTCCGGCGCAAGGAAGATGATGAGCAGTACCCAATCAATTTTGAACTCGGTTTGGCCGATGGCGAGCTGAAAGTACCGATGGGGATTGTGCACGGACATCGACTCGAATTGTTGCTCCACGAACTGACCATCGGCGTTGCAAAAATCGGGCACTTTGACCGGCTCCCGATTCCGTTTCGCGCGATGGCATCTGATATCGAAAGCGGAGAGCCTTACGTCGTTGACTCCGGCGATCTTGCCATGGCGATGCGCGCGAGCATGTCGGTGCCTGGAGTTCTCGCGCCGGTCACTATCGACGGTCACGTGCTCGTTGACGGAGGTGTGGTCGCAAACCTGCCGATTGACGTCATGCGCGACATGGACGTCGATGTCATCATCGCGGTCGACGTGGAATTCCCGTTATATGCAGCCGAAGAACTTGATTCAGCCATCAAGGTGTCGGAGCAGGTTTTGACAATGCTGATTCGCAAGGAAACGCGGCGCCAGATCGGTGCGATGACCGATACGGATATTCTGATTCGGCCGGAGCTGGGTACTTTCGCGTCATCCGACTTCGGAAACATCATGAGTGCGGTGGAGCCCGGGGCCGAGGCGACGCTTGCCGTAGCCGAGCGCTTGCGGGGGCTCGCAATTGACGAGCAGTCGTACTCAGTCTATGCGGCGCGTCGCACAGCCCCGCAGCCGGCCAACGAGCCTCTGGCGTTCGTCCGAATCGTTCACGACGGCAGGTTATCCGACCGGGCGCTGGAGTCCCGCATTCGGGTCGAGGCCGGCGACCCGGTCGATACGCAGCGCATGGCGGCCGATGTCGACCGGCTGTACGGACTCGGGCTTTACGAGCACGTTGGTTATGAGCTTGTTGAGGAAAATGGCGAGAGCGGCGTGGAATACCGCGCAACCACAAAGAGTTGGGGGACGAACCAGATGAAATTCGGTCTATCCCTGGAGGAGGGTTTTGAGGGCTCAACGGCATTCAATCTGAACGCGAGACTGACGCGCGTCGGGCTCAACAGCCGGGGCGCCGAGTGGCGGACGGACCTGCGGATTGGAACGGATTCGGCCGTATTTTCGGAGTTTTACCAGCCGTTCGCAGCCGGTGGACACTGGTTCCTCGCGCCGCGGGTCGATGCGGATGTTTCCAGCCTCGGCCTCTTTGAATCCGAGGATGAGCTTGCACGACTCAGGATCGCCGAGGCTGAGGCTGGGCTGGATGTCGGCAGGCGGATCGGCTACTCCGGCGAATGGCGCCTGGGCGTCTACCGCGGCACCGGCGAGATGCGGGTGAAGGTCGGCGACCCGGCACTGCCAAAGATCGACTTCGATACTGGCGGCCTGGCCGCGCAGATTCGTTTCGACACACTCGATAATGCCCATTTTCCGCGGCGCGGAGTCCGCGCAGATTTGCGCTGGAGGAGTGAACGGACCGCGTTCGGCGCCGACAGTAATTTCGATACGTTTGAAGGTGACTTTGCGTCGACGTGGAGCCATGGCAAAAGCAGCTGGCAGGTCGGCCTGACCTATGCGACGACAAACGATGGCAACCGCGCGCTGCAGGATTTGTTCCCGCTCGGCGGTTTTCTTCGGCTATCAGGACTGGAGAGAGGCGCGATCAGCGGGCCGCACGCGGCGCTGGCCAGGCTCGTGTACTACCGTCGCGCGGGTGAGTCGGCCGGCGTATTCGACGTGCCGATTTATCTTGGCGCCTCCCTCGAGGCCGGCAACGTATGGCAATCGCGCGACGACATGAGCTTCGGCTCAGCGCTCATCAACGGCAGCGTCTTCGCCGGCTTTGATACCTATATTGGCCCAATTTACATGGGTGCCGGTTTCGGCGAAGACGGTCGCAGCAACTTCTATCTTATTGTCGGCCCGGCGCGTCGCTAAGTCGCGCGAGGTGCGTGTCAGCGAACGATCTTTTCCAGTACCTGGGTCGGCGAATCGGTCTTGCGGTAGTAGCCGTGACGGACCGCCATCTTATCGAAGGCACTATCCCTCTCGGTCTCGCTCGGATACCAGTGCAGCTGTTCCCAATCCTCACCCAGAATCTTGCGCAGCGTGTCGCCCGGCGGCAATGAAACCCGAATGCCAAACCGCCGTTCCGCGGTCGCGGTGTCCGGATTGACGAGATTGTGTCGATGGCAGAAATCCACGCGGTGCATCCTCGATGTGTCGCGGCGGCAGTATACCTGTTCGTCAGGACAGCTCGCCACGCTCACCCGCGCCCTCACGGTCGGACCAGCCGAGTAATGCGCGCGTGATAAAGAGATAGGCGGCCTTGACCGTGTGCCGCCAGAGCTTCGACAGCCGTCCCGGGTTCGCCAGTATGCGCCGCTCTCGCTGCGTCAGCGCCTGCGGGCAGTAGCTGCGTTTATGCTTGAGCAGATGCCGGATGTCCTCGTAGCAAAGCGCCCGAAACAGGGGGCCGCGGCGCTGCGTGTACCAGGCGAGCTGAAAGTCGACAAATGCCGGCGACCCGTCTTCCTGAACAAGCAGATTGGGCTCCTTGGCGAGGTCGTTGTGGACGACGCCGGCGCGATGCAGTTGACGCAACAGGCGCGCGGCCTCCAGGAAGTAACCGCGGTCCGTGGGCCGGCTGCGCTGCATCGGGGTTCCTGCGATATAGCTGCGAGTAAGCCGATCATGCGTCAGCGACTGCAGCTCGGGTATCCCGTCGATATCGGTCAAAGCCGCCAGCACCCGTGCTTCGCGCCGCATCAGGTAGCGCGCCAGCCAGCTCAGCCAGGCCCGCGCGGCACTGACATCGCGCACGATGAGCATGTGATCGCCGCCGCTCGATAGCCGTATTTCGCCGAACAGGTCTTTCTTTAGCAGCACTTGATCAGTCATCACGATGGCATTGTAGCGCGACGGCCTGGTGTACTGGCGGTATCCCCGTAAATCCCAGAGAATAAGCGGGCCTGCTTTCACAGGATCGAGAATGACCGGGAACTCCGACGAACAGACGCCTGCTTCGGGGCCAGCCAAGGCCGAGACGACGGGCGATTTCTTTAGCGTCGGCATGCCGCTGCATGCCGTGCGTGCCGGTTACGTGCGCCGGTCAGCGGATGACGTTCTGTATGAGACCCTGATGGCGGGCCGCTATGCCCATGTCATTGCGCCTTACCGTAGCGGCAAGACCAGCCTTATAGCAGCGGCCTCAGCCAGACTGGAGCACAACGGCTTCAAGGTAGCGGTTCTCGATCTCGAGCAAATCGGTGTCCGCGATGCGGGCAGCGACGAAGGTCGCTGGTACTACAGCGTCGCCTATCGTATTTTGCGCCAGCTGCGCATTCGCGTCGATCTGCAAACCTGGTGGCAAGAAAAGTCGATTCTCAGCAATCGCCAGCGGCTGCTGGAGTTTTATGCCGAGATCATCCTGCAAAATGTGCAGGAGCGAATCGTCGTATTCGTCGACGAAATACAGTGTATCGCTGACCTGGAGTTTGGCGATCAGCTGCTTGCGAGTATTCGTGCGGCGCATAATGCCAGGTCAACAGATCCCGAGTTCTCGCGGCTGACATTCGTGCTTCTTGGCGAGTGCGACCCGCTGAGCCTGATCAGCGAGCCGGAGCTGTCGCCGTTCAATATCACGCAGTCGGTGTCGCTCGATGATTTTTCGCGTGACGATCTGGACCTGTTTGCGGCCGAACTCAATCTCCCGCCGACCGATGCGGCTTGCGCTCTCGACCGTATTTACTACTGGACCTCGGGACAACCGTATCTCACGCAGAAACTGGCCCGCTCGGTATCTCGCGAGCAACTTCAGGGCGAAATCGCCGGCAATGTCGATCGCATCGTCGCGCGTCAGCTTGCCGGACGTTCTGCGCTCCACAATGAGCCTCACCTGAGCCATATTCACCGCGAGGTCGTCAACGATACGCGGCAGAGAAGTGCGCTGTTGAACCTGTTCGGGAGGATTCGGAAAGGGGTCCGGGTAGCGACTGACCTCGGGTCGCCGCTGCAGCGCCGGCTGATGGCGATCGGTCTGATCAGGATAGACGACGACGGTAAGCTCGTACTCCGCAACCGCATTTATGCGTCTGTCTTTACGGCGCGATGGGCGAACGAGAATCTGCCGAATGATTGGCGCGCTCCTGCCGTCGCTGCCCTGGTGATACTGGTGATGGCGGCCCTGCCGTTCTGGTACACGCAGATTTTGCCGAGGTCTTATGTCGAGATCCTGACTTCGGATATGACCGAGCTTGCGGCCGCAGAGGAGGCTTACATTAATTTCCGTTCGTTCCCCGGACATGCCGGGGCAGCCGATAATCTCTACCGGGGCTACCTCGGGAACAGGGCGCGGGCAGCGACGGATCCGCTGGTGGCAGCAGCGGTGGCCGGGATGGCGGAGACACTGCCCGATGCGGGCAGATTGCCGGAGGAATTGCTCGCCGGATTCTGGGATCGGCAGGCACGGGCGGCGATGCGCGTCGAACAGCGCGACGCGGCATTGATGGCAACCCTCGAGTCTCTGGTACTGTCGACGCCAATGCGGCGGAAACGTGCCGCGGCGCTGATCGCCGACGACTACCCGCAGTTGTTGGCGAGTTTGCCAAATGGCGAGCGGGGAGCGGTTGTTTTCAATCCAGGAAGCATGCTGCTCACGGAGACTCGGGACGCGCAGGTATCGCAATGGTCACTCGGCGCACAAGGCCTGCAGCCACGGGAAGACTGGACCATTACTGCGTTGGAAGTATCGCCACTCGTTCGGCGCGTCATCGTTGATCGCGAAGGCGAGGTCAGCCGGGTCGGCCTGACCTTGAACCTCAGCCATAACAGGCTCGCCGACTTGCGGATCAAGGTCATTGCGCCGTCCGGACGCACTGTCGAGATCAACCCGGGGGTCGAACGAGCGTCGTCGAATCAGGATCTGCGTATTCCACCCAGCCAGCTGCGTGACTTGCGAGGCGAACCGCTAAACGGCACCTGGAGCTTGAGCGTGCGTGACGAAGAGATGGGCGTTGCAGGCCGCCTCGTCGGCTGGAACCTGACGCTGAATTCGCAAGGCGTTGTCGAGGATTTTCAGCGTGGTCTGAACATTCCTGATCCGGTAGAACGCGACACGGACAACCTGTGGTTCAGCAGCGACGGCCGGTTCGCAGTTGCCCGCGCAATGCAAAGCGATAGCGCCCGAATTTGGGACCTCGCGTTTGCAAAACCAGTGCGTGCGATCGCGGTAAGCGAGTTCGAACAGCTCATCGGGCTGAGCGCGGGCGCGCGCCTGCTGGTGACCTCAACACAGGATACGATCAACCTTTGGGATACCGCGACAGGCAATCGTGTTGCGACTCTGCCTGTCGGTGCCGCAAGCGCATCGTCGACGCTGACTGGCGATGGTGCTCACCTGTTCGTGCAGCGGCGTAGCGACATCGACACGCGGTTTGAGTTGTGGTCGCTCAACGAGGCGGACATCGAAGCCGAGCTCGTCATTGCGGGAACGCCGGCATTCGTCGCAATGGATATGCATGGCGGCAGGATTGCGATTTCCGATTATGACCGGGCGGTGCGCGTTTGGGATTTCCGTAGCGGGGAACTCGTCAGTCAAATCGATCTCATGGCGCAGCCGAGCGAAATTCAGCTGGCGGCGGGTGGCGATGTGCTCGGAGTCGTATTTGGCGGGGAGGGCGCGGCGCTATGGCGCGTCGATCAGCCTGACCGCCCGGTCCTGGCCCAGTATGGCCGGGGCCGCTGGCGGCTCCAGTTTTCGCCGTCGGGTTCCCGGGTCCTCGTTGGCCGGCCCGAGTCCGGCTTCCAGGTCTATGACAGCAGTGACGGGATGTCGCTCGGGCCGCCCATGGGCTCCGGCGGCAGTGCCAGTGCGCAAAGCTTGCTTGAATTTTCGGCCGATGAGCAGGTCGTCGTGACCGGTGGTCCGGACAGCATCGCCCGTTTCTGGCGTGCGCCGGCGCTACCGGCACGTGACGAGCTGCAGCAGGAAGCTGAGCGGCATGTATCTTGGCCGTCGTCCGGGGACGCGGTGGCGATCGCAACTCCCGACGCATCGGTGATCGTTATCGGTGATCGGCAAGGGGATGTGCACATCGTTTCTGCGGCGGAGGGTCGCGATGCGCTGCGCAGTGAGGACCAGGAGGTCAGTTTTCTCGGGCATAGCAGTGCCGTGCGCCTTTTGACGGCCAGCCAAGACGGAACGATGGTTGCGAGTGCGGCCGAAGACAATTCCATTCGAATCTGGGACGCCGCGACGGGCATACCGCAGCCTTTCTTGACCAGTGTTCCGGGTAACCTGATCGATAGAATCGCCTTCTCGCCTGACGCGTCGCTGATCAGTGCCCTGAGCAGTAATCGCGTTCATATCATTACGGCGAGTACGGGCGAAATCGTCGCCCGTTTCGAACTCAACGAACGCCACCAGGGCATGAGTTTCGCGGATCCGGAGCACCTTTACATTGGCAGCGACAGCGGGGCTTTGCGCGTCATTACGCGCGGAGATCGGGGCGCCTGGAGCGTGCGGAAGATCTGGCAAGGCAGCGCCGCGATTCACTGGCTCGAAGCGTCGCCAAAATCGAGATACCTGGTGCTTGTCGATCAGAATAACCTGGCGCAGCAGTTCAGTCTTGCAGAGGGCAAGCCGGGCGTGACGACCCTGCAATTGCCGTCTGCAGTCGAGGAAGTGCGTTTTGCGCCAGGGGGTTCCCGCATACTATTTCGCACGCCGCGCTGGGTGCACCGGGCGAGTTCGGCGTCCACAGGGATAATTTGGCTGGATGCCATGCTGGTACCAAAGGGGCTCAACAGCGCGCAAATGGTTTTCGGGGACGCAGCGACTGACGAGGCGGCCGTACTCGGCAACCGCGTCTTCCTGCCAGTCGCGGATGACGATTTCATTCGATTAGCCGAACTGAATTTTACCGACCTCAAGGGACCCGGGTTGTTCGGTAGCAAGGACGCCTTGATCGAGGAATGGAACCGCAAATTCGGACGGGGTGCGCCCGCCGAATTCTGATCTAACGCTCGTCACCCCTGAGGGTCCTCACGAGAAGTTCGAGGTTTTCTGCCGTTACCTCCTCGGCCGGCACGGGTTTTCCGACCGTAATCGATACCCTGGCGAACAGCCGCCCCGGGATCATGCGTATCCCGCCACCCTTGCGACGGCTGAACCAGCTGCCCCATAGCCTGCCCAGAGCGACCGGCACAACAGGCACCGGTCGACGAGCAATTATCTTCTCGATACCCGGCCGAAACCGCTGAATTTCACCGTCACGCGTTATCGCCCCCTCGGGAAAAATGCACACGAGGTTGCCGGCGGCGAGTTCTTCGTCGACTTTTTCGAAGGCCTCTCGCATGATGTTTTCGTCTTCGCGGGCGCCGGCGATCGGAATCGCTTTCATGTGAGCGAAAAAGTACCGCATCAATGGGATCTGGAAAATCTTGTACCACATGACGAAGCGCATCGGCCGGCGTAGCGACCCGGTCAGCAGTATTGGATCCATGTAGCTGACATGGTTGCAGACGACGACGGCCGGTCCATTGACCGGTATGTTCTCGAGACCGCTGGAGCGGATGCGGTACACGACGTTTATCAGTATCCACGCCAGGAACCGCATCATGAATTCGGGCAACAAGGAATAGATGTAGATTGCGACGACAATGTTCAGCGCCGCAAGCACGAGAAACAGCTGCGGAACGGAGAATCCGGCGCCGAGGATCGCTATCGACAAGATCGACGCCGCAACCATGAAAACCGAGTTGAGGATGTTGTTGGCTGCGATGATTCGGGAGAGGTGCTCGCGCTTTGAGCGTTTCTGGATAAGGGCATACAGCGGCACGCTGTAAAAGCCGCCAAATGCACCAAGCAGCGTCAGGTCCATGAGGATGCGCCAGCTGCCCGGGCGGGCGAGAAAGTCGGCGACCGAACTGACTGCCAGGGCATGGCTGATCGGCTGCGCAAAGTAAAGATCGATTGCGAACACGCTCAGGCCGATCGAGCCGAACGGCACCAACCCGAGCTCGATGCGGCGGCCGGACATGCGCTCGCACAGGAGCGACCCGATACCGACACCGACCGCGAAGGCGACCAGGAGACATGTCGTAATGGCTTCGTTACCGCTCAGGATATCGAGCGTATAGGCGGGTAGCTGCAAGGTCATCGCCGAGCCGAAAAACCAGAACCACGATACTCCCAGTATCGACAGGAACACGCTGCGCTCCTCGCGCGCAAAACGGACGATGCGCCAGGTCTCCGACCAGGCATTGAAGCTGACTTTGAGCGTCGGATCGACCGCGCGCGTCATCGGCACCTGGCGGCTGGCAAGATAGCCGGCCACGGCAACGGCGACGAGACAAATCGCAATGACTGACTGGTTGCGCGGGTCTACGGCAACAGCGAGCCCTCCAACGATAAGGCCGAGGATAATCGCAATGTACGTGCCGGCTTCCACGAGCGCATTGCCGCCGATCAGCTCCTCGGTCTCCAGCTGCTGCGGCAGGTAGGCATACTTGACCGGGCCGAATAGCGTTGACTGGCAGCCCATCAGGAACAGAACGAGCAGCAGCAGCCCGTAGCTCTGCGCCTGGAAAGCGTAGGCTGCGATGCTCATCAGCACAATTTCAAGCAGCTTGATACGCCGCATCAGGATCGACTTCTCATACTTGTCGGCCAGCTGTCCGGCTGTTGCCGAAAACAGAAAGTAAGGAAGGATGAACAGAGCGCCGGCGATGTTTGCCAGCTTGCTGTGATCCATGCCGGCGATCAGGACGCCCTGGAACGTGACCAGTATGACGAGGCCGTTGCGAAAAATATTGTCGTTGAGCGCGCCGAAAAACTGGGTGACGAAAAACGGCGCGAAACGGCGCTGACCCAGCAGCGAGAACTGGCTCGATTCTGACACGTCAGTGACTTCCTCTTCGGAGTGCGCGCCCACTATAGCCCGAATTCAATTCCTTCAGCTCCAAAAACTGCGAACTCGCGCCGTTCTGGCGTTCGATAGCAGTGCTATCATTCAAAATGCAGGATGCTGAAAAATATACCATTTAGACAATTCCCAGGCCGATCGATGAAATGATGAAGATCCACGCGACAGCACTGCTAGCCGGAGCCTGCATGGCCGTCGGCTGCAGCCCCGAACCGCCAACGCGCTCAGTCCAGGAATTCGTTGACAATCCGATCCTGCTGGAGGCGGCCATGGTGCGCTGCGCTCAGAATCGCGTCGAGACTCGCTACGATGCAGAGTGTGTCAATGCGCGGCAGGCTGTCTCTTTGGTGGAGGCGCGCGAAGAGCGCGCACGCCGCGAGGCGCTGGAGGCGCAGTCAGCGCGTAAACGCGAGGCCCTGCGCCGGACACAGGAAGCGGCCGCGGAGGCCCGCAGGCGCTCGGAGGAAGCCGAGCGGCTGCGCGCGGAAGCAGAGTACCTTGCGCAATTTGGCGAGGGGCTGCCGCCAGCGCAGAGCGAGGAAGAAGAAGATCTCGAAGCCAACGTACCGGGCGCTGTCTTGCCTATGCCCGACGACCCTGCTGACATGACGCCCGCTGGCGGTGAAGCGACGCCGGGTAACGAGGGTGGCAATGCACCGGTTGCGGAGACAGGCTCACCGCAGGTCGAGCCCGCCGCTGAGCCCGTCGAAGGAAAGCCCGGCACTGCCGAATCGGTCGACTGATTCGCGGCGCCTCTTTTGAGACGGGCCGGCGCTGATTATCCCCTGGACGCCTTGCTTACGGGCTGACGCCGTTCAGTAATTCGGGTCGTATTCGTCTTCACCCTCGGCGCTGGGGATGCCAAAGGTACGCACCTCGGACGGCTCTTCGGAGACGGCCTCCGGCTCGGACGCGGTTCCCGTCTGCATGCCTGGCTGAGTCGGCAGCCGGCTCGTCTGCCCTGTCAAAATTTGTACAAACGTGTTGGCGACGTCGGGTGCGATGTTTGGCGAGCTGACAAAAATCTGCTCCGGCGTCATGCTCGTCGAACTGTAAAACGCGGCATTTGCCTTGCGATCCATGGTTACGCCGGCGCCTTCGAGCGCCACCCCGGCGAACAGACCCCTGTTTCTTGAGTAGGAAACAACCTCCGCCTCGAACTGGATATCCGTTGCGACCCCCGTTTGCCGGCCCACGGGACCGGCAGCGATAGACGCGTCAGCGCCAAGCGTAAAGTTGCCGTTGGCGATATTGGTAACCCCTTTTCGCGTCTTGAAGACCAGGATAACGTCAGTCGACTGCACGCCGGCCTGCCAGCCGAAGCTGCCACCGGTCAACGTGATGAACGCCGGATTGCTCCAGGAATTGTCGTCCTGACGAACGACGAGGATGCCTTTGCCGCGCCGCGCACCCAGGCCGAAGCCGACCTTGACAACGTTCGGGACGACGGCAACCGCGTAGGCGCGCGCAAGCAACGTTGGCGGAATTGTTTTTTCGGGAATGCGAAGCAGTTGATCGAGCACGTCCGCTGCATCCGCAACGCGCTTCTCTTCTCGTGTCGCGGCCGATACCGGCATTGCCAGCACCAGCCCGATTGAAAAAATCCAGACTTTGAGTCGTAAATTGGACATGGTTTTATTCCAGTATTCTGACAAAGCTCATGATTGCCATCGACGTCGGCTTGCCCTACCTCTGATTAGAGAGCCGAATTCAACGCCAGGGTTCCATGATACGTTAAATCCAACCGTACCTCACCGTTCCTCATGGGTTCGGACGCAGCATGGCTGACGGTGGCAACGGACACTCCAGACTCGCACAGATGGCGCGCATCAGTTCTGCTTCGGTCGTTGTCAGCGTACCGTCAAACATGATCGTTGTGCTGACCGCCTTGATGAGCATTTGCCGGCCCTCGGCATTGAGCGCGATCAGCATGTCGAGCTGTTTGTCGAGTTTGAAGGCGCTGAAATCAGAGTCTGTTTCATAGGCTGCCGCGCCGGCCCAGTCGCCGAATGTCGCGAGCCCGGCGCGAAATGCAGTCTCCCCGGCAGCATCGCCGTCCTGACCGTGGTGGGCAACGATGCGAATCAGTTCGATCGCTGCCTCGCGGACCGGTTTGCGTGCAGCGCGTCGCCGCCTCGGCCTGTGAGTTGGGTCCAGGACATGCTGCAGGGAGCTGACCAGAACCCGGTAGAAGCAGAACTCATAAAGGTCGATGTCGCCATCGACATCGATCATGCGCCCCGCAAGTTCGATCAGGTAGCCGAGCTGTGGCGGTGGTCGCCGCTTCAGCGCAGGGAACGCAATTTCGAGCAGCGGCAGGCGGTACATCGTGTCGATTTCGGCGAGCTCGGCGAAGTACCGTTCGACAAGCCGGGCGCGCTGCTCGCCGAGTTGCTCGTGTGCGAGCGAAACCTGCCGGTCGAGAACGCGGCCACTGCGATCCATTACCAGGGCAACCGACAGCAGGAAAGCCAGCTCGGACGAATGCGCGGCGTCGTAAAGGACGTCGGGGATCGTGGCCCGAAGCCTTGCCGCAAACTCGACCTGTTGCTGGTCGGGGTTGCCTACGCTCTCTACAACGGCCTCCGGCGACGGCGCCGCGGTCGCGCCTGCGATTCCGCTCGTGACGGCGGGTCGTTGATGCTCCGTTTGCATGGATTCGCGTGCCACTCGAGTACTGCGCAAATCGACAACCGGATAATCGGCGGCCCTGAAACCCGGGTCAAGCGCCTGGATACGGTCGGTCAGCGGCGGGTGCGTGGCAAACAGGCCGCTTAGCCTCGAGCCGGTGCCGAACAGCATGTGGCTCACTTCTTCGGGGTCGGCGGCCTGAAGATAGGATCCGGCATCGTAGCCGCCGATCTTCTTCAGCGCGTTGGCGAGGCCGGCCGTCTGGCGCGTAAACTGCACGGCCGAGGCATCAGCAAGGTACTCGCGTTGCCGCGAAACGCTGGCCTTGATCACGCGGGCAAAGAATACGCCGATGGCGCCAAGAATCGTCAGGCCAAGGCCAATGATCAGGACAGCCGGCGCCCCCCGGTTGCGGCGGCTCGCTGCAAAAGCCGAGTAGCGTCCACCGCGCAGGACGATGCGGCCGATCAGGCCCAGGACCATGATGCCGAACAAAACGCCCATGAGCCGGATGTTGAGGCGCATGTCGCCGTTCAGGATATGGCTGAACTCGTGAGCGATCACGCCCTGCAGCTCATCCCTGTCCAGCAGTTCGAGCGTGCCGCGGGTGACGGCGATGGCTGCATCTGCGGGCGCAAAGCCCGCGGCAAATGCGTTGATGCCATTTTCCTGCTCGAGCACATAGATCTCGGGGACGGGAACCCCGGACGCAATCGCAATCTCCTCCACGACATTTCTAAGGCGCTGCCGCAGCGGATCCTGCACGTCGGTCGATATCAACGTTCCGCCCAGATCCCGCGCAACGCGGCCGCCACCGGCCGACAGCATCGACGTCTTGAACAGCGTTGCCCCGGCGATCACGAGGGTGGTGAGAATGGCGACTCCGGCGATCAGCGGCGCCTGCTGCTCGATCAAGGGCAGCAATGCCGACCCGCCCGTCGAACTGCTGAAACCGGCCAGTGCCAGCGTGATGATCAGGGTGACCCCGACAATGATGGAAGCGGTGGCCAGCAAATAAAGGACCACGAGCCGCCGCGTCGAACGGCGGGCGCGGTCCTGCGCTTCGAAGAAATTCAAAGTGGCTCCGCTATACCGACCACGTCAGGCTCAGCCCGTGAACGAAACCTCGGGCACCTCGCGCTTGTCCTCGGAGTCGATTTCCAGAAAACTCGCCAGTTCGAAGCTGAACATGCCGGCAATGATGTTGTTCGGGAAATTCTGGGCGGAGTTGTTGTAAGCGAGCACGGAATCATTGAACGCCTGGCGCGAAAACGCGACTTTGTTCTCGGTGCTTGCGAGCTCCTCCTGGAACTGCATCATGTTTTGATTTGCCTTGAGATCAGGATAAGCTTCGGAGAGGGCAAACAGACGGCCGAGGGCGCTTGTCAGTGCACCTTCGGAGGCGCCGAGCTCTTTGATCGCCTGGGCGTTCGAGGGATCTGCCTTGGCGGCATCGAGGCTCGACGACGCGGCGTTGCGCGCACTGATAACGGCATCGAGCGTTTCGCGCTCGTGTTTCATGTAACCTTTGACCGCTTCGACAAGATTGGGTATCAGGTCATGGCGCCGGGTCAGCTGGACATCGATCTGCGCAAAGGCATTCTTTACGCGATTCCGGCCGTTGATCAAGCCGTTGTAAATGCCGATTGCCCAGAAGACTGCCGCAGCTATGACCGCGAGGAATATCAGGAATGAAAGCACGGTACCGCTCCTTGTCGCTGAATCTAGGATCGCAGCATAACGCTGGCGCAATGCTGCTGCCAGTTTTGCTATCGATCCTCGCAGTTTCGCTGCCGGCCAGGGCGGAGTGGTACGGAGATGCGCGGCCGCTCATGGGTACCGAGGTCAGCGTCCGGCTCTGGCACGACGATCCGGCGCAGGGCGCCTTGCTCGTCGAGCAGGTGTATGCCGAGGTCGAACGCATCAACCAGCTGATGAGTACCTATATCGAAGATAGTCAGATCTCGATGATTAACCGATACGCCGCAGACGAACCCGTCGCGGTCCGCGATGAGTTGTTTCAGCTTATTCGCCGCTCGCTGGATATTTCCGTTCTGACGTTGGGGGCGTTCGACATTACGTACGACAGCGTTGGGCAGCACTACGATTTTCGTAACCGTCTCCGTCCTGACGCGACGACCGTCGCTGAAGCACGGCAGTTGATCGATTATCGGCGCGTCCTCCTCGACCAGGCGGCGGGCACCATACGTTTTGACCGGCCGGGTGTCCGCATCAACCTCGGCGGGATTGCCAAGGGTTATGTTGTCGAGCGCGGCGTCGAATTATTGCGGGCAGCCGGCGTTGCAAACGCGATAGTGACGGCGGGCGGCGATTCGCGCCTGCTCGGCGACCGGCGCGGGCAGCCGTGGATGGTCGGTATTCGTGATCCGCGCAATGAGGACCAGGTTGCAATATCGGTCCCGCTCGAGAATGAGGCGATTTCGACGTCCGGCGACTACGAACGCTATTTCGAGGACGAGGGCGTTCGTTACCACCACATTCTGAGCCCCAGCACCGGGGAACCGGCCAGCGGCGTGCGCAGTGCGACCGTATTCGGGCCGGATGCCGTCATAACCGACGCGCTGTCGACATCGGTATTCGTCATGGGCGTCGATCAGGGATTGCGCCTGATCGCGACTCTCCCTGACTACGAGAGCATCGTGATCGACGATGACGGCCAAATCTACTATTCGGACGGGCTGCAGCGGCCCGAATAGCAGCGATTTGGTCGAAAGCTGGACCCGGCCTTTTTACATAATCTGCCGTCTTCGCGCGACCTGAGCTTCTCGGCGCAGGCGCCGCTAATGCCGGAATTTGCCGTCTTTCATGCCACCGCTTTATCGCGATTATGTTCAGGCCGGACCGGGCAACTGTGACGATCATCACGGCCCGGACCGGACCTGCCCTGTCACCATTCGTAATCCATGACCGGCGTTGCGGAAGCGGCGCCTCGGCGCGCGCCGTCGCTTGCCGAATAAAGTCAGGCCGACGTCAAAAGGAATGAGGACATGAAGCTCAAGTACTGGTCACCGGGTCTCCTGCTCGCCTTGATTGCTGCGAGCAGCCTCGCCTCGTCAGGGCTCACGGGCCAACCTGCGCCCGATTTTGCATTGAAGAGTTCCACTGGCGAAAACCTCAGGCTCTCCGAGTACCGTGGCGATGTGGTCATGATTAATTTCTGGGCTACCTGGTGCGGTCCCTGCCGCCAGGAAATGCCCCTGCTCGACGAGCTCTATTCGCGTTACCAGCGTGTCGGGTTCAGCCTGCTTGGCATCAATATCGATGATGACTCGCGCAGGGCGATCGATATGGCCTCCGAACTCGGGGTCAGTTTCCCGGTTCTTTTCGACGCCGGCAAGGATGTAAGCAGGCTGTATGCCGTCGAAGCGATGCCGGCGACGGTACTGGTCGACCGCGAGGGTAACGTGCGGAGTGTCTACCATGGCTACAAGCCCGGCTACGAGCAGAAGTACCTCGATGAAATCCGCTCGCTGCTGCGGGAGTAGGGGCGGTATGATGCAGAGCAGGAGAATTCAAGTGGTAAGACGAGTACTGATCGGTTTCAGTATCGGCCTCGCGTTCGCCGTCAGCGCAACGACAGTGGCCCAGGAAGTGGACCCCGCGAACACTGATAGCGCGTTCGTGGCGGCGGCTTCGAATGAGGCCGCCGATGCCGAATCAAGGGGTCGTTTTCGCGGCATGGACAAGGAAGTCCAGGAATTGAAGAAAGAGGTGCTGGATCTCAATCGGGACCTGTTTCTGCTCGAGGAAGAACTGCTTTTTCCTGCCAATTCGCAGGTGGCGTTCTTTATTTCGCTCGACGTCGGCGAGTATTTCGAACTCGATGCCGTAAATCTGCAGATCGATGGCAAGGAGGTCGCCAACTATCTGTACACGGAGCGCGAGGTGGGCGCGCTCGTGCGGGGCGGGGTGCACCGCCTGCACATGGCCAATCTGAAGACCGGAGATCATGAACTCATCGCGATCTTTACTGGCAAGGGGCCGAACACCCGGGATTATCGACGCGGCGCGACGATGACGTTTACGAAGGGCATCGGCTCCAAGTACCTGGAGCTCGAGATCACCGACCGTGTAACGAAGCAGCAGCCGGAATTCGTTATCAAGGAATGGGAGTGATACTTGCCTCACTGCCGATTCATTGTTCTTGCACTGTGTCTGACCATCGCGCTGCGGCCGCAACCGGCGGTTGCCGAAGGCGGGCCTGACCCGATCGTCGTCAAGGATCCGCACTACGGGGAGGTCCTGTTTCACTTTTACCAGGAAGACTACTTTCCCGCGATCGTTCGATTGTTGTCCGCGCAACAGCAGGCGCAGCTTGACGAGCACGCCGAGCAGGCGGAGCTCTTGCTCGGTGGCCTTTACCTGTCTTACGGGCAGCACCGTGATGCGGCAGGAATTTTCGAGAGACTCCTTGCCGGCAGTGTCGCGCCGGAAATCCGTGACAGAACCTGGTTCTTCCTGGCCAAAATTCGGCACCAGCGCGGTTACCTGGACGACGCACAGGCGGCGCTCGATAATCTCGGCGATCGGCTGCCGGACAATCTGCGCCGGGAGGCACAGATGCTGCAGGGGCAAATCCTGATCGACGGCGGCCGCTACGGGGAGGCGATCGCCTTGCTGCAGAGCTGGAGCGGGAATACGGAGTGGGCGAGCTATGCGCGCTTCAATCTCGGCGTCGCACTCGTTCGCAATGGAGACGTTGCTGCGGCCGTATCGATTCTTGATGAGATCGGTAACTTGAATCCGTACAACGAGGAGCTGGCTGCGCTTCGCGATAAGGCAAACCTGGCGCTTGGCTATTCGCTGCTGAAGGACGATCAGCCGCATGCGGCAAAGCAGCCGCTGCAGCGCGTCAGGCTTGAAGGCCCGTTCTCCAACAAGGCCTTGCTCGGCGTGGGCTGGGCAGACATTGAGCTGAACAATTACCGGCGGGCGCTCGTGCCATGGATGGAGTTACGCGGCCGGGACCTCCTGGACTCGGCCGTGCAGGAGTCGATGTTGGCGATTCCTTATGCGCTCGCAAAGCTGGATTCGGTCAGCCAGGCTGCTGATCATTACCTGAATGCGATCGAGGCATTCTACGAAGAGGCAAGCCGAATCGATCGAACGATCGGTTTCATCGAGTCTGGCGACATATTCGATGCGTTCCTGACCGAGAATCCGCTGGACGGCGCGGGCTGGTTTTGGCGGCTCGAAGCGTTACCCGAGGGCCCGGAATCCCGTTACCTCTATCATTTGCTGGCAACCCATGAGTTTCAGGAGGGCCTCAAGAATTACCGTGACCTGAGTTACCTGCAGCGTAATCTCGATGACTGGGAGCGGAGCATCGATGTGTACGCCGGCATGCTCGAGACGCGCCGCCAGGCTTACGATGAGCGACTCCCGCGGGTCGAGGATGCGCTGGGCCGGGCTGACCTGGACGGCATGGTGGAACGCAAGCTCGAGTTCGATGCAGTGCTCAACAGCATCGAGCAAAGCAACGACTACCTGGCGCTGGCGAACGAGCAGGAGTTCGAGATGTGGGGCGCTATCACCGGGCTGGAACGGGCGCCCGCGCTGGCTGCGGATATTCCCGAAGCGGACGAAGTTCGCAATAAAATTCGGCTGCTCAAGGGCGTTTTGCAGTGGCAGCTGGAGCGCGAATTCAAGGATCGGCTATGGCGAGTACGCCGTGATCTGCGTGAAAGTGGAGAAGCGCTGGTCGAAACTCAGCGCTCCCGCCGCAAGATAGACGAGACGATGCGTAACGAGCCGCTCCGGTTTGAGGCATTCAGGCAGCGCGTTGACAGCCTGGAGCCGCGTATCGAAGACTTACAGGCGCGACTGGCGGGCGTGAAGGCCGAGCAGCTCGCGTTTCTGCAGTCGATCGCAGTCGGTGAACTGCAGGCTCAAAAGCAGCGCCTCGATTCGTACGCTGTGCAGGCACGCTTCGCGCTGGCGGCGATTTACGATGCAGCGGCGACGGTCGGAGAGGCATCGCGATGAACGGTCGCGCCATCGTCGTTTATGCTTTGCTGCTGCCTGCGTTGCTGCAAGCACCGGCCGTTGACGCTGACGTTGCGCGTGACCGCACGATCAAGAGCCTCGAGGCGAAGGAAGTCGAGATTCGCACGGGCAACGTTATCGTTAACGGCACCGAACTTGCTCGCGACAGTTATCGTGCGTTCCTCGATCTCGTATCAGACGATCCGGAGTTGCGTGCGGAGGCCATGCGCCGCCTCGGCGATCTCGAACTGGATGCGACGGAAGCCGAGCAGCTGGCCGGGAACATCGATACGCTGGATCACGCCAGTTACAGCAGCGCTATCAGCCTTTATCAGCAGCTGTTGGAGTCCTACCCCGACTATCGCCGCAACGACACGGTGCTTTACCAGTTGGGGCGCGCATATGAAACCGGCGGCCGTAACGACGAGGCGCTCGCCGTATTGAATGAACTGGTCGAGAAGTTTCCGGATACTCCGCTGATCGGCGAGGCGCAGTTTCGTCGTGGTGAAATGCTGTTCCTCCGCAAGCAATACAACGAAGCCGAGGCAGCATACCGGGCGGTCGTAGACATCGGAGAGCGGTCGCGTTTCTATGAGCAGTCGCTTTACAAACTCGGCTGGTCGCAGTTCAAGCTCGCCTGGCACGAAGACAGCCTCGACCCATTTTTCAACTTGCTCGATCGCAAGATCGGTTCTATCGAGCTGCAGGACGGGGAAAATCAGCTGGAACAGTTAAGCCGGGCCAACCAGGAGCTCGTCGAGGACACCTTCCGCGTGCTGAGCATCAGTTTTTCGTACATGCAAGGTGCAGAGAGCATCGACGATTATTTCGAGGTTCGCGGGCAACCCGCCTACGGCTACGTGATTTACCGCAATCTCGGCGATCTGTACCTCGAGAAGGAACGATTCGTCGATGCGGCCGAAGCCTATGCGGCTTTCGTGAACCAGGATGCGAATCATCCCAAAGCGCCGTTGCTGCAGGTCGAGGTGATCGAAGCCTATAAAAGTGGTGGTTTTCCAAGCCTGGTACTCGAGGGCAAGCGAGATTTCGTCGAACTATACGGTCTCGACGGCGAGTACTGGCTGCGCAACGCGACCGAAGACAACAGCCAGGTAGTCGCGCACCTCAAGGCGAATCTCAACGATCTGGCGCAGTACTACCACGCCGAGGCGCAGAGGGACGGCCAGATCAGCGATTATCAGCAGGCTGCGGGCTGGTATCGCAAATACCTTGCCTATTTTCCGGAGGAATCCGACACGGCCAGCACCAATTTCCTGCTTGCGGAAATACTGTTCGAGAGCCAGGAATTCGAACAGGCGACGGTTGAATACGAGCGTACGGCATACGACTACCCGATTCACGAGCGGTCGGCGGAAGCGGCCTACGCCGCGATCCTGGCTTACCGCGAGCACGAGCAGTCGCTCGAAGGCAGCGCCCGGGCCGAATGGCACAGCCGCTACCTGGACAGCGGGCTCAAATTTGCCGATGTCTATCCGGAGCATCCCGAGTCAGGTGCCGTACTGACGACGGTAGCCGAAGACCTGTTCGCACAGAATCAGTTCGACCTGGCAATCGCGGTGGGTCAGTCTGTGGTCGGCAGGCAGCCGCCGGTAGAGGGGCCCCTTCGGCGGACGGCGTGGACCGTCATCGCGCACTCGCAGTTCGACCTCGGCAACTACGCCGAATCGGAACAGGCGTATTACAATTTGCGCCGTCATACTCCGGTGGAAGACGAAGACGCGGTCCAGGCAATCAAGGATCGCATTGCTTCGTCGATATACAAGCAGGGCGAGGCTGCGCGCGATGCGGGCGATCTCGAAACCGCCGTCACGCATTTCACGCGTCTCGGCCAGGCCGTGCCTGATTCCGACATCCGGGCGACAGCGGAATACGACGCCGCCGCGGCGCTGATCAACCTGCAGGCCTGGGATAGGGCATCCGGCGTCCTCGAGGGGTTCCGCCGCAGTTATCCGGACAGTGAATTCGCCGATGAGATTACCCGCAAGTTAGCGGTCACGTACCTCGGCTCCGGACGATACGTCCAGGCCGCCGCCGAATTTGAAAAGATCGCGGTCGCGGCCAGCAGCGACGACGACGTGCGTCGCGAGGCGCTATGGAAAGCGGCGGAACTCTATGAACAAAGCGGATCGGCGGGCAGCGAGCAGCGCGTTCTCGAGGACATCATCGCGCGCTATCCGGACCCGTTGTCCGAGTCGATAGAGGCGCGTTTCCGGTTGCTGGAGATAGCCAGGGCTGAAGGTGAGGTCTCCGCCATCACGGCGCGACTGCGGGATCTGGTCGATGTGGACGCCGCCGCCGGCACGCAGCGATCGGATCGAAGCCGCTATCTTGCGGCGAAAGCATCACTTGAGCTGGCCGAACCCGTGCGGCGGCGCTTCACCGTGGTCAAGCTGAATCAGCCATTGGTGGAGACGATGAAACTGAAACGAGCGCTCATGGAAGAAGTGATCGAGGTGTACACCCATGCGGCCGATTACGGGGTTGCCGAGGTCACCACGGCGGCGACGTACCGGCTTGGCGAGGTCTACGAACTGTTCAGCGCTGACCTCATGGCGTCGGAGCGGCCGATGGACCTCGATGCCGAAGCGCTCGAGCAGTATGAGCTGTTGCTCGAGGAGCAAGTCTATCCGTTCGAGGAAAAAGCAATCGAGTTGTACCAGGTTAATACCGATCGCGCCCCGGCCGGCGTCTATGACGAATGGGTCCAAAAAAGTTTTGACAAGCTGGCCGGCCTGATGCCGGCTCGATACGCGAAGTGGGAACGCAGCGAAGATGTGGTTACGACGCTTTATTGAACACCGACTGGCGGCGTCTGCGCTGATGCTGGGCATCGCGCTCGCCAGCGCGGGTTGCGCTTCATCGTACCCGGGAGCGGCAGTTCCCCCGGCCGGTGAGAGCGCTGCGGCGCCCGTCAGCGACGAGCAGGCGCCGATGGCGCTGGCGCCACCGCAGGCGCTGACGATGTTCAAGCAGGCTGCCGCTCTCATGGCAGGTGGCGATTTTGATGCCGCCGAACGGCACCTTCAGGCGTTCCTGTTGCGTTATCCCGGCTACCCGGCCGCGCATGTGAACCTGGCGATCCTCTATAGCGAAGCCGGAGACGATGCAGCGGTGCAGCGGGAAATTGACGCGGCACTGGCGCTCGATCCCGTGTACGCGCCGGCATTGAACCAGCAGGGCCTGCTGTTTCGCAGAAACGGCAAGTTTTTGGAGGCAGAGGCCGCTTATTTGAAGGCCGTCACAGCGGCACCCGACTATGCCTTGGCACACTACAACCTGGGCGTTTTGAACGAGCTGTACCTGCAGCGCCTGGATACCGCTTTAAAGCATTTTGAGCGTTATCAGGAGCTTGTGGGTGAAGACAAGCAGGTCGAGAAGTGGATTTCGGATCTGAGGCGCCGCGTGGCGGCAAATCAGAGGACGGCAAACGTGGCGGAGTGACGGACATGAATACTCGAGTTTTCAAGGTATTCGGCCCCCGATTCATGCTGGCCACGCTGTTGGCGGCGTTTGCCATCTTTTCTCACGCTCAGGAAGGGGAGAACGAGGCCCGGTTGCCAGGTCCCGCATCAGAGGCGCCTGAAACAACGGCGGATACGTCGATGGCTGACGATCGGGAGCGCGACGAGCTGGAGCCGGCCGTGACGTCAGAGAGCCTTGCGGCCGACGTTACCCGGCAACGATCGAATGGACAGGTAATGGACAGGATGGAGTTGGGGCGCACCGAGATAACGGGTAACCAGGAGCTACCGAAAGTGCTTTATATCGTGCCGTGGCAGAAGGCGGGCCCGGGTGACCTGATGGGCCGGCCGGTGAACAGCCTGCTGGATGAAGTATTGGCTCCGCTGGACCGCGACGAGTTCACGCGTCAGGTCGATTACTACGGCGACCTGTACGGCCAGGAGAGCGAGTAGGCGGAAGCCGCTCAGATTTAGAAAACTGTTTGATTTATTAGAGGAGCAATCAAATGGACACTTTGGGCGCCATAGTGCGTTTTTTTCAGCAGGGCGGTGCGTTCATGTACCCGATCCTGTTCGTGTTTGCGTTCGGCGTGGCGATCGCCATCGAGCGCTGGATGTACCTGACCATGTCGGGTGCGAATAACCGTGCGTTATGGACAAAGATCGTGCCGTTCCTTAAAGCCGGTAATTTTCAGGAGGCGGCACAGCATACCGCCAAGTCGAAGGCAGCCATTGCCTCGATCCTGACCTACGGCCTGTACCGCGTGAAGTCTGCCCGTCGCCGTGACGATATCGAGAAAGCGATGGAGGAGAGCATGATGGAGGTACTGCCGCGGCTCGAGAAACGCACGCACTATCTGGCAACCCTGGCAAACATTGCCACGCTGCTCGGGCTGCTTGGCACGATTATCGGCCTGATTCGAGCTTTCACCGCGGTTTCGAACGCCAATCCGGCGGATAAGGCGGACCTGTTGTCGGCCAGTATCTCGGTCGCGATGAATACGACCGCATTCGGCCTGATGGTGGCTATTCCGCTGTTGTTGACGCACGCGGTGCTGCAAACGAAGACCAACCAGCTCGTCGACAGTCTCGAGATGGCGAGCGTCAAGTTTCTGAATGCCGTAACCGAACGTTCGCTCAAGACAACCGGGGCCTGAGATGATCCGTAGCCGCAGAGGCGGCCGTCGCCACAACGTGGAGACGGCTGAACTCAACATCACGGCATTCATGAACCTGATGGTCATCCTGGTTCCTTTCCTGCTGATTACCGCTGTGTTCTCGCGTTTGGCGATTCTCGAATTGAATCTGCCAGGCTCCTCTACCGAGCCCGCGGATCCGCAGGACTTGACGTTTCAACTGGAAGTGATCGTCAGGACGGACAAGATCGAGGTCGGCGATCGCAACCAGGGCCTCCTCGGTGTATATCCGAACGGCGAAGATGGCTACGACTTCAAAGCCCTGAGCGAGAAGCTGACGGAAATTAAAGAGGGTTATCCAACCAAGACCGACGCCTCGATCCTGCTCGAATCCGATATTGCTTATGACACGCTGGTCCAGGTCATGGACCGAGTGCGTATCGCGGAAAGGATCGAGGAAGATGAGATCGTACGTTTCGACCTGTTTCCTGATATTTCGATCGGAGACGCGCCGATTCTGCAGGGAGGCGCGTAGCGATGGTCAAGTCTCACCGCGCAAAGCGCATGGCGAAGCATCACAAGCGCAACAAGCGCAGCGGTGCGCTCAACCTTGTTTCGCTGATGGATATTTTCACGATTCTCGTTTTCTTCCTGCTGGTCAATTCATCGGACGTCGAGGTGCTGCCCAACGCCAAGGACGTGCAGCTGCCCGAGTCGATAGCCGAAGAGAAGGCGAAGGAGACGGTTGTGATATTGATCAGCGATACGGACATCCTCGTCCAGGGTGAGCCGGTTGCCAGGGTCAGTGACGTCATGGCGCTCACGGGCAACGACATTCCTGCACTGCGGCAGGCTCTGAAATCACAGAACGACCGGGTCATGCGCCGTGAGGCACAGGACGACATCGCCGGCCGCGAGGTCACGATCATGGGAGACAAGGACATTCCGTACAGGCTGCTCAAAAAAGTGATGGCGACCTGTACGGCATCGGATTACGGACAGATCTCGCTCGCGGTTCTGCAGAAGAGTTCCGAGAAGCTGGATCAGGTCGCCGCGGCGCGATAACCGTACGGTCAGGAGTTACGAGTGGATTTACCGTATTACAGAGAGTACGAGCTGCCATGGACAATAGGGGCGGGCCAGGAAAAGAAATTCCAGCGCCTGCTCGGCATCGTATTCATTGCTGTTGCGGTCCTCGGGCTGGTTTGGCCGTTCCTGCCGACTCCGGAGCCCGACCCCTACGAGGTGGAGGAGATTCCGCCGCGAATTGCGCAGCTGCTGCTCGAACAGCAGCCGCCACCGCCGCCGCCACAGCCGCCAGAACCGGAGCCGGAGCCCGAGCCGGATGACCCTGAGCCCGAGCAGGTCGTCGAAAAGGAGCCCGAGCCGGAGCCGGAACCCGTAGACACGACCGAGATTGCGCGTGAAAAAGCGCAGGCTGCGCTCATGCCGTTCGCAGAGGATCTGTCGCAGCTCGTTGACAAGGATCTCCTTGATTCCGTGGCCGACGACCGCCCGCTCACGGCATCGGTGGGCGAAGCCGAACGCAACGAGCGCTCGATGATTACCTCGAAGGCGGGCACAGCCTCCTCGGGTATCAATACCGCGGGCCTCAGTCGCAACACCGGTGGCACCGGCATAGCCGGGCGCTCCACGACGCAGGTCTCGAGCCCGGTCGCCGGTCTCGGCCAGTCTGCAGGTGGCGCGCGGCGGACCGGTACGAGCGGTAAAGCGTCGCGGTCGCGAGAGGAAATCGAACTCGTTTTTGACAAGAACAAGGGCGCGATTTTTGCACTGTACAATCGCGCACTGCGTCAGGACCCGACGCTCGAGGGTAAGCTCGTGCTGCGCCTGACAATCGCGCCGTCCGGAGAAGTCACGTTCTGCGAGGTAGTCTCGAGCGAGCTTGGCGACGACGACCTCGAACGCAAGCTCGTCCAGCGCGTCAAGCTGTTCCGCTTCGAGGCCAAAGACGTCGAGCCGATCACGACGACAAAACCGATCGATTTCTTCCCGGCATAGGGCTCTGCTTGCCCGACGTCTGTCTGGTTACGCAGTTCGGGCGCTTGGACATCCGCATTCGTCTCCGTCTAAACTTTGCTGTCACTAAACCATGGCCAAGACCGAACCCGTCGGAGACAGCCGATGCATCCGTTTATAGTCCGTGCGGCCTGTGCCGCAGCCAGCCTGATCGCTTCTACCATTGTGGTTGCAGAGACGGAAATCGAAAAACTCATCGAGCAAACGGGTATGGAGCCGGGCGCCGTCGCCGTACGTGATCTGCCGGGCTGGCACATGCCGCAAAAAATCGTCATTCGTGAGATAGGCGGAGTTGCTGCCGAATTCGAAAGTCTCGTTCCCGGTGCGCAGTTTGTGTTCGTGGGATCGCAACGGGAGGCGCTTGGGCACGTAAAGGACGCCGATGTCATTATCGGCTATTGTTCGCAAGAACTCGTAGCGGCGGCCGCGGAGCTTGTCTGGATACAGATACTGTCCGCCGGAGCCGATCGCTGCATCGCCGCAGAACGGGTCGGCAGCGGCGAGATTCTGCTGACCAATGCGCGGAAACTGGCGTCTCCGATCATCGGCGAACACGTTATCGCGCTGGCACTGAGCCTTGCGCGCGGCCTCGTTCCCTATGGCAAGTCGATGCCTTCGGGCCAGTGGCTCGATGATTCGACGATCTCGGACGGCATGCAGTCGATCGCCGGCAAGACCATGCTCGTCTCGGGCCTCGGCGGCATCGGCACGGAGGCTGCGCGCCGCGCGGCGGCGCTCGATATGCGCGTCATCGCGACCCGGCGCAGCTCACGGGAAGGGCCGGATTTCGTCGACTACGTCGGCCTGTCGGACGAGCTGCACGACCTCGCCGGCCAGGCGGACTTCATCGTCAATGCGCTGCCCTTGACGCCGGAAACGGAGGGTCTGTATGACGCCAAATTTTTTGCGGCGGCCAAGCGAGGCGCCTATTTCATCAGTATCGGTCGCGGCAAGAGTGTCGTGACCGACGACCTGGTCGCCGCGCTCGAGAGCGGCCAAATTGCCGGCGCCGGGCTGGACGTTACCGACCCGGAACCTTTGCCTGAGGATCACCCGCTTTGGCAAATGCATAACGTCATTATCACGCCGCACGTAGCCAGTAACGGCGGCAACCGCGCTCGCCACATCACGCTGATCAAGGAAAATCTGCGCCGCTTCGCCGCCGGTGATGCGTTGCTGAACGTGGTCGACCCGGCGCTTGGCTACTGATCTGCCGGACGCGGGCTTTCCGCCAATCGCGCGCGGCGATGCGCGCACCCTGATTCTCGGCAGTCTGCCGGGACAACGGTCGCTGCGCGAGCAGCAGTATTATGCCCACCCTCAAAACGTTTTCTGGCGCATTATGCGCGAGCTTGCCGGTGCAGAGGGATCTTATGAGCAGCGGTGTGCGGCGCTGCTCGAGCAGCGCATCGCCGTCTGGGACGTGCTCGCAATGTCGGTGCGGCCCGGCAGCATGGATGCCGACATTCGAATGGACTCAGCAGAGGCGAATGATTTTCAGGAGTTTTTTTCAAATCACCGCGACATTCGGCGGATCGGGTTCAACGGCCGCAAAGCGGCGCAACTGTATGCCCGCATGGCGACGGGCGGCACGAACCTCGAGCAGGTGGTCCTGCCATCCACGAGCCCCGCTTACGCATCGATGCGTTTCGGCGAAAAGCTCGAACACTGGCGCCGCTTTATCGGCTGAGCGCGAACCCGGGCCGGGCGCTTCGCTTGCAGGGGCAGCCCTATAACGCGCCGTCGCCGGTCTCGCCTGTGCGGATTCGCCAGGCCTGTTCCAGGTTCGTGACAAAAATCTTGCCGTCGCCGACCTTGCCGGTTTTCGCGCTCTCGATAATCGTCTCGACCGTGCGTTCGACCATGTCATCCGCCACGGCAACTTCGATTTTCGCCTTGGGCAGGAAATCGACGACGTATTCGGCGCCACGGTAGAGTTCAGTATGACCACGCTGCCGGCCGAATCCCTTGACCTCGCTGACGGTCATTCCCTGGATACCCACTTCGCTCAAGGCGTTGCGGACGTCATCGAGGCGAAATGGTTTTATGATTGCGGTGACAAGCTTCATCCGATGTCGAGTCCTGTGCTGTGCTGTGCTGCCGATGCCCGGTATGCTAGCAATACGCGCGCGCTAAGTGTACAAGGAATCAGCAATTCGCAACGAAAACAATGGCTACCGGACTGCTCAAAGAACCGCAAGGCTTACGCTACAACGGCGCCGCCGTGCTCTACGCGGTGGGCGGCTATGTGCTGGGCTTCGCCGGTTTGTTCAACGACTCCATGGCGATCAGCCTGCTCGCCACGCTGCTTCTGGCCCATGCCATGACAATCGCGGCCTACCTTATCCACGAATGTGGCCACCATCTCGTGTTTGCGCGCAGCCGTCACAACGCGTGGTTGGGCCGCGCCATGAGCTGGCTCTGTGGCGCCGCGTACGGCACGTACGAAGATATGCGCTACAAGCATTTCCGTCACCACGTCGACAATGATGACGTCGTGTGGTTCGAGTACGAGGAATTTTTCGAGCGCCACCCGAACATCCTTCGTGTAACGCGATTTCTCGAGTGGTTTTACATCCCGGCCCACGACCTGATCATGCACTTCATCATGGTGTTTACGTCATTCATCATTCCCGAGCGCCGGGACCAGCGAACCCGAAACGTGACCGTAATCGCGATTCGTGGCGGTGTTTACACGGCACTGCTGATCAGTTTCCCCAAGGTCGCAATTCTGTATGCCATCGCGTATCTGCTGATGATGCATGTCCTTCGTTTCATGGATGCCTTACAGCATGACTATCCTTACCATGCAACCTTGTTCGAGTACGTACAGCCGCCGCACAAAGGTGACCGGGCCTGGGAACAGGAGCATACGTTCAGCGTTCCGTTATCGCTGCGATTCGAGAAACTGAACTGGCTGACACTGAACTTCGGTTATCACAATGCCCACCATGCCGACATGAATGTTCCATGGTACCGGCTGCCGGTACTGCACGAGGAACTGACGGGTGGTGACCCGGAACGGGTCATTCCGCTGGCCTCACAGCTGCGACTGTATCATCGCAACCGCGTTCTTCGTGTCTGCAATCCGCAGCCGGACGACTATCCGCAGGGCTCCGAATACCTGCGCTCCGCACGCGCCGGGATCGGTCCGATCGGTGGCAACGCGGCTTCGTTCCTGACGTCTTTCTGAATCGGGGCGCAACGCAGGCCCGGGTATGAGGACACGATTCGATTCATCCGAATGGCATGCCGCGATCGCGAAACTCGTGCGCAGCGGTGATGCACGGACGAGCTCCGACGCGCTCATCGCGGCGATCGGTCTCGCGGTACAGCATGAGGGAACCTGTCTGCTCGCGTTTCACCGCGATGCGCCGCCCGAGGTACTGCATCACACGCTGGAGCCCGCCGGGGCGGAACATTATCTTGATCGCTACCTGGCCGGGCCGTACCTGCTGGATCCTCTTTACCAGCTGGCGTTACGCGCCGACAAACCGTCGATCTGCCGGTTTCGGGAGCAAACGCCGGACCGCTTCCGCTCCAGCCAGTACTATCGGCAATATTGCGAGCGGACGCACCTGCTCGATGAAATGGATTTTCTGCTTGATGTCGCCGAACGCACGACGCTCGTCCTCGTGGTAGGGCGCCGCGAGAAGATGTTTTCGAAGGCCGAGCTGGACCGCATTCGCCTGATCGAACCGGTCGTCACTGCGGCGATGCGCAATATCTGGGATCGCTGGTCCGCCGACCAGGAAGAGCAGTCGCGCGACGGCGGCCTGCATCGCAGACTGACGAGGTGTTTCGACAACTTTGGTGAAACCTTGTTGACGCAACGCGAGCGAGAGATTACGCAACTGCTGCTGCGAGGACACTCGGCGAAATCGGTCGCACGCGAGCTGCGGATTTCTCCGGGAACCGTCATGGTGCATAAGCGCAACCTGTTTGCGAAGCTTGGCATCACTTCGCAATTCGAGTTGTTTTCGCGTTTCATCGATGACCTTTCCAGGTCCTGAGTTTCACCGTCGTCGCGCTACCTGCCATATGGTATTTCAACGCGCGCTGCCCTTGTCGACAATAAGGTCGGGACCATGAGCGGGTGGATTGGATTATGTTCGATTTTGATTTTGGGCTGGGTGACGACCTGGACCTCTTGCGGGAGACGGTGCAGGCCTTTGCAGCGGACAGGATTGCACCGCGCGCCGCCGAGATAGACGCAAATAACGAATTCCCGCGCGACCTCTGGCCCGAACTGGGCGAGCTCGGCCTGCTCGGCATAACGGTCGAGGAAGAATGGGGCGGTTCCGGACTTGGTTACCTGGCCCATGTTGTTGCGATGGAAGAGATCAGCCGTGCGTCGGCATCCGTGGGGCTATCTTACGGTGCGCATTCGAATCTCTGCGTGAATCAACTGCGGCGCTGGGGTACCGACGAGCAAAAGAGCCGCTTTCTGCCAGGCCTGCTCTCGGGTGATCATCTCGGGGCGCTCGCGATGAGCGAGACCGGCGCGGGCTCGGATATCATGGCGATGCGCACGACGGCTGCAGCGGACGGCGACGACTACGTTCTCAATGGTTCGAAGATGTGGATCACGAACGCGCCCCAGGCCGACGTGATGATCGTTTATGCGGTCAGCGACCCGCAGGCGGAGAGCAGCCGGCTCAGCGCATTCGTCATCGAGCGTGGCACGCCCGGTTTGTCGACTCCACAAAAGCTCGACAAGCTCGGTATGAGGGGCTCGGACACCAGCGAGGTATTGCTGGAGGATTGCCGGGTCCCGGCCGTTAATCGCCTCGGCGGCGAAGGCAAGGGCGCCGGGATACTCATGAGTGGCCTTGATTACGAGCGCCTGGTTCTGGCAGGTGGCCCTCTCGGCATCATGCGGGCATGCATGGATCTCGTTGTGCCGTATCTCCACGATCGCAAGCAATTTGGCCGCTCGATCGGTGAGTTTCAGCTCATGCAGGGCAAGCTCGCGGACATGTATACGGCGATGAATGCCAGCCGTGCCTATGTTTACGCGGTGGCGCGGGCCTGCGATCGCGAGCAGACTACCCGATTCGATGCGGCCGGTTGTATTCTGGTTGCCGCCGAGAAAGCCACGTGGATGGCCGGCGAGGCGATCCAGGCGCTGGGCGGCAACGGATACATCAACGAGTATCCCGCGGGACGCCTGCTGCGCGATGCGAAACTGTATGAAATCGGCGCGGGCACCAGTGAAATTCGCCGCATGCTCATAGGACGGGAACTGTTCAATGCCACGAATTGAGACCAAGATCGATCCAGCTTCGGAGGAGTTCGAAAAGAACCGGCTTGCAAACGAGGCCCTGGCGGAGGATCTGCGCGCTGTCAGCGAGCTGATAATGACCGGCGGGTCGGCACGCGCCCGCGAGCGCCATTTATCGCGCGGCAAGCTGCTGCCGCGCGACCGCATCAACGCGTTGATCGATGATGATTCCCCGTTCGTGGAGGTCGGCCGGCTCGCCGCAATGGGAGTCTATGACGACGACGTACCTGCTGCCGGCATCATCACGGGCATCGGCCGGATTCATGACAAGGAGTGCATGATTGTCGCCAATGACGCGACCGTGAAAGGAGGTACCTATTATCCGTTGACCGTAAAGAAACACCTGCGTGCTCAGGAAATCGCAGAGCAGAATTACCTGCCTTGCATCTACCTGGTCGATTCGGGCGGCGCGTTCCTGCCCAGACAGGACGAGGTGTTTCCGGACCGTGAGCACTTCGGGCGAATTTTCTACAACCAGGCGCGGATGTCGGCGAAGGGCATCCCGCAGATCGCGGCAGTCCTTGGATCTTGCACGGCGGGTGGTGCCTACGTGCCGGCGATGTGCGATGAAGCGATCATCGTGCGCAACCAGGGCACGATATTTCTCGGCGGCCCGCCGCTGGTAAAAGCGGCTACAGGGGAGGTTGTCGACGCCGAAACGCTGGGTGGCGGCAGCGTGCACTCGCGTATCTCGGGCGTTACCGATCATCTCGCCGACAACGACAACCATGCGCTGTCGATTGCGCGCGAGATCGTTGCCAGCTGCAACCTGCCCAAATCGGTCGGTCCCTCTGCGGAGCCGGCTGAGCCCGTCTATCCGGTCCAGGAGCTGTATGGTGTCGTATCTCGCGAGTACCGTTTCCCTTACGACGTTCGTGAGGTTATCGCGCGTATCGTGGACGGTTCGGAGTTTCAGGAATTCAAGAAGCTGTATGGATCGTCGCTGGTATGCGGTTTCGCGCGCATCAGCGGATTTCCGATCGGCATTGTGGCCAATAACGGCATTCTTTTCATGGAGTCTGCCCAAAAGGGCGCGCACTTCATTCAACTATGCAACCGCCGCGGCGTTCCGCTGCTGTTTCTGCAGAACATCACGGGATTCATGGTTGGCAAACGTGTCGAGCACGCCGGGATCGCCAAGGAAGGCGCGAAAATGGTGAACGCCGTAGCGACGGCGACGGTGCCGAAGTTTACGGTCGTGATCGGGGGCTCGTTCGGGGCTGGTAACTACGCCATGTGCGGTCGTGCTTATAATCCTCGATTACTTTGGATGTGGCCCAATGCCCGAATTTCGGTAATGGGCGGGGAGCAGGCGGCGCTCGTGCTGTCGACGGTTCGGCGGGACAGCCTCGAAGCGCGCGGCGAGGAGTGGCCGGAAGAGTCCCAGGCAGAGTTCGAAAACGGTATCAGGGAGCAGTACGAGACTCAGGGTCATCCCTACTATGCGAGCGCAAGACTCTGGGACGATGGCGTGATCGATCCGGTTGACACGCGCCAGGTCCTGTCGGTCGCATTGTCGGCGGCTATGAATCGGCCGCGAGACGACGAGAAGCCATTCGGCATATTTCGCATGTAGTCGACGTTCCCGGCAGGTGCGGTATCATGTCGCCAGCACTCGGGGGCGGCACGCATGGCATCACTTGACGGCAAAACCTTATTCGTAACGGGCGGAAGCCGGGGAATCGGCCTGGCCATTGCCAGGCGGGCGGCTCGCGACGGTGCCAATGTTGTCATCGCGGCGAAGACGGTCGAGGCGCACCCGAAACTGCCTGGAACGATCCACACAGCCGCGGCCGAGATCGAGGCGGCGGGCGGCAAGGCACTCGCTCTGGCATGCGACATTCGCGATGATGCGGCCGTTGAGGCGGCTGTCGCGCGCGGTGCTGATCACTTCGGTGGTATCGATATTGTCGTGAACAATGCCAGCGCGATTGCTCTCAGTGACACGCAAAACACCTCGATGCGCCGCTTCGATCTAATGCACGAAGTGAACGCCAGGGGCACGTTCCTGGTTTCGAAAACCTGCCTGCCGTGGCTGTCCGTGGCCGAAAACCCGCATATCCTGACCTTGTCGCCGCCGCTCAACATGCTGGAGAAGTGGTTTGCCCCGCACGTTGCGTATTCGATGGCGAAGTTCGGGATGAGCATGTGCGTGCTCGGCATGGCGGGCGAATTCCGCGAGCGGGGCATCGCCGTAAACGCGCTGTGGCCGCGAACGACGATAGCGACGGCCGCGGTCAACATGCTCGGAGGCGACCAGCTGATGCGCCACTCGCGCAAACCGGAGATTATGGCCGATGCGGCTCATGCGATCCTGGTCAAGCCCAGCCGCGAATTCACCGGCAATTTTTGCGTCGATGACGAGGTGCTCGAAGCCGAGGGGATAACGGATCTTGGCGTCTATGCCGTCGATCCCGACGTGCAGCTGGCTCCGGACTTCTTTGTGGAACCCAGGCACGGCTGACGCCCCTGACCATGTCAATGAGGCAGGCACAAAACACCGGAACGAGAGAGGTCAGGGAGGCTCATCGCTTCGAAGTCGAGCGGCTCGAGGCCTATATGACCTCGCACGTAGAGAGTTTTCGCGGCCCCCTGGCTGTGACCCAGTTCAAGGGCGGGCAATCGAACCCGACCTATTTACTCGACAGCCAGTCGGGCCGGTACGTGCTCCGCCGCAAGCCGCCCGGCAAATTGCTCAAGTCCGCGCATGCTGTCGATCGCGAGTTTCGGATTATCAGTGCACTGTATGGCGCCGACTTTCCCGTGCCACGGCCGTGCGTGCTGTGCGATGACGCAGAAGTCATCGGCACGATCTTTTACATCATGGAATTCGTAGACGGCAGGATATTCTGGGAGCTCGACCTGCCCAATGAGAACGCGGAATTTCGTGCCGCACTCTACGACGACGTCAATGCCACGATCGCGCGCCTGCATACTTACGATTTTCAGTCGCTCGGTCTCGGGGACTTCGGAACGCCGGGCAATTACTTCGAGCGCCAGATATCTCGCTGGAGCCGCCAGTACCGGGCTTCGACCACGACGTCAGTCAAGGCGATGGATGCTCTCATGCAGTGGCTGCCTGAAAACATTCCGGAAGATGATTCTGCGAGCATCGTACATGGGGACTATCGCCTCGATAACATGATCGTGCACCCCACCGAGCCGAAAGTCATCGCCGTGCTCGATTGGGAGTTATCCACGATCGGTCACCCGCTCGCGGATTTCACCTACCACCTGATGGCGTGGCAGATGCCGGAGATCGGCATCGGCTCGACCGGTTTGCTCGGCAAGAAACTGGATACGCTCGGCATTCCTGGCGAAGATGCGTACACAAAAATGTATTGCGAGCGAACGGGGCGCAGCAGCGGCATCGAACATCGCGATTTCTATTCCGCATTCAATTTCTTTCGATTGGCCGCAATACTGCAGGGAATCGTCGGGCGTGTCCGTGACGGCACGGCCGCCAGCGACCATGCTGAGCAGGCCGAGGCGTCAGTTGCTCCGCTCGCCGAGCTCGGCTGGCATTATGCTGCCCGTGGATAAGCCATGTCATTAGATTATGAGAAGTTGCTTGCGACGTCGGTTTCGGGCCTGGAGCTCCGGTATGGCGATACCGAGACGATGCTGTATGCCCAGAGCATCGGTTTCGGCCGCGATCCACTGGATCGCAAGGAACTTGCCTATGTCTACGAGCAGAGTGGTCCGTTGCTCACGGTACCGACCATGGCCAGCGCGATTATTCCCGAAATGTTTCCGCCCGATCTCGGTTGGGACTACAGCCAGGTGCTCCATGTCGAACAACGGTTGCAGCTCTACCGGCCGCTGCCGGCTGCCGCCGATCTCCGCATCGACAAGCGTGTCGCCGAGGTGTTCGACCGAGGGCCGAAGCACGGCGCACTGTTCTTTTTCGAGGCCGAGGGCCGATTCGCCAAAGACGATACGGTACTTTTTTCCCTGGGGTCGACGGTTCTGGCGCGCGGCGATGGCGGATTCGGGGGGCCGACAGGCAGCGGGCCCAAGCCGCATCGAGTGCCCCGCCGAGACCCTGATCTGAGCTGCGACAGCATCACCCGCCGGGACCAGGCGCTGCTCTTTCGCCTGAATGGTGATCGCAATCCTCTTCACGCAGACCCCGCAAAAGCCGAAAAAGCGGGTTTCAGCGTGCCGATACTGCATGGGATGTGCACTTACGGAATCGCATGTCGGGCCATATTGCGCACTATATGCGACTACGATTACACGCTGATCGAATCTTTCGATGCGCGTTTCTCTGCGCCCGTTCTGCCAGGCGAAACAATTACGACTGACATGTGGCAGGACGGTAACGTCGTTTCGTTTCAGTGCTCCGTCAAGGAGCGTAACTGCATCGTGTTGAAGAATGGCAAGTGCACGCTGGTCAGCTAGCTGGTGGCTGCAGAACCATTCATGATCTAAATCGTTTGTTCTCGATGTTACGACCTGCCGACACACTGGTTAATGAGAGCGAACGGCAACGTTTCTATAACCTGCAGCGCCCGGTGACAAAAGAACTCGAGCGATTCGCGGGCAGTCGTTAGTCCGGTCGCAGGCCCCGGCTCAAGATCTCCGGGAATTCGTCGAGCACACGCTCCGCCATTGCCGCATCGCCGTGAAACCATTTCGGTATCCAGTTGATTGCGCCCATGATCGCGTTGCCGGTCATTCGCACGTCACAGGGAGCGATACTGCCATCTGCGATGCCGCGTTCGAGAATTGCCTCGAAACCCTTACTGTGTTTTCGGGAAATCTCGAGAACCTCGTCACGATGGCTTGGAGTCAGTGACGGTATCTCGCTCATGATAGCGAGCGGTCCGTTCTCGCCAACGATGCATTCGATATGGTTACGAATATAGAGCCTTATCTGCTCGAACCCGGTCACTCCCTGGTCGACGGCGCGCTGCATCGCGTCGCGGCCGGCATCGGCAGCGCGGACATAACACAGGTAGACCAGCTCTTCCTTGTTCCGGACGTAGTAGTACAGCGCAGCGTCGGTCAGGCCAAGGAGATTGGCGACATCCTTCAACGAGGTGCCGCTGTAGCCTTTTTGATTAAAACAGCGGGCTGCCGCGGTAAGCATGCGGTCACGCTGCAGCTGAAATCGTGTTTCTTCAGGGTTGCGGGCCATTGCGTGTCCTTGCACGAGCCGCAAATTGTCGACTCAGCACTTGAGATTTACTGCAATCTGCATTATTTTAATCTAGATTAAAATTTTTGCAATAGGCAAAGATTCTGTTTCTTATAGAGTTTGTATTGTGAGCATTGCTGCGAGTGACATTTCGGGCGCGTCCGGGCGATCAACGCCGCTGCGTTTCGTGACTGCCGCGTCATTGTTCGATGGCCATGACGCGGCGATCAATATCATGCGCCGTCTTATCCAGGCGCGGGGCGTCGAAGTCATTCACCTGGGCCACAACCGCAGCGTGGACGACATTGTCCGTGCCGCGGTCCAGGAAGATGCTGACGGCATCGCCGTCAGTTCTTACCAGGGCGGACACAAGGAATTTTTCCGCTACATGATCGATCGGCTGCGAGACAGCGGTGCCGGGCATATCAAAGTGTTCGGCGGCGGCGGCGGCACGATCACACCCGATGAAATCAAGGACCTCATGGACTACGGGGTTGAGCGAATCTATCACCCGCAGGACGGCATGGAGCTGGGTCTCGAGGCGATGATCGATGATCTCGTTCAGCGCACGGCGACCGGCCGCCGGGATACACGGGTAGGGGACGTGGTCGAATGCGATTCGGTGATTAGCATCGCAGGCGTTATCTCGGCGATCGAGGAGGGCCAGTTTGACGCGGCGCGATTAGACGCATTGCGCAAAGCCTGGCGCATGAAAGCAGGGCAGGTTCCGGTCATCGGCATTACCGGCACCGGTGGCGCCGGCAAGAGCAGCGTCACCGACGAAATACTGAACAGGTTCCTGACGAGCTTCCCGTCAAAACGGATTGCCGTGCTCGCCGTCGACCCAACGCGGCGTCGCACGGGCGGCGCGCTGCTGGGCGATCGCATCCGCATGAACTCGCTGCGCTCCGAAAACGTCTTCATGCGTTCGATCGCAACGCGTCGCCAGCATCTTGCCACGAGTGAAATGCTGGGTGATCACATACTGTTCCTCAAGGCCCAGGGTTTCGACATCGTCATCGTCGAGACCGCCGGCATCGGTCAAAGCGATAGTGAGATCGTCGACCTTGTCGACTTTTCGCTGTATGTGATGACCAGTGAGTATGGCGCAGCCAGTCAGCTGGAAAAGATCGACATGCTCGACTTCGCCGACCTGGTCGTGCTCAACAAGTTCGACAAGCGCGGTGCCGAGGATGCGCTGCGCGATGTTCGCAAACAGTGGAGGCGGAATCATAACGCTTTCGATACCGCCGACGACGATATCCCGGTCTACCCGACGATTGCGAGTCAATTCAACGACCCGGGTATCAGCTGGATGTTCGTTCAGCTTTGTTCGCGGCTGGCCGCCAAAGCCGGCCTCGACAGCGAAGCCTGGGCGCCGGACATCGATACATCGTTAAGGGAATCCCGCTCCACGGCCATGATTCCGGGGTCGAAAATCCGCTATCTCGCCGAGATTGCCGAGCAGGGGCGGGATGTAAACGCCCGGATCCTGGCCCAGGCCGAGGCGGCGAGCCGCCTGCAGCACCTTTACGAAGCGCTCGTGCTCATTGACGATCCGGAACTGCCCGGCGTGTTCGAGGGCTACCCGCCCGCCGCGCTGACGGCCAGTGACGATCGCAGCTTGCTGACGCTGCGGCAGCGTTACCAGGAGACGCTCGCCGAGTTGTCGTCGGAGTCGATCGATTTGCTCAGCGCCTGGCCGGAGCGCAAGGCGGCCGTGCGCACGGAGCACTTCGCGTATTCGGTGCGCGGCCGCGAAATCACGGGCAGCAACTACCGCGAAAGCCTCTCGCATCAGAAAATTCCGAAAATCGCGGCGCCTGAATTTACGGATTGGGGCGAGCAGCTGCGGTTTCTGTCGTTAGAAAACCTGCCTGGGGCTTACCCGTATACGGGCGGCGTGTACCCGTATCGACGCCCGGGCGAGGATCCGACGCGCATGTTCGCGGGCGAGGGCACCCCGGAACGGACGAACCGCCGTTTTCACTATCTGTCGGTTGGCCAGGAAGCCGCCCGCCTGTCGACCGCTTTCGACTCGGTAACGCTCTATGGCGAAGACCCCCATGAGCGGCCTGATATCTTTGGCAAGGTCGGCAACTCCGGTGTGTCGATTGCGACGGTCGACGACATGAAAAAGCTGTACTCGGGATTCGATCTGTGCGACCCGAGCACATCGGTATCCATGACGATCAACGGGCCGGCGCCTATTATCCTGGCCTTTTTTATGAACACGGCCATCGACCAGCAGGTCGAGAAGTATTTGCGCGAGAGCGGTGCGTGGGACAAGGCCGTCGAAAAAATAGATCGGTATTTCGAAGGGCGGGAGCGGCCGTGTTACGGGGGTGACCTGCCGAATGGCCATGACGGGCTCGGTCTGGGACTGCTCGGGATATCAGGAGACAAAGTCGTCGATCGCGATACCTACTCGCGCATCCGCAAGGATACGCTGGCTGCAGTGCGTGGCACCGTGCAGGCCGACATACTCAAGGAGGACCAGGCGCAGAACACCTGCATCTTCTCGACCGAATTTGCGATGAAGATGATGGGTGATGTGCAGCAGTTCTTCATCGACAATAAAGTCCGCAACTACTACAGCATCTCGATCAGCGGCTATCACATCGCAGAGGCGGGAGCGAACCCGATCAGCCAGCTCGCATTCACGCTTGCGAACGGCTTCACGATCGTCGAGTACTACCTTGCTCGTGGCATGGACATCGATGACTTTGCCCCGAACCTGAGCTTCTTTTTCTCGAATGGCATGGATCCTGAATACACTGTCATCGGTCGCGTGGCCCGGCGGATCTGGGCCCGCGCGATGCGTGAGCGTTATGGCTCGAGCGCCCGTTCGCAAATGCTCAAGTATCACATCCAGACATCGGGCAGAAGCCTGCATGCCCAGGAGATAAGCTTTAACGATATTCGAACGACGCTGCAGGCCCTGTATGCGATGTTCGACAACTGCAACAGTCTGCATACCAATGCGTTTGACGAGGCGATCACGACGCCGACCGAACAGTCAGTGCGACGGGCGGTCGCGATACAGATGATTATCTCCAGGGAGCTCGGCCTGAATTTTTGTGAAAATCCCTGGCAGGGCTCGTTCATCATCAACGAACTCACAGATCTCGTAGAAGAAGCCGTGTACCAGGAATTTGAGCGCATTTCAGAGCGCGGTGGGGTCCTCGGGGCGATGGATACCATGTATCAGCGCGGCAAGATTCAGGACGAGAGCCTTTACTACGAGCGCAAGAAACACGACGGCTCGTTGCCACTGATCGGCGTCAATACCTACCTGCCCAGAGAAGGGCTGGAGGATGAGGTACATGAACTCGAGCTGATTCGCTCCACCGATGAGGAAAAGCGGGAGCAGATCATGCAGGTTTCTGCATTCCGGAAGGCTCACGCCGATGAAGCGCCAGCCGCCGCGAGCCGCCTGCAGAGTGTCGCGCGCGAGCGTGGCAACGTATTCACTGAGCTGATGGAGACCGTCAAGTCCAGTTCTCTGGGCCAGATCTCTGCGGCACTGTACGATGTCGGCGGCGAGTACCGCCGCAATATGTAAGGAGTCCCCTGTGAGCGAGATTGTCAGGTATGAACGACAGGATGCCGTTGCGCTGATTACGATAAATCGGCCTGAGGCTATGAATTCATTTACGACCGAGTTGTCTCACGCGCTCCAGCTCGCGCTCGAGCAGGCCCATGACGATGAGTCCGTTCGCACGGTCGTGCTGACCGGGGAAGGCCGGTTGTTCAGTGCGGGCGCCGACCTGAAAACCGGGTTCGAGGGCCGCAAGGTTTCCGGCAAGTTGCAGTACGAGTACCGGCCCATTTTTGCAGCGATTGCGGCCATGCCGAAGCCCGTTATCGCAGCTATCCCGGGCTCTGCCGCGGGGATTGGGATGTCGGTCGCGCTGTCATGCGATCTTGTCATCATGGCGGATAACGCGTTCCTGCTGTCGCCGTTTACAACCATTTCACTCGTACCGGACGGCGGTCTGAACTGGATTCTCGTCAGGCAGCTTGGGTACCACCGCGCGTACCAGCTCAGCATCGAATCCGAGCGCATTCCTGCAGAACGCTGCGTTGAGCTGGGCCTCGTCAACAAGGCCGTTCCGGCTGCCGACTTGCAGCACGCCGCTCTGGATTGGGCGCAAAGTCTTGCGGCAAGGGCGCCGCTGTCCCTTGCGGCAACCAAGAAAGCGATGCGCTTCGCGATGGATAACGACTGGGCCAGTTCTTTTAACCTCGAGGCCGATTTACAGCAGCAGTGCAGGGACAGCGAGGATTGCATTGAGGGTGTGACAGCTTTTTTCGAGAAACGCGAGCCGAAGTTCAAGGGCAGGTAATCATGGACAGACTTATTTTTGAAGAGGAACACGAGATATTCCGCGATTCGGTGCGGAGCTTCTTCATCAACGAGATCCAGCCGCAGCGCGAGCGGTGGCGGGAGCAGGGAATCGTTGACCGCGAAGCGTTCCTGCGGGCCGGCGAACAGGGCCTGTTACTGATGTGGGCCGACGAGAAGTACGGCGGTGCAGGCGTGCAAGACTTCCGCTACGAGCAGATTGTTCTGGAGGAGAATGCAAGGCATGGTGACAATGGATTTTTCCTCTGGCTGCACAGTCGTCTTGTCGGGCCGTACATAGGCGAGCTGGGTACCGAGGAGCAGAAACAGCGTTGGCTGCCGAAGTGCGTGACCGGAGAACATGTTCTTGCGGTTGCTATCACGGAGCCCGGAGCAGGCAGCGACGTCGCCGGTCTTCGTACCCGCGCGGAGGACAAGGGCGATCACTTTCTTCTCAATGGATCCAAGACCTACATCTCGAACGGTATCAATGCCGACCTGGTCGTTGTCGTTGCCCGCACGGATCCGGATTCGCGTCACGGCCTCAGTCTGTTCGTCGTTGAACGCGGCATGGGGGGGTTCGAGCGTGGCAGGAACCTGAAGAAGATGGGCATGAAGAGCCAGGACACAGCTGAACTCTTCTTTAACAACGTCAAGGTGCCCAAAGAGAATTTGCTGGGCGAGCTGCATCGCGGCTTCTACCATCTGATGCACTTTCTCGCCGAGGAACGCCTGATCGGAGGTGTTGGCTACCTGGCCAACGCTGACGCAGCATTCGACGAAACGATGGAGTACATCAGCGAGCGCCAGGCGTTCGGCCGTAAAATTGCAGATTTTCAGAATACCCGATTCATGATGGCGGATATGCGGACCGAGCTCGATGTCGCCCAGGCGTTCGTCGACCAGTGCGTGATGCAGCACAATGCCGGCAAGCTGACAGCGGATGACGCGGCCAAAGCCAAGCTGCATGCGAGCAACGTCGAGGCCAGGGTTACCGACGACTGCGTGCAGCTGCACGGCGGCGCCGGCTACATGGACGAGTACCCGATCAGCCGGCGTTACACGGATGCGCGGGTATCCCGCATATACGCCGGCACGTCCGAAATAATGCGTGAAATCATCGCGCGCTCGATCGGCCTCGATCCGCGCAAGACGCAAAAGAAGTCGCACAAGAACGCGGCCTGAGCACGGATATGCGCGTTGGGTTTGCTGGACTCGGGGTCATGGGTTTTCCCATGGCCGGGCATCTCGCGGGTCAGGGCCACGAGGTAACGGTTTTCAACCGCACCTCGTCCAGGGCCGGCGACTGGTGCGCCCGATACGCGGGGAGCGCGGCAGCGACGCCTGCCGAAGCAGCTCGCGCCAAAGATATCGTTTTCAGCTGCGTCGGTAACGACGACGATGTGCGGGAAATAATGCTCGGCGATGCCGGAGTGCTCGCGGCCGCCGAACCCGGGACAATCGTCGTCGATCATACGACGGCCTCCGCAACGTTGGCGAGGGACATTGCCGCGGCGGCCGCGCGGCAGTCGGTCGATTTTCTCGACGCACCGGTTTCCGGCGGCCAGGCAGGTGCGGAAAACGGCCAGCTAGCGATCATGGTGGGTGGTGAGGCCGACGTATTCGCTCGCGCCGAGCCGGTCATGAAGAGCTACGCCAAGGCGATTACGCTGATCGGGCCGGTGGGTCATGGCCAGATGGCCAAGATGGTCAACCAGATCTGTATCGCGGGTGTTGTCCAGGGTCTTGCCGAAGCTTTGCATTTTGCGAAAAAGGCCGACCTCGACGTGCCAAAGGTCATCGAGGCCATTTCGAGGGGCGCCGCCCAGTCCTGGCAGATGGAAAACCGCTGGGAAACGATGATCAACGGCGAATTCGAGTTCGGCTTCGCGGTTGACTGGATGCGCAAGGATTTGGCGATAGCGCTCGAGGAAGCAGCGCGCAACGGCGCAAAACTCGAATTGACCGAGCTCGTGGACCGGTTTTACGAGGAAGTTCAGGCCCTTGGCGGCAATCGCTGGGACACGTCCAGCCTGATCGCGCGGTTGCTATAATAGTGCTCCGTTGTCGGAGAGGGACATGATAGAGGCCAGTGCACTGCATCAGAATTCATCGTATGGGCCAATTGCGATCGCAATTTACCAGACGCTGGAGTCGTATGGTGTCGATGCCGCTAGCGTGATGCAGAAGCATGGAGTCGACCTCGGCCGGCTCAAAGACCCGACGGCGCGCCTCGATCCTGCGGTTCACCGCCGTATCGTCGCCGAGGCCGTAGAGATCACCGAAGACCCGGGCTTCGGCTTGCGGTTCTCGGACTTCGTACACCCGACGACGTTTCATGCGCTCGGCTTCGCATTGCTGTCGAGCAGCACGTTGCGTGCGTTTTGCCAGCGCTGGGTTCGCTATCATTCCTTCATTACGACGATGGGGAAGGTATCGATTGACGAGAGCGGTACGGATCCGGCACTCGTATTTCCGTCGCAGCTGCCGAATGCCGATTCGGTCGTCGGTCGCGTGCTGATCGACGGCCAGATCGCGACCGTCCTCAAGCTAATCCGGTTCATGTACCGGCCCGACTATTTCCCCGCCGCGGTCGAACTTGTGTGTTCCGAGATAGCCGGAACGCAGGACCTGTATCGCAAGTATTTCGGGTCTGATGTGCGCTTCTCTCAGGAGCGCAACGCGATTTGCTTTGCGCGGGCAGACCTCGACGCCCGCCTGCCGGCGGCTAACGCGGAACTCGCCCGCCAGAACGACGAAGCGGTGCTCAATTTTCTCGCCCGCCTCGACAGGGCCAACGTCGTGGCGCAGGCGCATGCCAAGCTGATCGAACTGCTGCCCTCAGGCGACTGCAGCAAGTCCAAGGTCGCCAGCGCTCTCAACATGAGCGTGCGAACGCTGCACAATCGACTCGCGGATTCGGGAACGACCTACCAACAGCTGCTGGACCGGACCCGGCGCAAGCTGGCTGAGCAATACATGCAGCAGCAAAACATCTCGGTCAGCGAGGTGGCCTACCTGCTGGGTTTTTCCGACTGCAGTAACTTCTCCCGGGCTTTTCACCGCTGGACCGGTCAGTCGCCCAGCGATTTTCGCGACAAGTCCAAGGCAGAGATTTACGCGGTCAAATAGTGACCGTTGATTTACCCGTTTGGACGGGGCTCGCTCGCCGCTGCGGCGTACACTGGAATCCGTAGAAACAGGGAACAGGGCAGATGGGTCCGCTAGCAGGGTTCAAAATCGTCGAAATTGCCGGTATCGGGCCAGGCCAGTTCTGTGGAATGCTGCTCGCCGATATGGGCGCACAGCTGATCCGGCTGGACCGCCCCGTGATTGACGATCTCGGGGTGCCGATGCCCGCCAGGTACAACCTGATGAACCGCAGCCGACCAACCGTTGCGGTGGATCTCAAAAGCAAGGAAGGCATCGATCTGGTACTGCGACTCTGTGAAGATGCCGACGCGATATTCGAGGGTTTTCGACCGGGCGTCATGGAGCGGCTGGGACTCGGGCCTGCCGAGTGCATGGCTAGGAACGAGCGCCTGGTCTATGGCCGCATGACGGGATACGGACAGGAGGGCCCCCTGGCGGATTCTGTTGGCCACGATACCAACTACATTGCCCTGGCCGGCGCTCTGCACTCGATCGGCGACGCGGACCGGCCGCCGCCGATCCCACTCAACCTGATCGGCGACTTTGGCGGAGGTGGCGTGTATCTCGCCATGGGGATGCTGGCTGCGATGCTGGAAGCGAGCAAGTCCGGCAAGGGCCAGGTCGTTGATGCCGCGATGGTCGATGGGGTCACCTCGATGCTGACCGTGTTCTACGGTCTGATGGCCGGCGGCATGTGGCAGGATGAGCGGCAAGCCAACATGCTCGACGGCAGGGCGCCGTTCGTGAAAGTCTATGAGACCCGTGACGGCAAGTACGTGGCCGTCTGCGCCGTTGAAAATCGTTTCTACAGGGCACTGCTCGATGCACTGGAAATCACGAGCATCGACGCGGCCGATCAACACAAGCAGGATGCCTGGCCCGAACAGGAAGCCATCATCGCCGAGGTGTTCCGCTCGAAAACGCGCGACGAATGGAGCGATATCCTCGAAGGTACGGATTCCTGCGCGGCCCCTGTGTTGTCGCTTGGCGAGGCTCCTCGCCATGTGCATAACGAAGCACGCAAGGTATTTGTCAACGTCGACGGCATCGAGCAGCCGGCGCCGGCACCGCGCTTTTCAAGAACCCGGTCAGAGATTCAATCGGCGCCCACCGAGCCCGGCGAAGGCGATGAGAAGGCGCTCTCGGAATGGGGCCTTGGCGAGGTCGAGATTGAACGTTTCCTCGGGTCCCGAACCGCCGCCTAGTCAGACGTCGTCAGAGAATTGACTTACACTGGAAATGCCCGACGTTAGATGTCTTCTGACTGTTGAGCTCTGATTCCCACATATAGAGGTCCCAGAAATGAGTGTTCGACTGATTGTTCTCGCTCTCGCATTCGCGGCATCAACAACGGAGGCTTTGGGTGACGACTTTCCAATCCTTTTCACAAACGTCAACGTATTCGATGGCGTCAACGAGGAACTGATCGAGAACGCCAACGTCTTCGTCGTCGGCAACCGCATTGCCGAAGTCTCGACGGAACCGCTCGCAGCGGCCAACGCGAGGATCATCGACGGTGGCGGGCGTACGCTGATGCCCGGCCTGATCGACTCCCATGTGCACCTGATGATCAACGATGCGCCGCACCTGTCGATTTACGAGAAGCCCTGGCCGTATGTCGGCGCCCAGGCCGTTGCTGGCGCCGAGGCGATGCTCCTGCGGGGGTTTACGACCGTGCGTGACGTCGGTGGCCCCGTCGTCGGCCTGAAGGATGCAATAGACCAGGGATTCGTCAAGGGTCCCAGGGTTCTCCCGAGCGGCGCGTTCATATCGCAGACCTCCGGTCACGGCGACCTGGCTACCAGTTCGGCGAAGCTGTCACCGTACTTCACCGGTATTCCCGACAAAGCCACGCTTTTCGGATGGGGCTTCGTCGCCGACGGCGTGCCGGAGGTTCAGAAAGCAGCGCGCGAGGTTTTGCGCACCGGCGCGACCCAGATCAAGGTCATGGCGGGTGGCGGCGTATCGAGCTATTTCGACCCCCTCGACACGACCCAGTACACGCTCGAGGAACTCAAAGCCATCGTGGTCGAGGCCGAACACTGGGGCACCTACGTCGCCGCTCACGCCTACACCGACGCGGCGGTGCAGCTGTGCATCGACGCCGGTATCAAGTCCATCGAACACGGACCGTTCCTGACCGAAAAAACCTTGAAGCGAATGGCCAAGGAAGATATCTGGCTCTCTCCCCAGGCTTACCTGTTCGGGATGACGCCGGAAGAGCTCAACATTGTCGGAACGCCGGCCGAGCCTAAGATGCGACAGGTCAATACTGATTCGGATGTCGTCATGAAACTGGCAGGCAAGTTGGGTGTGAAGGTCGCCTGGGGCACGGACCTGTTCGGCCCCCCAGCAAAGCAGGCGTTGCAACCGTTGGAGTTCAGGGCGAGGGCGCGCTATTTCTCCAATGTCGAGATTCTTCGCCAGGCAACGTCTCTGAATGCGGAGCTTCTGAAACTCAGCGGCCTGCGGCACCCGTACACCGAGGGTGCGCTCGGGGTGATAGAGCAAGGTGCCTACGCTGACATCATTCTCGTCGACGGTAACCCGCTGGACGACATCGAACTCATGGTCGACCCTGCAACTAACTTCAGGCTGATCATGAAAGACGGAGTGATTTACAAGAATACGCTCTAGCGTCCCGCGGCTTAGTCCGCAGGCGTCAGATCATTGACGTGCTCGAGTACATCTACGCGGCCGCCCTGGTACCTGTGGTCGAGCGCCAGGCGCCAAGGAGATCCTCTTCGCAGGTCCGCGCTTTCTCGATGTGCTCTTCCTTGACGTGACCATAGCCGCGAATCTGTTCGGGGATCGACGCGATCTTGACGGCGAGGTCATGGTTGTCTTCGGTCAGCGTCTCGAGCAGCTCTGCAACCGTGTTCTCGTAGTCGGCAATGAGCTGGCGTTCCATCTTGCGTTCGTCGGT
>JAACFB010000046.1 GCA_009937615.1 Gammaproteobacteria bacterium | reverse complement strand
GTCGCGTTATTCAGCATCGATGACGAGTACTACTCACCGATGGAAGTGGCATGGTATTACCGCAAGGGTTACAGCCGCGAGGGCAAGGCGGCAATGGAGCGATGGCTCTACGAGAACGGCTTGCCGCGCGTTGTTCCAGCGGGTGAAACGCGGTCGGGACTCGTCTTCACGCACCTCGCCGAGGGCACCAAAGGTTTCAATGTCGACGTTTACGCTAGCAAGGAGTCCTTCAACTTCACCTTTTTCGTGCCGATGCCAGGTTTCCGGCCAGACTACATGGATGTTCAGTTTGCCGACCTGTATCAACCTGACGACTTGCTTGTCGTCGACGTGGAAGGGCTTCGGGAGCTCCTGTCTGACTATGGCTGCTGCAGCAGGGACGCATCAGGCACAGCCCTGGGTGACCCGCTGAATGTTGCCATCGTGGCCAAGCCCGCCGCACTTCGCCGTGCGCTGCTACGCAGCCAGTGGCAGGAGACGCAGTCCGGCAGTGACGAGGCCACGCTGGCGCGCCAGCATCATTTTGACGGTCGCATCCCGGATGGCACGTATCACAAGTCTCGCCCGGACGGCAGTGAACGCAAGGAACTGCGCATCTGGCTGTCGCCGATCCGCCTTGGGGAACTTCCGGTATGGCTGGCACAGGCCAGCTACGACATCAGCGCGACGAATCGCAGCCGCTCGTTCAAGGATTACCAGATCGACCCGGATGTCGACGATGCACGTGTCTTCCTACTGCAGAGCTTCTGGTACAGCCAATCGCTTGCGCGGTTCGGGCTATCCGGGGGAATACCTGCATCGACGATCGACGCGCCTAGCCAGAACTTCCTGGGGAGTAATTGGTTTACCGATGGTAAACGCATCGTGATGTTCGTCGCCGAAGAGCCTGTCGCGATGGACGACACTGAGATCCTGGTCTGGGAGCAGTATCTTGACTAGCCGTGCCGCACTGTTGCTTGTGCTGTTGCTGCCCGCTCTGGTGCTGGCAGAGCCAGCGATGGCACCCAGGCAAGGCGACGAGCCCCCGCCGAACGACCGGCTACACACGAAAACCGAGGGCGCGATAAGCGTCACGACAGCGGTGCCGAGTGCCGATGAGACTTACGAGATCTTCGGCGCCAGGCTCTACCGGCGAAATATCCAGCCGGTATGGGTCCAGATCGAAAACCTTGGCAATGAGAGCCTCTGGTTTCTGCCCGCGAGTCTCGACTACGCCTACTTCACGCCGATCGAAACCTCGTACCGCCTGCAGAACCGTATCCCGCTGCTCGACCTGGACCCGGACGTCAATCGGGAGGTTTTCAGGCGGAGCATGGGCATTCGCGTGCAACCGGGGGAATCGCGGTCCGGCTACGTCTTCACGCGCATCGATCAGGGCACCAAGTCGTTCAACGTAGACGTAATCGGTGCCAGCGAGCATTTCATGATGTCATTCTTCGTGCCGGTCCCGGGGCTGAAGCTTGATCATTACAAGGTCGACTGGGAAGCCCTCTATCCGCCTGAGGATGTTCGCGAGGTGAGCCTCGAAGAACTCCACGCTGAGCTGGCGGCCATGCCCTGTTGCGTGACCGACAAGAAGGGCAAGAACAAAGGTGACCCGCTGAACATCGCGGTGGTCGGTGAGGTGCAGGACACCTATTACGCGTTCATGCGCTCGGGCTGGGACGAGACCGAGACGATTTACTCCGGCTCACTCTGGCAGACCGCGAAATCGGCGCTAAGCGGAGGCGAGTATCGTTACTCGCCGGTCAGCGCGCTGTTTGTATTCGGCCGGCCGCAGGATGCGGCCCTCCAAAAGGCGAGGACCAGTATCCACGAGCGGAATCACCTGCGGCTATGGATGACATCGCTCCGCTACGAGGGAAAACCAGTCTGGATTGGCCAGATCAGCCGAGACATCGGTGTGCGTTTCACGAAGAAGACGATAACCACCCACAAGATCGATCCCGATGTGGATGAAACCCGCGAATACCTGCTTGAAGACCTCGCGTACTCGCAGTCGCTCAAAGCCTTTGGCTATGTGCCGGGGGTAGGCGAAGCGCCGTTCGATGAACCCCGCGGCAACCTTACCGGCGACCCTTACTTCACGGACGGCCTGCGAATTGTGCTGTTTCTCTCGAGCGAGCCGACCGACATTAGCGAGATCGAGCGGGTTTACTTCGGAATGGCGCCATGAGCGGTTACAGGCAATCTGCTCAGTGCGTTAACCTGTTTGTGATGCTGGCGCTTGCCATTGGCGGGGCTGGCTGCGCGTCGCCCGCTTTACGGGAAGACGTCGAGCCGCTACAAGCGACGTATGCGTGGCCGCCCGCAACCTCCGGCTCGCTCGCCGATCTCGCCGGTACCGTGGTGGCACAGGCCGACCCGGAACACTCCGGATTTTTGCTCCTCGACCCGAGCTACGAAAGCCTGCTATGGCGCCTGGCCCTGATTGACTCGGCAGTGAGCTCCGTCGATATCGTTACCTACCTGTGGTACCCGGACCATAGCGGCAAACTACTGCTGGAGCGGGCTGTGCACGCAGCCGAGCGTGGCGTGCGAGTACGCCTGGTGATCGATGATCTCCTGACGATTGGTCAGGAGGCATTCATGGCTGACCTCGAGGCCCACCCCAATATCGAGATGCGGCTCTTCAATCCGTGGAAAAAGCGTGGCATTGCGAGCCGGGCTGGGGCAATGATCGCCCAGATGGAGCGACTCAACGTGCGCCTGCACAACAAGCTGCTGATCGCCGACGGGCATGCGGCGATACTCGGCGGACGAAACATCGGGGATCACTATTTCGGGCTCGGCGAAGACTTCAACTTCCACGACCTCGATGTGCTGGGTGTTGGCCCAGTCGCTCAACAGGCGAACGAATTGTTCGACCATTTCTGGAACAGCGAGATGGTCGCGTCTGCAAGAAACCTCAGTACGGAGACTGAGCCCGACCGGGCGCAGGCCGGCTGGGAGAGACTCCAGGCGAACGCCCGCGAAGCACCGGAGCTCGAGCAGTTCCCGCGAGCAGTCAAAGACTGGGCCGCTGAGTTGAAGGCCCTGCCGGGGCAGCTCCACCTCGGAGAGAGCCTCTTCGTCTATGACCGAATTGATGGCACTAAGGTCGAGCAGAGCATGTTTGCCGGACTGTTTGGGTTCCTCGACATGGCTCAAGACGAATTGCTCATTACCAATGCCTACGTGGTTCCCGGCGAGCCCGGGATCGAGTGCCTCCGAAGTCTTTCCGATCGCGGTGTCGACGTCAGGATTCTTACCAATTCGCTCTCGTCTCACGACGTGCCTGTCGTCAATGCCCATTACGAAAAATGGCGAGCTGACCTCTTGGAAGCGGGCGTTGACCTCTACGAGTTCCGGGCAGATCCTGCCATGGCTGAACTTGTCAACGTGCCGCCGGTTGAGGGCAAGTTCATCAGCCTGCACTCGAAAGCCGTGGTTATCGACACGCGCTATGTCTTCATCGGTTCGATGAATTTCGATCCCCGTTCGGCTGCCATCAATACCGAGATGGGCGTCATCGTTGACAGCCCGTCGCTTGCCGCCGAACTGAGAGCCGTCATGCTGCGCGACATGGAGGGTACCAATGCCTGGCGGCTATCTCTCGACGAGGGCGGAAAGGTGCTCTGGACCAACAGCGAGGAGACCGTGAGTAAGCAACCATCTCGTGGTTTCATGCAGAACGTCATGAATGTCATCTTCAAGGTTGTGCCGAAGGAGCAGTCCTGAGCCGACATTTACCGTTCCGGTATACGCCTTAGCACGGTTACCTGAGTCGAATCCGCCTCCGGGCTGTCGGAACAGTGCAGATCAAGCCCCCGCTACCAAACAAAAGAAGGGTCCCTTTAGGGGCCCTTTTTTGTTTCGTTGGGTGGGGATCGGGAGGTGATCCTCGTTCAACAAAACGCGCCAGCGCTTTGGACGCACGAAGTGCGCCCCGAGGGCCGCGGTGCTTCCAAGGGCAGCCACTAAGCGATCATCAACCGGAAGGGCTCCTCGTGGCCCAATGCGGGCATCAGACCGCAAGTACCGTTCGTTTGAGTAACTATTCAGATACCCGGCGCGTAACCATGGACAAGAAAGGGATTTTTGGTTGTGCAACGATTGTTATGTCTCAATTCGTGTTCCCGCAGGGTGTAGTTGCGGACTACGATATCGCTGAGCAGAGCGCGTTGGACGCTCAGTCTGCAAGACTGCAGGCAACAATTGATGCTGACATAGATACTCTCGAAAAATACCTGGCTAACGACTCAAGCTATTCGCACACGACGGCTCTAATCCTGGACCGTTTTTAACAATGCTGAGCCGCGCTCAAGGCTTTCTCTCGGCCACACATCTTTCGTGACGTAGTATTCCTCGACGGCGAGGGCATCCGGCGGCAATAACACCCAGGGCTGTTTGGATGAGGTATAGATGTGAACGTCTGGCGTTATCCTGGCGGGCTCGTCAAGTGTTCCAACCCGGATAAACCGAACGCGTTCACCGACGCCGTTCAAAAAGACCAGGTAATAGCTCCAAACGGCAACTTGGCACCTCGGGCAGCGGGAGATTTTTTGGCCCTTGCCGCTCGGAGAGGGTACCGTGACGTCCACTACGTCTCCCGTGAGCAGATGCACTCGGTCCGCTTCAATCAGCGCATTCACCGCAAACGATGATCCGTTTTGGCGTTGACACATACTGCAGTGGCAGCAGTGGACGATCAGTGGTCGCGAGCTCATCCTGTAGCGCACATAACCACAGGCGCAGCCACCCTCGTGAGAGTCTTGTTGATTTGCCACGCTTTTATCTCCCTGGCGCTCGTTCATCGTTTACATCAGGAGCTGCTCTGGACACTATCAATTGATTGGGTGAGTGGATTTCCCACACCTGCACAGCATAGACGAACTTGGCCCGCCTGGGTTCATGGCTTATCCAGGTTCGGCTCATGGTCGATAGCCGCACTTAATTAAGATCGGCAGGTTGCACGGGTCGCGGGTTCGACAGCGTTGCGCGGCGCATTGTGATTGCCGTATAATCCCGCTCCGACGCGGCGGTGTGCTGTCTGACACCCCGCTACCAGAGTCTTGGTAGATAAGGCCCCGCGTAGGGGTTTTTTGTTGCCCGGGTGCAACCTAGCTACGAAGAATAAAAATGGGCCAATGGCCCATTTTTCGTTTTGAAAACAAGCGATTAGGGTTTTTAGTGATCGTTGAGGAGCTTGAAAAGTTGCTGGAACCGACCATCGAGCGTCTGGGTTACGAATTATCGGACCTGGAGATGAAACTCGGGGGTAAGGGTGGTTTTGTTCGCATTTTTATCGACCATCCTGATGGGATCGGGCTCGATGACTGCGAAACCGTGAGTCGGGCAGTGAGTGCGCTGCTGGATGTCGAAGATCCGCTGCCCGGGCACTACAACCTCGAGGTTTCATCGCCGGGGCTGGACAGAAAGTTGAAAAAACCAGAGCATTTTCAGAGATTTATGGGCGAATGTGTAAAAGTTCAGATGCGCTTCCCGATCGAGGGGCGCAGACGATTTCGGGGCACCCTGGTGGCGTCCGGTGACGAGAATATTGTGGTTGAAGTGGATGGAGAGCCACACGAATTACCGATGGCGGTGATCGACACCGCCCGACTGGTGCCCACGGAGCTGTAGCTCGGGCAGAACTGGAGTTTGAAGTAATGAGCAAAGAAATTTTGATGGTTGTCGATGCAGTTTCGAATGAAAAGGGCGTCGAGAAGGACATCATCTTCGAGGCGATCGAGGCTGCGTTGGCATCGGCGACGCGGAGAAAACACGGCGAGGATATAGAAGTCCGCGTGGCGATTGATCGTGAAACCGGAGATTACGATACGTTTCGGCGCTGGCTGGTTTTCGAGGACGAATCGACCGAGCTCGAGGTCCCCGACAGGGAGCTGCGGATGATCGATGCCGTCGATATCGACCCGGCAGCGGAGCCGGGTGGTTATGTGGAAGTGCCGATGGAGTCGGTCGAGTTTGGCCGCATTGCCGCGCAAACGGCGAAGCAGGTCATTGTGCAGAAGGTGCGCGAGGCCGAGCGCGAGCAAGTTGTCGAGGAATACCAGGAGCGGGAGGGCGAGCTGCTGTCCGGCCTCGTCAAGCGCGTTGATCGAAATGGCGTCTACATTGACCTTGGCGGCAACGCGGAGGGTTTTGTCCCGCGGGAGCAGATGGTGCCGCGAGAGCCGGTCCGGCCACAGGATCGCATCAAGGCCTTGTTGACAGAGGTGCGCTCGGAGATTCGGGGTCCGCAATTGTTCATGACGCGTACTTCGCCCCAGTTTCTGGTCGAGTTGTTCAAGATCGAGGTGCCGGAGGTAGGACAGGGCCTGATCGATATCCTGGGTGCTGCGCGTGATCCGGGCCTGCGCGCCAAGATCGCGGTCAGGAGTAATGACAGGCGTATCGATGCTGTTGGCGCCTGCGTCGGAATGCGTGGTTCGCGCGTCCAGGCCGTATCGAACGAGTTGGCCGGTGAGCGCGTGGATATCATTCTCTGGGATGAAAACCCGGCACAGTTCGTCATCAACGCGATGTCGCCGGCCGAGGTCGTGTCGATTGTTATGGATGAAGACGCCCACAGCATGGATATCGCCGTGGAGGAGGACAAACTTTCACAGGCGATAGGCCGAGGAGGACAGAATATCCGGCTCGCGAGCGAATTGACGGGTTGGGAGCTGAACGTCATGACAGCCGCAGACGCCGAAGAGAAGAGCGAGTCTGAAATGCGTGAGTTGATTGAGCTGTTCTCGAAGCAGCTCGACGTCGACGAGGAAATTGGGTTGATCCTTGTGCAGGAAGGTTTCTCGACCATCGAGGAAGTCGCTTACGTGCCGGCCTCCGAGCTCATGGAAATTGAAGAATTTGATGAAGACATCGTTGAAGAGCTGCGAAACCGGGCGCGTGATGTGCTTTTGACCCAGGCTATCGTTCAGGAAGAAAAGATCGACGAGGTCGAGCCGGCTGAGGATCTATTGAGTCTGGAAGGAATGGATAAGGGGCTGGCGTATTTGCTTGCGAGCAATGGGGTCGTGACCCGTGAAGATTTGGCCGAGCTTGCGACCGATGACTTGCTGGACATTAACGAAATGGATCAGGAAGACGCTGCAGCACTCATCATGAAGGCGCGCGCCCACTGGTTTGAAGCTGAACAACAGGCCTGACCGCAAGGCAGAACGGAGTTAAAGAATGGCTGATGTCACTGTTTCACAATTCGCTGACGTACTTAAAGTGCCTGTCGACAAGCTGCTCTCGCAGCTCGACGAAGCCGGCATCAAGGTCAGTGGCTCTGACGACACGATCAGCGACGACGCGAAGCTGGAGTTGTTAACGCATTTGCGCCGCAGCCACGGTCAGAGCGACTCGTCCGCAAGCGCGGCCGCTCCGCGGCGTATCACGCTGAAAAGAAAGTCACAGTCCGAGCTGAGATTGGCGGGTGCGCAGGGTCGCTCACGGACGGTCAATGTCGAAGTACGACGCAAGCGCACATATATCAAACGCGACGTGCTCGAAGAACAAGCACAGCAGGAGCAGGAGGAGCTTGACAGGCAGCGTCGCGAGGAACAGGAGCGAATCGAAGCCGAGCAGCTTGAGCAGGAGCGCCTGAAAGCCGAGCAGGACGAGGCTGCGCGCCTCGCCGAAGAGAAGCAGCAGCAAGCCGAGCAGGCGAAGCTGAATGCAGAGGAAGAGGCACGCAAGGCTGCTGAACAGGTTGCCGCGGCCGCGGCGGAAGAGAAGTCGCGGCTCGAGAAAGCCGAGCAGGATGCGCGTACGCGTCGGAGCAAGGAAAAGACGAAGAAGCCTGCATCGGATACGCGCTACGGGCGCAAGGAACTGCATGTCGCCGGCGACAAGAGTGGCCGGCGCAAGCGCAAGACACCCATTCGACGACGTCCTGTATCCCTGAGTGGAGACGCACAGCACGGCTTTGAAAGACCTACCGCACCCGTGATTCACGAAGTCGAAATACCGGAGAGCATATCGGTAGCCGATCTCGCGCAGCGAATGGCGATCAAGGGTAACGAAGTGGTCAAAGTGCTTTTCAATATGGGTGCGATGGTCACGATAAACCAGGTTATCGATCAGGATACGGCGATCCTGGTGGTCGAGGAGCTCGGCCATATCGCCAAGCCGATATCGGCCGCGGACATGGACGAGCAGCTGCTTGCAGAGGAAGTCCAGCTAAGTGGCGAGGCGGAACCGCGACCGCCGGTCGTAACGATCATGGGGCACGTCGACCATGGCAAGACATCATTGCTCGACTATATTCGGCGAACCAAGGTAGCGGCCGGCGAGGCCGGCGGTATCACGCAGCATATAGGTGCGTATTCAGTCGATACCGACAAAGGAAAGATTACCTTCCTCGATACACCGGGGCATGCGGCGTTTACGGCCATGCGTGCTCGCGGTGCGCAGGCAACTGACATTGTTGTTCTCGTTGTTGCCGCTGACGATGGTGTTATGCCGCAGACGATTGAGGCCATTCAGCATGCGAAAGCCGCCGGTGTTCCTCTCGTCGTTGCGGTTAACAAGATAGATCGCGAGAACGCCGACCCCGAACGCGTCAGAAACGAGTTGACCCAGCATGAGGTGATTCCGGATGACTGGGGCGGTGAAAACCTGTTTGTGAACGTATCGGCGCAAACCGGCGAGGGAGTCGAGAGTCTTCTCGAGACTATCCTGCTGCAGGCCGAAGTCATGGATATAACGGCCGTCAAGGACGGGCCGGCCCAGGGCATCGTTATCGAAGCAAGCCTGGAGAAGGGTCGCGGCGCCGTCGCCACGTTATTGGTCCAGGCCGGCACGCTGAAACAGGGCGATATGATCATCGCTGGCGAAGAATATGGCCGCATCCGGAACATGTTTGACGAAAAGCAAAACTCGATCAAGGAGGCCGGGCCGTCCAGTCCTGCCGTCGTGCTCGGGCTGTCGAAAACACCGAGCGCCGGCGACGACTTCCTGGTTGTCAAGAATGAACGTAAAGCTCGTGAGATTGCGGAATTCCGCCAGGGCAAGGCGCGGGATGCGAAACTGGCGCAGCAGCAGGCCTCGAAGCTCGAAGACATGTTCAGCCAGATGGCGGACGGTGATAGTTCAACAATCGCGGTTATCATCAAGTCCGATGTGCACGGCAGTGCCGAGGCATTGAGGGATGCGCTGACCAAGCTGTCGACTGATGAAGTGAAGGTCAAGGTCCTAGGATCAGGCGTCGGCGGTATTACCGAGACGGACGCCAATCTCGCGGCGGCCTCAAATGCGGTAATCATCGGCTTCAATGTGCGCGCCGATGCGGCGGCACGGACTGCTATCAAGGAGTCCGGAATCGATGTCCGTTATTACAGCATCATCTATGAGGCGATCGACGATGTTAAATCCGCGCTCAGCGGTTTGCTGGAGCCTGAAATTCGCGAACAGATCGTAGGTCTCGCGGAAGTCAAGGACGTATTCTCGTCGCCGAAATTCGGAGATATCGCCGGTTGTATCGTCACCGAGGGTTACGTCAAGCGAGCGAACCCGATTCGTGTGCTGCGGGACAATGTCGTGATCTACGAAGGCGAACTGGAGTCGCTGCGTCGATTCAAGGATGACGTTAATGAGGTGCGATCCGGCACGGAATGCGGTATCGGTGTCAAGAACTATGCGGATGTCAAAGTTGGCGACCAGATCGAGTGTTTCGAGCGCGTTGAAGTAGCTCGGCAGCTGGACTAGCGGCGGCGGTATTCTGTAATGGCACGTGAATTTTCTCGCAATCAGCGCCTTGGGAATGAGGTTTTGCGAACACTGAACGAGCTGTTGCTGTTCGAGACCAAGGATCCTCGGCTGCAGGGAGTTTCGCTGACCGCGGTCGACCTGGCACGTGACCTCAGCGTGGCCCGGGTTTACTTCAGCATCTTGAATCCCGAGGATACGCCGGAACCGGTTCTAGAGGCGCTGCAACGCGCCTCCGGCTTCTTACGCAGCAAGCTGGGCAGCGCGATCAAGATTCGGCATGTACCTGAGTTACGTTTCATTCATGATGACAGCGCCGCAGAAGGGGCGCGGATCAGTGAGTTAATCGATAGCGCACTGCAAGCCGACAAGCGGGACTAAGACGTTTGAACGCGAGGGTTCGCAACCGATTCGATCCGGTCGACGGTCTGTTATTGCTGAACAAGCCAGCTGGCCTGACATCGAACCAGGCGTTACAGCGGGTCAAGCGTCTGCTGAACGCGCGTAAGGGCGGTCATACCGGCGCTCTCGATCCTGCTGCGACGGGAATGCTGCCGCTCTGTTTCGGCGAGGCGACCAAGGTCTGCTCGTATCTGCTGGACGCCGACAAGACGTATCGCGTATCTGTGCGCCTTGGCATTGCGACGGATACCGGCGACGCTGACGGTCAGGAAATCGAGCATGCCGATATACCGGCGCTATCGGCTGAGCAATGGCACGCTGCTTTGCAGGATTTCGTGGGGGAACAGATGCAGGTGCCGCCGATGTACTCGGCGCTAAAGAAGGATGGCCAACGTCTTTACGAGCTGGCGCGAAAGGGGCAGACGGTTCCGCGTGAACCACGCCGGATTGAGGTGTATCAGATTGAGCTTCTCGAGGTAGCCGGCAGCCGGCTGGTATTTCGAGTCAGCTGCTCGAAAGGGACATATATCCGCGTGCTGGTCGAGGACATCGCCCGTGCGAGAGGGACCGTGGCCCATACGGCACGACTTCATCGGGAAGTAGTGGGCGACTTTTCGGCTGAGGCGATGCTCGATTTGAGCGCGATGGAGTCGGCGGCGGCGGGTGGCGTTGAGGCGCTGCGAGAGCACCTGATCGCTCCTGACCGGGCCCTCACGGGATTACCCGAGGTCCAGTTGAGTTCTTGCGCTGGAGAGCGGTTCAGGGCGGGTCAGGTGATTCCTGTCGATGACCCTGCCGTGGAGGGACTTGTTCGGGTTTACGCTGGCGATGAGACTTTTCTTGGCGTGGGCGAATTGTCAGCGAGTGGCCGGCTGGCGCCGCGCCGGGTATTTTCGACGGGTGAAAAAAACTCGTAGATATTTGATTTTGGGCTGTTAATGGGCCGACGCAAAGGCTAGAATACCGCGCTTCAAAAAGGGGCCTAAAGAGAAAGTTGGAGTAATTGAAAGATGTCACTGTCAAGTGAGGCAAAAAACACGATTATCGCGGAATATTCCCGCGGAGATACTGACACAGGATCTCCTGAAGTCCAGGTAGCACTGTTGTCTGCAAGAATTTCCGAACTCACCGGTCATTTCGGTGAGCACAAAAAGGACCACCACAGCCGTCAGGGTCTCCTGAAGATGGTCAACAAGCGGCGCAAGCTGCTCGACTATCTGAAGTCGAAAGACCAGGATCGCTATCGCGAGCTGATCAAACGGCTCGGTCTTCGTCGTTAACCGACGAGTATTTCCGGCAATGCGCTGAATCTATGTCGTTCCCGGAGCGGGAGCGACAGCATTTTCTATTGCCACCTACAAATTCAACAAGAGAAGCATTGTGAATTCAATAAAGAAATCGTTCCAATATGGGGAACATCAGGTAACTTTGGAAACGGGCGCGATCGCCCGGCAGGCCGATGGCGCCGTCATCGTCGACATGGCCGAGACAGTCGTGCTGGTTACGGCGGTTGGCCGCAAAACGGCAGACCCGGGGCGCGACTTTTTCCCCCTGACCGTTAACTACCAGGAAAAGACGTATGCCGCCGGCAAGATACCGGGTGGCTTCTTCAAACGTGAAGGTCGACCGAGTGAGAAAGAAACGCTCGTTTGCCGGCTCATCGATCGGCCAATTCGCCCCCTCTTTCCGAAGGGCTTCAAGAACGAAGTCCAGGTGATCGCGACGGTCATGTCCCTTAACCCGGAAGTGGATCCCGATATACCGGCGATGATCGGTGCGTCAGCAGCGCTCGCCATTTCGGGGATGCCGTTTGCCGGCCCGATCGGGGCCGCGAAGGTCGGCTTCAAAGACGATCAATACATCCTGAATCCTAGCGCTTCGCAGCTGGCGGATACTGATCTCGAGCTGGTTGTTGCCGGAACGCAAGACGCGGTCCTCATGGTCGAGTCGGAAGCAGACGGGCTATCGGAAGAGGTCATGCTGGGCGCCGTAATGTTTGGGCACGAGCAGTTGCAGGCCGCTATTACGGCTATTAACGAACTCGCAGCCGAAGCCGGCAAACCTGCCTGGGACTGGGAAGCACCGGCAGAAGATCAGGAGCTTGCAGCAGCCGTAGCCGCCCAGGCCGAGAGCGGACTGACCGCTGCGTACCAGACGACAGACAAAATGGAACGTCAGTCGGCTGTTTCAGAGATTAAGGCGGCGGCGATCGAGGCGCTGACCGCTGGCGACAACCCCAAGTGGTCGGCGGATGACGTCAAAGGTGCTCTCTCCAAGCTGGAGAAGACCACTGTCCGCGGACGGGTTATCAAGGGTGAACCACGAATTGACGGGCGTGATCACAAGACCGTTCGTCCGATCGACGTAAAAATCGGTGTGTTACCGCGTGCCCACGGTTCTGCCATTTTTACCCGTGGTGAAACCCAGGCCATCGTCGCAACAACGCTGGGCACCGGCCGCGATGCCCAGATCATCGATGCGATCGAAGGCGAGCGCAAAGAACCCTTCATGCTGCATTACAATTTCCCGCCGTTCTGTGTGGGCGAGACCGGTTTCGTCGGTTCTCCGAAGCGTCGTGAGATTGGTCATGGCAAACTGGCTCGCCGTGGTATTCAGGCGGTCATGCCGTCACAGGATGACTTTCCCTATGTCATTCGTGTTGTTTCGGAGATTACCGAGTCCAACGGCTCGAGCTCGATGGCCTCAGTGTGTGGTACGAGCCTCGCGTTGATGGACGCCGGTGTGCCAATCAAAGCGCCGGTAGCTGGTGTTGCGATGGGACTGGTCAAGGAAGGTGATGAGTTTGCCGTTCTGACGGATATTCTTGGCGACGAGGATCACCTCGGCGACATGGATTTCAAGGTCGCGGGGACTGAACAAGGCATTACCGCATTGCAGATGGACATTAAAATCCAGGGCATCACTCGCGAGATCATGGACATAGCGCTTGGCCAGGCGCGTGAAGCTCGACTGCACATTCTGGGCGAAATGGGTAAGGTCATCGACGCTCCTCGCGAGGAAATGTCCGAGTGGGCACCGACGATAATGACCTTCAAGATCGACCCCGAGAAGATCCGGGACGTCATCGGCAAGGGCGGTTCTGTCATCCGGGCCATGACCGAGGAAACGGGTGCGACGATCGATATCGACCAGGATGGCACTGTGCGCATCGCATCCGTCGATGGCAGCTCCGGCAAGGAAGCGCGGCGTCGCATCGAATTGATTACCGCTGACGTTGAAGTAGGACGGATCTACGAAGGCAAGGTTGCGCGGCTGATGGACTTCGGAGCCTTTGTTACGATTCTGCCCGGCAAAGACGGTCTCGTGCACATCTCGCAGATATCGAATGAACGTGTCGAAAAAGTCAGTGACAAGCTGGCCGAGGGCGATATCGTCAAGGTGAAGGTGCTGGAAGTCGATCGCCAGGGACGTGTTCGCCTGTCGATGAAGGAAGTCGAGGCGGCCTGAAGCCGGCCTTCAGCCTGGCGCCGCAAATGGCGCCAGGAACTCAAATAGCCGGGTTGGCAGATAGAACCGGGGGCGCCAGGGCGTGCCCCCATCGATGAATCCGACGTGCCCGCCCGTGTCCGAAATCTCGAGCAGCACGCTGTCCGACAGCTCGTCTTCCCGCGGAATAACCCCGGGCGACATAAATGGGTCGTCCCTGGCATTAATGATCAGCGTCGGCGTCGCGATATGCTTCAGGTATTGGCCTGAACTGCAACGATCGTAGTAGTCAGCCATGCCCGCGAAGCCGTGCAATGGTGCTGTTACGGCATCGTCAAACTCAGCAAAAGTGGTGGCTCTCATGGCGCGGTCCCAGTCGAATGCCGCCGTATGTCGATCGAATTTGCGGGTGACCGATAACTTCATGTATTTTAATAAATAGCGTTGATAAACTTTTGAAAATCCTTTATTTAATGCTTCTGCACATTTATGAAGGTCCAGCGGAACGCAAACCGCGACGGCTGCGGCCAACGGTGTATCCGCGCGGGTCTCTCCAAGGTACTTGAGCAGCACATTGCCACCGAGGGAATAGCCGGCAGCCATTACCGGGCCGCGGTACTGCTGCCGCCGCAGCGTGGCAAGAAAATGCCGAATGTCGTTGGTCTCCCCGGCGTGGTAGCGTCGTGGCAGACGGTTGCGGTAATCACCACAGTCCCGAAAATGCAGCACGCAGCAGCGCCAGTGCCGATCGATTGCGGCTCTCATGAGCATGCGGGCATAGGCGGAATCCGACGAGCTTTCAAGGCCGTGGAGAATCACGAGTGTCGGTGCATCCGGCGACAGGTCTTCACCGGTTTGAGCCCAGTCCACCGCTGTGACATCGCCGTCAGGCAGCTCCAGGCTCTCACGGCGAATAGCGGGCCGGTCCCGATACGACCAGGGCAGTGATGGGAATATGGTTTGTGCCTGCCGGTTACTGAGCCACCAGGGTGGTTTGAAGCTGCTGCTGACAATTCGCATAGTGTTTGGGTTTCTGGTCATCTTTCGGATACACCCTAAACCGGAATTTCGGGCAAAAAAAATGGCCCCCCGCTTGCGCAGGGGGCCCGCCGTGGAGTGTAAGCTCCTTCAGGCTTTGCAACAGGGGGCGGGGGAGCGTATCCCCGTTGCAACCCTCAAGCTATGGCATATCAGGGCCTAATGTCAAGAGCCTACCATTCAGTGCAGCCATAATATTCCGCCGGCCACCCAGCGCATTCGGCCGTATCGGATGGTGGCTCAGTCCCTAAGGCACGGATACATCAGGCGCGCCGGTCGTTACTCAGCACATCCCGGTCACTTGGCTGCGGTTCCCTGCGCGTTCGCACGATGCTTAAAGTGTTTCAGCCCGGGCCTGGGGGATATGCCCGACCTTGATGGCCGATTGTCCTCGCAGTACCTCCATATTCCAGTTTTCCCGGGACCATGCCCAAATATCCGCAACCGGCAGGCTCCCTAGTTCCTTTGGAGGGCGCTGTCCGAGGACACCGAGCGCGGCAGCGAGCGTCGCAGATGTGTCCTCGAGTGATATCGCTCCCGCTCCATGGCTTTTGCTCAGCTTCTGGCCCTTGACATTAACCGCCACCGGGATGTGGGCATACGCGGGTTGCGAGTAGCCGAGCAGCCGCTGCAGCCAGATCTGACGAGGGGTTGAGTCGAGAAGATCGGATCCCCGGACAATCTCTGTGACGCCTTGCAGGTTATCGTCGACGGCGACCGCGAGGTGGTAGGCAATTAACCCGTCTCGCCGGCGGATGACAAAGTCCCCGGATTCGCGTTGGAGAGACTGGACCTGTGGTCCCTGTAAGTAGTCTACGAAGCGAACAGGCGTGTCAGTCGTCCGGACCCGGATTGCCGTGTCTTCGGCGTCGCAACCGTCCCGGCAGTAGCCGGGATAGATGATACCTAATGGTCCGCGCGGTACATCTGCCAGATCACGACGAGAGCAACCGCAATGATAGGCATTGCCTTCCCGAAGCAGGAATTGCACCGCCTCGTCGTGCGCCGCGCGGCTTTGGCTTTGATAGGCGATCTCGCCGTCCCACTCGAAACCGTACTTCTCGAGCGCAGCGAGAATTACCTCGATTGCTCCCGGTGTCTCTCGCGGCGGATCAATGTCTTCGACCCGGACTAGCCAGCGTCCGTCCTGGGAACGGGCTCGCAGATAGCTCGCGACCGCCGCCAACAATGAGCCAAAGTGCAGTGGGCCGGTCGGCGAGGGTGCAAATCGCCCGGTATATTTGACGCTATCCGAATTACCGGTAGCGATCGTCCCGATCTCGGAACTGGCGCTCGGCGAGTTCACGCCGTTCCTGCGCTTCAAGGCACAAAGTAGCGACGGGGCGGGCTTCGAGTCTTTTCAGGCCTATTTCCTCGCCGGTTTCATCGCAATAACCGTAGCTTCCCTCGTCGATTCTTGCGAGTGCTGACTCAATTTTGCGCAGCAGCTTGCGTTCCCGGTCACGGGTACGGAGTTCCAGCCCGAATTCGGACTCCTGGGTTGCGCGATCATTGGGATCGGGGAAGTTCGCAGCCTCGTCCTGCATGTGGTGCACAGTGCGGTCTACCTCGAACATGAGCTCCCGTTTCCACGCATTGAGAATATCGGAAAAGTGCTTGAGTTGAGCTTCGCTCATGTACTCTTCACCGCGCTTTTGCTTATAAGGCTCGATACCGTGGATCGGCCCTGACAAAACGTCTCCCCGAGAGCGCGATCTCCGAACAGGCTTCTTGCTGGCTGCGGCCTTCTTGGAAACCGGACCTTTCTTGCTAGCGGTTTTCTTCCGGCTGACCTTCTTTTTGCTGGCTTTCTTGGCGACCTTCTTCTTGGCGGCCTTCTTTTTGCTGGCTTTCTTGGCGACCTTCTTCTTGGCGGCCTTTTTCTTGCCCACCTTCTTTTTGCTGACCTTTTTGGCGGCCTTTTTCTTGCTCACCTTCTTTTTGCTGGCTTTCTTGACGACCTTTTTCTTGCTCACCTTCTTTTTGCTGGCTTTCTTGGCGACCTTTTTCTTGCTCACCTTCTTTTTGCTGGCTTTCTTGGCGATCTTCTTCTTGGCGACCTTTTTCTTGCTCACTTTCTTTTTACTGACCTTCTTGGCGACCTTCTTTTTGCTGGATTTCTTGGCGGCCGTTTTCCGAGTAGTCGTTCGCTTGGACGATTTCTTACCGGGCTTTTTTGCCCCGGCTTTCTTGCGCGAGGTTGGGGCTTTCTTTCGCGTCTTTCTGGAGGTCTTCTTTGCGGCCATTTGGATCTCCTGCCGGATCGAGAAAAGGGCGGGATTATACATGGCTTCTCGCTGCATGGAAGCGGAATTTTGCCGGGACTTCAGTCTTTGTCCATCAACTGCCGGAGGGCGCTGAAAATCCACTCTCCGGCCACATGTCTTATCCTGGCGACAATCGTTTTATTGCCGGATTTCCATTACACTAGCCGGATTTGACGGGCTATTGGCTTCTACCTGCATATGCGATTAAGCAAAATCAAGCTCGCCGGCTTCAAATCGTTTGTCGATCCAACCACAATAACCTTCCCGAGCGCCCTCGTCGGCGTCGTCGGGCCGAATGGTTGCGGTAAATCCAACGTCATCGACGCGGTTCGCTGGGTCATGGGCGAGAGCTCGGCCAGCCGGCTTCGCGGCGACTCGATTACCGACGTAATTTTCAACGGCTCCAGCTCGCGACAGCCTATCGGTGCGGCTTCCGTCGAGTTGCTGTTCGACAACAGCGAAACGACGCTCGAAGGCCAATATGCGAAATATGCGGAGATTTCGATACGACGCGAAGTGAGCCGAGACGGGATTTCCAATTACTTTCTTAATGGCACGCGCTGTCGTCGTAAAGATATAACCGGGGTATTTCTGGGAACGGGTCTCGGTCCCAGAAGTTATTCGATCATCGAGCAAGGAATGATCTCCCGATTGATCGAGGCCAAGCCGGAGGAAATGCGGGTCTTCCTTGAGGAGGCCGCAGGTATCTCGAAGTACAAGGAGCGCCGTCGCGAGACATCAAACCGAATTCGGCACACCAAGGAAAATCTGGACCGTCTTCGCGATGTGCTGGAGGAAGTCGAAAAACAGATCAAACACCTGGATCGTCAGGCTAAGACGGCAGAGCGTTACGGACGATACAAGGCAGAGGAGCGTCGCAAGGCCGCGGAGCTGCTTGCACTACGTGCCCGGAATCTCGACGAGCGGGCTAGTGCGGCCGATCGGCGGCTTGGAGAACGCCGAACTCAACGCGAGGCAGCGATCGCAGAGCAGAGAAAGCTGGAGGCCGCGGTCGAGGAGGCCAGGCTACGGCAGACCGAGCGAAGTGATGCTTTCAATCAGGTGCAGGGCCGCTACTACAAAGTCGGCTCAGAGATTGCTCGTCTGGAACAGACAATCGAGCATGCCCATGAACTGCGAGAGCGGCAGACGAAAGATATCGAGCAGGCCAGGCAAGGGGCAACCGAAATCCTGGAGCATATCGACAAGGATCAGACGGAGATCGCGCAACTCGAGCTGACGCTTAACGAACTGGTTCCCGGGCTGGAGCAGGCGCAGGAAAGTTTGCAGACGTCAACCGAATCGCTGCTTAGTGCCGAGGCCGCGCTGGCCGACTGGCAGCAGCAATGGGACGATTACAGCGTCCGTTATAACGATGCCCAACAGCAGCTCAGCGTCGAGCAAACACGTTCGGAGCAAATAGAATCACGCCTGACCAGTTTCACGGAACGTCGCATGAAGCTCGATGATGCACAGTCCGTCACGAATGCCGACAAGCTAAAGACAGACTACGATGAACTGGCGGTGTTGGAGCAGCGAAAAAGGCAGGCGCGCGACGAGTTCGACCGGCACCTTGCGGATATTGCCGATAAGATTCGTAAACTGCGTGAGCAGGACAAGAAGCTGACTCGGTTGGTCGACGAGCGCAATGCAACCCTGCAGAAATCGCAGGGTGAGTATGCATCCCTCGAGGCACTTCAAAAGGCCGCAATGGGTCAAGGGGACAATGATGTAAAGTCCTGGCTCGAGGGCGCGGGTCTGGATCAAAGTCAACGCGTCGCTCAGGCACTCGATGTAACGGAAGGCTGGGAGCGGGCGGTCGAGACTGTTCTTGGGGGCTACCTGCAGGCTGTATGCGTCAACGATATTCGATCGGCGATCGAAAATCTCGGTGGCTTGAATTCGGGCAGCATTACGCTGCTGGAGCAGGATGGCGAAGACGCTGCTCCGGCCGGAGCTAATGAATCGCTTGCAACATTGGTAGGTGGCGCTCCCGCTGAAATTGCGCGGCGACTGGGGCAGGTGAGGATCGCGAAATCCTTGAATATGGCTTTGTCGATTCGCGAATCTCTGGGCGAGAACGAGTCCGTCATAACGACTGACGGAGTTTGGCTCGGAAAGCACTGGCTGCGGGTTGCGAGAGATAAGGATACCAGGGCCGGCGTGTTATCCCGCGAACACGATATGCGTCGTTTGAAATCCGAAGTTCGCGAGCTGCAGGCGCGGTTCGACAGCGCGCGCAAACTTTTGCAGGATGGTCGTGCACGATTAAATCAACTGGAAGAACGGCGTGAGATTGTCCAGCAGGATGCGGCATCTCTGCTTGGCGAGTACTCCGAGGTCAAGGCATCCCTTGACGCTGCAAAGTACCGGCTGGATCAGGCTAATGCCCGGCAGATTTCACTTGCCGAAGAGGCCGGAGAACTCGGTAACGATCAGATCACGGTCGAGGAGCAGTTGCGCGAGTCGCGACGGCGGTTTAATCAGGCAACCGAGATGTTGGTTGGTCTGGACAAAGAACGCACGGTGCTTGAAAATCGCCGCGACGAACTGCGCGCTGAGCTACAGCGAGTGCGAGGCCAGGCTGACGCCGATCGGCAGGCAGTACAGAACATCACGATTCAATTCGAGAGTCGCCGTACCAGCAAAGACTCGGCCGCTCAGAGTCTTGAGCGCATGCGCTCTCAGCTTCAACAATTCCAGCTGCGCGAAAATGAAATTCGTGAGCAACTCGAGAATAGCCAGACGCCCCTGGCTGAGAATAAGAAGCGCCTGGAAGAGCAGCTTGCGGCACGTATGCAGGTTGAGCAGGAACTCGCTGCGGCACGCAAGCTTGTGGAGAGCGTAGAGGCCGATCTTCGAGACCTCGATCAGTCCCGAATAGCGGTAGATCAATCGGTCGAGGCTGCGCGCAGCCAGCTCAATGAAGCGGAAATAGAACTTCGGGAGATTCGTGTTCGTCAAGAAGGATTTGCCGAACAACTGGCCCAGACAGAGTTCACATACGATAAGCTCATCGAGGAGCTCGATCCGGACGCAACAATTGAAGAATGGGAAAATAAACTCGAATTGGTTCGACGACGGATCGATCGGCTGGGACCAATCAATCTCGCCGCAATCGACGAGTTTAAAGAACAATCCGATCGAAAATCGTACCTGGACTCCCAGCTGGAAGACCTTACCAGCGCATTAAGTACGCTGGAAAATGCCATCCGTAAGATCGATCGCGAAACGCGCACGCGGTTCAGGGAAACATTTGCAAACGTCAACGAAGGGTTCAAGCGTTTGTTCCCGATACTGTTTGGTGGCGGTCACGCATACCTGGAATTAATCGGTGATGACTTTCTTTCAGCCGGTGTAACCGTAATGGCGCGACCGCCGGGCAAGCGCAATAGCACGATTCATCTGCTTTCGGGTGGTGAGAAAGCATTGACGGCTGTTGCATTGGTATTTGCTATATTTGAACTGAATCCCGCACCTTTTTGTCTTCTCGACGAGGTCGACGCACCACTGGATGATGCAAACGTCGCGCGCTTCTGCGACATTGTTCGCTCAATGTCGAAGAAAGTGCAGTTTGTCTTTATCACGCATAATAAAGTCACCATGGAAATGGCCCGGCAACTCACCGGTGTGACGATGCAGGAGCCCGGCGTTTCCCGGCTGGTTTCCGTCGATCTCGATGAAGCGGTGAAGATGGCGGCAAATTAGGCTTATCAAAATGGACGGGTTGCGCTGGTTATTGTTGTTGTTTGGCGTGCTTTTGATTGCCGGCGTCTACCTGTACAGCCGCAGACAGAGCGACAAGCCAACCAGGAAAACCATCCCTTCCGAACAACGGATCGCGCCGACGCTGGACGAAGAATCCGACGAGGCGGATTTCGAGTATGACGTTGATGCTGATATCGATGTCCCGAACAATTCATCCGAACCGGAGCCAAATCCGGTGGCACAGAAGATCGTCACGTTGCGTCTTGTGGCCCACAACCGGGACGCTTTCCGTGGTGACGAGTTGATTCTGGCTTTGCGCGGTATCGGTATGCGCCACGGAAAATTCGGAATCTTTCATCGGTACGACGGTGATGACGAGAGCAGGACGGTATTCAGCGCTGCGAGCCTCGTGGAGCCGGGCAGCTTCGACCTGACGAATATTCAGGAGCAACAGATTCCGGGAATCAGCTTGTTTATGGTGCTGCCAGGGCCGCTCGATGGTGCTGAGGCGTTTGACCTGATGGTGGAGAGTGCTCGAAAACTTGCGCAGACGATGGACGCAGAATTACTCGACGAATCGGGCAGTAACATGAGTATCCAGCGCGAGCGGTATATGCGCGAAGAAATCATTCAGTATCAGCACAGTAATCTAGTGGCCTGATATCAGCATCCAATAGAGCAATGAACGGATCGGCTGACACTCGCGCAAAGCTGGAATCGCTCCGCGATGAGATTCGGTATCACAATTATCGGTATCACGTGCTCGATGATCCGGAGATACCGGATGCGGAGTACGACCGCCTGATGCGTCAACTGCAGGCGCTGGAGGAACAAAACCCGGAATTTATAACAGACGATTCGCCGACTCAGCGGGTTGGTGAACAACCCATATCGGCATTTGGTACGGTTGAGCACAGGATCCCGATGCTGTCGCTTGACAACGCGTTTTCGTCTGCGGAGCTGAATGACTTCCACCGCCGCGTCATCGAGCGCCTGAAGCTTGGTGATGATGGTGACAGTCTGCGGTACGCCGCGGAGCCAAAACTGGATGGTGCTGCCGTGAGTCTGCTCTATGCGAAGGGTCGACTTGTGCGTGGCGCCACACGCGGCGATGGCACGACGGGTGAAGACATCACACACAACGTACGCACAATCAAAGGTGTTCCACTGCGGTTGATCGGCAAGGGATACCCGGAAACCCTCGAGGTTCGCGGTGAGGTTTTCATGCCAAAGGCAGGTTTTGAGGCGCTTAACACGAAAGCTCGCGAACTCGGCCAGAAACTGTTCGTTAATCCACGAAATGCAGCAGCGGGTAGTCTCCGTCAACTCGATCCGAAGTTGACGGCAGCCAGACCGCTGGACATTTATCTGTACTCAGTCGGTTTTGCCGAAGGCGGAAGTTTGCCGGACCGGCACAGTGAAATTCTCGACCAACTCCAGGAGTGGGGCCTGAAGACCTGCCCTGAACGTAAAGTTGTCCGCGGTGTCCAGGGGTGCCTTGACTATTATTCTGACATCGGCAGTCGGCGAGAAACCCTGCGCTACGAAATCGATGGCGTTGTTTACAAGGTGGATAGTATTGCCGAACAACGCAGGCTCGGCTTTGTCTCGCGAGCGCCCAGATGGGCGATAGCGCATAAATTTCCAGCACAGGAAGAATTGACGGTTGTTCTTGATATTGAATTTCAGGTAGGCCGGACCGGAGCCCTGACTCCGGTGGCCAGGCTTGAGCCGGTATTCGTAGGCGGTGTGACGGTTAGTAATGCAACGCTGCACAATATCGATGAACTGCGTCGTAAGGACGTGCGAATAGGTGATACCGTAATCATCCGCCGTGCCGGGGATGTGATTCCTGAGGTTGTCGGTGTTATTCAGAGTCGCAGGCCTGCCAAGACTCGCAAGGTTCAGTTACCGAAAAAGTGCCCGGTGTGCAAATCGGCGGTTGCGAAAGAGGAGGGCGAGGCGGTCGCAAGATGTACCGGTGGATTGTACTGTTCAGCACAGCGCGCTGAATCACTAAAGCACTTTGTGTCACGCAGGGCGCTGGATATCGAAGGGCTTGGTGCGCGGCTCATCGAGCAACTGGTTGCTGTTGATCGAATCCACACGCCAGCCGATCTCTTTACTTTAACGGAGGATGAGCTGGCCGCAATGGAGCGCATGGCTGAGAAATCGGCACAGAACCTGATTCGATCGATTGAGGCAAGCAAATCGACCTCGCTGGCCCGGTTTCTCTATGGCCTGGGTATTCGTGAGGTCGGTGAGGCGACAGCGGCGTCGCTTGCCTCACATTTTGGGAACCTGGAGTCGCTTGTCGCCGCACGGGAGGCCGATTTGTTGAAGGTTCCCGATGTAGGTCCCGTCGTCGCGGCACGCATTCGAACGTTCTTTGATGAGCCGCATAATCTGGAGATCATAGAGAGACTGCAAAAGTCCGGCGTGCACTGGCCCGAATCCGAGCCCGAGACCACGGAATCCGACGGGACGTTGGCAGGCAAGGTGTTTGTGCTGACGGGCACCTTATCCGACATGTCCCGCGACGAGGCAAAACAGCGGATAATTGGCCTGGGGGGCAAGGTGACCGGGAGCGTTTCCAAAAAGACAGATTTTGTGGTTTTAGGGGAGAACCCCGGATCCAAGCTTCGTAAAGCTCAGGCCCTCAATGTTTCATTGCTGGATGAAAGTGACTTCAAGGAACTGATTTCAGGCCCCTAGGCGCTGATTACCAATTATTCGAAATTAATCAATAGTGTAAATCTTGGTGATTTGCCCAGTTATTCGAAAAGAATTTCTTGGCAAAATCTGTAGAAACTTGAGTGATTTTTCCCAAGTCCGTATTTTTGTTAGGAAAACTTTTTCGGCAATAATGTAGTAAAAAATTATGCAAGACGAAATCCAACGACAAATTCTTGGCGCCATTCTTTTGGTTCTACGGCCCATCGTGCGTGCAATGTTGAAAGTCGGGGTTGGTTACAGAGAGTTTTCAGAGCTGGCTAAAACGGCATTCGTAGAGACGGCAACTAAAGACTATGGACTGAGAGGTCGACCCACCAATATTTCCAGAGTCGCTGTTATGACTGGTCTTACAAGAAAAGAGGTGCGAAGGATTAGAACGAAGAACGACGCGAAGAAAAGTACCGTTGTTATGAAGACAACACCGGCTTCGCAAGTATTACATAGGTGGTATACGGACGAAGAGTTTTTGACTGAGAGTGGAAGTCCGAAAAGCTTGTATTTCGATGGAGATGGAGTGACGTTTACTTATCTTGTTCGCAAATATGCAGGTGATGTTCCGCCGGGAGCGATGCGGACCGAATTAAATCGAA
>JAACFB010000080.1 GCA_009937615.1 Gammaproteobacteria bacterium | reverse complement strand
GGCCTGTGTTATCGGCCGAAATAAAGCGCAGCGCAGCGAGCTATTTAGTGGCATAGAAAAAGCCGACAAAAGACAGCTGCATCACATCGGCTGGCCTGTGTTATCGGCCGAAATAAAGCGCAGCGCAGCGAGCCATTCGGCCGACAACACAGGCCGGCCGATGCCAGTCACCGTCGCTAAGACAGCTCGTCGATACCGCGATTGGCCAGCGCGTCGGCTTCTTCGTTACCGGGGTCGCCGTCGTGACCCTTGACCCATTTCCAGGTGATATTGTGCCGCTCGGTAGCCTGATCGAGCGCGATCCACAGGTCCTGGTTCTTGACGGGCTTCTTCGCCGCCGTTTTCCAGCCGCGTTTTTTCCAGTTTGCCATCCACTCGGTAACCCCGTGCATGACGTATTTGGAATCGGTATGCAGGTTGACCTTGCAGGGTCCTTTAAGCGCATTGAGCGCCTCGATTGCGGCCGTGAGCTCCATGCGATTATTGGTCGTCTCGGGATCGCCGCCGTGCAGGGTCTTGCGGTGCCTGCCGGCCATCAGCAAGGCCCCCCAACCGCCCGGGCCGGGGTTGCCGCGACAGGCCCCGTCGGTGTAAATCTCAACTGTTTTGGTCAAAACGGATTTTTGAAACTCGATTGGTGGATCCGGCCAGCCCCGCGACGACCTGCGGGCTGCGCCGCCACAGCGGCCGAACCGGCGTCAACGTGCTGACTCGTTTCTGGGCCGTGAGCATATAGCAAGCCGCAAATTCGGGCCACCAGCTGCGGCCCCGATTTTCCCAGCTTGGCGAACTGCTGCCGCGCACGCCGGGCAGCGGCCAGTGAAAGAAATAGCGCAGGCTGCCGTGAATCCGAAAATCCAGCAGTTTGAGCCAGTCTTTCAGGCGCCGGTCCGATACCAGGTGATCGGCGTCGGGCGGCAGGCCGGCGCCACGAATCAGCCGGCGAATACCCCACAGGCCGCCGGGCTTGAAGCCCAGGATGATGATGTGCCCGTGCGCGGTCAGCACGCGATCTACCTCGCGCAGGATCTCGTGCGGACGATCACTGTAATCGAGTGTGTGCGGCAGCAGCACGCAGTCCACCGAATCATCGGCGATGGGAAGTCGGTGCAGCTGGCCTATCGCGGACGGGGCCGATTCGGCCGTTGCCTCGTCGATCAGCGAGGAACGCTGCGTGCGGGCATGGCGCAGGAAGGTCTTGCTCTCGCCCCAAAGGCCCAGCTGCAGCGTCACTTCGCCGAAGATGCCGTCAAAGGCCTCCTCGACGACGCGGCTCTCCTGGGCGAGCAAGGCCCGACCCAGCGGCGTGGTCAGCCACTGGCGTGCGGATTCGGGATAATGCCCTGAATTTCCCATCGAACTGCACCCTGTGTCACGAAATGCGGCTTCAGTACTTGCACCGCCGCGCCCGCTCGGTAGGATAGCGCGATGCCTGACGCCAAGTACCGATTATTGCAGAGATTGAGCCGCACCGGCGCCACGGCCGTCACCTTTTTGCTGACGGCGACGCTCGCCGGCGCGAATCCGGCGTTATTCAGCATTGCGGCCATGAGCACGAGTGCGACAGACCCGGCGGGCCGCCTGGAGCTGGTTGCACCGATCGGCACCCGGCCGGCCCCCAAAGTGACCGCCGATGCCGCGCGGGCGGACCTGCTGGACCGCCTCCGGAACGGCTTTGCGCTCGAATGGCAGGACAACAACCGGATTCAGGCCGAACTCAGCTGGTTCGTGCGCCACCCGGACTACCTCGACCGCGTTTTTACGCGCGCACAGCGCTACCTGCCGTATATAACGGCCGAGATCGATCGCCGCGGCCTGCCGCTCGAACTGGCGCTGCTGCCTATCGTCGAGAGCGCCTACGATCCGTTTGCCTATTCACACGGCCGCGCGGCCGGCCTGTGGCAGATGATCCCGGGTACCGCGACCCGATTTGGCATCAAGCAGAACTGGTGGTACGACGGCCGCCGCGACGTCGTCGACTCGACCCGCGCGGCACTCGACTATCTCGAGCACCTCTACGACTTCAATGAGGGCGACTGGCTGAACGCGATCGCCTCGTACAACTCGGGCGAGGGTAACGTGCGCCGTGCCGTGCGCCGAAATCGCTCGGCGGGCAAGCCCGACGACTTCTGGCACCTGCGCCTGTCGAAAGAAACGAGCGCCTACGTGCCGCGCCTGCTCGCACTCGTCGCTCTCGTTCGCGATCCGGCCCGCTACGACCTCACGCTGCCAGCCGTCGTCGATACACCTCAATTCGTGGTCGCCGAAACCGGTTCGCAAATCGACCTCGCGCTTGCCGCCGAACTCGCGGGCATCGATGTCGACACGATTTACACCTACAACCCGGGCTACAACCGGTGGTCGACCGATCCCAAGGGACCGCATCGCCTGGTCATGCCCGTCGCCGTCGCCGATTCATTCACGGAAGCGCTCGCCGAAGTCCCGGTTCGTGAACGCATCCGCTGGACACGCCACAAAATCGCTAACGGTGAGACGATCTCGGAGATCGCTCTGCAGCACAACACGACCGTCGCCTCGATCCGTTCAGCCAATGACCTCCGCGGCAACACGATTCGCGCCGGTCACCACCTGATGATCCCGGTCGCGACCAAGCCGCTGTCCGCGTACAGCAAGAGCGCCGATGCGCGGCTTGAAAAGACGCAGAACCGGCAGCGGGCCGCCAACAAGATCGAGCACGTTGTCGCGTCGGGCGAAAGTTTCTGGACGATCAGCCAGCGCTACGGCGTAACGACACGGCAGCTCTCGGCGTGGAACGGCATGGCGCCCGGTGACACGCTGCCGGTCGGCCGCAAGCTGGTTGTCTGGACGAATGCGGCCGTCGTCCACGATTCGCCGCGCCTCTCGCCGACGGCCGCCCTCGGCAACACGACGCGCAAACTGAATTACACGGTCAGGAACGGCGATTCGCTGTACCTGATTGCCAGCCGTTTCCGGGTTACGATCAACGAACTCGTGCGCTGGAACAATATCGATGAGAACAAGATCCTGAGACCGGGACAGAGACTGACGATGTACGTCGATGTAACCCGGCAATCGAGCTGAATTGCAGGGGCTGCTTCGCGCTGCGTCAACCGCCGCATGCCGCCCGCACGGGTTAACGGAGTTAAGGGGAAACGCACATGGGCTTCATGGCCGGTAAACGGGCGCTGATCGTGGGTGTCGCGAGCGATCGATCCATCGCGACAGGCATTGCAGAAGCATTTGCGCGCGAGGGCGCTGAAATCGCTTTTACGTACCAGAATGACAAGCTCAAGAGCCGCGTGGTCAAGCTGTCAGAGCGGCTCGGCCAGAATACCGAGCTCTGCTATCCCTGCGACGTCAGCTCGGACGACGAGATAACCGGCGTATTCGATGCGCTGGGCAAACAGTGGGATGGCCTGGACATCCTCGTTCACTCGGTCGGCTACGCGCCGCGAGATCAACTCGAGGGCGGCTTCACGGAATCGATCACGCGGGAAGGCTTCCAGATTTCGCATGACATCTCGAGCTACAGCCTGGCCGCGCTGGCCAAGGCCGCCTTGCCGATGATGGAGGGCCGCAAGGGCGCGATCCTGACGCTGACGTACAACGCGGCAACCAAGGTGGTGCCCAATTACAACGTGATGGGGCTCGCCAAGGCCAGCCTCGAGTCCTGCATGCGCTTCCTGGCGGCTGATCTCGGGCCGCGCGGCATCAGGGTCAACGCGATATCGGCGGGTGCCGTGAAAACGCTGGCTGCCGCGGGCATCAGCGGCTTTCGCAAAATGCTGGGTTACGCGGAAAAAGCCTCGCCTCTGCGGCGCACGGTGACCATCGAAGAGATCGGCAACACGGCCGCCTTCCTGTGTTCAGACCTGGCCAGCGGCATCACGGGCGAAACCACGTTCGTCGACGCGGGCTCGAACATCATGGCGATGACGTTCGACGACGACTGAACAGGGTTTACGCCGCGGCTTCGGCGTCCGGTTCCGCGTCGATTGCAACGTTGGTCTTCTCGCCATCCAGGCGCGCAACGATCGTCGCGCAGGTGCAGTCGCCCCAGACGTTGATGCTCGTGCGCGCCATGTCCAGGATGCGATCGAACACGAGCAGCACGCCCAAAGCCTCTAACGGCAGCCCTACTGCACCGAGAATAATCGCGATGGCAACGAGCGAGGCCGAGGGCACGCCGGCGACGCCGATCGACGTCAGCAGCGCTATCGACACGATCGAGAACTGCATCGCAAACGTCAACTCGTAGCCATAGGCCTGGGCGATGAATATTGCGGCCGCGCACTCATACAGCGCAGTGCCGTTCATGTTCACGGTCGCGCCCAGCGGCAGCACGAAGCTCGATACCTTGTTCGATACGCCCACATTGTCCTCGACGCAGTCCATCGTCACGGGCAGCGTCGCCGACGAGGAGGCGGTCGAGAACGCCGTCAGCATTGCCTGTGCGACGCCACGCATCGTCCTGTACGGGCGCACGCGACCGACGAACCTCAGCAACAGCGGCAGCGTAATGAACGCATGCACGAGAAGCGCAGCCAACACGACGATCGCGAACACGGCCAGCGGCCCGGTCGCCTTGTAGCCGGCTTTGGCGATCACGGCGGCGACCAGTCCGAACACGCCGATCGGCGCAAATTTCATGATCCATTCGGTCATGCTCATCATGACGTGGAAGACGGCGTTCCAGAAGCGGTACAGGGGCCCGGCGTATTGATCTTCAAGATGCGTCATGAAGTACCCGAACAGGATCGCAAAGAAAATGATGCCGAGCATCTGACCCTCGACAGCCGCCGCGAAAATATTCGACGGCACCATGCGCTGGAATATCATCGCAACATCGCTAAGGCCGGTACCCGCGACGGTTGCCTCGAATTGTGCCGTCGACGCGTCGAGCGCAAGCAGGTCCTTGGCCGGCTGGCCATCAACGATGCCGGGAGCAACAACGTTGACGATGACCAGTCCAACGAGAATCGCGGCCAGGGTCGTCGCCGCATAGAACAACAGCGTCTTGCCGCCCAGCGCTCCGAGATTGCCGCCCGAACCGATGCCGGCGACCCCGACGATAATGGACGACGTAATCAACGGCACGATGATCATCTTCAAGGCATTCAGGAAGATCGTGCCGACGTACTCGAATATCGAGAGATACTTGATCCCGAGGATCGTCGCATCAACACCGGTCGCTGCCTGCTGATTGAAGACGTAGCCTCCAACAATTGCGGCGAGAATAATGGCGATGAGAATCTGCCAGTGCAGCTCGAGCTTGCGCATTACTTACCCCGGCGCCTGTGCGAGTGCATGCAGCGCGTTGAAATTATTGGCTTACGAGCTTACTGCAACAGCTCCGAGGCGGCCAGTATGTCATTATTGACGACGACGTCTGCCTGCTCGTAGAGCGACTCCACAAACGCCGTGTAGTCTGCACCACCCACCCGCTGGGCGAGCTGCAGCTTGCCGGCGTCGCGCTCGGCCAGCGGGATCGACTCCGGCCTGCCGGGCAGCACCGCTTGGAGGCTGAACACGGTATAGCCGCCGCCGGCGTTCGCCACCTGGCCCGTAACCGGCGCATCCTGGGTCGGTTTCTGCGCCGAAAATACCTGGAACAACACGGCTTGATCGACCTCGGCATCCTGCCGCGACAGAAGCTGCGGTTCGGTCACTACCGCGCCGGCAGACTCCGCTGCCGGACCGAATTCTTCGCCCGCATCGAGCGCCTGTATCAGCTGTTCCGTACGCTCGAAGACGATGCTTTGCGCCTCCCGGTTACGGATCGTCGCGACAATCTCGTCGCGGACCGCATCCAGCGGCTGGCGCGACGCTTCGCGCCGATCGGTCACCTTGAAGACCGCCGAACGATTGGCATCCAGCTCAATGACTTCAGAGACAAGGCCGTCGACATAGATAGCCTCGTCGAACACGGCATCGATCGCCGCCTGGTTACTGCCGAACGGCTCCCCGCCCGAGCGCGTAAACTCCGTTGCGGCCTGCACTTCGAGACCGGCTGCGGCCGCGATCGCCTGCATATCGGTGTTATCGAACAGCGCGTCGGACAAACGGCGCTCGAGATCGCGAAACGCACTTTCGGCCTCACGCTCGCGAAGTTCGGTCAGCAATTCGCCCCGCACCTGTTCCAGCGGCAGCGGCCCCTGTGCGAGGATCCGATCGAGACGCACGATATGGAATCCGAAATCAGTCTTGATCGGCCCGTCTACCTGACCTTCCGCCATCGCGAAAATAGCGCCACCCAGTTCGCCCGGAAGCTGAGAGCGCGTCAATACGCCAAGGTCACCGCCCTGTGCGGCAGTACCGCCATCCTGCGAATTCTCCTGGGCCAATGCCTCGAACGACTCGCCGCCCTGAATCCGCGCCAGCAGGTCGCGGGCCTGGGTCTCTGCGGCGGCCTCGTCATCGTCAAACAGGATCAGAATGTGCCGGGCCTGGCGTTGCTCGTCCTGCAGGTACCGATCCTGGGAATCCAGGTAGTACTCCTGCAGCGCTTCCTCGGAAACCTCGATCGAGCCCGCGACCGCATCACGGCGAACTTCGATAAACTCGATATCGGCCGATTCCGGCGTCAGGAACAGCGTGTCGTTCTCGTCGTAGAAGGCCTGCACCATCTCGTCGCTGACCTCGACGTCCGCGGCGGTCGCCTCGATGTCGAACGTGGCCAGCGAAACCAGGCGCTGTTCTGCGACCAGATTCAGGTAACGGCGGTACGCGGCTGGAGTAACCAGCGCCGTCGCACCGATAGCACGCTGCAGCTGATCCTCGCGCATCGCACGGCGCTGGGCCGCTTCGAACTGGGCCGCCGTGTAGCCGTTCTGCAGCAGCACGGACTGATAGGTTTCCATGTCGAAGACGCCGTCGATCTGGAAGTCAGGCACACGTTGGATCGACGCCGTCAGCTGCTCGTCGCTGATCTGGTGCCCTGCTTCAGTCAGATAAAGCTCGACGAGGCGATCGCGAATCAACAGGTCGAGGATGCGCTGCCGGATCTGCACCCGATATTCCTCGGGCAGCTGCGCCCACGTCGGGTTCTGTTCGAGTTGCTGTCGGTATGCCTGCTCGAACTGGTTGATCCCGATTTCGCTGCCGTCGACTTTGGCCGCAAAGCTCGAACCCAGAACCGCGAAATTCGCGCCACCCACAAACACAAACGTGACCGCGATGAGCCCAAGGATAGTCAGGGCTATCCACCCGGTAAATTTCTCTCGAATTTGTTGCAGCATAGTTGGATTGCTTGTTCCGCTCAGGAGCCTAGGCCCGAAATGAGGCGACGAATTCTACTTGAGGTGATCGGCAATGTGTAGGAGCGGCATGATGGTGCACACTGCCCCCGGAGCCGCGGTCAGGGTCCGGACAGAAAAAAAGCCTGGGGACCACGCGGACCCCAGGCTTTCGATCTGGCGGAGTGGACGGGACTCGAACCCGCGACCCCCGGCGTGACAGGCCGGTATTCTAACCAGCTGAACTACCACTCCGAACCTTGGTGGGTGCT
>JAACFB010000023.1 GCA_009937615.1 Gammaproteobacteria bacterium | reverse complement strand
GCGTTGTACATGTTGGAACTCGAGTGCGGCAGGCCGACCCGGCTGAACATGCCGAACCCGGGTTTGCCCGAGGCTTTCGCGTAGCCGTCAGCGATTGACACAACCTGGCCTTCCTGGGTTGCCTGTATCAGCTGTAGCTCGGGATTGTCGACGAGCGCATCACAAATCGGGCCCACGCCCGAGCCGTTGGACACAAACAGGTACTCGGCACCGGTCTCCTTGATCTGCTGAACCATGTGGTCCGCGCCCGTACCCGTAAAGGACCTCGCGAAACCCTCCGGCAGCGGCGCTCCCGGCACCAGCGGCTCGACGGCAGCCAGCGCGGACCGCGCCGCAGCCGGCGCGAAACTGGCGGCCGCCATGCCCGTCAGGAACCCGCGCCTGGAAATCTTTCCACTGATTAAATCATCGACTAATTTGCGCATACCATTCTTCCCCGGATTTCAGACGGCAACGCGCTGTTCTTGCGCGCGCCATCGATTAATGCTCGTCAACAACCGCCTCACTCGTCGGCTGCGAAATTGTTCTGCAGGTAGGTTGTCAAATCTGCAATATCTTCCTGGTGCACGGGCGCGCCGCGCGCGATCATGTCATAAACGATGAACTGCCAGTCATCGGCGGTCAGGTCGGCGGTAACCATCTTGCCGATCGAATGACATTGCGTGCAGGCCAGCAGCAGCGTTTCCCGCCCGGGCTCGTCCGGGAAGGCTTCCTGGCTATCGGCCCTCGGCAGCATGATCAGGGTTGCAATGAACAGCGCACATGCCACCGCCAGTGTTTGCATTGTTACTTTCATTTCGTCTCCATCACTCGGTCGCCGCCGAGAACTTTTCCGGGTACGTACGGATACCACTGTTATCGAGCAGTGCCTTGATGCGCTGCGGCAGCTGCTCCATCGCTAACTCCCGTTCGATCTGCGCATACGCTTCGTTCAAGGTCGGCTCGCGTGGTTCCCTGCGTTCGTAAACAACAAGTACATGATAGCCAAACTGCGACTCGACGGGACCAACCAGTTCGCCTTCCCTTGCGGTGAATACGGCTTTCTCAAAAGCGGTGTTGGTTGCCGATGCCTTGCGCTCAAAGCACCCCAGGTCACCGCCACGTGCCGCAGATGCCTCGTCCGAACTGCGTGCCGAGGCAAGCGCCGCAAAATCCTCACCCTTTTTCAGCCGGGCCAGGATCTCTGCAGCGGCTTCGACAGTCTCGGTCTGAATATGCCGGACACACGCTTCTTCCGGGGTTGCTAAAGCGTACTTCACGTCGTGATGCATGGTAATGACGTCGCCGGGAGGAATCCGAATTTCCTGGAGCATATGCTCGGTCAGCAGCTCGACAAGCTTCTCATTCCGTACCACTCCCCGTAACTGTTCGCGCCTGGCCGTCGCGGCGATGCCGGTATCAGCAAGCATTGCGGTTTCGGCAGCTTCGTCCGCGAACAGCTCACCGAGCGACGCGTCAACCTGCTCGTCGGATACATCGAGTTGCCGCCGCGCCGCTTCCTGAAGAAGGACCAGCTCAGTTGCGTACTTATCCAGATATTGAATTCGGAGCTTTTCGATCACGGACGAGTCCTGATCGGCCAGCGATACACCCTGTCGAAGCGCCAGCAACCGCGCCGCAATCTGGAAGCTTTGATCCACCTGCGCGCGTGTGACGGCGGTATCACCCAGCTCAATGACGACGTCGCTGCCGCCAGCCGCCCAGGCAGGGCCGCCCAATACGGCAGCTAGCAACAACGCTCGGCGAAAGGCCATAGAACGAGCAATCACACTGAATCGCGGGTCGCCAGCGCTAACGAGAGTCCGCGCTGTAGCGAGCCTCCGTCACCTCGGGCTTATACGCATCGTCCTGGTAAACGGTCTCATCCGCCTGAACCGTCATGATGACCTTGTTGTTCTTGATTTCCGAATCCGGTCCCGAGAGATAATCATTTTCGACCACGACGAAATCGGCGTACTTGCCCGGCTCGAGGCTGCCCACTTTCGATTCGGCGTAAAGAAATTCCGCGGAACGATACGTGAACATTTTGAGTGCGACAACGCGATCGACACCCTCGTCCGCAACGTACACGGTGCCTTCGCCGGCCTTGGCCGGAACCTGGCCATCGTCGCCGATTTCGCGGTTAACGTGGATATCCAGTAGGCCCAGATAGGTAGTCGGGTTCGGCAGCACTATCTCTGCCTCACCAACAACCTGGACACCCTGATCGATCAACGTCTTTACGGGTGCGAGAAACGCGTAGCCCGGCTCGCCGTAGTGCTGCTCGATGTTGGTCGGCTCGATCGCAAGCGAGCGGCGGACGTTGACCGGCAGATACAGATTGTACTTCACGAGTTGTTCGGACACATCCGGCAGTGCCCCGGTTAGCGTGCCATGCGCGAATCCGTTACGCATGTCCTGCACGTACTCCGGGGTCAAGAGGCCGGGGTTTCTCCGCATCTGCTCTTCGAGCTGCTCGACGAAGATTCGCAACGCCTTACTGCCAACGCCATGCACGCCGGCAAATCGCCAGCCCGAGCGCAGCCCGCGCATCAGCGCCTGCACGGTGGCAGAATTAAAGTCCGGACACGTTTCGAGAATTTCTTTGACCTGGCGTTCATCGACCCCGGGTTTAACCGGCAGATCTTCGCCAAGGCAGCCGCGATTCGGCGCGTCCCAGTCACCCTCGCTGGACATCCCGTGCATCCAGAGCCACGGGTTTGACTCGATGGTTTGCCACAGCGAGCCCATCGACTCATAAAATGCCGCGGCGGATACCGTCGCCATCGGCTGACGAGCGAGATCGAAGCTGTACGCGAAGCGAATCGGCAGCTTGCCGTCCTTGCGCAACAGGTAATTATAGGCAGTCACCTGGTCCTTGGTATTGAGTCGCGAACCGAACGTGGTCATACCGGCACGGTGGTAATAATCACTGACCAGCTGCTTGAAACCAAATCCGTACTGTTCCGGCGTTGGCTGCTCACGCAGAAGCTGGTTCAAATGAGCCCGCAACGGACTTTGCAGGATGATCCCCCTGCCGCCCGGATCGTCGACCCCGCGCGCCTGATTATTCACGGCAATAACGAAGTCCGGCCACATGTCGAGAACCTTTTCCATTGCCTTTTCATTAAACAGAATGACGCGATGACTGGCGACAGACGGCGCTCCGATGGTGAGTGCGAGCAATGCGACGGTGCTCGTGATCAAGGTTTTCTTATGGAGTAATTTCATTGGTCAAAGCTCCCATCCAGTGCGACGACTTCCGTGGTTACCGGCCGTCCGTCCGGACCTGCGGTCACGTGAAACCAGATATTCTTCTTGGGCGCGTCCATGATCCCGGTCGCACTTGACAGCACGAGCGGATAATTCGGCACGATTTCCGAAACGTCTGACTTGGTAATTCGCACGTCCGACAGTTGGGGTGCACTCATCAACGTTGATACCGAAGCCGGCGTAGCGAAACCCAGCTCCGGCGCATGCGCGAGCTCAATGTTGAGCCATTCGTCAGGCGTCGGTGTTGCATGCGCCAACAGCAGGTCCATCGCGCGCGCGACCCTGGCCATCGTGTCATCTGAATCTGCGCCAACGTCCATTAGCAGGACATAGCCTTCCGGGGTCGTTCGCAATCCATACTGCTCTCTCGCGAAGCGCTCGGATTCACCCATCGGATGCACGTGGCTCTCGACAAACCCTGGCAGCACTGTCTTGCCCTGGAGGTCCACGATCCTGGTGTCCGGCCCGGCGAGCGCGCGCATTTCCCGATCGCTGCCCAGCGCAATTATGATTTCATCACGCACGGCCATCGCTTCCACGATCGTCCCCGGGTCCGCATTCATTTCATGCTCATCCAGCGTCACGATCTTGGCATTCACGTACACCGTGTCGGCGTACAGCAAAATTTGCGGTGGCAAGCTGGCAACTGTCGTCTGCGCCGCAGCGCTCGCACCAAAGATGAGCGCGAGCAGCGTTACGAAGCTTGCCGCTACATTTCGTCGATCTCTCATTTCCGTCCTCCCGAACAGAACGTGTTGCAAAGACCCAGGCTTAAAGCAGTCATTTCCGTGAAAGTCAGCGCCGCCGGCATGGGACACAAAACTGCGATTCATTACATCGAAAAGCCTCTTACGAATCAACGCGGCGCCCCATGTGGCGGCAACGGTGCACGTAAGGTGTTCAGAACATTGAACAGCGCCGTAATCTGTTACTTCAGAAATGAATCGCTCTTGCGCAATCATTCCGCGACTGGCGTGAGCAGCTTGTACAAATCCATGCGTTCACCATGCGCTTCGAGAAGCTCATAAAGCCGGGCGGCGAGTCCTCCAGCATAGAAGTCAGCAATGAAATCATCAGCGCTATCAAACGATGCGGCGTGATCTATCAGTGCAATTCCCGCATCCAGCGCCCGGCTTGCAGCGACTGTCCTGCCGGCCCTCGGTTCGGCCTGCAGGATCGAAAACACCTGGATATTGATACCGTCAATCACGTAATGCTCCAGAACTTCGTCGACCTCTTCCTTGGCGGTGATCAACGTGTCGCGCGTTTCGCGGAGTGCCGGAACCGGCCACTGGTCGGCACCGGACCGGCCGCGAATGATCTCACCGAAGATGCTTTGAATTGCGATTACGCGGGCTCGCGCATTGTCGTTGACGCCGTCGATTCGAAACGCATTCCAGTTGCCGCCGCCGTGCGCGTAAACGCCGGCCGACATTAAGCATGCGACCGCTGTGATCGCTGTACGTTGTCCCATTCGCTGAATTCGCGACGTTTTCATCAGTATCTCCTCAGAACCAACGCAGCAGAGTCCACACGAGTAATCCCCAGAGCAGAACCAGTGCAACGACTCGCAATGTAGCGGCAGCCGAACTACTCGTCTGTAGACCAATGTAATCGGTTATTGTTGCCAAGGCGTCGCTATTTTCGGCCCGGACAAACAAGCCTCGCGCCGGATCCTCGCCCGCGACGAGGCGCATAACGTCGGGATCGGGGACCGAGAATATCTGGCCGCTTACCTCCTCGAACCCGACGAAGCCGTTGTTTTCGTCATAGACAGGCAGCCCCTCCGGGACATCCGGTAAACCGACGTGCAGCGCGATGATTCGTACGCCGAGTTCGTGCAGCTTGGCGATCGCTGTCGCACTGTTTGCGCGCGTAACAGTCTGTTCACCGTCGGACAGCAGGATCAGGAACTTTGTGTACTCGGGCCCGCGGTATGCTTCGGGAAGACTGTCAATCAACGGGATTACGCCATTCAATGCTGCTCCCAGGTCAGAACCTGCTTCTGTGATCAAACCGGTAGTAAGCACGTATTCAACGATCTCGCGAACCAGCGACAGGTCATCGTCCCAGGCAAGTATCGTCTCGGACTTTGAGGTGAATGCCGTCACGCTGATCATCACAGGGCGCGCGGTTGCGCCCAGGTTCGCCAGCAGCGGCAGCAGCACACCCTGCGCTCGCTCGAGCCGCGTGCCGATATCGCCGTTGGCCGCGGGTTCGGGGAGTGTACCCATGCTGAGAGAGACGTCGGCTGCAACCGCCACCATGACCGGCCCACCGGGGCCCGAGAATCCATCCCCGCCCCGGTCCGTGTAGACGAGCAGCAGCACCATCACGAGCAATACCGCGAACGTCGAATGCCGATGGACAACGCTCGCCCAGGGGCGAAGCCAAAACCAGTAGCCGGCGAGCGCGGATACAACGAGGAGTGCGACTATCAGAAACACGCTGGCCGGCTCAAAACACGCGCTTTTCCGCAGAGACCGCCGCGCCCTCGCCTTCGGATGGCGTCTCGGGCCGGCCCTCTGCGGATTGCGGTGCGGCTGCCGACTGGGGCAAGGACAGCAGAAAATCGAGCAGTCTCTTCGCCAGCTGTAATTCGGGGTCTGCCTGCAGGCTCTGGCGCAGGTACTGCAGTGCCTGCGTGAAATATTCCACTTCGGGCGTGGCGCGGAACAACTCGAACTGCAGGCGGCCCAGCAGGTAGTAGATCGTTGCGCGGATCCGCGGATCGTCGACCGACGCATTGAGGCCGGCCAGCATTACCCGGGCAGTACCGATGTCGCCGGTTTGTGCGAGGTACAGAGCACGGTTCAATCGCACGGATTGCCGATATCCTGAGCGCTCGGCGAGCACAACGGCCACCGGCCAGACGTAGGCGGGCGGACGGTCGAGTTCGGCGAGCAGCGTTTTGTACGAATCGGCGTAGATTTGTCCGAGGCGTTCAAGGTTCGCACTAATGCGCGTGACTTTCTGGTTGTCGGCACCCATTGCCGCCGTCAAGGCGGGCAGTTCGTCGGCGAGTGCCGCTACAGCCTCGCGCGGTGCGGTCGCAAAGTGACTTCGGAAGTCATCCCAGGCGTCGCCAAGCGACCTTTCCTGATCATCCGTCTCCGGTGGGGCAACGTCGAGAGACTCGATCTGCGCGGCAATCTCGCGATACAGCGTACGCTGCGAATTCTCCACCATGAGTTCGAAGAGCTGGACATTCGCCTCTGCAACGCGCGCCGAGAACAAATTGAAAAACATCGCGGCCTGCAAGCCACCTATAAAGACCGCGACAAGCAATACCAGCAGGAAGTTCCTGCCGAGCTGCTTCTTGTGAGTCACCAGATAATTAATCACGGGGCGCGCCCTCGCCGGCGAGCTTCAGCCTCGTCAGGGGCAGCCAAAGCGTTCCGGCCAGCAGAATCCACAGCAACATGAGCCACTGAGCGGCCAGCAGCGTGTACCTGGAGAGATCGACACGCTTATGACTGCCCTCCCGGTACGCGTAGTCCTCGAGCTCTGCAATCTCATCAAGCGCTTCGTCAAGGTAGCCCTCGCTCACATCGTCGATCGTGAAGACACTGCCGAAGGTTCGTACGGTACGCAGAAATTCCGTGGCGAGCGCCGACTGGCCGTCTGCCGTGTCCGCCGTGATCCAGAGCAGGTAAAAAGCGATGTCGAGCCGGCGGAGCCGGTCGAGCTGTTGCTGCAGGTAATCCGTATTGCGGGCCTCAGCGTCCGTCAGCAGAATAATGGCGCGCCGATTGCGCCCGGGGTATCGCTCGACCAGGTTCAACGCCTGTTCCAGCGCCCAGCGCATGTTGGTACCGAAGGTCACGTAGCCGTCCATCTCTGCCAGCTGCTGTTCGATGAAGTCGAAATTCGACGTAAAACCCGACATCAGGTAGATCATCGAGTTGAAGTAAATCAGGCCGACGCGGTCGACTTCGCTGCGCGATGTAAGGTAGTGCAGCAGGCTCTCGCGCGCGACTTCGTAACGCGCAAGATTCGGAATTTTTGCCGGGTCCTCGGCCTCACCGACATAGAGATTCGCCTTGCGCTCGTAGGTCGGGGGAAACTGTTCCCGAAGCAGTGCCGTATTCTCGCGCATGGAGCGGGACGTATCGACAACCACGAGGAAATCCCGGGCGCGCCGGTCGACCTCGATCAAGCGTGTCGCCGACAGTTCCATCAGTGAGAGTAGGAGCAACACGCTGATCAGCACGCCGAGCTGCAGCGGCATGCGATCCACGAGACCACCCGCGGCCGCACTGTTTCTGAGCAAAGCAATGTCGGGAAACAATTCGCCGCTGCGGCGCGACCAGGCGATCCAGCTAATGACGAGAGCTCCGGCAGCAGGTAGCAGAGGCCACCAGGCACCCACGTCGATTCCGGAAAAGACCATCAGCGTCGTTACTCGCCGCGCCTAGGCGCGCCCGCCCTGCCCGATAAGATCATCGAGTTTTTTCATCAGCTCGTTGCTGCGACCCGTCGGACTGTGCAGCAGCTCGACAAACACGGCACGCAGCTCGACGTGGTCCTTGTCCTCGTGGGTATCATCGCCCGGTTCGGCGAGGTCCAGCCAGACAAACGGATCAATCGCAAGTTCGTCGTTGCAATACCAGACGAGACATCGGCGAAGCGAATCGAGGAAACGGCCCTCGTTCTCCCCGTCGTCGTCCCGCAGGTCCTGCAGAAGTTTCTGCCACCGCGGCGTCTCCGTCGCGGATTCTCTTTGCGCTCGTGAGCGAAACGGCCACATAAGCAGTCCTCCGATCAAAATAGCCAATGCAATCCCGGCTGTCAGTACGGAGGCGCGCGTGCCGTCCGTCCCGGTCAGCGGATCCGGGTAGCCCCCGGTCGGGAAATATGTTTCGAATGGATAAAGCTGGTTTTCCGCATCACGTGTCATGGTTGAAACGACCGTGAGCAGTTCAGGCCAGGGGCGAAAGCGAACAAGCTCGGTTGCCGCCTCAGCATCTGCCGCGTTACGTTGGCGAATCTCCAGTCTGAATTCGGGCAACGGATACACGGTATCGCCTGGACAGGTCGCTTGCTCGTCCGGACAACCAAGTACCTGGAAGTCATACCGGGCGTGGAGCCGGTTTTTCCTGGGGCCTGGCGCCGTGCTCTGCCGTACCCGAAAATCCGCAAGCACAATTCCTTCGGATTCCGGCCATGCCGCCGTAAAGAAACCGGCATCGGGCTCGGGCACCGCGACCGCGCCGGGGTCCCAGGCGATCGTAACGATCATCGACAGCACGTCACCGAAATGCACCACCTGGCTGCTGTCGACGGCGAGACCCGCGTTGATCGTTATTGAATCGTTGCGAAATACTTCCGCGGCAAAATCGTCAACGGCCCACGCCGCACTCGCCAACGCCAAGGACGCAACAGCGGCAAAAAGGCGCAAACGACGATATCGGCAGCCGATCAATTGCGGCGCCTTCTGCGCCATCGCGCCAGCGTCTCCAGGCCGGGATAGACATCTTTTTCCTGCTTCAGCTTGAGGTAATCCATGCCCAGCCGACGAAACAGGTGTTCGAGCCTGGCCACGCGCTCGGCCTCCACCGAGTTGATTCGCGCAATCCGCGCAGGCGTCAGCAGCGTCAGGCGATGTTTGCGCCGCTCGGCATCCCACAGGCGAATCGACCCATGCTGCTCAGTGGCCAGTTCGAAGCTGATGATGACGGGCACAATGTCGCAGGGTATCGCCCTCTGGGCCAGGCGCCAGGTTTGCGCATCCTCGTCGAGCGACCTGTCGGCCACCGGGCAGAAGTCGGATACCATGAAAACGAGATCGTCGCGAACCGGCTGCATGCCCGCGGCATGTGCGCTGAGCACGTCGATCGCGTCCTGGCCCTGCCGCATGCCGGTTGCACTCAATCGGTCCATGAGCCGCTCGAGCTGGCCCTTGAGGTTTCGCTGCGCAACAGTTTCTCGTATGTCAGCACTGAAAAGCACGGTCCTGACGCGATCAGTGGCTCGCCACAACGAGTACGTCAGCTGCAGCAATGCGAGATTGCGCAACCCCGCCTTGGGCGCAAAATCCATTGACGCTGACACATCTGCATAGACCAGCACGGAAGCCTGGGCTTCCGCCTCCCACTCGTTGATCCAGACCTGGCCTGGCGGGCTGAACTTGTCGATGTCTCGAGGATTGTCCTCTCCGGGCTCGAACGGCCGAGTGCGCAGAAAACGCATGCCCTCGCCGGCCCGTCCCAGCGGGTGCCGCCCCGAGAAAAACGACAGGGCGCTTAGCCTGATGGGCAACAGCACGCCGAGCGTCTGCAGCTTACGTTTGTCGAGTATCGCCTCTGCCGACTCGTCCTGCTTAGTAAGCATATCCCCGCTCGCGCAGGATCAGGTGAATCAGCTCTTTCATGTCCACCGGGTAGTTTGTCTCTATGCGGTGCGTCAGCATCGGGTAAGCGGTCGCAAACACATCGAACGGAACGACCTGCTGCCGGCCATGAAACAGGGCGTGCGCTTTAAGCAGTGGCGGCCAGAAGCTCGACGCACGGGAACTGACGCCGCCGGACTTGCTGATCGCCTCGCTGCCTATGCCGCTGGCATCCAGCGCCGCCGCCGGGTACGACTCATCGGTCGGCCGCGTCGCTACCGTTATCGCATTCATCAGGTGAATGATGTCGCTGCTCAACTCAACCTGTTTGGCAGCAATCTCCTGGATTTCCCGCAGTTCGTCGACCGATAACGCCGGCTGCAGGCGTTCGATGTTCTCCTTGAGAAACGCCTTCGACTCACTGGCTATCTGATATTCAACGTGTCGCGCCGGCGGCTTCCATTCGATCTTGATCAGAAACCGTTGCTTTGCCGCCGCATCCAGCTCCCAGGTTCCCTCGTGAGAGAGCGGGTTCTGCGTTGCTATGACATGAAACGGCAATGGCAGGGGATGTTGCGTACCGCCGATCGTTACCTGGAATTCCTGCATCGATTCAAGCAGGGCCGACTGCGTCCTCGGATCCGTCCGGTTCAACTCGTCAAAAAGCACGATGTTGTTGAAGATCGGGCCCTTGATCAGCTGAAAATCCCCTTCCCCGCGACCGACAATTTCGGCACCCAGCAGGTCGGAGGGCTTCAGCGTCGGCTGTCCGGAGATACGCCCCGTCGTGATTCCGGATATGGACGCCGCCAGCACCGTCGCCAGCAACGTCTTTCCCTCGCCAGGGACGGACTCGATAAGCACGTGCCCGCGCGCGAGGATTGCAATGACTGTCGCGTCGAGACCCGCTTCATGTCCTTTGACAATCCGCCCGAGATTCGCACGCAGTGTCTTCGCCTTTTCTACCGCTTCGTCGAAATTCAATGGGCTACCTTTTCATCGGTTGATGAACACTAACGACGTTTTCAGCGCCGAGCGTTGCTTACGCCGCAAACGATTACAAAAATATGCGGCAATCGGTCAGTCGATGCAAACCAATAATCGGCCATCATTCCCGGGCCGCAGGCTACGGCCTCCGCCGAGTCCCGGGCGCCTAGTTTGACTCAGAAAAACCGTTACATCTTCAATTAACATTGCGGTTAACGAAAGCACGGTGCAAGTTAGTATCCGTCAACGCGACAGCGCCATCTCACGATGCCTGCGGCGTATGCAGAGACACTTGCGGAGGCTAAATTGCAGCACTACCACCCCGATCCGGACCACACGCCCGACGGCCACCATGTCGACCCCGATTATCAGGGACCGATCGAAGAGCACCCGCTTTGGCAGCGCGACAACGTCATACTCAACAGCGTCGGTATCGATATCGGCTCAGCCGGCACGCAGATCCTCTTTTCACGCGTCCACCTACAGCGCCAGGCCGTTGACCTGTCAACGCGCTATCTCGTTGTCGAGCGAACAACATTGTTCGAATCGCCTGTCAGCCTGACTCCCTATGAAAGTGAAACCCGTATCGATGCGCGAGCACTGGGGGAGATTGTCGACCAGGCCTATCACGATGCGCGCCTGCATCCGGACGACATCGATACCGGCGTCGTCATACTGACCGGCGAGGCCCTGCGGCGGGAGAACTCGGAGCGAATCGCACGCATACTGGCAGAAAAGTGCGGGGCACTGGTCTGCGCGACGGCCGGGCATCACATGGAAGCGATGCTGGCCGCTTATGGTTCAGGCGCGGCGCAGATGTCGCATGACCGCGCAGAGCGGGTCCTGAACATCGATATTGGCGGCGGCACCACGAAGCTCAGCGTGATTGACAATGGCCAGATCTTGTCGACTGCGGCAATTCACGTCGGCGGGCGGCTGCTCGCGATGGATGAGAATCACAAGCTCGAGCGCATCGATCCGGCCGGGCGAACGCACGCGGCACGAGCGGGTTTTGACTGGCGCCTGGGCGATACCATCGCCGATGACGAGCTGCAGTCCGTCGCCGAGTCGATGGCAGACGATATTGTCGCCGCGCTGACCGGCGAATTGTCCGCTGCGGACAAAGAAGACCTCTACTTGACGGATCCAATCGAGCAGCTCGACGGCGTTCAGTCGATCGTGTGCTCCGGGGGCGTGGCGGAGTATGTCTATGCGCGGGAGCATCGGGAGTTCGGCGACCTCGGCAAGAAGCTCGGGCAGGCGCTGCGGGCACGAATCGATACAGGATCACTACCCTGGCAACTACTGCCGGACAGCCAGGGGATTCGCTCGACGGCCCTGGGCTGTTCCGAATTCACCGCACAGCTGAGCGGCAACACGGGCTATATCAGCAACCCGGATCTCCTGTTGCCGCGCCGCAACCTGAAAGTACTGCGGCCGGCTTTCGACTTCACCGAGGACTTTGACGCCGAAGCCCTGGTCGAAGCGATTCGCCGCCACATGCTGATGTTCGAAGTAACCCCCACCGATGAAGAACTCGTACTTGCATTCCATTGGGAGGGAACGCCGACCTATCGGCGAATACGCGGCCTGGCAGAGGGCATCGCTACGGCCTTGCAGCCGCGTTTCGCCACGGGCCAGCCGATCTATATCATCCTCGATGCCGACATCGCGATGAATCTCGGTGCCATACTTCATCGTGAGCTGGAGGTAGGCAGCGAGGTCCTCGTCATCGATGGCGTCGCGCTATGGGACTTCGACTCGGTCGATATCGGCAAGTTGCGATTGCCTTCAAATACCGTGCCCGTAACGATCAAGTCGCTGATTTTCAATGACGTTATCGACGGCGTTCACCGTCGCGAGCTCGTGCACCATCCGAAAACGGGCGCCGGCCACGCGAGGGACGCTGTCGCATGAAAATGATTCGGCTTGTCAGGGCGACTTCGAGCCGGGTATTTCTCATCTACCCGGTGCTGCTGGTGCTCGTCGAATGGCTGCTCCAGGGACCCGCACTGCGGCTCCAGCTGGCGGGTCTGCCGCTGCTTGCGTGGGGCTATCTGCAATACCGGCTGTCCGGGCGGTACCGGTCCCGGCTGGGCGGCGGCGGGCCGGGTCTTGGCAAGCCGCCAGAGCGAATCGTGTCCAGCGGCATCTATGCCTACACCCGCAATCCAATGTACCTGGGACTGCTGATCTTCCTCGCCGGCCTTGCCGTGTGCCTGCGATCCTATCTCGGCTTGTTGCTCATGCTGCTGCATATTCCGTGGTTCCACCGGCGCGTCATCGGGGATGAGGCCCGCCTCAGCGAACTTTTTGGCGAGGAGTACTCGGCCTACACCCGGCGGGTCAAGCGCTGGATCCCGGGTATCGCCTGACTGCGGGCTCGACAGGCGACAATGCGAATGCGTATGCTTTTGCGCGACCAATGAAGGAGGATAGCGACGCGATGAGTCGACCCGTTCTCAAAACCGTGACCCGACTACAGGGCAATAACGCGGCGCTCAAAAGCGGGGCCGTAACCCCGGAAGGCTTCGACCTTCAGTTCGAGGAAGTACCGGTGTTAGTGCAGGCTTTCCGCCGCATGGTGCGGCAGCTCGAGTTCGACGTCTGCGAGATGGCACTGACAACCTACATGTGCGCGCGCGAACATGGGGTGAAATTCACGGGGCTGCCGATATTTCTCGTTCGCGGTTTTCACCACGGTGCGATTCTGCAGAACACCGATTTTGCCATCGGCGACCCCAAAGAACTCGAGGGCAAGCGCGTCGGCGTGAACCGCGGCTATACCGTGACGACAGGGGTCTGGGCGCGGGCCATACTGCAGGACGAATACGGCGTCGACCTGAGCAAGGTTACCTGGGTGTTGTCAGGCGACGAGCACGTCGAGGCTTATCGCGCCCCGCCCAACGTCGTCTCGATTGCCGAGGGCGCGACGATTGAGGATCAGCTGGAGTCCGGCGAACTCGCAGCCGCGATCAATATCAAGACCGATAATCCGAAGTTTCAGCCGCTGATTCCCGAACCGCTCGAAGCCGGGTTCGCCGCGTTCCGGAGTCGCGGCCACTATCCGATCAATCACCTCGTTGTCGTGCGCAACGACGTTCTCGAGGCACACCCCGGCGTTGCTGCCGCTGTCTTTAACGCGTTTGCGGCGTCAAAGCAGCAATACATGCAAAAGCTCACTCGCGGTGAGCTCGGAAATCCGGACGCACTGGACAGGCTACACGCGCGTATAGCCGAGATGGGCGGTGATCCCCTGCCCTACGGCATCGAGCCCAATCGCAAGGTCATCGAAGAGCTCATCGGGCATGCGATGACGCAGAGAATCCTGACGAAACCTGTCACCGTCGAATCTTTGTTCGCCCCGGCGACGCACTCGCTGACGGGCTGAACGTCAGCCGGCGAGGTAAAAACCTACGCCGAGGCGCTGGCGCGATCCAGGAAATCGATCAGTCGATCCGGGACATTATCTTCGGTCTGTTCGGCCGGCAAAATGTCCCAGTACTCTGAACCTGGCAGGCATTCCTCGAGGTAGCGCGCGGCCGAGGTCGCGTGCGCAACGTCTTTACCGGGAACGATCAGAGTCGGGATGTCGAGCTGCAGCAGGTCCTCGGGCTCGGCCCCCGGCGCCGTATCCCGGTCTAACAAGGTACGCGGCATTGCCGCAACGATGAGCTTGTAACGATTCACGTCCATCGCGGCATAGGCCGCCGCAAACCGCGGGTCGCTGCGAATGACCGGGGCCCAGGGGCCAATGCGGGGATCCTTGCCAAAACCATCGCTGGTGCTCAATGCAAGATCGACGACGCCGGCCAACCCCTCCTGCTCCACGAGTGCGAGATGCTGGGCAAAGCGTCCATGTCCCTTGATGCGAAACCCGGCGCCACCGACCGGCCAGTAAAGAATCATGCTGAGCACAGACTCCGGATACTTTACGGCATAGGCAATGACCGGACAGACGCCCATGCATCCGCCCAGCAGGTGTGCCGCTTCGATGCCGAGATGCTCCAGCAAGCCCCTGCCCTGTTCGATGTAGTCATCCCATGTGATGCGTTCGACACGGCCGCCGGATTGACCGGTCTCCCGACGATCGAAAACAATGCACTGATACTTTTCCGGCAGATGGTCAAGCAGCCTGATACGCGCATACACGCCCAGCGTCGACCACTTATCGAGTGTCGCGTCGAATCCACCGGGCGAGTACATCAGTAGCGGCGGACCTTCGCCCGCAATCTCGTAGTGGGTCCTAATTCCATCAACTGTCGCAAAAGGCATCGGCTCGCTCTCTTATTTTTTTACAGGCGGCGCGCCTTTGATCTGCCGGCCGGCACGCACGTCGTTGCCGAAAGCCGTCAGCGCATCAAACGCCGTCTGCGCGACATTGGCGTAGGTTTCGGTCTTACCGTCCAGGTGTTTCGCGCTGTAACCGATTGCGGCGTGAACCATGCGCACTCGCCCATCCAGCCACGGGCCTCCACCGAATCCACCAATCACCGGAATGCTCACCGCCTCGGCCACGGCGGGACCAACGACCGGACCGGAGTTAGTGAAATCGAGCAGCGCTGCGCCAGCAGCCTCGAGCATCTTTGCCTCGGCGACGAGGCGATCCTGCATGTCGGCTGCAACCTGCGCGTCCGCACCGGACATGGCGGCATATTCGATGCCGTATTGCATGGCCGTCTGCGGCGTAATCCCGAACTGCGCCCAGACGGGAATGCCGGCACGCGTCAGCGCGGTTACCGCCTCGGGATAGTCGGCTGCCCCGTCGAGCTTGATCATGTCGACGCCGGCCTCCTTGACGAAGCGGATTGCCGCTGAAACCGCGGAGTCGACCCCCTCCTGCAACGGCCCGTAGGGAAAATCGCAGCTGAGCAGTGCGCGCTCGGTGCCGCGACGGACGGCCTGCGTCACGGTAAGCATCTGCTCCATCGTGACTTCAAGCGGATTCGGCTGGCCCCAGAGGTTGATGCCGACACTGTCGCCCACGGACATGATTTCTACGCCGGCCTTGTCCGCGATCAGGGCCATCTGATAATCCCAGACAACGACGCCGACAATCTTTTCGCCGTCACGCTTCATCTGCTGAAGTCGCGGAATCGTCACCTTATTGGCCATGCATCACTCCCATCCCGATGATCATTCACCCCGGCAAGCCGTTTCGGGAATTCCCTATTGCGGACCGGCGTTGCCCGATTCAATGTGTCGCGTTGACGCTCGGTTCGTCGTTTCGATTACGTTGGAAACGATCGGGCTGCTTTAAATGAACGATATCACAAGCTCGGCGCTGCGATACAAAACGCACGGCACGATTGTCATCCAGTGGGAGATTTTTTGTTTCTGCGGTAATCGAAGATGCGCCTGAGCTGCAGGGGCGATAAAGTCAAGCGCTGAACTTACTTTACAACACCTGCTCAGATCATGATTCTGGATAAGAGCGGCGAAGGAACCTGACCGATGTTAGTTAAAGAAAAAAACGACCTGTTGACTCAGACCGGACCCGGAACGCCGATGGGTGACGTGTTCCGCTGTTACTGGCTGCCCGCGCTGCTGGCCGAGGAACTGCCTGAACCCGATTGCGCACCGGTCCGCGTCGAATTGCTGTCGGAGAAACTGATCGCGTTTCGCGATACCGACGGACGCCTCGGGCTCATGGACGAACTGTGCGCGCACCGTCGCGCGTCTCTCTGGTTCGGCCGTAATGAAGAAAGCGGGCTACGGTGTCCTTACCACGGCTGGAAATTCGATGTGACAGGCCAGTGCATCGAAGTTCCCTCCGAGGACCCGGGATTTTGCAAGAACATCAAGTTAACGGCGTATTCGCTGATCGAGAAAGGCGGAATCCTGTGGGCCTACATGGGCGACCCGGATAAGAAACCCCCGCTTCCGGAGTGGGAGTTCGCGAATGTGACACCCGAACAGCGTTTTGTTTCCAAGCGCTACCAGCAGTGCAACTGGCTGCAGTCGCTCGAGGGCGGAATCGACTCGAGCCATGTTTCATTCCTGCACAGCACCAGTCTCGAAACGGATCCGCTGTTCAGGGGAGCCGGCGGCAACAAGTACAACCTCGGCGACATGAAACCCGTGTTCGAGGTAGCGGACACAGACGGTGGCCTGCTGATCGGGGCGCGGCGCATGGCCGAAGAGGACCAGTATTACTGGCGCATCACGCCCTGGGTGATGCCGTGCTTTACGATGGTTCCGCCGCGCGGCGATCACCCGGTGCACGGCCATTTTTGGGTGCCTATCAATGACGAGAACTGCTGGGCCTGGAGCTTCGACTACAAATCGCAGCGCGATCTGACCGCAATCGAACGCGCAGCGATGGAAGATGGCCAGGGCATTCACTGCAAATACGTGCCGGGCACCTATATGCCGCTCGCGAATAAGAGCAACGACTATCTAATGAATCGCAAAGCGCAGAAGGCCGGGCTCCTCTATAGCGGTATCGATAGCATCGCGATTCAGGATGGTTCTCTTCAGGAAAGCATGGGGCCGATTTGTGATCGCACCAAGGAAATGCTGGCACCCACGGACAAAGGCATCATGCTGGCTCGTCGCAAGCTATTCAAGGCGATTAAGAACCTGCAGGAAAAAGGCGAGCTGCCGCCCGGCGTCGACCCCGAGGACCACAAGGTTCGCTCCGCCTCGGTCCTCCTGCCGCACGATCACGATTACGAGAAGGGAGCGCGCGACGCCACGAAGGTTCGCCCCGGCAAACCACACGCCTCGGTTTAACCGTCAGCTGAATGACTGAAATGGCAGGCGCGGCCGGACGCCGCGCCTGCCGGCAGTTGTCAGGATCAGGCGGTCTTTTGCCGTCCGCGTCGAAGCCAGACGAATCCGGCAAATATCAGCGCGGCGACCACGAGGCCGACTAAGAGCATCGAGGGGCGCTCGGGAGCCCGGGCTGTTTCCGGGCTGCCCTCGCCCGCCGCCATCGTTCCCTCTTCGATTGCTTCCTGCTCCTGCTGTGCAGCATGTTGTGCCGTAACGCTCGGGTCGTCGACCGTAACGAAATCACCGGTCTCAGGATCGAAAACAAGGTAAACCGACGCCTGCGTGTCTTCGTCCGCGGCGTCGGCCGGCACCGCGAAGAACACCGACAGGAGCAAACCCAGGCATAGCAATGCAGCAATTAACTTGGTCATGCTAATCCTTGACTGTCATGGGCGACGAAGTGTCGCAAAGTCCGTGTCTCATCGTTCGTATTCTGGCACACCTGTGACTTAATGGCCGGCTGCCCCGGTCAAAAATGCCGGTATCTCGGGCGCTTCGTCCCAGCGCCAGAGCGTTGTCGGCGTGTTCTGCTCCAGCGTCCACTCGGCGGTATCGGTACTGAAGTTGAGGGTATTGCCGCGCAGTTCACTGGTTTCATGGGCGACCTGCCCGCCAATCAGCGTCAGGATCGAGGTCAGTTTGTCGAGATCCTCTACCGGTCCGGCCATGTAGTCACCGTTCAGGATGACGATATCCGCCAGCTTGCCGACCTCGATCGACCCGATCGTATTTTCCCGCCACAGGGGATAGGCGCCCCAGCGCGTCATCATCAGCATCAGCGTCATACGATCGGGAACGGCTTCCTCGGGCACGCCCCAGGTTTCCCCATTGATCTTTCGCGTCAGCCACATCACGCCGTCCTCGAACGGCGACGTACGCAGTTCTCCCTGGATGCCGAATTCACTGATCACGACGCGCGCGCCTGCCTTGAGCATGCTGTTCACGGGCGCATTCAGGGTCAGGTACTCCTCGCCATACCCGGCCTTGATGACCCGGGTGGGCGTGTCTGCTGCGTCGCACGAGAACGTGTGGTTCAGGCGAGCAGCGAGTTGAACCTGCTCCTGGGTAACCGCGTGGCAATGGTCGCTCTCGATACGCAGCGTCCTGATTTTCTCGTCCGACATGCCGGATGCCTGGTAGGTCTTGAACAGCAGATCCAGGGCACCGTCGCCGGAGACGTGCCAGCCCGGAATGCCCGAGATTCTGCCTTCGGCAGCCAGCGCGGCCAGCGTCTCGAGATGCTCGGTCCGCCTCGCGCGATTCTGCACGGTATTGATCGGCTGAATAGCGTCGATCTCGAGACCTTCGGGGGCTGGCGGACACTGCTCGCGGCCCTTGATGTTGTCGTCGGCAGGCATCGACGTGCACCAGCCGACGCCGCCGGCATCAATACCGCCGACGCTGCTACCAATACTCCACATGAAGTCCGAGCCGTAACCGGTCCAGTCGCCAATGCGACGGTAAGTCTCCTTGATATAGGGGCTGAAGGGCTGCATCCAGCGATGTCCCCAGGCCAGCCGTATCGGCATCAGGCCGTTGCGGGCGAGGTGCGAGGATGCGCTGAAACCGCTCTCGCACTGCAGATGGCTCTTGTGCGTCGTTACGCCGATCTGCGCATTCGCCTGCATCACTTCGAAATAACCCTTGATGTACGTGTCGAAGACCTCGGGCTTACCCGAGATCAGGTCGAGGCCGATACAGCGCGAAAAGTCCGTGTATTCGCCGGACCAGCCGATGTCTTTCCCGTTCATCCAGTAGCCGGCCGGCAATTCATTGCCGTAATGACCTTCGACCGCCTCGATCGCGTTCGTATTGAGGACCGAGCCCCCCCGGGTGCTGACGAATACCGGGTTATCCGGACCAACCTCATCGAGGCTGCTGCGGGTCACCTCGTCACCGAAGGTCTTGACGGCCACTTCGGCGGGATTGAGCCGAATGCGTATCCAGGTGCCGTCGTCTACCTGGTTGGCGCGAGCCGCGACCGCTTTGTGCAGTATATCGGCGAGTTCCTGCTCGGTATTCGCACGTACATCGATCTCCAGCAATTCGGGCAGAGATCTCACAACCCACGGAAAACCGGTCGACGTTTCATAGATGTGGTTGTGCGTATCGATCAGGCCCGGGATTACGGAGTTGCCCTTGGCGTCGATGACCTCGGTCCAGTCGGCAATGAGCTTCCGAATGTCCTCGTTGCTGCCGACGGCCATGATGCGGTCGCCGTAGATTGCTATCGCCTCGGCGATAGTAATGTCCTCCGGATCGTCCGAATCCGCCGTAATGACTTTTCCGTTAAGGATCACCGTCTCGGCATAAGGCGCCGGAGCGGCCTGCGCCGTCGCCGCGAGCAGGCTCATCACCGAAAACCCGACGAACACGGACACTGCTGCAGAAAGTAACCTGACTAACTTACCCATCATCTCTAAATCCTCTGGCGTCGTGCTATCAGTAGCGATCGTCTAAAGCGTCAAGCTAAGGCAATCGTGATATGTTGTCAATTTGAACGGGAAGCAATTTCTACCTTGTAAATCATTGGGTTAATGACTGAAGTAATCATTTCATCTGTAGCGGCTTGACGGCATTTTGGGTGTGCGTCGGAGCGCGCGAACTTGCTAAACTTCCAGCTTCACGGCCCGGCGCCAAAATGTCCGTTAACGACAGCCGCTGGCCCTTGATTCGACTCACTGCCGCACATTGCGAGGACTAAATTCGTGGACTTAGAACGCGCCGGTCAGGCGATCACACGGCTACGTGCCAACCTGCATCAGGTCGTCAAGGGCCACGAGTTCAGCGTCGATCTCCTCGTTATCGCAATTCTCGCCAAGGGGCATGTGCTGCTCGAGTCGGTTCCCGGCGAGGGCAAGACCTTGCTCGCCAGCGCCCTGGCAGCATCTATCGACGGCATGACCGCGGGCCGGGTATCGGGGCAGCCGACACTGAAGCCGTCCGACCTTCTCGGCGCAGAAATTGCGGGCGGCGACGGCCGCACGTTCGAGCTGCTCAAGGGACCGATTTTCAACAACATCGTCCTGTTCGATGAGCTCAACCGCACGGACCCCAGGACGCAGTCGGCGCTGCTCGAGGCGATGCAGGAATACCAGGTCACGATCGGCGACAGCTCCCACCCTTTGCCCGAACCGTTTCACGTTATCGCAACCCAGAATCCGCTGTCGCACGAGGGGACCTGGGAACTCGACGCCGCGGCGAAACAGCGGTTTCTGGTCAGAATCGAGTGGACGTTTTCGTCCCGGGAAGTCGAATTCCAGATTGCGCGCGAGTCACGCAGCTTCCTCAGGGAAAATCTCGAGCGCATCGAGCCCGTGATTTCACGCGATGAGCTGCTTGCCGTACAGAATCTTATTCGCGAGGAAATCGAGCTGTCGGACGCGATGGTGCACCTGATGAATGCGGTCACGGTAGCAACCCGGCGCTCGGATCCGTCTTACCCCGATGCTGCCTTCGAGTCCGCGGGCCTCGGCCGGGACGTTATCAGCATGGCGGGTGGAGCGAGTTCGCGGACGACCGCTTTCTGGCCACCGCTGTTGCGGGCGCATGCATTCTATAACGGCCGTAGTCACGTCGTTCCCTACGATGTCTTTGCGACGGCCGGCGCAATGCTCAATCATCGCCTGGAGACCAGCTTTCCGGCCGACATGGAGCAGCTCGTGAACGTCGTTCTGGCCGAGCGTGGTTATGCTTACGAATTCCGTACCTGACACCGACGCATCAGTCATCGATCGCCAGTCCCTGCACGCGCTGGGCGTACTCGTACCGATCCGGTTTCATCCCGTCAAGGTCTTGCCCGGACGGCATCCGCTCGGCCGGGCCGGCGACGGTATGCGGCTGCTGCGCACGCGCCCATACATTCCGGGCGAAGACAACCCGCGCGATATAGACAAGTTCAGCCCACCAGGGGACCTGCAGGTCATGGAATGGGAGGACGAAGCGCAGGCATCGATCACGCTGCTCGTCGATCGCTCGGCATCGATGGCATCCAGCATCAAGGCGCCGATTCGCAATGCCTGCATGCTGCAGCTGCTCTATTCCCTGTGGCGGGCCGGCGATCGTGTCGGCATCGTTTTCTTCGACACCGCGATTCGCGAACAAATTCGGGCGGCGAACCTCCGCGCCCAGATGCAGCAAACGATAGCGGCACTCCGCAGCCCGCATCCCCCGGCAGTAGCCGACGTGTCATCGGTACTCAATACGTTCGTCCGCCAGGACCGCCGCCGACATTCGAATCTGCTGTTCGTGGTATCCGATTTTGTCACGGGCGACGATACGGGCATCAACCCCGAGGCCGACTGGCGTACCGCGATCAACGAGATTCAGCAGAACATCGTGCCCGTTATTATTTCGTTCGAGCTTCCACCGGGGATCGAAGGCCTGATGAAGCTGAGCGATGCCGAGCGACCCTCGCGCCGCCTTGCGTGGTTCACGCGCGACAGGATCCGCCGCATCAATCGCGAGGAGCGGACGCGGGTTGCCGGGCTCATAAGGCATTTCCGGTCCGCGGGCCTGGACTGCATGACAATACTGAACCAGCGCGACATTTATCCACAACTAGCACGGCTTGCACGCGTGCGACGACGCAGAAAGTTCTGACATGGCAAAACTCTTAAAATCACAGGCCACTGGCTATGCGCTTATTCTTGCAGCGCTGTTCTCAACGGCAGGGATTGCGGCGAACGCCGCGCCATCCCGCGACGCCGGCCTGCATCACGCGGTTCCAACCGTGTATCAGGACGAGTACGTAACGATCCGAGCCGGTATAAGCGAAACCGGCACACAGCCTGTTCATCTCGGTGACGCGCTGACGCTGATCATCGACATTGCCTTCGACGCACGCCAGGTGCAGGTCGAAAACCTCAGCGAAGACGTTTTTCAGCGCGCGTTTGCCGGCATCCCCAGCGTCCGGCTCTACAGGCCGGTGCAAATCGAAACGCAGTCAGAAGCAGCCGGCCGCGTTCGGGTTACCGGCCGGTGGCTCATGCAAATACTCGACTGCCCCGATACCACCGCAAGCTGCCCGGGCAACAAGGCGTATGAGCTGCCTGTCATGACCGTGTCTTACCAGCTGACCGGTTCCGAGGGCACCGCAGGTGACAGCCGCTCGGCACGCTTCCGGCCGTGGCCCGGATCGATCAACGTGGCTGCGAGCATCGCTGGTGAACCGGGCCCCGGCACACAGATAACCGATGTCCTGCCCGGCGGCGCCTATGCGCAACCGCTGTCCATCCCGAACGTCACGTCCGCAAGTTCCCTGCTCCTGGTTGCCGGCGCACTGCTGTTGGCCACGGGATATCTCGCGTCCCTGCAGAAGCACCACCCGGCCCACGTCACGGCACGCCCGCACGCCGCCAGCACCCGCTGGGAACACGCCCTGGTTGGACTGCGCGACGAATCGCTGCGAGATGACGAATGGTCCGACCGGTTACGCCGCTGCCTGACGTGGTACTGCGTGGACGAACTCGGTTACAACCCATACGCGTGGCTCGGCGCCGCCGCAAGCGATTCCGCAGCGGGCGACCAGTCGCAGGCGCAGTGGCGCGAATTCTTCATCGATGTCCTGCAGCAGCACGGGATCGAGCCGGCACGGCGCGACGAATACCTCGACAAGCTCATGCAGCTGACGGGGCAGGTCCGGATCATCGATCAGCCGGGACAGCCCGCATGATCGACTGGCAGACGCTGCAGTTCGAGCAGACCTGGCCTGCGTGGCTGGCGTTGCCGACAGCATGCCTGCTCATTGCGCTCTGGTATCTCAGGCGACGGAGCGTTTTTCCGGATTTGAGCCTCATCACCCGGACGCGCCGCCTGAATGGAATCACGGATCGATTGGTCCCGGTTGCCGGTTACGCGCTGCTACTGGCTCTGATCGTTATTATGATGCACCCGTCAGTGGTGCGTATTGAGCGCATCGAACAGCGCGCCCGTGACTTCGTCATCCTCGTGGATACGTCCCGGTCGATGCGCCACGACACCGACGCAGAGCGCGGCAACTTCCAGCTCAATTTTCGCCGCCGCGTTGGCGCGTTCTCCGACGCCGTCGACGATCCCGACTCGATGCCCTATGTCGGCCGGTTCGAGCTTGCCCGCGAGAGCCTGTTTGGATTCCTGACCGGACGCCGGCCCGGAGACCGCGTTGCCTTGATCTACTTCAATGATGAGGCTCACCCGGTATCGGCACTGACGAACAATATCGGCTTCGTCGTCGAGCAGCTGGCGACCATGGACGATTACGTCAACTGGGGTACCGATATTGCCGACGCAATGGAGAGCAGCCTCAGCCTGCTCGAGCGTTATCCCGGCGACAACAAGCGGACCCTGATACTGATGACGGATGCGGAAACGCGTTACACCCAGGACCTCGAACAGCAGTTTGCGCGGCTCGCCAACGCGGGCCTGTCGTTCTACCTGCTCTGGATTACAACCGATACGAACGACCTGTCCACGGAAGACGCCAGTAATTTTCTGGATCTCGCCGAGCAGCTGGGTACGGTGGTGACGATCAGGGATCCGGACCCCGATAACATGCAGGATGCCCTTCACGAAATCAGCCGACTGGAAGGCTATCGATACGAAGAGACCCGACACCGCACGATCGACCTGGCGCCCCCGCTGCTGAAGGTGACGCGGGTCGTATTCTTGATTTGGCTGTTACTCGCGGCCACGATTTTCCATCCGGCCACGAGCCGGCGTACGTTTGCGACACCGGCCCAGGGAATACGACGATGAACCGGCTTCTGAACAGACTTCTCGACTCACTCCCACTTGCCGCGTCCAGGCTCCGGCGCTGGGCCATGCCGCTGCGGATCGCAGGCATCGTATTGTTGCTTGCCGGTCTGCAGGCCTGGGGATTCAATCGGCAGGCGTCGCCGCTGATCGCCGAGGCCTACGAGCAACTCAACATCCTGCAGCAGGAGGTGCCCGACAACCGGCTGATGAACCTGGCGCTGCAGAGCCTGCAGGACTACTGGAAGTCCGCGGACGACGAACTGACCCGGCGTCAGGTTCTCGAGCTTCGCGATTCGGTCCTGCAGCGTTTCGGCGCAGACCCTGCGGCAGCTGTCCGCGAGTTTGCGCGCGTCGTCAGCAGTTTCGAGTCGCGGTCAGTGCCGGAACAGGAAGCACTGGCTGCCTTACAGCCGATCGCAGCACAGCTCGAAAACATGTACACCGATCACTTCGGCGCGGCGATCATGAGGATTTCTTACCCGGCCTGGTACCTGCAGCCCACGGCATCTTTTCTCAACAACGACCGAACAAAGAACCGTGCGCTGGCCTTCGACCATGCGCTTTACCTGATGCATACGCGGGACACGAGTGCGGCAGTCGAAATCCTCGATGAGCTTCGCCGGGACTCCGACGAGGCCGGGGAACCCGACGCACTAACCGCGAGGGTACTCTTCGTACTGGCGCGCATGCAGTACGAGGCTTATCGGCTGGAAAAAGATCAGGCTTATTTTCGCGAGGCGGTGCAGTATGCCCAGCAAAGCGTGCGCGGCAGTGCCGGCTATGCTCCAGCAAAGCTTTTCCTCGAGTACCTGCTCTCGGTCGACAGGCAGGCAACCGAAGTTGACGTGTCACCGCTCGAGGGAGAGGGCAGCGGCGAGGGAGAGGGTGAGCGCGGTGCGATTGCGACTGAGGCCGGGGAATTCTAGATGCAGGAAAGCGCCGACTATTACCTGTTAGCGACGGTTGTCGCCGCCGCGCTCGTGGCGCTGTATTGGCTGCAGCCGGAGCGGCGCAGGTCTGTTGCCGGAAAATCGCGGGCCCTGACAGGATTGTTTGTCCTGATCGCGACAGGGGTCGGCCTGTGCCTGTGGTCCGTCTCGCTCGAACGGTCCGCGTACACGTTCGAACGGCAGTCGAGTCCTATTGCTATCGCTATCGCTTTCGACCTGTCACCGAGCATGCTGGCGATCCCCCACCCGGAGTTTGACGGCCAAACCCTGCCGCGGTTCGAGCGCGGCAAAGCCGTGCTGCAGGAGTTCTTTCGCGCGCTCGAGGAACAGCATGAACCCGTCATCGTCTCGGTCGTCGGCTTCACTAAACAGGCCGATATCATCATGGGCTGGGACCAGAACATTGCGCAGGTGCGGGACATACTCGAGTACGCCGTTTCCCCGAACCTGTTCGGCAGCGCCGGAACCAGTATCGAGGCAGCGGTCAAGTCGCTGCATGACGTTTTCGCGATGCTGCCCGCAGAGCTGCAGGACACGAGCCGCAAACTTGTCATCATAGTATCGGACGGCGAGGACACGATGCGGGCATCGTCGTTCGACTACGCCACGGAAGAGCTGGCGGAAGCGGCATACGACACGATCGCTCTGCAGGCCGGACTGCTCGACAGGAACGAGGGGTTGCCGGTCTACGGCCGCGTCGGCGAATTCACGGGCTTCCGCGATATGAGCGGAAAAATCTATACCGTCCCGGACGTGGCGGCGATGAACACGATTGCAGAAGCTTCGGCCGGCCGTGGTCTCCATGTCCGCGCCGAAACGCCGAGTACCGTCGAGCGAATGCTGCAGTTCGCCGTCGACACCGATGCCGGCAGCGCTGTTCCCGATGCGGCGTTGTTATCGACATTCGGCATGTTTGCGGTTGTCTCGATGCTCTGTGCGGTGATCCTGCGATGAGCTGGAACCGCCACACTCAGGCATCGTCAACGCTTCTCTATCGCCTCATTTCGCTTTATCTACTCGGTGTCGGCAGCGCCCATGCGCATATCCCGCTGACTCCAAACATACTCAATGACGCACTCATAGAGATCGAACAGGCCCAGGCAGCGGTGAGCGAGGAGACCGAGCCCGGCAATCGGGCCGCGGCACTTTATGACTCCGCGGTCGCCGCCAGCAAGCTGATGACGCTGTTAAACCAGGAGGTCCAGCTGCACGGATTCGACCAGAAGGCGCTGCTCGATGCCGCCGTTGCACGGGCATTGGAACTCGGCGCTGAAATCATCTGGTCGGAAGACCACGAGCAATATTTCTACACGGGTGGCGCCTACCGCCAATACCTGGCAATCGTCCCCGACGGCATCGAGGCGGCTAATAGCCGCTACCAGCTGATCGAATTGGGCTTTTACCTGGGCAGTACCGACAGTCGCGAGGAGCTGGCCGCCCGGGCCGCCGTGGAAAGCGACTTTTTGCGCGTCTATCCCGAGTTCGGCAATGCCGAACGTGTCGCAATGTTTCTTGCGATCGACTATCGCGATCTCTGGCGGCTTTGCTCAGCGTCGGACGACCGGGATTGTGCTGAGCATTACGCGAAACTCAACCGCAAGCACCTCGATGCCGCCGCGGCGCGCTACGCGGATGGCAGAACCGGCGAACTCGCGCGCACGCTTCTGCAACGTTTCGAAGCCGAGATAGCGAACGCGCAATAGCCACAACGCATGCCGCGGCTGCAATAGTCAAATTCACATCCCAAGCGAAGAACGCAGTTCTAACAAAAACCCCGGCATAAGCCGGGGGTTCCTTGTAGGTTTCCGGATATTACGATCCGGTGCAGAGGTCAGGCCTGGCGCGCTACTGGGTCGCCATGTACTCAGCGCGGCGCTTCTCGACCTCGGACTTGAACTCCGCTTCGATTTGCGGCAGGTCTTCTTCAAGCTGGTTGTTAAACCGCAACCCCAGATTGATTACGATCGGCGGCGCATTGATCGCCAGGTAACGTGCCGAATCCGTCGGGTGCGGATTCAGATGCTGGTGATACCAGTAGATCGGCGGCACGAAGATCGTGCCTTCGTGCCAGTCAACGCGCACGCGATCCTCATAGCGTCCTTCCGGCCACGTTAACGAGTAGCCTTCTCCGGATGTCAGCAGGATGAAGGCATCGCTGCTGTGGCGGTGTGCTTTCTTGTAAACGCCGCCAGGCATTTCGGACACGTGCATGTCGATGATCGTGTTGCCCGACATCCGCCAGTGCATGTTCGTCGTTCCCTTGCCGCGGTGATCGTACGCGTCCAGTTCGAACTCGAGGGCATCCTCGACAAGATTCGTTACCGTGTCGTTGGGACCGGTGTGTTCGCTCACCGTCGTATAGTCTTCTTCGGTGTCATAACGATCGCGGAACGGGAACGGATTGGCTCGCGCAAACTCCTCGTTATCGAAGGAGTTCATCGTAAACGGAAAACTCGTCACGGCGACGAGTCGAATCGGCTCGTCACTGTCGTTAAAAACCTGGTACTGGACGTTGAGCGGCACCGAGTACAGCGTGCGGTAACCGAAGTCGACTCGCTGCGGACGGTTGCCTTCCTGCTGGATCATGATGTGACCGGGCCCACCAAAGAAATACATGCCGATTTCGAAAAGCTCGCGCTTCGGATTGGTCTTGCCTCCCGGCGGAATCTCCAGGATCCAACCGTCAGTGATCTGGTAGTCCGCCATTTTTATGTAGAGGCCATCAACGCCCATGTCCTCCCAGTGAGCAAGCGGTTCGGTTCGGGCGTCCTGGATTACGAGGCCTTCAAACGTTGGCATCTTGTCCTTGTTTTCCTGGAACCAGTGCTCGTAAGGACTGCGTCCGACAGGGCTGACTCGCCTCGTCGTCGGGCCCACCCATTCCAGGTCGACGCCCTCTTCCGGCTGCGATACCTCGACCGGCGTGCGCTGTGCGTTTGCATCTGCAGTCACCAGGAAAGCGACCGCTGCCGCGGCCAGAATCATCAATCTATTACACATGAAAACGTCTCTCCGGAAATAAATATGCGCTAAGAAGTCGGGCTCCAATAAAACCACTTTCATTCGGTCATGTCCATGATTACCCGATCGTTTCGTTTGTAGCGAAGAACGCATGCGGCAGTTACGACTTTCCGAGACGCAGAACGCCTGGAAACAGATCGCGCATCCAGGAAAATATGCGGAAATTCTGCAAAAAAACGGGGCACCGAAGTGCCCCGCTCATCGCTTACCGCATTGAATTGCACATCTAGTCGAATACGTACTCGAACTTGACGCCGTAGGAGGCAAAAGCCGAAGGGCCGAGAAACGCGGATTCCGTACCGTTCGGGAATACGTCGTTCTCTGCCTGGTACGTCGGCCGTGCCTCGAGCAGGTTACGGGCAAAACCATAGACACCCCAGCCCGCATCGACATTGCGGATGCCAACCATGACATTAAGGTCCTCGTGCCGTTCGTAATTGACAATCTCCTCGAATCCCTCGACGTCAAGCAGGTAACCATCGGAAACAAAGCCCTTGGCGTTGATGTTGAGTTCGTACTTGCCTCCGAATGGCACGTTGTAGTCCGCCGTCAGGATGAACTTCCAGTCCGGTGTCCGCGGCGCGCCCAGGCCCGTGCGACTAATGACGGCCACGTAGTCGATGGCCTCATCAACAGTCGTCGGTACGATCGGTGTGCCTGCCACAAACGCGTCAAGGTCCTCATAGAACTTACAGCGAGCATCCGGGTTGCCGACTGCGCGGAAAACCTCCGTGTCGGTACACCCGACATCATCGAATTTGGTCATCTCGCCGTCCATGAACGCACCACTGAATCCGAGCAGCAGGTTCTCAGTAGCTGCAAACCGCGTATTGAACTCAAGCCCACGGACGCGCTGAGCTGCGTTGAGGGTGGCAGATGTCTGCTCCGGGTCGATTGACGAGACGGACGTCTGCAGATTCGGGAATTCGAGTTCGAAGATATCGGCATCGAAGCTTAACCGACCGTCGAAGATCGTGCCCTTGATACCGATTTCGATCTGCTCGGCATCCTCGGTGGCGAACGTCAGCTCATCGATGTCCCGCGGAATAGAGCTCTGCCCCGTGTCGAAGCCGCCGATCTTGAACGACTCGGCATAGCGCGCGTACACCGAAATGTTGTCGCGGATATTCCAGCGCAACGAAACCTGCGGGCTGAAGCCGCTCTCTTGGAAGGGCTCTGCCCAGGGACCCTCGCCCCTGCCGTCCGGACCGCGAACGGCGTAGTCGACCGCCGTCAGACCGACCGGGATCGCGTTGCCCCAGCTCCATGCCGGCGGTACGTTGCGCGTCTCGCGATACGGCATGGCGTAAAGCTGCGCCCCGTCGGGCACGGGCAGGAACAGTCGCGCAGACGACGGGTCGACAAGGCAGTAGACATCCCCGCGTTCGTTCTCGCCCTCGCAGCCGGCATAACCGTCCAGCGCCGGATCGAAAGTTACGGTGACCGGCGTGAGGCCTGTATCGCACGGATCTTCGGGACAGACCGCAAAGACCCACGACGCCCCATAACCTTCGACGGTCGCAAACTTATCCACGTCCTGGTGGCGACCGCCAATGTCGATGGCAAACGTGTCGGTTACGTTAAACGTGACGTTAGCGAAGAACGCGGTGAAATCCACTTCCTCGGTGATGTAGTTGAAACGCTGCGACTGGCGCACGTTGGCGCGCAGGCTCGACGAAAACGCGTCGAGTTCCGTGCTCTGGAAGAAGCCACCGACTTCCCACTGGATCCTGCGATCAGGGGCGGAGCGCAGCCTAACTTCCGTGCTCCACTGGTCGAAGTCCTCTTCACGATGCTGGAGATTGGTAAAAAACGGGCCGTTGCGATTGTCGAGCGCGTAGTCTCTCTCGTAATTCGACGTACCGGATAGCCACTCCAGATTCATCCCGTTCCCGAAGTCGTACAAGACTTCGAAGGCGGTGTTGACGCCGTCGAGGCGCTCGTAGCCGAGGATGCCTTTACCGCCCATGGACTTCGTAAACTCGTCGGCAGCGGAACGCATGTCCACGAATCCACGGTTACCGCTGTACTGGCGGATGCCCGGCGCAGGATCGAAATACGGCCCACCCTGGCTCGTCGCACGATTCGTCTCGAAGCAGCCGTTGCCGGTGCTGTCATCCAGCGGCAGGAACGGCTGGGTCCACGGCGTGTAGTCAGGGTCTCCGTTTGGAGCGGTTCTTCCCTGGTCCCAGACGCTCAACTCGTCGCCAGGCGGCTCGTAGGGATCATCGCCCGCACCACCGCGGCCGAAGAGAAGCGGACCCTCCGTCAGGCAGGTGTAGAACACCTCGCCGTCCTTGCGGATGCGCATGTTATCAACCTTGGCCATCACGCTGAGCCGATCATTCGGCTCAAACGTCAGCATCACGCGACCCGAGTTGTTCTCGTAAGCACCGTAGGTTTTACCCGTCGCAACATACTTCATGTAGCCGTCGCTCGTTTCGTGCGCGCCCGCCACGCGGATACCCCACTGCTCAGTGATCGGGCCGCCAATACCAAACGTCAACTCATTCGTGCTATTGCTGGCAACTTCCGCGTTGGCATAACCTTCCCAGGTGTCGCCCGGTCGCTTGCTGCGGATGTTGAATGCGCCAGCGGTCGCGTTCTGACCGAAATAAACCGGCTGCGGTCCTTTGAGGACTTCGAGGCTATCGATGTCCAGGAAGGCAAGCTTGACCTGCGATTGCCGACCGAAGTGAATGCCGTCTACGAAAAACGGCGCTGACTGGTCATGCGTCAGCGTGTTGCCGGTCGTCCCGAAGCCGCGGATCGCGACGTCCTGATCCTGGACACGCGGCTCGATCAGTATGGTCGGAGAAAAGTTGGCGAGATCATCGAGATCCCGGAAGCCCTGCTTGCGGATTTCGCTGCCGGCGAAGACCTCCACCGCGAGCGGAACCTCTTGCAGAGACTGAGCACGACGCTGCGCTGTTACTACGATCTCCTCGAGCGCCAGTCCTCTCTCCTGCGCAACAAGCACATTGGGTTGCATGAAAACAACAGCTATTGTCGCCGCGGCAAGAGCTGTCGCAGATTTTCTCGTTAAAGCCCGGATGATGGTCATCGTTCCCCCCTTGTGAAACAAGTCAGACTTCGATCGTACGGTCGCGCGATGCCGGCCTGCCTGCTTGATGACCGCAGGCGCCGAATTTCCCGGCGACACGTTGCAGCAACGATACTACGCCAGTCAATCGGCTACAACAAAGGCTTTCAGGCGCAACGGTTTTGCCAATTATGGAATATAACGCATTGATTTCCTGCGCAACGAAACCGGCCCGGGATCTGGGTAAATAGCTCCCCGCACATTATCGAAAGCGAAACTCGATCGATCCGTTGCGTTGCTCGAACGTCGCGACAGCCGCGCCCTCGGGCATGACCGTATTCAGGTTGATGCCGAGCAGGCTTCCCTGGTAGACCTCGCGCTCAACGTCGGGATCCGACGGATCTATCGGCATGCCGTCCATGAATATGGCCTCGATGCGATACTGAAATCCGCTCGGCCCGGTTCTCTCCAGCTGCCCGACTGTCAGCAATTCATACTGGTCCAAAGCCGACGTCAGCCGCGCAGAGAAGTTGACGTGATCGGCGCGCAGGTAAAACCGGGCGTCCTCTATAAACGGAAAACTGTCGCCACCGACGAGCGCGTTGAGTACCTCTTCCTGCAACAGCCACGCATCGCCGGACTGATCAGCAGCGACGAGAATGTCCTGAAGCCCGCGCTCGGCGATACGTCTCGCGGCCCAATGAAAGTACAGAACGAACGTCGTGCCGCGCAGCTGCTCCCAATCTTCAGCAATACGGTAGGCGATATAGGGCTCGGCAAACGGGGACACCAGACCTGACGGCAGTCGTGACAGCCGCTCATCACGCGCGGCGGACGAGTCGCGATACGGAATCAGCAGGTCGGCATAGCGCTGCAGTGACGCCGCCTTCAGCTGCAGCTGCTCGTAGTCCCGGCTCAGCTCACCCAGGGCCTCCAGATCGTCGCCAAGGCGCCGCTGCAGCAGCTCACTGCTCGCGATGACGTCAATCGGATCCTGCGCGCCGGCCCAGAGCGCACCGAGGGCGCTGCCCGCGTAGATATCATAGAAACGAATGCGGCGCACGGCGGTCTCGGCCTGAGAATCGTAGGCCGTGCGCGCTGCCTGGACTTCGGGCTGCAAGGCGGCAATCCGCTGGCCGACGCTGTCGAGCTGTTGCCGAAGCAGGCGCGTGCTTGCCGTTGGATCGTTGATGTCCTCGACGAAGTGAGCGAACACGCCCGTGAGATGCGCTGCCGCGGGCGCCGCCGACACCGCGAGAGCGACGGTGAGCGCGCGCAGCATCCACGCTGTAATGCAAGACCTCATTTATCGCCGGTTCCGATCGCGCGCTGGCTCGCGAGCCCGCCACCGATCAGCGCCAGCGCGGGTCCCGTGACGAGCACGATGCCGATAACCAGCATCGGCGAACTCAGCTGCCCGGCCATGAACGGCACCAACGCGGCTATCGAGGCCTGGATAACCTCGCCAAGATAGAGAAACACGGCGCCGGCCAGGACGGAAGCAAACAGCCCCAGCAGGAACGCCTCGATCAGGAACTGTGCCCGGACGCCCCACGGACTGACACCGACCCAGCGCTGGATCTGTATCTCGACCTCGCGATTAAGCACGGCTAGATGCATGGACGTCAGGCTCATCAGGAACGCGGCGATGAAAAAGCCCACGATCAGGATGACACCGCCCTTCTGCAAGCCGTTCGATATGCGGTACAGCACCTCCGCGAATCCCTGCCCCCAGATGACGTCGCCAACGCCCGCGACCGCGCGCATGCTCTCGACAACCTGCATACCGCGATCCGGATCGATAAGCTCGACCGACAGGCTGTCCGCAAACGCGTCGGTCGGCAGCGCGCGCATCAGCGTCTCCTGGCCAAACACGGGCGCAAGCTGGGCATAGACGCCCTCTCCGTCCAGCAATTCCACGCCAGACACGCCAGGCAGTGCCGCCAGTTCCGGCATCAGCGAGGCCGCGGCCGTGCCGTCTTCGGCGAAGACGCGCACCTGTACCTGTCGCTCGAGCAGTTCCGCTATCTGACTGAGATTCGCGTTCAGCCACAAAAAGCAGCCGAAGAGTATCAAGGTCAGCGTCAACAGCACGATCGTCGCCAGGCTGGCCCACGTGTTGCGCGCTATGCCTTCGCGAGCTTCGCGGAGACGATAGTAAACAGGCCACCAGCTCAGCGCTTTCATTCGGTCTCCTCCCCGTTACCCGCCCAGTAACCGCCCAGCGCGTCGCTGACCACGCGGCCGTGTTCAAGACGTACAACTCGCCGCTGCAGCCGGTTGACGATGTCGACCGCGTGCGTGGCGAACAGGACCGTCACGTTGTGCTCGCGGTGCACCGTGTCGAGTATCTGAATGACGCGATCGCTGTTCTCGGGATCGAGGTCACCCGTCGGCTCGTCGGCAACGATCAGCTTGGGCCGGTTGATCAGCGCCCGCCCAATTGCAACCCGCTGCTGCTCGCCTCCCGACAATTCTCCGGGCATCCGACCCGCCTTGTTGGCAAGCCCGACCAGCTCGAGAATCTCGCGTGTGCGTTTGCGCACTTCGTCGGGCGGCATGGCCAGGACCTCGGCACCATAGGCGATATTCTCGAAGGCCGTTTTCTTCTCGAGCAGACGAAAGGTCTGAAAAATGATGCCCATCGACCGACGCAGTCGGCTGCCCGGCATCTGCGCAACATCGTTGCCGTCGACCAGCACTCGCCCGCTGTCGGCCAGCTCTTCACGGTACAACAGCTTCAGGAGCGTGGTCTTGCCCATCCCCGAGGCGCCGACGAGGAACACCCAGCTCCCTGAATCGATGTGCAGCGAGACGTCCTCGAGCGCTGCGTACCCAGCCTGCGCGTAGCGCTTGGAAACATGTTCGAGCAGAATTTCGATGTCGATTCCTCCGGTCGGCGGCAAGCCGTGTCAGTCACTACGACGGCGTTTGAAAAACAAGACAGCGGCAAGAACGATGACGGCCGCAATCAGCCAGTAGAGCAAGCTGCGATCGGCTGCGGGGACCTCCGCGACCGGCTCGGTCGGCGCTGCGAGCGCTGTTGTTTCGACAGGCTCCGTTGCCTCGGGCGGCTCGGCTTCGAGGTAAAGCCACAGCTTGTGATCGCCGCCGCCGCGAGTGAACGAACGCCGAACGCTGCGGCCTTCCCACTGCAGCAGGTCGGTCGGCCCGTTTGCAACACGCCCATGAGCATCCATTTGCAGCGTCGTGCCGTCGATCGTTATCACGTACGCATCCCCGTGATGACCCTCCTCGATACCGACGGCCGTGACCTTGCCGCTTACCCCGACCGCGAGATTGCGCTTCTCGAGCAAAGCCGCGCCGGCCTCGTTGTCCAGCGCGGTAGCGATCAGGCTCGCGGCTTCGGCTTTGGTGGGGGTGCGCTCCGCATCCGCCATGTCGAGTTCGCCCGCGAAGAAAAGTCGGTCGAGATCCGCGATACTCGCGTCCCCTTCGAGCGATTCGAGAAATCCCTGTTCGCGCGCGGCCGCGGCCAGCGCATCGATGTCCGGCGTCTCTCCGCCCGGGAGCAGGCCCTCTGCCAGGGCAACCCAGGTCGCCAGCTCCAGTCTCGAGAGCCTTTTGTCGGGTTCGAATACCGGCGTCTCCGGGATAATCCCAGCGCCGACGAGCACCACGATATCGAAGCGCGCATCCGAAAACTCGATGTCCGGAAACTGGGTTGCCTCGTTCTTGATGTGCGCCAGCACGCTCCCGGACAGCAGCATCAATCCTGCGGCGAGCGCACTGACGGCGCGAATGAGAGACTGACCTGGTCGATTCATTGTCTTTCCCCTATGGACTTCCCGTCACTCTGGCGATCGCGACCGCCGCGGCTTCGCGAACGGCCTCGTCCTCATCGTCCGCGGCGGCGCGAAGTGCGGAGATCTGGGTGCGAGCCGACGGGCCGATTTCGCCGAGCGCCATCGTGGCGGCCTTGCGCACCGGTGCCTGCTCGTCCTGCAGCACGCCCGCGACCGCGGCGATGGCCTCTGGCGTCGCTCGGTCACCAAACTGCCCGACCGCAAGAGCCGCGACTCCACGGACCTGCCACTGCTCGTCCTGCATCGCCTGCGTCAACGACGGCAGGGCATCACGATTGCCGCGACCAACGACGCCCAGGGCACGAGAAGCCGCCCAGCGCACGGTCCACCCGCTTTCCATCAGCAGCTGCTCGGCCGCCGGGACAACGTCGATCACCTGGCAGGACGGCGGGTCGGCAGCACCGCTGCCGGTCGCCGCAACGCTCAGTGCGGGCACCGCGCCAGCGGCGGCTGTGCCGATCTGTTCGAGGGCAAACGCGGCCGCCTCACAGACACGCGAATCGCGATCGTCGAGCGCGGCGGCCAGCGCCGCAACGGTCGCGTCGAGATGCGGATCGGCCGCGACCGCGCCCAGTGCTCGTGCTGCCGACCAGCGGACAACCCAGTCCTTATCGCTCAGCGCGTTGGCCAGCTCCGGAGCAGCGCCCGCTGCGGCCGGGCCGATCGCCCAGAGTGATTTCGCGGCCGCCCAGCGAACCTGCAGCTGCGTGTCGTTGAGAACGCCTGCGAGCGCGGGCACAGCCGGCCGCGCGTTCGGGCCGATCCGTCCCAGCGCGCGCGCCGCGCCCCAGCGCACGACAAGACTCGGGTCCCGCAGTGCCTCGATTAATGCGGGCAATGCGGGCTCGCCGACTCTCGCCAGCGCTTCCACGGCCTGCTCGGCGACGCCCCAGTCCCTGTCGCGCAGCGATCCTGCCAGCGCGGGCGAAGCGTCGGCCGCGTCGGCGCCCATGGCGCCGAGGGCATGCGTAGCGGCTGCGCGCAGCTGCCAATTCTCATCGTCGAGGGCCGCAACCAGCTCGGGCATGGCAGCGCGGCTATGTGGCGCGAGGCCGGACAGCGCTAGCGCAGCGGACGTTCTGACATCTGTCGTCTCGCTGGACAGCAGGCCGCGAATCTCGGCCACCGCGGATTCCGATTGGGTGCCTTCGAACGACAGCGCCGCCCTGCGACGCACGACCCAGTCGTCGTCGTTCAGCGCATGCACGAGCCCGGGCAGCGCAGCGTCCGAACCTGCACCGACGTCCGCCAGCGCCTGCACCGCGGCGCGGCGCACCTGAACGTCCACGTCGTCGAGGGCACGAATCAGGGCCGGAATTGCGTCGGCGCCAGACGGGCCGTAAGCCGCGATTGCCTGCGCCGCATCGCGACGCGCCGTCCAGAGCGGGTGATCAAGTCGATCGACGAGCGAAGCAACGCCGGCGTCGCCGGCGGCAAACCCGACATTGAGCAGCATGACACCGATAAACGCCCATGCCCGCGCCATGGACTGTTACCGCCCGGCCGCCTTGAGACGTTCGTCCAGTCCCGGATAGACGCGCCTGGCATTGCCCTCGAAGACTTTTTGCCGATCGGCGTCCGACAGGTCCAGTGCATCGATGTAACGTTTCGTATCGTCGAAGTTGTGCCCCGTTTCCGGATCGACGCCTTTAACCGCACCGAACATCTCCGATGCGAACAGAATGTTGTCGATATCGATCACGCGAAACAGCAGATCGATGCCCGGCTGATGGTAGACACAGGTATCGAAGAATACGTTCTTCATGATGTGCTCGGTCAGTGCGGGCTTGCTCAGCATATCGGCCAGGCCGCGATAACGGCCCCAGTGATACGGCACGGCGCCGCCGCCGTGCGGAATGATCAGGCGCAACCCCGGAAAATCCCGGAACAGGTCGCCCTGCAGAAACTGCATGAACGCGGTGGTATCCGCGTTGATGTAATGCGCACCGGTTGCGTGAAAATTGGGGTTGCACGAACCGGACACGTGGATCATCGCCGGGACGTCGAGTTCGACCATCGCCTCGAAGAAGGGATACCAGGCCTTGTCGGTCAGTGGCGGCCCGGTCCAGCGGCCACCGGATGGATCCGGGTTCAGATTGCAGCCGACGAACCCCAGCTCGGTCACGCAGCGCCGCAGCTCCTCGATGCTGTTGTCGATCGGAATGCCGACGGATTGCGGCAGCTGGCAGACACCGATGAAATTGTCGGGAAACAACTGCGTGACGCGGTAAATCATGTCGTTGTTGATTCGCGTCCACTTTTTGGAGACGGCCTCGTCGCCAATGTGATGGGCCATCGCCGATGCCTTTGGCGAGAAGATCGTCATGTCGGCGCCGCGCGCGCGCAGCGCTTTGAGCTGGTTCTCCTCGATCGACTCGCGAATCTCATCATCGCTGACCGCTACCAGCTCCGCCGGCGGCACGCTCGGGTCCTCGAAATGCGCGATCTGAGCATCGCGGTATGCCTGCAGTTTCCCCGGCGCCGTCGTGTAATGCCCGTGGCAGTCAATGATCATTCACACATCTCCAGTGATGGTTCCAGCCCAGCAATCACCCGTCAGTCCTGCGAGGAATCGGATACGTATTTCAGGCCTTTCTCGGCGAGTCGTGGTCGCATGTCGTTGATGTCCAGGCCCAGTTCGCCGCTCGCATACCGGGTCCGCACCGCGGCTTCGCGCTGCTCCCGCTTTACCGATTTTTCGAGCACGGCCTCCAGTTCGCCCCGGCGCACGACGACGACGCCATCGTCGTCGGCCAGCAGAACGTCGCCCGGATTCACCTGCTGTCCGGCACAGACGATCGGGATGTTGACGCTGCCCAGCGTTTCCTTGACGGTCCCCTGGGCAGAAACGCATTTCGACCAGACCGGGAACCCCATGCTGGTCAGGTCCGCCACATCGCGGACACCGGCATCGATTATCAATGCCCTGACGCCGCGCGCCATCAGCGAGGTCGCCAGCAGATCACCAAAATAGCCGTCGCTGCAGGCCGACGTCGGCGCTACGACCAGCACGTCGCCGTCACGACACTGTTCGACCGCGACATGAATCATCCAGTTGTCACCCGGCGGAACCGAGACAGTCACCGCTGTTCCGGCGACACGGGCACCCGAATATATCGGCCGCATATACGGATCCAGGTAACCCTTGCGTCCCTGCGCTTCGTGCACGGTTGCAACGCCGAGCTCCGCTATCCTGTCAACGAGCTCGGAATCAGCGCGCTTGATGTTCTCTATGACTACGCCCATCGGGGCCGCTCCTCGTTATTGTTGGTTGTCAGGGCGGCGACTACTCCCAGGGCATCAGTGACACGTGAATGACGCCCTGAGCATCGCCGACGGCCTTGATCGCGCTGTCGGTATCCTCGAGACCCATGCGATGGGTTGTAATCAGGTCCAGCGGAAAGCGATCCGACGACAGCTGTTTCAGCGCGAGCTCGCACGATTCGAAGTTGTGACCGCGAGCCGCTTTCACCGTAATGTACTTGTTGGCTATCTTGCCCAGGGGGAAATCCGGGAACGTGGCAACCTCGCCTTGCACGAGCATCGTGCCACCTTTTCTTACCAGCGCCTCGATGCCGAAAAGCACAGGCGCCAGCCCGCCACCCGCCGTGCAGTCGAGCGCGACATCGACGCCCTCACCACCGGTAATCTCGTTAAGGCGCTCGAGCGCATCTTCTTCTTCGACATTGATAACGTGATCGGCGCCCAAACGCTTCGCAACGTCCAGCCGGACCTTATCCTTGTTGGTTCCGGTCACCACGATCAGCGAGGCGCCCGCCTGCCTGCACGCAACAAGCTGTGACAGGCCCTGCTGTCCCGGTCCCTGGATCAGCACGGTGGAGTCGTAGCCTACGCCGCAATCGAACAGCGCCCACTGAATCCCGTTCGCCATCGGCGTCACGACGCCTGCAAGCTCCGGCGTAATCGAGTCCGGCACTTTGTGTAGCACGGCATTCCAGGGCAGGTACATGTACTGCGCAAACCCTCCCCACAGATGCGGCGCCCGCTCGGCCGAGGTGTAGCCGTAACGCAATGCTTCCGGATTCTTGCGCCAGTCGGTCGCATTACAGAGACGATACTCGCCCTTGTGACACCACTCGCAGGCGAAACACGGCACGTAATGTTCGATGAATACGAGATCGCCCTCTTTGACTTTCTTGCGTTCCTGGAATTGCTTGCCGGCCTTGGCGATGTAGCCGATGTTCTCGTGGCCCATGATGACCGGATCACTGATCGGTGGCTTCGCGTAGAACTTTACGTCGGTACCACAGATACCAGCGACTTCCATTTTAACGAGCGCACCGTCGTCCGGAATCTCCGGCATCGGGAATTCGCGAAACTCCGTTTGGTGTGCGCCGGTACGTACGGCTGCAACGACTTGCTGTGTCAAAGCTTTCTCCTGAATGCAATTTTGGCGTAACTTTTTTGACTGTAGCAGTCGCGTCGTATGCGAGCAAACGCGTCGACAGCCTCCGGGGGCAAAGCGTTTTGGAAGGAGCGAATTACCGTTTCAGTTGAATCAAATACAGGCAAACACGAGCGATCGATAACGGCATAATCGCACTCAGCGACACGATCAATTTTGAACCCGAGGACTCGGCATTGGCCTGGTTTGTTGAGACAGTGAAATCTGCAGGGCTGCTTCTGCTGCTGGGCGGAGCCGCCTGTCGATACCTGCTGGCCCCTTTGTTCATCGATCAGAGCGCCGCCCGGCCGGCGGTCGCGCGACGCACGGTGATCGTGATGGCCACTGGACTGACTTTGGCGATCGCAGCCGGCATCGCTGCGTCGCAGGAGCCGGTGTTCGACGCCGCCCAGCTGCTGCTGGCGGGACTTTTCTTCGCCGCCTTCTGCCTCAATGTGCGCATGAACACCCGTGGCCTGCAGGTCGTCGCTCTTGCCGCCGGACTGGTTCTGATCGGTATGCAGGCCATCTCATCGCATGCGGCCGACGAGTCAGGCAGCCTGGCGATAACCAGCAACGCGCTGCACTGGCTTGCGGCGGTTGCCTGGGGTGGAAGCCTGCTGCACCTGATGCTGCTGCCATGGTCGGCTCTCATTGATATCGACGAAAAAAACGAGGCCATCGAGTCGCTCGCAAGACGGTACGCTGTAATGATATTTGCCGCATTCGCATTGCTTGCGCTGTCTGGCGGGCTGCTCGCATTCATCCACGTGCACAATGCCGACGCGATGAATACAAGCGCATACGGTGCCGTGTTGAAGGTCAAGATGGCGCTGGCGTCAATCCTGCTTATCACGGTGTCGCTGCACCTGGTAAAGATCGTGCCGGCGTGCCGCGCGGCAGCCTCGGCTGATGATCTGCGCAGCGCGCTCCGACGTTTTCGCCGCTTGCTGAGCATGGAGTCCGTGCTGCTGGCGGGGATGATTGTTGCTGCCGGCATCATGGCAACAAGCAAGCCGCCGGGGCTCGCGCCGTTTCTCAATCCGCAGAGCTGGAGCATCGAAGCCGACGATATTCCGCTGACGGTCGCGCTGCAGCCCGTGGCCGGGCGCCTCAGCCAGGCCAGGCTGGAAATATCGGCGGCAGTGCCGGGCTACCGCTTTCCGGAGGGCACCCGCGCCTTATTCTCGATGACCCTACCGGAAAACGGTGCGGGTCGGTCCGGCGTCGAGGCGCTTCCCATAGGGCCCGCGGCGTTTCTCGGTGAGACAGTGCTGGCAATGCCGGGGGACTGGCGATTCGACCTGGCGCTGTACCGGCCGGGCGATGAGGTGATCCTTGCTTCGTACAGCGTGACGCTGCCCGGCCCGCCGCTCGAAAACGATATGCGCGCCTATTTGAACCTGTCGACGATTGGCTACTCACCGGCGAACGTCATTACGTTTATCGTGGGGCTGCTGCTTGTCGCGGCCGCGATCTGGTCAATACGCATTGCGCTGTTAAAGCGCGCACCGCTATGGATGATGCCGGCCGGGCTCGCCAACATGATGCTGGGCGGATTCCTTGTCTTATCCGTGACGTTCGTAAAAACCTATCCGAGCAGCTTCTGGGTAAATCCGCAGCCGTTTACGACCGAGGTCGTGCAGCACGGTGAGACGCTCTACCGGGCTCACTGTGCCGACTGTCATGGCGTCACCGGCCGCGGCGACGGTCCCTGGGCGATTGAAGACCGCGGCTCGATTCCCGACCTCAGTTCTCCGCACATGGACTCGCACACGGATGGAGAGATCTTCTGGTGGATCAAGTACGGCATTCCTTCGCTGGACATGCCGGCTCTCGGGGGCGAACTGTCGTCAGACGATAACTGGGCCGTGATTAATTTCCTGCGGAGCCTGCGCCACGAGATCCCGCCGCCGGGATAGACGCCTGGCGACGCCGGCGTCGCCTGTCGCGTAGTGAAAAAATAGTGGCCGCCAACGTATTCAGCACCAGCAGCAGCGCACCGACAATCGTCTCATTCGGAACTGCCGCACCGGCACCGCGCGTGTCCCACTGGCTCGCATACGGCGACGAATAATTTCCGTCTACTGCATTCGCTTCGCCGGCAATCAACAAGCCGACCGCCACGACGATCGCAAGCGTGCCGCAGAGCGCTCTCAACTGCGTATTGTGAACCAGCGGGAAGGCTGACGATATCAACGGACTTTGCTCATTGAGTGCTATATTGTCGGCCCTGGATCCGGGCTTCGCGCCGGGTCGTTGTTTCGGGCAAACCAAGATCTTAGTGCATGCCCGGGCGCAGGCTCAACTAAAAGGGGATATCGTTTTGATCAAGCCGCTGCCTGTTCGCCGTAACCACTGGCGTTTGGTTCTGCTCATTATCATGGCCATGGCTGCGCGTTCCGTGATGGCAACAGACGGACAGCCGATTCTCGATCTCGGCATTGTTAGCTGGCTCGATTACCAGAAACGTCAGCTGCTGTCCGAAGTCCAGGAAGTCACGATCGAGGACGGCAAGGTGTCGCCGACCGAAACCGTCGTCAGTATTTACGAAGCCGTGATGTTTCATAATCTCGATGACGACAGCCACAGGCTGGTGTTCCTGCCGGACACGGGCAATAAAATGGAACAAGCCTATACGTCTGCCGTTATTCGTCCGGACGAGCGCTGGGGCGCCGAATTCCACGGCTTTGGCCTGATCCCGTTTCAATGTACCGTTCACCCCGAGGAGCGGGGCGAAATTTCCGTCATTCTCTGAGCCGGGCGTTGCGCACGTCAGTGCTTCGCGAACCGGACGGGCAAATACACGAAGCCGAGTAGCGCCAGTGTCGCTATGGTGAGAAAGACATTGCTGACGTCGCGGCGCGGCCCGGTCGAGCCGGAATCAGCAACGCTGCCGACGGCGAGCTCTGAGCGAAGATCCTGCACCAGGCGGCTCGTTTCAGTTTCCGCGTAATACGCACCGCCAGTTTCGATCGCGATGAATTTTAGAATATCTGCACGCAGCGGAATCTTTACCGTGTCGCCGTTGACCTCGATCAGCTGGTTAACGCACTGCCCCGAGATCACATCGGCGATCGGTGTTTCTTCAGGATTGCCGATGCCAACCGTTGACACCTTGATTCCAGCGTCAGCCAGCTCGGCGAATGGCGTCCGCAGGCGCCGGCGGTAATCGCCACTGACATAACCGTCACTTAAGACAATGACGTGCGTTACGTCGCCATAAATTTCCGGCAAGCGCCTTTTCTTTGCGGCAACGACAGACAGCGCATTGGCAATTTCCGTCTGGGTCGCTTCGAGCATCAGCCCGACGTATAGCCCGTGATCGATTACATCGGCCAGGTAAGTACGATCCGTGGTCAGCTGAGTAATTGGAAACGCGAAGCGGTCGAAGGCAAAAATTCCGACGCTCGCCTCCGGCAATGCCTGCACTGTATCCCGCAGAACGCGTTTTGCACGTTCGAGAAACGTCGGTTCGGAGCATGAGTAACGGGCCTGCATGCTGCGCGAGACATCGACGACAAACACGAAACTCGCACTCTTGTCGTAAGCAATGTAGGGGCGCGCTGCCACGACGGTCAGAGCGACCATGAACAGGCAGGCGAGGACGAGCCGCGTCGTGAAGTAGGCGGGTTCGGGAGCCCGCCCCTGCAGCTCAGCGGCGGTTTTTCGCCCAAGGCGCGCAGACCGGCGAAATACGAAAACGGCCGGCACGATCAAGATGAGCAACAGAAAGGCTTTGGAGAACGCAAAAATCACCGGCTCGCTACCCCGTACGCCGCTCAAGCGAGTGCACGACATGGCTGCGGCGCAATCGTACTTCGAGAAACCAGTAGGCAAACAGCGAATAGACGATCAGTATCAGGGCGATAACCCAGCGAAGCTCAGTCACGTATGACTTCTCGGCTGCCGTGTACCTGGGCGACTCTTCAAGCTCGGCAACGAGTCGGTAGGCCTCCTGCATTTCCTGATCCGAGTCAACTCGAAAAATGCGAAAGCCCGCATCGCCTGAGAACTGGCCGGATAATTTTTCGACGATGGATTCGGAGATACCGACGCCGATCGTGTAGAGGCGGATGCCCTCCGCCCTGAGGGCACGAATCGCCAGCCCCATGTTCTCGAGTTCATCCTCGGCGTCCGAAATATGGATCACGGCGCCACCGCGACTCGTTTCGAGCTGCGCGAAGACATCGCCCGCCAGACCCAGCGCCGCGTCGGTATTGGTCAGTGACGAGAAGCGCCGCAGCTGTGACGCATCGCGAAGGTTTTCCTCCAGAATTTCGACAAAGCGATCGCCGGTCTCGATCGTCGGCCAGCGTGCAAGAAACGGCTCGGTGCTGAACAGTATCAAGCCGATCCGGGCGTCCGGAAACCGCTCAATGAATCGATACACCGTGTCCCGCGCTGCCTCGTAGCGGGTTTGCCGGGGTTCGACTTCGTCAGGTGCTTTGCCATACGCGGCAAACCGTGCGTCCTTGTCCGGTATTTCCAGCGGGCCGGACATCGAGCGCGAAACATCGATGGCGAGAATGATGTTTTTCTGCCGCGCCAGCTGATCGGTCGTCAACAAGGGCTCCCGCGACTGCAGCACCGGACTTGCCCAGAGGAAACCCAGCATGACGACCATCAAGCCAAGCGCAACGGCCCGGTAAATTCGTCTGCGCATTGCGAACCCGGGCAGGCGGCTGCGCAAAAAGTCGACGCCGACGATCGCCACGGAATACAGAGCGCCCGGCTTGCGCAGTTCGGCGACCAGCGCGGGCACGAACAGCAGCATGATGAGCAGCATCCAGGGTGCCGCGATTCGTGCACTGTCAGCGAGCGTCATGCCGCAGCCTCAGAAACGTTCCAGGATGAAGTACTCGCGATCGTCCTTCCCCTCATCCTGCTTCGCGTAGTCCTCGGGAAGCTCTGCTTCCATCAACAGTTTCAGGTCTATGACCGTCTGATTGAGCATCTGCTGAGTCCCGCCGTTCTGCTCCCCTTCGCTGATCAGTTGCGTGAGACTGCGGGCAATTCCTCGCCGGATCTTGGCGACTAATTCGAGATTCCGGCGTGCGTCCGAATTCAATGGATCAGCCCGCACGGCGCCTTTGAGAACCGCTTCGGCCTGCACATACTGGCGCGTCAGTTCGGTCAGCAGCGTGAGCAACTCGAACTCCGCATCGAGCTCCATGTCGTGCAGCATCCTGCTCAAGGTAATTTCAGGAACATAGATCGCGCGAAGAAAGTTATCGTGCTGGGCACGCGAAAGCCGCGACTGGCGCGGATCCGCCAACAGCGTGCCCGTATTATAGAGTGACGCTGCCCTGACCCGCGGGTCACTCGCCAGTTCACCGAGGTCGAGGAACCCGTCCAGGGCCGCCTCGAGCTCGTTAGCCTCGAGCCGGCCGACGAGCGCGTTATAGTCCCGGATATCTTTAGACAGCCACGCGGACGGGACGGCGGCCAGCAGCAGGGCAACGACACCGGCGGCCGCCAGCGCGCTGCCGCCGAGAAACGCGATAGGCTGACGACGCAGGCGGTCAACCAGGCTGCCATGCGCTTCGCGCTGCAGTCGGTCCTCCTGCACCATCGGCACCAGCATGCTCTCGATCAGCGACGCGATACGCTGGACATCGGCGGCGGCCGGCGCTGCGGGCCGGTAAGCCGCGCTGAACAGTTCACGGGCTTCGGCGACCAGGTCGTGCCACTCTCCGGGAGCGTGCGCCTGCTCCGACCAGAACTCGGTTGGCGTAATGCCGCTGAGCAACTCGAGCACCTGCGTGAAATGGCGTTCACAGCCAACCACGTACTGACGATCCTTGTTCGGCTCGCGCCGGAGTTCGTCCAGGTCGCGCCAAAGCTGTTCGGCGGGCGACAGCTCCTCATAGGCGCGTTTCCGGCCTCGCTGCCAGAGAAAACCCAGCGCGATAAGCAGCAGCGAGCTACCGAAAAGGGCCATCAGAACCCGGCGCAACGACCGGGCGTCATCAAGGCGTGGCTTTGGCGGTCGCAGGGAGATCGAGGATATGTCGTAGGGATAGAATTCCCCGAGGTGCACTGGCGCGGGATTGACACGCAGCGCATGCACCTCGGCATGGTCCTCACTGGCTCGCGTGTAGTACACCGTCGCCGTATCGAGCTGGTAGCTTGCCGGCGTTTCGACATTGACCGGCTGCAGCAAATACTCGGCAACGTACTCACGAACGCCACCGCCGAGCCGGCGTTCGGCAGCGGTAACGCCACGATTGTCGAACGGATGAAAACTGATACTGGTCGCGAAGGACTCGAGATCCGGAGTAACTTTTTTGCTCCGCCAGTTGAGCCGCATCCGGTAGCGCACGATATCGCCCTGGTGATAAGTGGCCTCGTCGAACGATACCCATGCTTTGATATCGTCGTCCGCAGCGAGGTCGCCGGGTTCACCGTCAACAAATCCGAACGTTGCACGGCCGCTCATGGACATGACGATCAGGACAGCCGCTGCCACGATCAGAGCCGTGGCAGGCAGGACCAGCGTCAGCCACGCCGGGCGCTCCAGGAGTCGCTCACGCCACGTCATGCAGACTGTCTCCGCCGGCGGCGAAAAAATGTATTGATCGCGGCGTGGGTCGTATTGACACCCGGACTGCTCAGGTGGACATGCTTGATGTCGCGCTGGCGGAACCGTTCGACGATGGCGGCAAATCGAGTCTCGTTGAGGGCCGCGATTCGCCGCGCCGACGTCTGCGACACCCAGAGGTCCTCGCACGCTCCGGTCTTCGAATCACTGAAAGCGATCAGCGAAGCATCAGGCGCAGACGGGAAACTGTATTCGAGCTCATCCTGGATGATGAGCGGCACGAAATCGTAACGACCCACGGCACGCAGCAACTGATCGAGCCCCGCTGCATCAAACCCGGCATCGAGGAAGTCCGAACAGTAAATCAGCATCGCGTTCGGCGGCAGGCAGCGCCGCAGATGAACCAGCGACCCCGATGGCGCAGCACGATCTGCTGGCGCACACAGGCTCCACAGAATGCGATACGAGTGATAAAAGTGCCGCGATCCGATGCCCAGTCCCATGCTGTGCACGCCCTGCTCGGTTCTGACCGCCAGGCCGAATGTCGTTTCGGCCTGCCACGCCGCATACAGCATCACGGCAGCTGCCTCATGCTGGATCATGACCTTGCGCCTGACACGCATCGAACGGGAGAGGTCGATGACGATCATGAGCTTGAAGTCGCGTAACGCAACGCGCTCGACAATGGTTGGAATTCCACGTCGGGCGCTGGTCGGCAAATGCACCTGGCGCGGGTTGTCGCCAATCTGAAAGTCACGATACCCGAGCGGCTCATAGCCCTTGCCTTCGAACGAGCTCGTCCACTCCCCCGGATTGATGCTGACAACCTTTTTGCCTGGAACAAGATCGATAGGCTTGCCGCGGATTTCCTGCAGTAGCAGCTTGCCGTCCAACGCTACATCACCTGGCGAACGACTTCGTCGATGATGTCGACAAGGCGTTGTTCGATTTCCTCTTCCTGAACCTCGCCAGGCTTGAGCACGAGCCGGTGCCGCAGAATCGGTGTGACAACGGCAACAAGATCGTCGGGCGTCACGTAGTCCCGGCCCTGCATGACCGCATTGACTCTTGCCGCATAGATAATGCCGATGCCGGCGCGAGGCGAGGCGCCACCACCGCGCTCAATCAGCTCCGAGACACTCTGTAAACTCGTTCGCTCGGGGCGTGTCTCGTCAAGTATTCGCTGGACCTTCTTGATGATCGAGTCCTCGACATGGACATGGGTCTTAATGGCCTCCCGATCTGCAAGAATACTGTCCTCGCTGATGACCTGGTTGACCTCCGGGACATCACTCAAGGTGCCGTAGCGCCGAATGATTTCCTCTTCATCAGCGGCTGACGGATAGCCGATCGGCACCTTCATCAGGAATCGGTCTCTCTCGGCGCGCCCCAGGCCGAACGTACCCTCCTCCTCGACCGGGTTCTGAGTCGCAATGACCATGAACAACGGGCTCAGTTTATAAGTGCCGCCCAGCTCCGTCGTGACCTGGCCTTCCTCCATAGGCTCAAGCACAGAGCCTTTCGAGCTCGTGCGCGCCCGGTTGAGTTCGTCCGTGAGCAGGAAGTTGGTGTGCAGCGGACCTTTGACGACCAGGTCGACCTTCCCCGTAGCAGCATCAAAATGCTCAATACCCACCACGTCCTTCGGCAACAGGTCGGCCGCAAACGAGATGCGCCGAAACTGCACGTGCGCCGCCTCGGCCAGCGTTTTGAAGAACAAAGTCTTCGCGAGTCCCGGTACGCCCTCGAGCAGCACATGCCCGCCGGCAAACAGGCAGATCAGCGTCAGCCGCATTTCCTCGTCCATGCCGACGATGCGCTTGCGTACCTCGGTTTCAAGGTCGATGATCTGGCGCTGCACTTTTTGCAGCACGACGTCCCGCGTCTCTGCCATGCACTATTGTCCCTAGCTGTATCCGCGCACCGGCAATCGGGCACCGGGCGTCACTGTTTTACCGCGCCGCGGTTGCCTCACCAGACTCCCAGGGCGTGTTTCGATCCTCGTAAATGATCTCATCACCCACGACGGTCATGATGACCTTGTTGACTCCGAGTTCGGAATCCGGGCCCTCGAGCCAGTTATTGAGAAGCACGGCGAAATCCGCGAACTTGCCCGGCTCAAGGGAGCCGATAAAGTCCTCCGCCAGCATTGACTCGGCATTCGAGTACGTGAACATCTTCAGCGCCACAACGCGGTCCACGCCCTCTTCCGGCGTGGACGTTCGGCCCGCCGCGGTACGCGTCACGAGTGCCGGCATGTGCCGAAACAATAGGTCGGGGGGACCCGCACTGTGGGTTTCCACCGCGACGCGCACGCCCGCATCGATCAGGCTCTTGACCGGGGCCAGAAACTCGTAGCCTTCGGGACCATAGAAGGTATCGATGACCGGCGGCTCGTCGGTCAACGCACGCAGGATCTGGAACGGCATGATGATGTTGTAACGCTTGAGCCCGGCAATGACGTCGGGCTGCTTGCCGACCATCGTGCCGTGCGCCATCAGTATGCGCATGTCCCGCACTTCCTGCTCCGAGACCTTGCCCGAAGCGATGGCCTCCTCGACGTACTGGATGAACTGGCGCATGCCGTGGCTGCCCACTCCGTGCAGACCCGCGATTCGCCAGCCAGCCATCAGCGCATTGTGCATGCCGATGACCTCGGGGGTACGATTCTCGAGGAAGTCACATCGCTCACGTTTCTTCGCCTGTTCCGCCATATCCGGCAGGCCCGGAAGATCCGGACCGAGACACGCGATTTCGGGCGTATCCCAGGCACCCTCCGAGCCGATGCCGTGATTCCACAACCAGGCATTACCGCTGTTCGGGCCGTTGGACCAGTGCGCGCCCATGAACGGATAGACGTTCTTCACGAAATACGGCGTGTGCAATTGGTTACGATGCATTTCATAGGTATAGGCGTGCCGAATCGGCAAGCGCCCGTCGCGGCGCAACAGGTAGTGATACGCGGAAAGCTGGTGGGGAAAATCGACACGCGACCCGAATGCCGTGATGCCCGACCTGGCCATGTAGGTGAAACCTTTTTTCACGGCTTCCGCATAGACCGGCGTCGGATAGGGCTTCTTCAGCACCTGCTGCACCCAGGCTTTCTTCGATCCCGTGCCCAGGATCCCGCGATCCCCTGCATTTTCGATATCCGGCCGCAGCGCTGTTACGGTTTCCGCAAGGCCAGGCATGTACTCGGCGGTCTTTTCCCAACCAAGATCGTTGAAGACGATAAAGGCGTGGCTACCCTGCAGTCCCTGGTTATAACGGTTCCAGTGCGCGAGCTTGTCGGCGACCTCGGTGTCATAGGTGCGATTGTTGACGACGGGTTCCGCCGGCTGCCGCAGCAGTTCGACGTCCTCGATACTGTTGTGCCGGCGCACGAAACCATCGTCCTCGCGAGCATTGCGAATGCCGGCATTGGCGGGGTTTCTCGGTAACGCACCGGTCAAGCCCTCCCGGGTAAACGATTGGTCAGCGGTATAGCGCGTGCCGATCCAGCCTTCGGCAATGTCCCAGATTGTCGGTATACCCGCGGCCGGGTTGGGGATCAGTTCGATCAGCAGCCACTCGCCGGGCCGGACACCCGCCTCCTCCACATAACGGCTGATCTTTTTGTACGTTTCTTCCGCGGTTGCTTCAACCATGACGCCCATCGTGACGTGGGGCAACGCGAGTTCCTGTTCCGGCAGATTCGCGTCGAACAGGCTGAACGGATGCGTGTGACTTTCGATAAATCCGGGGACGACCATCTTGCCGGCGAGGTCCATGACCTTCGTGTTCGGGCCGCGCATTCGGCTGATGTAATCTGCAGAGCCGATGGCCTGGATCTTGCCGTCGCGGACGGCCATGGCCTCGGCGATCGTACCCGCATCATCGTTCAGCTCGTGGTTGTCGAGCGTAACGATGATCGCATTCGTATAGATCGTGTCCGGCCAGGAGATGAGCTCTGGCGGCAAGTCCTGAGCGGCAGATGGCAACGCAAGTATAACTGACGCCAAAGTAAGGCTGACTGCGGATAAGAACTTTCGGAGCTGCGTCATGGTCCCCTCCTCTGAAAAAAAAGATCATACACCCGGGATGGCGAATCTCGCTTTATTACATTTGTTAGCGTTTATTGCTCCGGGCATCACGCCCCCAGCAGGGTGCCGCGGTATAACTGGTAATCGAGCAAAAATACAAAAACAACGTAGACAACTGCCGCGGCGGCAAGCGCAAACGAAACGCTGTGCACAAAACTTCGGCCTGCCGACAAGCGCAGGAAGGCGACGATAAATATCGGTGTCGCGATCACGAATCCGGCAAAGTAGATTAACGTCAAAAACAGTCCCAACCACAGGAACCCGCCGATCTCGCGCAGTGAAGCGGCCTCCCCGCCGGGAGCAGCAGGCTCCTCGCTCGCCGCTGGCGCGGTAGCTCCGCGGCCGATCAATGTCCTGAGCTGCACGACCGACTCGAGCAAAGCGAGCGCTACGAATATCCAGCCGACGAAAATCGGGAATATTCCGCTGGAACGGCTGTAGGTGTATGCCGTCACGAGCATGAAGACGGCTAACGCGGAAAGCACGATCGCGATTACGACTGCGGCAACTTTGGATGTTGAGCCGCCGTTCATCGAGTCGACCGCCGCGTCCGAACGCGATTCACAATCGGAATCAACAACGCGCACAGCGTCAGCAGAAACAGAACCAGTGTCGTTGTGTCGCCGAAGAACCGGCGCCAGTCACCCTCGAACATGATCATCGACTGAATAAAATTGCGTTCCATCAGGCCGCTCAGCACGAACGCGATAACGAGCGTAATTCGCGGATAATCGAAGCGAATCATGACAAAGCCTAGCATGCCGAAAAACGCCGCGATAAAGACATCGCCGATCGAGCCGTGCAGCGCGTAGGCGCCCACGAACGACACCGTGATCACGCAGGGGATCAGCAGCATTGAATCAATGTGTGCAATGCGCGCCAGGTGGCGCGCTGAGGTCAGGATCACGCCGCCGCTAATCAGCGTGGCGACGAGCAGCGCCAGGATCAGCATGAATATCGTCGACTCGCGCTCTATCAGCAGCATCGGGCCCGGGTCGATACCGTGCAAGATCAATACACCGAGGAAGATCGCCATCTCGGCGCTGCCGGGGATCCCGAACGCCAGCGTCGGAATCAGTGCGCCACCATCTTTCGCATTGTTCGCAGCCTCCGGTGCGATCACGCCGCGGATGTCCCCAGAGCCGAAATTCTCATTATTCTTGCTCGTCTGGGCTGCGAAGGAATAGGACAGGAACGACGCCACCGTGCCGCCCACGCCCGGCACGAGGCCTATGACCGTGCCGATAGCGGAACCACTGATCAGCGTACGAAGATTCGCGAATACGGACCGAACGCCATCCATAGTGCCAACAACCTTCACGGTATCCCCGTCGTCGCTGGCCGATATTGGACCGCCCGTGCGATAGAGGTTCATCATCTCGGCAATGGCGAACAAGCCGATCAACAACGGCACGATCGAAATCCCGTCCCAGAGGAAGTCGATGCCGATCGTGTAACGCGCGGTGCCACCGATATCGTCATATCCGACAAATCCGAAAAACAAGCCGATGCAGGCCGCGATCAGGCCGCGCAGGAGATTCCCGCTGGCAACGGTCAGAGACGTGAGCCCGAGAACGGCCAGCATGAAAAAGGCCGGGGGACCGAACCACAGCACGATTGTCCTGGCGACCGGTAGCACCGCGACAAGGATCCCGAGGCTGATAATGCCGCCGATCGACGACGCCGTCGCCGCGGCCCCGATGGCGAGGCCGGCCTTGCCCTGACGCGTGAGCGGATAACCATCGATGCAGGTGGCCGCGTTCGGCGCAGTGCCCGGCGTGTTCAACAGGATCGCCGACACCGAGCCTCCAATGGAGACAGCCCCCATTATGCCGCCCATGAGTATGACTGCCTGGTCGGGCTCCATGCCGAAGGTCAGTGGCAGGAGCAGCGCGATTGCCGTCGCTCCCCCTAGCCCGGGGATCGAACCGAAAACGATACCGACCGCGACGCCGAGAACGAGGTAGCCAAGATTGGCCCCCTGGCTCAGGTAGTCAGCGGCAACGAATAACGAATCAGGCATCGGGCACGGCTCCGGCCAAAACGATTACAGCGCGTTCGGGTTCTTGAGATTCGTCTTGAAGGTCTCGTAGAACGTAAAACTCTCTTCAATTTCAGCGGCGGTTGCGGCGCCGGCGAGCGGACTCAGGTCAAGACGCGCATTGCGCGCCGTTGCAATGAATTCAGGATCGGCGACAGCGCGCAGGAATGCCTCGCGAAGCGTAGTCAGGAGCTCCGCATCGAGTCCCGGGGGGCCTGCAATCGACCGCTGCAGATCCAGGGCAGCGAGGTCTGCAAAACCGAGCTCGGTGAAGGTCGGCACCCCGGGCAGGCTGCTGCCGTCACCCGTGACCGCCAGCGGCCGCAAATCCCCTGACTCGATATACTTGAGCGAGGTGGACACGGGTCCGACCGCTACGTTGCCGTCACCGCGAATGAGCCCGACCAGGTAATCTGCCGTACCGGCATAGCCAGCAAGGTAGATCGGGCTCTTGTCAGTGAGAGCGAGACGCTCGGCAATGATCTGCGTCGCCGCGAGCACGGACGAACCGTAGCCGGTCGAAAGGAACGAAATCTCATCGGCCGCTCTCACGTCGTCGAGGTTCTGTAATTCGGATGCCGCGGATATCAGCAGCACGTAGTCCTGCGATTCCAGACGGCCTATCCAGCTGAGCTCTCGCAGGTCATAGTCGACCTTCTCTCCCAGCACTTCCGGTAACACGAAGCCGGGCAGGTTGAAGATGCCGAGCGTCGTACCGTCCGGGCGGGCGCGATAGACCTTGGCCGCGCCGCGCCTGCCGCCCGCACCGGGCACGTTTTCGGGAAGTACCGTTACGCCGGCCCCCAGCTGCCGGGCAAAATACGGTGCAAACGCCCGCACCGTGCGATCGAAACCGCCGCCCGGCCGATACGGAATGACTATCGCAATGGTTGCATTATCGAGCTGCTGATCACCGGCCGGATCGCAGCCAGTCAAAAGCGACGACAAGGCCGCGAACAAAAAGCAGCAGCGTACCCCGATCGACCGGCAGGACATTACCTGATTACTGGCGCGACTCGGGCAATGGCGGCAGCGTCTCTTTTTCGAGCTCATACGGCTCCTGCATGCGCGACTCGAGCCCGTGCTCGGAAAGCGCGTCGGCAAACATCGTCCGCACGAGTTCGCTTTCATCAGCGTAGTCGATCTGGTGCCCACCGATGCGGCGGCTTATCCAGGCCTTCGGCACGCCCTGCGAATTGCGAATGGCAACGCCTTCGTACTTGAACGCAAGATAGCGTGCCGGCGAGTTGCCGGTATTGAAATGCTGGTGAAACCACATATTCGGCGGCGTGATCATGCTGCCTGGCTTCCAGTCGTAACGCGTGGGTTCTTCACCCTCCGGCCACATCAGCGAGTAGCCCTCCCCGGCCAGAATTATGACGTGAGCTCCGGGCCCATGTGCGTGCGCTTTTTTGTACGTGCCGACGGGAAACTGGGAGATGTGACCGTTCATTGAGCTCTTCGCAAAATTGAAGCGAATGTGGCCGCCACCGGCGCCCCGCTCCTTGGCTTCAATCAGCGGCAGACTGACGGCGTCTGATACGAAATTGCTCTCGAGCAGCAGTCCACTGACATCTTCGCGCGGCGCAAAATAGTCAGGCTCGCCCGAGAAACGTGACTTGAAATCGTAAGGCGTATTGAAAATGAACTCGGGTTCCTCATAGACGTTCATGATGGGCGGCAGATTGGTTACGGCCACGAACCGAACCTTCTCGTCGCCAGACCCGTTGAAGTGTTGATGCCACGCGTTCACAGGTATCGCGAACAGCGCACCCGCCTGCCACTCGAACGACACCTTTTGCCCCGCATCATTCCAGACCGTGGTCGACCCCCGGCCGCTGAGGATCATTATCATTTCTTCGTACAGCTGCCGCTGTGCCACCAGCTCCTCTCCGGGACCAATCTCGCAGACATAGCAGTCGTTCGACGTTCTCGATGCGTCATGGTTGATGAACACGCCGTGACCGTTGCGGGACGGCCAGGGCTTGAGTTCAACAGCGTTCAGATCCGGCACATAGATGCCGTCAATGATGTCGAGGCCCTCGGCTTTGACCCAGCGGGTATAAGGCGTCTCCACTTCTTTCGCGAATTTCTTGACGATCTCTTCGGAAACGAGTGCATCTTTTGTCATCGGTTTTCCCCAGCCCGACGGGCTCTGTAATTTCGAGGTCTGGCTCTACTCTAGCGCATTCTGGCGCATCAAATCACTTTCCGGCGAGACCGTTTCATGCGTATCAACTTTGGCGGCGATCGCCGCAGCAGTGTGTGCACCGTTACCGGCAGATCCTCCTGTTCTGCCGCACAGCGTGGGGAAGAATCGCTGGACGATCAATGACAACATGACAGCCGAATTCGTTAACGGTGAAACGAACTTCTTTGCAGTAAACAGCGGTGTTTACAATCCCGGTAATCAGGAGTTCTGGTAAACTTCGCGATTGCTTCGCTGTACCGCCTGGCAAATACCAAAGGGTATTGATGGACGTATACACACTCGTTATTTTCGGCGCATTAATCGGCATGCAGCATGCGCTCGAGGCCGACCACCTGGCGGCAGTCGCCACGCTGAATCGTGAACGGAACTCGCGGCGCGCGCTTATGCTTCGAGGCGGCGTCTGGGGGCTCGGACACACGATTACGTTACTGACCATATGTGGCGCGCTGCTACTGCTTGGGGAAAATATTTCGCCGCGCGTTGAAGCGATGCTCGAGTTTGCGGTGGGCGCGATGATCGTTTTTCTCGGCGTAAACGTTCTCTACAAGGTTTGGCGGAAGCGTCCACACTTTCATATTCACCAGCATCGCGAGGGTGAGCGGCACCTGCACGTCCACGTTCATGCGGCAGGCAAGGAACCGCATACGATAAGGCCGCACAATCACGAACATGGCAGCCTGGGCCTGAGGCATGCACTGATGGTCGGAATGATGCACGGCGCCGCCGGTTCGGCCGGACTGCTGATACTGGCTGCCGCGGCCAATTCCATTTCGCAGGCGATCACCTATGTCGCCGCATTCGGTGCGGGCTCGATCATCGGAATGGCGACTCTGACCTTCGTGGTCTCCTACCCTCTGCGCTGGATGGAACGCTGCGCAAACTGGGTCAACACGACAGCGTTCGTCGGTATCGGCTGCCTGGCGGTCATCATCGGCAGCAATCTCCTTAGCCACAGCTGGAGTATCCTTTGAGTGCAGCGTTATCTCCGCACGCGGAGCATGACGCTCGCATCCATCTGGCGCAGGGAATCTCGATTCTCGAGCGCCTCGGCATCATCGACTTCAACGGTCATTTCAGCGTTCGGCTGGCCGACGGAAACCTGCTGATCAACACGGGAAGTTCGGTTCGCAGTGCGATTACGCCGCAGGATTTTGTCGTGGTCGGACCGGGTGGCGATTTCGATGACTCGGCACCACCGCCGCCCAAAGAGCTGCCGCTGCATACGGCCATCTACCAGGCCAGGCCTGACGTGCATGCCGTCGTCCACGGCCACCCGAAGTGGTCAACGTTACTAACGACGGCGGGGCTGGATTACCGCGTGACCATGGCGCAAGGCGCTTTGCTCGGTGACATCCCGGTTTACCCGTCGCCGCGCTCCGTCAATAACCCGGTAACCGCCGATGAAGTTGCCGGTACGCTGGGTGAGGGTCGCGCCGCCCTGCTCAAAGCGCACGGCTCGGTTATTGCCGCAGAGGACGTGCTGGAAGCGACTGTGCTCGCGATTTATCTTGAACTGAACGCGGAGCGCCAAGTCAATGCGTCTCTGATCGGCGAGCCCTATATCTTCTCATCGGAAGAAGCGACGGCTTGCAG
>JAACFB010000022.1 GCA_009937615.1 Gammaproteobacteria bacterium | reverse complement strand
CATGCTGCGCAACGAGGATGAATTAGCCAAGTCGCTGGCGGATTACATCTACGAGGCGGAAGGCTATCCGTGGGACACGCTTGACGCCGGGTGAAGCGGGTGAAAGGGAGTCAACAGGTCGAGCCGCAGTTTGTCCGATAAATTGCGGTTCGACTTTTTACTCATCGGCGTCCCACTTGCGGACAACATGCTCGCGCGGGGGTGTCTTGCGGCAGGCGACGGCCACGCGCTGCCAGTGCCTCCGAACGAAGTCGCCTAACCACTCCTCTGGCGTTGCTTCCCCGGGCGTTCGGTGAGGTCCCCCCCCGGCGTTCCTGCCGGCAACCGGCAGATTAGGCTTACCTACGGGTTGTGATCTATCCTTTCTGCCTGCGAGAGCCGCGGAGAACTAAACGATGAAAAACCTGGGCTTGGCCGGTTGGGCAAAAATAGCGGAGATCGTCAGCGGATTTGCCGTTGTGATCTCTCTTCTGGTGGTGGCGTATACGGTCAGTCAGAATACCGTCGCGCTGCGCTCATCGAGCGACGACGCCGTTTACGCAGCACTGCGTGAAATCCAGTCTGTCAGGTTTACGTCTCCTGAATTAGCACAGGCAGTCGTACTCCTTCGGCGCAACGAAGACCTGTCAGACATTCAGCAAGTGATGTGGAATGAATATCAAAACCTGATCCTGAGCATTTGGGAAAACACGTATTTTGACCAGGATCGCGAGATTATTTCCCAGCCTGATTGGCAGGACTGGAATGCTTATTTTGTCGCCTATTTTTCGGATGAGCACGAAGGGTTGAACAAGGAGCTTTGGGCATCTGTCCGCGGGTGGTATTCGGATGCTTTCGTGCATCACGTGGATCAGAGCTTGTTTAACGGTCAATGAGCAGCGGCAAGCGTGGAAAGGGCGTTTCGATGATGGTGTTTGCCGGCGCTACGCCTGCCTGAACGGCCGGTCTCAAGGGGCCGGTTTTCGTATCCTGCGTGCGGCGGCGTGATTGTCGAACAACAGGCGGCTCGAGGTGGAGCCGCAACCGGTTGTCGCGCGAGCTCCGGTTATACCTATAGCGGAGTTTTGACCCGGCAGAGTAGAGAGTCTCTCAACGAAGGCTATCGACCGGCAGCAGCCATGGTACTACCTCCAATAGGCATCAGTTAAGCAACGTAACCGACGAATCAGTCGCTGGCCTGCGCCTTCGCGTCTGCCGCCGTTCCAACCTGACCGCGCTCATCCTGCCACTCCGGCTCCGGCGGTGTTTCTACCCAGGCAGAACAATCTCCTCGGAAGTCACCAATCAGGTCGTCGCCACTGCCATGCGGCATATAGCCAAGGAGCGCGCGAAGACGCGGGTTGAACCGGGCGGCAACCTCGGGCGGCGTGTCCAGGTAATGATTAGACTCCGGTCGAAGCCAACCCAACGAATAGGTGTTGATAAGCCCGGTGCGTGACGCGTTGCTTCGATTCGCGCCGCCGCCATGCCAGGTCGAGCCGAGATAGAAGAGAACCGAGCCTTTTGGCATTACGGCGGTCTGCCAGGCGGACACATCGGGCAGATGCCAGGAGCGCATAAAGCGATGACTGCCTGGTACGATCCGCGTTGCGCCGTTCTGCTCGGAAAAATCGTCCAGCGACCACATAACTCCGATCAATAGCTCCATGCCGGCGTTGTCGATCGGGTAAAGGGAATCGTCGCGATGCAGTGCCTGCGCAGGCTCGCCCGGCAGAATCTCGATCGCGGTCATGCTCCCAATCGTATAATTCGCGCAATGCGGCAGCAGAATCTCGTTTGCAACGTCAACAACAAGGTCGTGTTCTACGAGTTCAGCCACGCTCGGCGCGTCGGCAAGCAGACCGTACGACGCACGGAGCGTCTTGTTGCCGTTAAAAGGACTGCGCGAGTCGAGCCCGACCGAGTCGAGTATCGGGCGCAATTCGGCAACGATAGTATCGACGAGACGAGAATCGGCGACATCGGTTACGATGACGGCGCCGTCGCGTCTAAGCGATTCAAGAATGGTCCTGGTATCCGTCGTTCTCTCGAATTTGTTCAGTGACACGCAATCCTCCCAACGCGACAGTAGCGCAACTTACAAAAGTAAGATCTTCGATGATCGATCTCCGCCACTGGGTCACAAGCAGCTCCTGGAGCCAATAATAACCTAACGTCGGCCATCGAGCGGCAAGCGTGGTTGTGATCCGCCCGAATGCCTGCTTTCCCCATAACGAATATTCAGATCGTTTGAAATCGGGTGAATCGAAGGCCTGCTAACGGCCGGAACTGGTCATCCGGATCACCACATTTTCTCAGTATGTGCCTGGGTTCGCGCGGTAGTCAGCCTACACCGGCGCCAGCACATTGACCCGGATGTATTGAGGGAAATGCCAGCCGCCCGGTCGCTTTTCAGCATAGTCCTCAAACCGCCGGCGGAGTTCTTCGTCATGTGCCTGAAAATAGGCATCCCGCACCGGATCAATCGAGGTTGAGCTTTCTCGAAAGGATTCGAAATCCGCATAGCTGATGTCCGTTGAGTAAACGGTTTCATGTTGTTCTCGAAAACCGATCGCGTCGGCGCTTTTGATAACCCTGTAAGCTTCCGCCCGAACGATGGTTTCATCGTTGAAGGGCCTGCTCATCTCGAATTTGGGGCCCTGAGCAAGCGGCTCGGCGATATACAGCGCCCCGCCATCTTTGAGTACTCTCCGCGACTCCACCAGTGCCTGCCGCATTCCGTCGATTGGGACATGGTGAAGGCTGTTGAAGAATACCACCACATCAACGCTCTGATCGTCGGCAGGCAGCTCATCCGCGGTAGCCTCGATGTAGCTTTCGTTACCAATCGTCTCGGCCGCACGAGCTTTTGCAAGCTGGCGTGCACCCGGATCGATGCCGACAACGATCGCTCCCATCTCCGTCATGGTGCGAGTTAAACGCCCGGCACCACATCCCACATCAATTACGTGCTTACCCTCGAGGTCCAGATAATCACAGATTACGTCTCCGTGTGACCGAAGCGGCGCGTTCGAAACATCTACTCCGGTCATTTCGTCCCTCGTCTTATAGTGCCGAGTGACTAATCGTATACTCGGGCATATAAATCGTAAATGAATAATTCGAGGTCGAACCGGAGATACAAAGGGTTGCGGTTCGACCACTGCTGTTCCCCAAACTTCGGGAAAACACCAAGCGGGATTGCAGGTTCTGCGGTACTGACAAACTATCGGTGGCTGAGCGTGAATCGGCAAACATATTTCACCCGGTTTCGGCGTCGATTCGCTACACAAGCTATTGATCTCTCATACTAGACGGGGCAGATCTTGATGCTGATGTACACGGTTGGCGAATGTCCGCAATGGGCCATAAGCAACCCTTGGATCTAATGATAGCCGACGTCGCAGGCTTATTCGGGTAGCCCGAAAAGAGGAGTCCTTTATCGCTTATGCGGATCGTATGTTAGCGTTCAGCCTGAACAGGTTGGTCGGATCGTAGTACTCATTGATCTTCAGCAGCGCGGGTTCTTCTTACTAAGCAGCCTGACCCAGTGTTTCAAATCGGGGATCACCACGCAGCGGGTCCAGATCCGGGTCGTTTGCCATCCAGGCAATGAACTCTCTCTGATTTGTGCCAATATTCGACAAATTGGCAAACGCACGGTCGATGTCGCCTGCTTGTGCGTAGAAACAAGCAACGTTATATCGAGTAAGAACATCATTTGGATTCATTGATATAGCCCGTTCCGCCCAGCTCCTGGCCATTTCCGGTTTTCCGAGTTCCAGAAAGCCCGAGCAACCAAGGTATAACGCGCGCACATCATCTGGATGGAGCTGCAAGTGGCACTCGGCCGCCTTTGTCCCCCGGCGCGCGGCCGTGTGTGCTTTATCTTTTCTCCCCAAGCGCTTGTAGATTGACAGGGCCAGGAGCGGAGCCTGATAGTCTTCCGGCCTGGCCTGGTGTGCGCGCTCAAAAAGTTCGGCAGCCTGTTCGAGCTTTCCCTGTAACAGGCAATTGCGAGCGTAATAATAGGTTGTCAAAAACTCCTGTGGGTTCATCGAAAGTGCGGACTTGAACTCGGCGTCCGCATCGGCATACCTGCCGGCGACCATCAATGCCATTCCTAGCGCGCTTCTGGATGGACCGGAATCAGGTCTCAAGCTCATGGCTTTCTCGGCGGCATCCGTTGCAAGCTTTATGTGGTCTTTGCTGCTTGCGAAGAAAGTGTGCATGCAAGTATGGGCCTCAGTGAGGCCCGCCCAGGCAAGCGACAGTTTAGGGTCGACTTCGGCGGCCTTGGTGAACATAGTAACCGCGAACTTCACAGATTGCTCCGTATGGCTATTCAGGAAATGCCGGCCCTGCAGGTAGTAGTCATATGCGCTGATATCTGCGATTGAAGCGGGCTCGGGAATAACTATCTCTTCAGGAGTCAGCGACTCAAAAAGCGTGCGTACGATGTCCTCAGAGAGATTCCGCTGGACTTCAAAGATCCCACTCAATTTCTTATCATAAGAATTCGCCCAAATATGATAGCCACTCCGCGCATCAATCAACTGTGCGGTAATCCGGAACCTATCAGCGTCCTTGCGCACACTTCCTTCCAGTATCGTCTCAACGTTGAGCGCATCGCCAATTTCACGGATATCGTGATCTCCGGTATTGAATCGGAACGATGAGGTTCTGGAAGGCACCCGTAAATACTTGACAGTCGACAATGCACTCAGAATTTCTTCGGCGATACCCTCACAAAAAAAGCGCTGGTCCCTGTCAGGGCTCATATCAGCAAATGGGAGTACGGCGACCGATCGATATGCACGTTCATTCGGCATCCGCGCGCCACTTTTTGGCCGGTCCCCGGGATCGCGTTTCAATCCCTCCGGCGTAACTTCGAACGCCCACGCTAACACCACAGCTAAAGCAAAACCTGCGACGGCAATGACCAACAGGAGGGTGAAGGCCCAATCCGGGAGATGCAGTGGCTTAAAGGTGACTTCCGCGATCTGCAATAGAAGCCACATCACAACCGCGTAACCGACAGCTACACGCACTACCTTGCGCCGCATCAACTCGTTGAGCACTCGGCTGAACTTGAGTCGATCCATTCTGCACCTCCGACAAAACCGCAGCCGAGCGAAAGCGGAGCCCTGCAGAAAACTTCCCGTGCTTTCTCATAGGAAGCAAGGACGTGCAAGCACAAGCGCCTGGCATGCGCCAGGTCTACGTTTACCCTGGTACTGAGTTTTTCACCTTTAGTTATTCTCGCCAATACTGGAAAGTACGGATCGATGTTTGCTTTGGCGAATTAGGGGGCGCGAATACAGGGTCAGAAACACTAATACATCGGCGAGGTCACTCTGGATCCTGGAGCCAAGGCTTGAAGATCGGGCAAGCCGCCTGGACGTCGGCGGTCCGGTCCCAGCGTGGCTGAACGCGGTTCGCGTAGATTGGTTGAGGCGATATCCGATAGCGGGCGAACGGTAGGTCATACTCGCACTAAGGCGCGGCAGGCACGGCCGTGTTTGGATGGCGCCGAGCAAAATCCCACATCATCTGCGGCATCTGGCCGAAGCCGGGGCAGGAATGACCCCCATCGAAGAAGCACTCGACGATCTCGGCCTCGGATCCTTCGTCTGGCCGATGCCATGAGACACATTCGAGCGAAGAAGAATATTCATTTGCGTCGTATGCTCGCGGCGATGCGGGTGTGACGTCATCGTCCTCTGTAAAGCTATTGGCCGCTGCCCAATCCGACGTAATGCTTCGAGCGGTCATGTAGAGCCAGCCGTTGAAACTGGTGTCCAGGGCCACGTCCGGGCCAAACACGTCCAGAAAATTGGCCCGACCGGGAACGGTGTTGTCTCTCGTGCCCCAAAAACCCATGAAGAACTTCGCTGGTGGCACCGAGGAGACAGGGCTGAACTGCGTGAACCCGGGATGCGGCGCACCGACCTGCGGCATATAGCCCGCAAACCGGTTTGCCGTGCGCACGTCCTTGGCTAACTCGTAGACGAACATACCGCCGTTTGAGCAGCCCGTGACCCAGATCATGCTGCGGTCGACACAGTAGTCCCGCTCGATATCATCCAGTAACTGCACAATCTGACCGACAGAATCCCGGCGGGTTGTCCAATAGCAGGTGTATTCGCCGTTGAACTCCGTCCCCCAGGTGTTGTGTACTTGTGTGCCGTCCCATTCGGGACAGACCCCGGGCTCACCTGTTTCGGGATCGTCGTAGCAGTAATTGTGTCCCGCGTTGTCGAGATCGACACAGGTCGACGGCGCCGGCGGCGACACCCCGGACAATGGGCCTGCATCACAGTCTGCCGGACTATATCCATCCTTGGGCAGGCCGTTTTCATCCACCGGGCAGCCGGGCAAGCTGGCGCTGCGGAAACCGTTCCAGGAGTTTCTGCCGCCATCGCCGTAGCCTGTCGGCGTGACGACGATGTAGCCGTTCCCTTTGGCGTGGCGGGCAAAGCCGGCCGGCAAAGAGCGATGGCTTCCACCCCATCCGTGCAAATAAATCAATACCGGCAGACCACCAGGTGCATTGACGTCGTAGTTGCTCGGCAAGCGAACCTCGTAGTCGGTCACAGGGTTCGATCCGGGAGGCTCGACGACAAGCTGTCGTACATAGCTGCGACCCGCACTGGCGTCTGGACCGTCTGAAGATCCACAGCCGCTTGACGGAAAACCCTGCGGCGAAGGAGGTGGAGGTGGTGGAGGTGGCGGGGCCGCATCGCAGTCGATAGGACAGGTCTTGGCTTCATTGCCCTGACAAATATTATCGCCACAGTCCGGTTTTCCCGCCTGCGCAAGGCTGGCCAATCCGACCATCAGACAAATGGTCAGGGCGCGACGTGCAAGGATTGCCAGGGCTTCTGGCGTATTTTTGGAGCGTCGCGTCCTCAAGCTGGGCATCACTCTTCTCTCTTGCTGGGTTATACCTTCCCGCAGCTGGCGATCCGGGCTCCCTCGGGGAACGGCTAGTCGCTTCTCGGCAGAGCCGAGGCCGCACGGTCTTGCATCCCTGACTTTGGTCAGATCTGCCTCTATTGTAAAAGCGATTATCCGACGATCGGGGTCATGGTCAATTCTGGGATCTACTTAATGTCCGCTGTGGGGGGTAACGCGAATCTTTAGCCGGGCAGTAAAGCGGTTTGATTGAGAGCGGCTTTCGGCCGGAAGCGGCCTGGAGCCGGGAGCATCATGGTGACCTGTTTATCCGGATTCAGGCGCTGGCCGACCGAACGGCCGCAACTGCTGCCGAGGCGACGCTACTGGCGCGAAAGTAATTATGTAATATCGGATTCGCCCGACTGTAATCTTATATCCCGCTCAATCGCCTGGGTTTCCCCGAGGATGGTCCGCATTTCGCGCTGCAGTGATGCGAGTTTCCGATTCAGTTCACCTATTTCACGATCGATTTCGGTGACTGCATTGATTAGTTCGTCCAATTTTGGTTTTGTGCCATAGATAGCGAAGGGCACAAAGAACCAAACCAGTAACATAATTCCGGGCAAAAGGTATTTGGCCAGGTCAATGAGTTCAGCGCCGGATATCATAACCGTCTCCTCCCTACATATATCGGAAGGCTACAGCACACAGAGCCGGCAGCAATTGCGGAAACTATGTACAAGGATACGCAAGTAAGAAACTAGCCGAACCGCCCGGTTTTGAGCGATTGCAATACGGTCTTTGCGGGTTGAGAGCGGGGCCGCCCTTATCCAACTCTTCGCTTTATGGGCAAAACTGTTTTCACTGTTTGTCTAACGTCTGCCTGTTCCAATAGCGGATGACGAATCGCCCAGGGAAGCGGGGCGATTCAGGACGGCTTACGGCCAGGAGCGGATGCCGGACCTTACGCCTGTCATCGATACGATTGAAATACCCGCGCCTCACCATCGGGCAGGATCAGCAAAACGTCATACGGGTCTCGGACCCCGCCGTAGACAGGTCCGTCCATGCCGGGTGAACCACGTGGCATCGCGGGGACCGAGAGGCCGATCGCCTGCGGCCTCTCATCCAGCAGGCGATGAATTTCCTTTGCCGGTACGTGGCCTTCGATCGCGTAACCTTCGACGGCCCCGGTGTGGCAGGAGCCGAACCGGCTCGGCATGCCGAGCCGTTCCCTGGCCTCACTGTTGCCTTCGTCGTAACTCGTGACGGAGAAACCGTTGGCTTCGAGGTGATTGATCCAGTCTTTACAGCAACCACAGGTCGGACTCTTCCAGACCTCAATCAATGCGGCCTTCGCCTCGGCTCTGCCAGCCAGGGGGAAATAGATCGCGAGTGCGCCGTAGACCAATGATTCAACGAACCGGCGACGTAACGGGTTGATACTGTTTTTTCTATTCATAGTGAGCCGGATTCTACAACATTGAACGACACAAGCACGCCTCGGCAAGACAACAATCGCCGTTTTGTTGCTCGCTTCCGGCGCTCACCCTCGGCCAGGAACGTAAATTCCTGGAAGCGCTGCTGGTGCAACTATCAACAGCAGGCGCTTTCGCTTGCAGGTGGCGCGTCGTCGGTAATTCGATACCATTCCCAATTGATGCCGTCCGGTTCCGATGACCACACTTTGTTCTGGGTAGCATGACAACAGGTAGTGTTCTGCTCGAATCGCTCGGCAATGCCTGCGGCCGACAGCCGGTCAACGGCCCCGTCGAGTTCCTGCTGCGTCTCGGCTTCCACTCCCAGATGATTGATGCGCTCACCGGCGTTCCGGTTTTCAAATAACACGAGTTTTAACGGCGGATTATCGATGGCGAAGTTGGCATAACCGGGTCTGCGTTTGTGAGGACTCTCGCCGAAAAGACGGCTGTAGTAGTCCACCGCCCGCTCCAGGTCCGTAACATTGAGTGCCAGTTGAAGTCTCATGGTGTTCTCCATATATATTGATAAGCTTCGATGTATTGTCCGATAATATATCGACAGATGTCAATGTATTTAGTAGACTTGTTTGATGGCTGCCAGGCTAAAACCCGCAGGATGCTGCACCCCGAAGGCGATAAAGCCGATGTCCAGGCGTAATCTGGAAAAGGTGGTATCAGTCGCCAAGGCGCTGTCAGACCCGAATCGGGTCGAAATGATGCGGATGCTGGCCGGGCAAGAGGGTCCGCTCTGCGCTTGCGACATCATCGAGCATTTCGACTTGAGCCAACCTACCGTTTCGCACCACCTGAAAATTCTCAAAGAGGCGGGATTGCTGCGTGGCAGCCGGAATGGTCTCTGGGCGTTCTATGAGGTCGAACCCGAAGGCATCGGTGCACTCGAAGGCTTGACCGGTTTACTCGACAAGCGTGCGGCGACCTGATCAGCGTCGTTTGTTTTATTCCGGAAGTTAATGCGTGCTTGTGACGCGCAAATCAAAGACAACAAAAGGCCCCGCAAGGGGCTTTTTTTGTCTTGGTGCGCCCCACAGTATCAAAACCTGTGATCCCTTCCTTCGGCGGGCTAGGGGTGAGCGCGGATGTCTTAGTACTCTGGCCGACTAGACGTTATCACACGCTAGCACCTCGACGGCCGCGGTCGGGTGAAAAGCAGCCGCTCATTCGGATAGAGAAAGTTTGTCGAAAATGATCGAGAACCGCGCCGAAGCAGAGGGATGGGGGCCTCATTTCCTCGACGGCAACTAAAGAGTCAACTAAACAGGCTGAACTTACGAGCGTAGTCGTACCTTGCCTGTCTTCAGCAGATTTCTTGCGATCAGGAGGGCTAGAAGTGCCGACGTTCTGGAACATTTTGACTTAGTGAACTCGGAGCTCCTTATCTTCGATGCCCTGCAGGCCTTCGATAAGCTCTCTGAAAGGTTCTACCAGCGAAATGTCATTGACTTGGTCGTAGCTTTCGGGTCTGAAGCAGATACTCGACCTGGCCAAATTCATTCAAATCAAAGGCCTGTTTTACTTCAGGAGCAGACACAAACGAAAGCAGCGGATCGACGTAACGACTGCTATATTCAGCCTTCAAACTACGGATGATAAGGAATAAATGATGGGAATCAGCATGCAAACCCGCGTTTCCATCCGGGCTGCAGTTACGTCTGGAGCGCACCTCGCGTTCTACGGCACTGTGTTCGATGGCCAAGGCATGCGGGTAACTCCTGATCCGGAAACTTGTTATGACGAAGCCTGTGTTCTGGCCGCCTTTGAAGGTTGCCGATCGGCAAAACCGAACACCGGTCCACGGGCGGGCCGCTTTTGCTCTGGTTTGATCGCCGATGATTAAACGGCTGCGGGCCTTTTTCGAAACGGTGCCTTTGCACCCGTTCCTGCTGGTTTTGAACGTGTGCGGCGTGCTGTTTGTCAGCAACCAACCCCGCTTGGAGCTTCACGAAACCATATCGACCGTGTTGACGCTCGTGATGATCGTGGTGCTGATAATTGCACTTCTTACTCCGGTTCTTGGCGGGCTGCGCAAAGCGGCGGTCGGCGCCACTTTGATCGTCTTCTATTTGCTATTTTTCCCGGTGATTGTCCAATCGGCTTTGGGCGATTCCGTGCCGCAAATTGCGTCGGTCATTGTCGGTGCAGCTTTGGTTCTCGGCATTCTTTGGGTTATCCGGCCGTCAAAGAGCGATTATCGCCCTGTGACGCTTATTCTGAACTTCGCCCTGTGCGTCGCGCCGTTGACCTCGATCAAAGCGGTGATCGACTATCAGACCGGCCCGGCGCAGAAGCGGGTTTCGCCACAGGAACTTTTCCCGGACGTGACGGGGTTGACAATGGGTGACGGTCGCGACATCTGGCACCTGGTGTTTGACCGCTATGGCGACGCCGAAACCTTGAAACGCGTTTACGGTTATGACAACGAGCCTTTTCTGAAGGCGCTCGAAGCGCGGGGTTTCTTTATCGCTCGAAACGCTGTCGCCAATTACCAGCGCACGGCCCATTCACTTGCCTCGGTCTTCAATATGGAGTACCTCGACCCGCTGACCGGTGCCATGGGGGATGAGAGCAGCGACTGGGTGCCGGTGTACCGTAATTTGAGCGACAATCGGGTCAGCCGATTCTTTGGCGCCAGTGATTACAAATTCATTCATATGGGGTCGTGGTGGAATCCGACACGACGCAATCCCTACGCAAGCGAGAACCGTAACCTGCGCGACCTGCCCGAGTTCGGCCGCGCCCTGCTGGACCTCTCGGCCATCGGGCGTGTGGCGGCGGCCCTCAACATCGGCCCGGCCCACGGTCGTGGCGACCAGTGCGCGCGGATCAAGTTCAAGTTCGATGAGCTCCGGAAACTGGCGGATGATCCGGACAAAACCTTTGTGACTGCTCATATTCTGGTCCCCCATCCGCCCTATGTGGTGGATGCTGACGGGAACTGCCTGGACCTTGAACGCGCCGCGTCGCGCAGCCGTGTCGAGAACTATCTTGGGCAACTCGAATATGCCAACAGAAGCATCCTCACGCTGGTAGATCGTATACTTGAGAGCGCTAAAACACCGCCGATCATCATCCTCCAAGCCGATGAAGGTCCCTGGCCCGCCCGCATGGCCGGGGATGAGAGTCTGATCGGCCGCGACGCTCCAGCAACCGCCTGGCTCAAGGCGAGCGACGACGAGCTTCGCGAAAAAATGAGGGTGCTGAATGCCCTCTATCTACCGGGCGGAGGCGCCGACGGGCTGCCGGATCATTTGTCGCCCGTCAACACATTCAGGTTGATCTTCGACCGCTACTTCGGCGGTACTTTCGGTCTGCTTGAAGATCGTAGTTTCATCTATGACAGTGAGCGACGGCTTTACAGCTTCACCGACGTGACAGAGCGGGTGAGATGACAGAGGAGAGTCGTTCTTCCGCCGCACACCCCTGACCGGTATCATGCATGGGCTATCGATATCTGTTAAGGCAACATCGGGGACCGGGTAAAGTGGGGTAATAAGCCTCACCGCCCGGCCGGCCCGATCATTCGGGTGGCTGGGGCGGTAGCGACCGCAGATAAACAATCAGCGCATCCAGATCCTCTTCGGAAATGTTTTGATAGTAGTCAAACGCCATAATAGGGGCGAGCTTCCGGCCGTCGCTACTGATTCCCTGCGTGATAGCCCTTTTTATCTCGTCGTCCGTCCATTCCCCGATTCCTTGCTCGGGATGCGGCGTAATGTTCGCAGCGACGGCGGCTAGCTCCAGTCCGAATGGCTTGTGAAGGACGAACCCACCTGCGCCGGTCCGGCTGAAATCAAATGCTCCTTCCGACATCGGGGTGTGGCACTCCATGCAGTGGCCCAGTGCATTTCCGAAATAAGTGCCGTAGGCAAGGGAATCGTCTCGCGATACGTCTGCTACGGTACCCAAGGGTGGACCCCAGGACTCAGGCAGCGGAATGTTGTATACGGTCCGTGAGACGACATTTCGCACGGGAGCGACTGTTCGCAGATACGCGACGATAGCCCGAACGTCCGAGTCTGACATCCCGCGGTAGGAGGGTATCGGCATAGGTGGACCGATAATCGTGCCGTCGGGCCGTACGCCCTCGCGAATGGCACGAATGATTTCTTCATCACTCCAGGAGCCGATACCGGTTTCAATGTCCTGGGTGATATTAGGCGCGTAGGCTCTGAAAGCAGGTTCTTCAATTAAAAATCCGCCCGCCAGGCGCATGTCCTCAACGGCCGTAGCGTCGGCATTTCTGGGCGTGTGGCAGTTTCCGCATGCCACAATGCCGTTCACGAGGTAGGCGCCGCGCGTGACTAGCGCGTCCGGATCCGGCGCTGCTGAACAAGCGATTAGCACAAATGAAAATACAAAAATTATCGTTAGTCGTCGCACTAGTGACCCTCCTCTTGAAAGGCCGCTTCGGGTTACCAGCTACCTCTCATGTTCAGTTTAGACGAATCTCTGCTTCGGGGCATAGAGGGGACGGTCAGCCAGGCAGAAAAGCGGCTTGATCGAGGGCAGCTCTCGGTAATTTACGGTCGTTGGAAACGTTTTGACTACTGTATTTGATCGAGCGAAAAGTCTTTTAATGACGAGAGCACTACATCGGCATTCGCGAAACCAGGATCCGACGCATCTGCCGGATCGGGTACCGCGATCACCCGAGCGCCCGCGCTCTTTGCAGCACGAACACCGACTGCCGAATCTTCAAACGCGATGCAGTTATTCGGATTAGTTCCCAGGCGAGACATGGTTGAGAGGTACACAGCCGGATGTGGTTTGCCCTCGACTTCAGTATCCGCGGAATGCAGAACCGAGAAGTATTCGATCATTCCAAACTTTTCGAGAGCTGTCCGGATCAATGGCATCGGAGATGAGGAGGCAACCGCTAGCTCGTAGTTCGCCGCGCTGAGTATGTCTATAGTCTCCATGACGCCTGGCATCGGTTTGCCATGTTCCACCACTAAACGGCTGACCACTTCCAGGATCCGGGATTCAATGGCTTCCAGTGACTCACCCTGCCACGGAAATTTCTCATACCAATGGCGTACGACCCCGTCCAGCCGCACTCCGACGGTCTCCCGGCAAAGCCCTCGTGTTAGCGTAACCCCAACGGATCCAAATACGGCGATTTCCGCTTCCTGCCAAAGCGGTTCGGAGTCGATGAGCAGGCCATCCAAGTCAAAGATGGCGGCCTTCATGCGTTGTCACACAAACTCATGGTTGCACCATACTCCAGCCGGGGTTTCATGGCGATCAGGATGTCCGCCTGTGCACGAAAGCGGACAACCGGCGAATCGATCTCGGGAGTCCGAGGCTGGCCGGTAGCGGTGCACCAGCTTCAAAGATATCCAATTTACGGGCCCGGTGCCGGGATGCTCCAGAGCTTCAAATCACCGTCCGCGCCACCCGAAACGATCCACTGGATGTTGTTGTCATCGGGATCCACGTAAAACGCCACGTCATTCACGCGGCCGCGATGTGCCTCCGAGTTCCGAAACAGAACACTGAGGTCAGAGCTGTCATATACGGTGATCTCGCCGCTGCCAGCGGCAACGATCATGTCCCCGTAAGGCGACCAGTCAAGCGCGTAAACCGCACCGGAATCAACGGACAGCACATCGGTCTCAACCAGGCCATCAATAGTCCATAACTTGATCGTACCGCCGTCCGTTCCGGAGACGATTTTAAAGCTTTCGAAGGTGCTATCCGGCGCGAAGTCAATCGGAAAGTACCACGAGCCCGAATGACTCAGGGACAGGCGGAGTTCAAGTTCGCAGTCCCCGGGGTTACAGGGCTGGGGGAAAGACCAGACCTGAATCCTGCCCGCCGTCGACGTTGAGGCAAGAATGCGGCCGTCAGATGAAAACTCGAGGGCCTTGGTTCGCTTTTTCTTCGTCGCCTTGGTCGCATAAAGCTCCAGGCCAACCGTCCGGTATACGACGATTTCCCCGTAGAATCCGGAGGCGACGGTCCACTCCGGGTAAGGCGGAGTCGAGCCCTCGGAAACCGGCGAGAGCGCTACGGAATAGACATACCCGATCGGGGCCTGGGTCTCCAATTGTATTGAGCCGGAATCATCCAATACTCGAAGGGTGGGGGAGTTGGCGCTGCCGTTCCAGCCTCCCTCACCGGTCACCAGGAAGGGGCTTTGAGCCGACACGGCGATGTCGTAAATGATGTGGTCGAGCTCCTACGAAAGACCTGGTGTCAGGGCCGACGGAGTTACGGCCCAGCTTCGGAGCCAGGCATCCTCGCCGCCCGACACCACTGTCCCATCGGCAAAGAAACCCACGGCCCGGACCGGGGAGCCGGCGTGGGCATCCGTTAGTGATGCTTCCAGCACCAGTTCGCGGACCGGCTCAACAGGCAGATAGTCGAGAGGCACCGGCAACTCGTCCGTGCCGGCTTTCAACATGCCGACGCAGTTATTCGGGGTACAGCCGTCGGGGATGTCTCCTTCGAAACTAAAGTTTCCTTTCGGGTTAGCATTTGTAACGGATATATATTCTCCGTGGGCCTTCCAGAAGATTTCCTCCTTGCGCCCGGCACCGCTGCCCTCGACATAGGCCACATCGCCCCTGACTTCGGCCACGCTGTACTCTAGCGCGTGCGCAACGGGTGGCAGCACGAACAAGACGCCGCAAACACCGGAAATCAGAACCGCTATTTCTATTTTATTTTTCGGCAGCATGGCTTCTCCTTTTGCGTGCACGATTCAGCCTCCGAAACTAATGATTTCCCCAATCATTTTTCTTAACAGGACGTTAACCACAGGAATGAAATAGTTCAATTTACATAAGTTGAGCGTTATCCGGTCCTCAACCGACCGTCGAATTAGCGAGACATGCAACAAGTCAGAACCAACTCAGTATCGAAGCCGCCGGCCGGGTCGAGTACGAAACCTCCAGGGCGGGATATTCAAAACACGTTGACCGCAGACACCCTTCGACTATCAGCAACTGTCACCGGGAGCGGTCCTTTGGACGAACGAACTATGGGACGTCGAAGGTCTCAGGTTATTAAGGTGCACTGGAAAACCCCGCCACGAGGGCGGGGCTCGCGTATTCACCTTGTTCGAAGTCAGTCGCGTGCGCCGATCGGGACCATCAGGTGCGCGTAGGGTGTACCTTTCCACATTACATAGGGTCCGCCATTATCCGGATCCGTCGGAAACGCATCCAGCATTTCCGCCGGCGCAATAATCATGAGGTGCGCGCCTTCCTTGATCCATTCATTATCGTCTGTCGGCCCCTCGGCGTAAGGATCAATGTTGCTGGCGCCCCCGTCCCCCGCGAGCATGTAGGAGACGCCGAGCGTATCCGCCACATAGTCTTTCTTATTCGACCAAGCGTCCGCCCATTCCATCCACTCGCTGTCCATGCACATCGGAGCCTTGTCAACAAGATTCGGGGGTGTCGGAAAACACGTGTAACCACTCGATCCCTCGCGCAGCACGTTGCCTTCCCAGTCGACTACCGTTGCGTTCGCTGCCATTCCAGGCCAAGCCGCACTTAAAGCATCTGCGATAGCATCTGACGTGTCGTCTGCCGACCCGGTAACTGAGGCCGCTAAGAACGCTGCGCCCAGAATGACCGCCCCTAAACTCAACTTGCCGTGTTTTACTACTGTCATTTGAATTTTCCTCACCGTGAACTGGTTCGAGTTTGTTAGATTTGCCTGTGTTTTATCGGCCGATGCGCGAAATGCGTCAATTCGGTGATGTACGTACAGAGTCCGCTTCGGGTTACCAGCGGCTCTTCATGACCGGGTTTAGAGGCATGTCCATTCTTGGGCAGATGTAGCACGTCTCGACTAGCGCAGGCTCTGCGCAGCACGCGCCTCGGCGACTCGGCGTTTGAACTCTCTCGTCAGCGGGTGTTCGCTCAGACCGCATCTGTCGACGACCTTGTTGGCCCAGTCCACGTAGTCCAGTCGGCGCTGCCGTTCCCAGCCCACCGGTGGTGAGGCGATCAGGTCGGTCACGTTGGCAGTCTTATCGGCGAGCTTGATGACCTTTGCAGCCGGTGTCAGGTACGGCGCATGTTCGATCTGCAGGCGCTTTCGCTCCGCCTTGGACAGTTTTTTGTCGTCGGTTACCTCCATGACCAGGTCACGCACGTACTTGCCAAAGTGTCGCTCGATCTCCTCGGGCGTGGCATCGGTATCCTCGACGGTGTCGTGCAGCATGGCGGCGACCAGGTCCTTGTCATGGCGTACCTCGCCGACTTCAGCCATGAGGCTGACGACCGCAATAGGGTGGTTGATGTAAGGCGTTCCGAGCACGTCTTTTCGCTTCTGGCTTCGGTGTTTTTCAGCGGCAAACGTTGTAGCCCTCAGCAACGTTGAAACAGTAAAGCAGGTGTCGAGATTCATATTACGCACAGCGTTGTCTCCTTCGCCCGTTCGGGCGCTCTCGTTTCAGTTCCGGCCCACGGCGAGCGGTTCGCCTCCCGGGCCGGCGTTCGTGCCGCCTTTCGGCAGCGGGTCTTTTTGGGGTTGTCCGGCGGTGCGCCGGTGACGTGAGGTACCTGGATGGTAACAATGACTTTCGTCTTAACTGGGAACCTCCAATGAGGGAGAAAGTCCTGATTCCCGCTTTCATGCTAACAACGTTGGCTGGGTCAGAACAGCTTACCTGTCATCTGTATTGGGCGTATAATTAACTGAACATCATGAGAGAGCTGGAGCTCTGCCAACCTGCTTACCGAGCAAGGTGGTTGCCCTGTGATAGAGATGTGGCCGTCCCGGCAACGAAACGGGTTCACCTGTAATAGCGTTGGCGTCCGACTTACTTATCGGAGTTACATTTCAACATGCCTTGAGCCAGGGCAAATTATCATCGCATGACATATATGGGCTTCGATTTGCTCGAGGAGGAGGTTACTGACATGACCAGCCGGCAGAACCCGCAAACCCGGACGTTTATGCTCGTACACAGTCTGCTTATTATCGCGTCCACTCTCGGTGGCGCATTCGCTTGGGCCCAGGATGCCGATACGATCCGGCAGTACCAATTCGAGCCGGCAGAAAACGGATATCGGATCGTGATGAAAGAAGTGCCACGGCCGGTAGCCGGCGATAACGCGGTGCTCGTTCGCGTCCGGGCAACTTCCCTGAATCGGCGCGACCTCAACATGCTCCGCAACGATTACGATGATGAATTCAGCTATGCCGGCACCATTCCGCTGTCCGACGGTGCCGGGGAGGTCATCGCTGTCGGCAAAGACGTCAGCCGGTTCAGGGCAGGGGATCGCGTCGCCGGTATTTTTTTCGAGCAGTGGATCGACGGCGCGCCGAGCGAGGAGGCACTGCTGTCAGATCGCGGCGGTAATGCCGGCGGCATGCTCTCCGAGGTTATCGTGACCCACGAGGACGGCCTGGTTTCGATACCCGAACATCTATCCTATGAAGAAGCGGCAACGCTGCCCTGCGCCGCGGTGACCGCCTGGGTCGGGCTCTTCAAGCGCGGCCGTATCGAGCCGGGTCAATACGTGCTGCTCGAAGGTACCGGCGGGGTGTCGATTTTCGGGCTCGCATTCGCCAGCGCCCTGGGAGCGAAGCCGATCATCACGAGTTCAAGGGATCACAAGCTGGAGCGCGCGATGAAAATGGGTGCCATCGGCACGGCAAATTATCGCAGCAACCCGGACTGGCACCTGGAAGTGAAGGAGATCAGTGGTGGCCACGGCGTTGACCAGGTGCTTGATGTCGGCGGCCGGGATACCTTGGCCAAGGCACTGGAGATACTCGCCTATGGAGGCCACATCGCATTGATCGGTGGATTGTCGGGCTACGGCAGCGATTTGCCGACCGATGCAATCATGTGGATCAACGCTACGGCCAGTGGCGTCTATGTAGGGTCGCGCGAAGACTTCGAAGCGATGAATGTTTTTATCAGCAAACACGCTGTTCGCCCGTTGATCGATCGCGTGTTCGACTTCGAGGAGGCTCCGGCGGCTTTTGAGTACATGGAAAGCGGCGACTTCATGGGGAAAATCGTAATCCAATTATAGGGCATGCACCGGCACAGGCAGCCGTCGCCCGATACGATGTTCATTGGCTGAATGTGGCCCTTTCCAGACGGTCACGTCCGGTGCGCCAAGCCTGGAACGAGGGCGATACACGATGCGTCTTTCGAATCGCGCGAAGTCAGGAAACGCTGCAGCCAACGCGGCAATCAGCGTCATGGTGGCGGGGCTGATATCCAGTGGTCACCACGTTTATGGTGCCGTCCAGTATGAGACTCCGTGGCGGCTGGTTGTGTCACTGTGGATACCGGCGTTCGTGCTTCTCGTTCTGTCTGCACTGTATTTACTGTGGAAATACGAGGGCCGCACGGCTGGCAATATTGGGCGATGGCTGGTTTTATTTGGCGGAGTAATTTTTCAGACTGGATTCACCATCTTCGAGTGTGTGTATTCGCATCTCCTCAAAAATGTTCTTTTTTTTGGCGGAGCATCTCAGGAGTTCCTGGAGCAGCTATTCCCGGTTCCGACTTATCACCTGCCGGATAATTTACTGTTTGAGCTGACAGGCGTCGCTCAACTTGCAGGATTCTGGGCGGCCTGGTGCGCCTGGTGCGCGTTCGCGCAACATTCGCCGCATGAATGATGGTGCAAACGGGGTCGTGTGCTCGCAGCTGAAAGCTGCTGGTCGATAATCTGCTCTCGTGCCTGGTTGGACGCCGGCTGTTGGGACCTGCGAACACTCAGGATAAAGCCCTGGCCCTTTCACGATAGCGACAGTCGGAACGACCGGCCTCCGGCTACATGCGGATATTCTGTTAGAGTACTTCCGAAACGCCGCTAATGACACACAGCGAACTTCCCCGGACCCTCTGACATCCATCAGTTTTGGATTATGAAAATCCGGGCAGCTGCTCGCCGGATCGATGGGTGATAAGAGCAAGCCCTACGACTAGGAGTGATGCATGATGAAAACCCCCAAGCTGACGGTATTGATCAGCCTTTTCAGTATTACGTTTGGCAACGCCTGTCTTGGTGCGGAACTCAAGGTACCCGGTTCTGGGGCAACCCCGTGTGCAGCGATTGCCGAACTTGGGCCTTCCGCTGATCAGGCCAAGACAGAACGAATCAATTTAGAGTCTTGGGGACAGGGCTTCCTGGGCGGTCTGATGACCGCTCACGCCATGCAATTTGCGAGATCCAGCGACGATGCAACAGGAACCGCAATTGCCATAGACTACAATCCGAGCGGGGACTGGGCGAAATTTGTCGCACATTGCCAAGCGAATACTGAGGACAACCTTGCACAAGCAGTGATGGCTGTAGCGGTTGACCTCGGTGTTCTTCAGGATCAGGACCCATCGGTACCAGGAGTTTATTTGCTCATCGAGGTGAATGGCGGACAACTACCGGCCGTTTCCTGGAAAACGATGCCGAACGGTGACCGATGCAGTAACGAGATATTCGAAGGCGCTGTCATATTTGATGCCGAGGGACGGTCGTCTGCATATATCTCGGAACGGGATGTTTGCCTACATGACGATGGATCAGAGTCAACAGCGAAGGAAGGTTCGGTGATATTTCCCGGAACCTACGTTGTTTCTGGCAACCAGATAACGATAAAGGACGATTTCGGCACGGACCATGCGGTGCTTAACGGAAAGATCCTGGTTTACAAGACCGGCGGAGAAGGCCGGCCTGTCACCGAGTATGCATTTCGAAAACAGTGATGCATGTCTTTGCCGCGCTCGAGCCGAAGGAAGGTCGGCCGCCTCTGCGCACTTTTAGCTGCTTGGGCGCCTGTTACTGGCAGAAAGCTGCCATCACCTGTACTGGCAAGACATCACCGGGAAGTAATGGTTGAGCGTCAAACTATCGGCAGTTTTGAATTCGATCCGTCACCCTTGTCAAAAGCGAATTCTCATCTACATGAGCATTACTCCATGTTGAGAAAAATTCTCTTCACGGCGTTTTCGTTATTCCTGACCTACCGATCTTACGATCTACTGCTGCAGTTATGGCCCTATGAGTTGTCCACCGATTGTCAACCAGGGTCTACGCGTGGCCCGCCTGGCGGAGCGCCGTCATCAGCGAGATTGCGATGGATATGATTGTCGACACCGAACAGCAGAGAGCAGGTGATGATCCGGGGCACTGTAATGGGCGCCGGCTGAATCCAGGTTGGCTTATGTCTGCATTTGACCGACAATTAGATTCAGGGTCTTTGCGCCCGGACATGCAGCAGCAAGTCATCCGGTCTACCTCCGAAAGCAGACATTCGTCTAAACTAGTCCTGAATAGCCGCTTATGCATCAGTGCAGACGTTGCTTCGCAACTCCGACAGGCGTAGATAACCAAAGATATGGGGTGACTGTGAGAATTACGGGATGCAGAAATCGCTTGTCGTTACTCGTTGTAATGATCGTCGTGCTTACCGAATTCGGCTGGGTGACATCTGCTCTTGCCGCTGACTCGGAACCGCTGCGCATCTTGCTGACGAACGACGATGGCTACGACGCACCCGGCATTAAGACTGTCCATGAATACCTTGTTACCGCCGGGCATGACGTGACCCTGGTCGCGCCACTCACAGACCACAGCAGCAGCGGAATGCGGGTAACCGCCTGGGGTTCGCTCAACTACGAAGAGCAGGCTCCAGGCGTCTGGACCGTGGACGGGTTCCCGGCCGATGCAGTACTTGTCGGACTTCTCCATGTCATGCGAGACGAGCTGCCGGATCTCGTGATATCTGGTGCCAATTTTGGTCAAAACCTCGGATTCGCCAACAGTTCGGGTACGGTCGGCGCCGCAACGATGGCAATGTATGCGGGATTTCCTGCAGTAGCGGTCTCAGTCGGCATAAATGCTTCCGAACATAGTACCGACCCGGTGCCGTACGCCAGTACCCTGGGCGCGTTCACCGGTGCTGCGGAATTCGTCGTCAAGCTTATTGACGACCTGCAGCGGACGCGCGCCGAGGATGGGCGATTGCTTGCGAAGCAGACAATCTTAAACGTCAATTATCCTGCGGCTCGTCCCGACGCTGTAAATGGAGTCCGAGTTGTACAGTCGACTTGGGACCGCGGAGTTCGTATTGACTACGAGGAAACCGAGCGAGCCGGGCAACTGAATGTAAGGCTGCGGATGGTCGAACCGGGCGATGCAAGCGGCGATGACGTGGACTGGCAATGGTTCGCCCGTGGCTACGTCACGATCAGCGTACTCGATGGCGATTCGGCTGCGGAAAAGATGATGCGCGACGCGGTCTCCCGCCGATTGTCGGTGACCGGACCGAAGTGATGCGGTGACTGACCGTCCCCTGCGGAAAGCGGCCTGTCAAAACTCCTGACTACCAGCCGATCAGAAGCCGGTATTCCACCGGAAATCTGGTTCCAGAAGACAACGCGTTCGAACGTTTGCTGGCGACTTGAAGCGGATGCTGCGTCTAGCAGTAAGCCGTTTTGAACCAGGAAACCGATCGATTGATACAAAAGGCTAGACTGGTTCGACGTCTCGGCGGCAGGGCTGTTGCCTAAGGCAACACTACCTGCCCGTAGCTTGCGGCCAGAGCGATCAGCGCTTCTCGGTCAGGGTTTTCCCAATTAACTCCCTGGTCAAAAGCGGTGAACATTTTTGAAGCATTACCATTTGAGGTTATTGAAAAAAACTCGCCGCCGCCGTCTGCAAATTTGAACCAGTGTGTCGCTCCACCCGGCACATGAATCACGGCGCCGGTGGTTGCCAGCGTTTCAGCGTCATTGACGCCACAGTGAACCGATCCGCTCAGAACATAAAACGATTCATCCCAGGGATGATGATGTGGGCCGGGACCCGTGCCCTCGGGACCGGCGATCCGAAACAATTCATAGCCGCCGGTTTTTTCGGCAGAAGCAAGTACCGTGATCTTGAATCCGCCTACGTTTAGCGGCTTTGCAGCCTCACCGGCCGAATGCATAAACGGCGCTACTGCGGTCATGGCGTCTCCTGGAAGATTTGCCTGCAAGCCGGGATTGACCTGCCGATCGAGATCGTCGTCAGCATAACAAATTGCCCGGGCAGCGCCAGACGACGCAGGCCTTGCTGGACGCGGCCCACCTGTTCGTATCTGAAGGTTGAGTGCCCGGCCGGCTTGAAGGTGGGTGGGTATGGGGCTCATGAACGTCGGCTCCCGGTCACTCAGGGGCCACCGGTGATTTATCCGTGCAACAAATAATGAGTCGCCGAAACTCGGTGTTCAATTGCCGATCAGTGCCGAAAACCTGCTGTCCTCGCGAAGCGCAGCCATGTCCCCATCTTCTGACGCCTGTTGCTTCAGCTTCGGGTTCAGAACCAACGCCGACTCCAGGGCCGCGATCGCACCATCGGTATTTTCGTTGGCAAGCCGAATGACGGCGAGATCGTAGAGGACTTCGGCAGTGTCGGGGGCAAGTGTTGCCGTACGCTCCATGGGAGCGAGCGCCGCGGCATAATCCTTCGCTATGAAAGCGGTCCACGCCTCATTCCAGGAATAATTCATCTGCGCGTGGTCGAGCAGGCGGCCGAGTTCCGTGAACGGCTCGGTATGATCGTCGACGCGAATGTCGATTGCCCGGTCGTTCTTGCCGCCATAGCCCGTGCCCGGCTTGCGGACGACGAGCGCAGCCGATTGCTTGCCGCGTGAGTCGCCACCTTGCGCGTCGCCCGCGACCAAGGCTGCAAACATCCGGTCTGCAAGTGTTCCCGTCGTTTCCAGGAACGCCTTTTCCATGGCGGCGACGACGTCCTCGCCGGTCAGTATGTTCCCCTGCACCGCGTAGTTGGGCCCGCTGCGCCCACCTGCCCAGGGCCCGCAGTCGTCTCCCGTGTAAGTTGCCGAGGCTCCATCTATCGCGACGATCCCGAACTGCCGGCGGCCGGCCGCTTCATCATCGCGAAGCAGTATCGTCGTGATCTCGTCGGGACGGACACCGCGGGCGAGTAACTCGAGGCCGCGTGGGCCGAAGCTCACATCGGCCGATGCTTGCGTCGCGACCGCGCCGACACCACCTTCGCCGAACGGCACGACGCTACCCACCGAGAAAAACCGCGAGGCAACGGCAACGCCGACTTCGCCAGCCCCGGGATCCGCTGCGACGATCGAAAAAGTCGCGACGGCAGGCTCGGCCTGTCCCGGGCCTGCAAGGAGCAGCAAGAAAAGCAGCAACAGTCGGGTGCGAGAGATCATCATGGTTCCAAGATACGTTTCAAGTGAGGCATTCTATAGTGCCGGGAGGCGATAGAGAATGCACAGGCGCGTTGTATCGAATTAACCGTTGTTGAACGATAGCCTTCTGTCATGGGCTGTAATAGCGTAAGTTTTAACTATGGACACATTTTTCGAGGCCGCGGTTGAGGAAGCGCGCAAAGGACGCGATGCCGGCGGCATTCCTATCGGCTCGGTGCTTGTCATCGATGGACAGATCGTCGGGCGCGGCCACAATCAGCGCGTGCAGCAGGGCAGTTCAGTGCTGCACGCGGAGATGGACTGCCTCGAAAACGCGGGCCGTCTGCGGGCAACCGACTACCAGCGGGCGGTACTGTATTCGACGCTATCGCCCTGCGACATGTGCAGCGGCGCGGTATTGCTTTATGGTATTCCAAAGGTGGTCATCGGCGAGAACCACACGTTTCAGGGGCCCGAAGACTACTTGCGATCGAGGGGCGTGCAGCTCGAGGTGGTGGACAGCGCGGAATGCCGCGAGCTGATGGAGGATTTCATGGCAGCGAATCCTTCGCTTTGGGACGAGGACATAGGCGAGACCTGAAAGAGGCGGGGTCGAGCCGACGTTTTATCCAATTGATCGCGATTCGGCCGCTAATGTCGGGATTACTTGAGAGGCGGGGGCATGCAGCGAAGAACATTTTTTCGGAAGCTGTTCGGCAGTCTCGGCGTGGCCGTAGCGAGTCCGGCCGCCGTTGCAGAGAGCAGGACCGTCCTGATCCAGGAGTCTCCCATCGCCGGGTTTCAGTTCCATCGGGGAGATGCGATCTGGTCGTCTCTTGGCGTGGGCAAGCAGCTGGCGCTGGTGCGTGAGCCGGCCAATACCCATGATCCCGATGCGGTTGCCGTCTATTTCGGTGACGAAATGCTGGGCTACGTTCCCCGTGGCGAAAACGGCGCTATCGCCCAGATGCTCGATCGCGGTGAAACCCTTGAGGCGACGATCAGTAAATTGCAGGTTGCGGAAGATCCGTGGGAACGAATTCGCTTTAGTGTTTTCCTGGTTTAGGGCGACAGCCGCAGAAGAAGAAACCCTGTTCGTTCCTCCAACGTGAGCGCCACGGCCGGGTGACTGCCGGGGTATTTAAAAGGTACCAACAATGGACACAGAACTTCGGACCAATCTTGTTGAACTACTTCGCGAGTCAGGACGCGCTTACCGCGCCGCGATCGAAGCTGAAAACGGTGCCGATACTGACTGGCCGATCTGGTATGCCGACTACCTGCAGGACCCGTTAGCGCGGCAGATCGGCATGAATTTTCATAAAAGCCAGTTGATCTATTGCCTGATGAATGCGGACTTAGAACACAAGGCGCGGGCACCCGACAGTGACTGGCCGGAATACTATGCGGATCTGATTCTCGAGCGATGTGCGCCTTCCGAAACCCCTGCCGAAGACAAGCTGGCGCTCTATTATTTCGATGGCTGTCCTTTCTGCAGCATGGTCACGTCCGGAATCGACGACCTTGGGGTCGATGTCGAGTTGCGGAACATTTTCCAGAACCCCGAATACCGTGACGAGTTAGTCGCGGCTCGCGGGCGTGCGACGGTACCCGTGCTGCGGATCACTTCCCCGAACGGTGAGGAACGGTGGCTTCCCGAATCGAGAGACATTCTCCGCTATCTCGAAAAAACGGTAGCCGATGCCGCCTGAACGTGCCGGGCAGCAAAGATCCGGAAAGGCAAAGTCCGCTTAATCGCTGCCCGCGTGAGGCGGACTCGTTACAGCTGAAAGAGAACGATTCCGGGTAGAATCATCAAGACCAGGGGGAAGGACATTCGCATGAAAAATCTTACTCGTTACTGTCTTGGTTTGATCGCTGTCATCTCGACGTCCCTGTCGTACGCGGAGGCGCCACCGCCAGAATTCATTCAATTCTCGCCGAGCGCGACGATGGGCGCCCTTTACCGGCCGGATCCGGACAAGTTTCCGAAGCCGACCGTCGCAACGCTCGCGATGCATCGCGATTCCAACTTCATGTCGCATATCACCACGCGCGAGATGCCCAAGCGCGGCATTGTCGCGCTGGGCATGAATCCGCGCTGCCAGAATAACGAAGCGCTCTGCACGCCCTGGGAAAACAATGCGCTCGACGTGAAACAGGGCGTCGCATATCTGCGCAACTTGCCCGGGATCGAGACGGTGATCCTGATCGGGCACAGCGGCGGTGGGCCGACGATGGCGTTCTACCAGGCCATCGCCGAGAACGGCACCGGGCTGTGTCAAAAGCCCGAGCGACTCGTCAAGTGTCCGGACACGATCGCCGACCTGCCACCGGCCGACGGTGTCATATTCTGGGATGCTCACCTCGGCAACGGCATCAATGCGCTCCGAAGTCTGAACCCGGCCGTGATGAACGACGAGGAGATCCTGAATAACAACGCTGCGCCGAAGATCGATCCACGTCTCGATCCGTTCAACGCGATGAACGACTACAACAGCAAGGGTGAGTCTGCCTATTCCGATGAGTTTAAGAACACGTACTTCGAAGCGCAGTCGCAGCGCATGAACAAGCTCATCGATATAGCCCTGGAGCGCATGGCGCAGATCGAAGCGGGCACCTACAAGTATGCCGACGACGATGCGTTCGTCGTCCCGCGCGCCGACATCTCGAGGTTGATGCGCCTGGACCGTTCGATCGACGGCAGCACGGTCAAGCCGCACAAGCTCATCAAGAACGACGGCACCATCGAAGATTGCTGCCCGGTGCCAAGCGTGCGGCCGATCGACATCGACCCGGAAGGTAACGAGCTGTTCTCCGAGGGCACCCGATTCTTGAGCCTGCGCTCGTTCCTGAGTGTCCGTGCCATCCGCTCCCGCAACTCGATGGACGACATTGACTATTGCTCGAGCAACAACTCGACGTTGTGCATGGTGCAGCACATCTCGGTGCCCGTGCTTGTAACCGCGATGACCGGACACTACTTCGTTCGCAACAGCGAACGGATCTACGACATGACGGCAAGCAAGGACAAGGACTTCGTCGCGGTCGAGGGGGCCACGCACGGCGGCAACCCCTGCACGGCGTGCATGCCTGACGGCGAGGCATATGACGGCCGTTACGACAACGCGGTCAGGAACGATTTCGATTACGTTGCCGGGTGGATCAACGAACGGTTCTAGCCGGGAGCCGGTCTTCGCGACCCATTCGGCGATCCAAAGCGCCGACGATTGACCGGCTCTTACGGCCGGAAGCCCATCACCCGCGCCGCCGATGAAGGAATCGGTCTCCTTTCTGGTGACCGAAAACCAATGAAATACATTAAGTTATGTTAACTATCGGCAAAATTCCTGCGCTGTAGGGTATAAAAGAACAAAGAAGAAATAACAACGAGACTAACCTCGCCTGAAGACGGGGTAGACAAGCCGAAGCCCCGACAGATCGGCTGACCGCTTGCAGGGAGTATCACGATGTTTAGACGCAGGGAAGTTGCGTGTGCCAGCCGCTGTGCCGGCATTGTATTGGTCGCATTGCTGGGCCTTTTTGCCGGCAATGCCATGGCAGCGGCACCCGGAAAACCGGTCGCGTTTCTGACCGGCCCGAATACGGGCAACCCGCTCGCGATCGCTCGCAGTTATCTCGAGCAGAACAAACAGGCGCTGGGCCTTTCCAACCAGGACATTTCCGGCGCTCTCGTAACCGATCAGTACACTAGCAGTCACAACGGCGTGACGCATATCTATATGCGCCAGCGGTACCAGGGCCTGGAGGTGCACAGCGCCAATATCAATATCAATATCGCGGCCGACGGCAGCGTCATCAACGTCGGCAATCGTTTCGTGCCCGACATCGATACGGCGATCAACACGACGGCACCCTTTTTGAATCGTGGTGAAGCCATCTCCGCCGCGGCTTACAGTCTCGGGCTCGATCCAGCCAGGGGGCCCGTTTCGCGCAACCCGATTGCGCCCCGGCTCGTCTACCAACCGGTCGCAAAGGGCAGCGTACGCCTGGCCTGGGAACTGGAAATCTACACGCTCGATGCGCAGAACTGGTGGAGCATGCGAGTCGATGCCGTTACGGGAGCCGTGCTGGATCAAAACAACTACGTGACCCGCGACTCCTACCAAGTATTCGCGGCTCCCGTGGAAAGCCCCATCCACGGTCAACGCAGCATCGTTTCAGCGCCGGCTGACCCGATTGCATCGCCGTCGGGCTGGCTCAGCGGTACCTGCACCAAGGGCAACAACGTCGACGCCTATCTCGACACCAATAACAGCAACTTAGCAACCGGTGGCGATAGCGCACGGGCCTGCAATGCGTCTGGGGACTTCGTATTTCCGATAGATCTATCCCAAGGTCCGGAGACCTATCAGCAAGCTGCCGTGACCAATCTCTTTTACTGGAACAACATTATCCACGATGTGCTTTACCAGTACGGCTTCGACGAGGCCGCCGGTAACTTCCAGGAAGACAACGGGGGTAAGGGTGGCGCCGGCAGTGACTCGGTCAATGCCGAGGCACAGGACGGTGGCGGCGTCAACAACGCCAATTTTGCGACGCCGCCCGACGGCAGCAATCCCCGCATGCAGATGTACCTGTGGAATCTGACCAACCCGGACCGTGACGGCGATTTCGACAACGGCATCGTGATTCATGAGTATGGCCACGGCATTTCGATTCGCCTGACCGGCGGCCCTGGCACGTCGTCCTGTCTGAGCAACACCGAGCAGGGCGGCGAGGGCTGGAGCGACTACTTTGCCGTGCTGATGACAATGGAAGCGAGCGACGCCGGCACGGACCGGCGTGGTGTCGGTACCTATGCACTCGGCGAGCCAACCAACGGCGATGGCATTCGGAACTACCCTTACAGCACGGATATGAGTGTCGATCCGCGTACCTACGACGCGATCAAAACAGCGGCCGTGCCGCACGGCGTGGGTTCGACCTGGGCCGCTATGCTCTGGGAAATGACCTGGGCGCTAATCGGGCAGTATGGATTTGATCCCGATCTCTATAACGGCAGCGGTGGCAACAACATTGCGCTGCAACTCGTCGTTGACGGCCTGAAACTTCAGCCCTGCTCGCCCGGTTTCGTGGATGCTCGCGATGCGATCCTGCTGGCCGACCAGAATAACAACGCGGGTGCAAACCAGTGCCTGATCTGGGAAGCGTTCTCCAAACGTGGCCTGGGCTACAGCGCCGACCAGGGTAGCTCATCCAGCCGCGGCGACGGCGTACAGGCCTTCGACTTGCCTTCGGTTTGCCAGGAGATCCTGTCTGTCGCGGTGACGGCCGATCCCGAACCCGTCGACGCGGGTCAGAACCTGACCTACTCAGTGCTCGTGGACAACAACACGACCGGTTTGTTGACGAACCTCACGGCAACCAGTGAAGTCCCCGGGCTTGCGAGCTACGTTGCCGGATCCGCGACCTGTGGCGGCAGCGAATCGGGTGGGACCGTGACTTTCCCGCTGGGCACGCTGGCCAGTGGCACAAGCACCAGCTGCGAGTTCCAGGTCGCCGTCAACTCGTCGGCCTCGTATGCACTCATGTCTGACGACGTGGAAAACGGTGCAGGGTTGTGGACCGTCTCGAGAGGCGCCGGTAACGACGACTGGGCGTTGAACACCGATGCGCCGCGCAGCCCGACGACGGCCTGGTTTGCCGCGGATATCGCGACGAGTACCGACCAGTACCTGACACTTTCGAATCCGGTCGCGATCAGCGACACCTCGGTTCTCAGATTCTGGCATAGCTACGACACCGAGGCGGCCTGGGATGGCGGCGTCGTAGAGATTTCCGTTAACGGCGGAGCCTGGACGGACCTGGGTAACGACATGTTCCAGAACGGTTACAACAGTGTTATCAACACCAACCCTGACAGCGCCATTAGCGATCGCAAGGCCTTTTCCGGGACCAGTGGCGGGTACGTTGAAACCCTCATCGACCTCGGCAGCTATGCCGGCGGCTCGAATACGGCGCGGATTCGGTTTCGCATGGCGACAGATGGCCTGGTCGGCGGTGTCGGCTGGTATATCGACGATGTCGAGATTCTCGACGACGCGCTGTTGTCCAGCCAGACCTGCGTGTCAGCTGCCGAAGGTGACAGCGACTGCTCCACGGTGAAGACATTCATTATGCCGGTAGAGGGACCGCCGGTACCGCGAATCGCCGTAAGCCCTCTTGGTCTGTCTGCGAGTCAGGATCCCGATGTAACTTTGGTGCAGACGCTTGCCATCGACAACAACGGCGGCGCGGAGTTGACCTGGGGTATCGACTGGGCGTCCTCAGGAGACTGCGCGAAGCCTGACAGCGGTGATACCTGGGTAAGCGCGTCCGCGACGAGCGGTACGCTGGCGGCAGCAACCGGTACAACGGTCGATGTAACCTTCAGCTCGAACGGGTTGGCCCCCGGCTTTGTGGACAGCGGTGCCCTGTGCGTTTCCAGCAACGACAGCGACAACAACCTGGTCACCGTGGACTTGTCGATCGCAGTCAATGACCCCAACGCGACCGTGGACGTGGTCGCGACGAGCGAGCTGCCGGGCACGGGCGTTGTGACCGGTAGCTATCTCGACACCCAGGCAGACGGCGGATTTATCCAGGAGATCACCGAGCAGCACCAGGGCGGCAAGCCTTCCGATCGGCACGACGGCCTGGAGCATACCTGGGTATTCCAGCTGCAGTCGGGCAGTGGGCTCAAGATCAACGCGAACGCCTGGGTGGTCGAGCCAGTCACTGAAGGCGACGAAATTCGCTTCTCTTATTCTTCGGATAATTCGAACTACACCTGGTTCTACACGGTGACGAGCCCGTCCAGCGCCAATGACATCAGCGAGGCCATAGCGGACCAAGGGCCCGGGCCTTTCTATATTAAAGCCATCGACGGCGACCGAACGCCGACGAACAACAATAATGCAACGTTGTACGTCGACTATCTGTCGGTGACTGAAGGCGGCACGCCGCTGCCGCCGACAATCATCGACATGACTGTCTCTTCATTGGCAGATGAGTCTGCGCCCAGCAATCGACGTAACCGGTGGGACGCGATCGCTCGTATCACCGTTGTGGAAAGCGGCACCGGCAATCGCGTTGAAGGTGCCGTGGTCAGTGGAGCCTGGAGTAATGGGGAGAGCGGCGGTGGCGAATGCACGACCGACAGCAACGGCGAATGTACCGTCAAGAAGCCGAACCTCAGGCTGAGCACGTCGTCGGTCGACTTCACCGTGACGAACGTCACGCGCACGCCGAATGACACGTATGACGATCCGCCAATTTCTATTACGCTGACCGCGCCGCCCTAGCGAGACATGAAAGCAGGGGGCAACTCCATTTTTCAGCAAACGACAAGGGTGTCAGGCTCTTTTTCGACGAGAGTCCGAAAAAGAGTCTGACCGTATCATGGTCGTTATCGGGATTGGCCAAACCGACGCATCCGGGCTCATAATAAGCCTGCCGGCAAATTCTTCCGGTCGATTGCGTCGAGGATTGTGCTAATGAGGAGAATAGCAGCCATCTTGTCCGTCCTGCTGCTCACCGTGCTGCAGAGCGGCTGCGAGCCGGAAGTTGGCAGCGATGCCTGGTGCGAAAAAATGGTGGACACGCCGAAAGGCGACTGGTCGACAAACGATGCGAAAGAGTTTGCAAAAAACTGCGTCTTTAAGACCTACGAGGACCAGGACGAATAGACTTCGCTGAGGAGTATCAACCGTGTCCCAGTTCGAATACGTCGTCGTCCTGATTTCCGTCATCGCCGGCCTCGGCATTGTGCACCTGCTGCGCGGTGTCGCAAGCTTCTTCACGGCGCCAGATCTCTATAAACCCTACTGGGTGCACCTGCTGTGGACCTGGAATGTCTTCCAGTTCATCGTGTTCTTCTGGTGGTTCGTCTGGCGCTGGAGCGCCGTCAGCGAATGGCAGCTGTTGTTGTTCTTTTTTGTGCTGATTTACGCGATTTGCCTGTACCTGCTGTGCGCGGTGCTGTACCCGACCGATCATCGCGGCAAGGTCGATTTCCGGACCGTCTACATGGACAACCGCCGGGTCTTCTACCTCCTGTTGGTAATTACGATGCTCATCGACATCGTCGATACGCGCTGGAAACTGAGTGTCGGGCTGACGGCACTGGGCATCATGCACACGGTGACCTGGGTGACGGTTATCGTTGGTTCGCTGATTGGAGCCAAGGTCAAGAATCACATCTATCACGCGGTCTGGGGGTTCATCTTTTTTGCCCTGATGAGCTACATCCAACTGGCCCAGTTCAGCGTATTGCGCGCCGACTAATGGAGCCGCGACATGCTTAAGTCGATTTTCGTCAGTGCGTACATGATGGCGGCCATGATCATTACGGGCTTCGCAGTGCGCGAACTGAGGATCTCTGGCGATGTCATCGCCTGGGGTGGCGTCATCCTGACGACGGCACCGTTCCTTGTAGTTATCGGCTGGCTGATGGTGTTCAGGAACACCGCGCGCACGAGCGCCCGCTTTCCGTCGTTGATCGTGCTGGGTATCGCCGGTGTGGCTGCCGCAACCTGGGGTTACACGCAGGGGGGCAGCAAGCTCGCAATGGAACTCGCGCTCGCCGGCCTTGTCGCTTACCTGGTCTACGCCTACTGGTATTCCGGCTTCAGGCACCGCCACAGCCGGCAGATAGAAGTGGGGCGGTTCCTGCCCGAGTTCGAGCTAAAAGACATCATGGGTTACCCGGTTTCGTCCGCGTCGCTGACGCAAAGGCCGACTATCTGGGTTTTCTACCGCGGTAACTGGTGTCCATTGTGCATGGCGCAAATCAAGGAGCTGGTCGCTCAGTACCATCAGCTGCAGGCGCTGGGCGTGAGGGTCGCATTGATATCGCCTCAGCCGCACGAGTTTACGGCCAGGCTCGCCAAGAAATTCGATGTCGCCTTTCATTTTTTGACGGATGAAAACAATCAGGCTGCGCGCGTGCTAGGCATCGCCAGTCCGCACGGGTTGCCGATGGGCATGCAGGTTCTTGGCTACGCCAGCGAGACCGTTTTGCCGACGGTCATCATCACCGATACGGGCGGACGCATCCTGTGGAAGCACGAGACCGACAATTATCGCATTCGACCCGAACCCGAGACATACCTGGCGGTATTGCGCGAGCATCACGTTGTTGCGTAGGGCTGCAGCGCGGCGGGACGAGCTTCGAGGCGTCGGCAACGCTGATTAGGGATGGCGAAATCCGTGAGTATCCTTATCATTGCCGTTTCACACCTAACAGGCTGAACAATGAACTATCGCCATCTCGGTAAGGCCGGGCTCCAGGTCAGCGAACTGTCGCTCGGTTCCTGGGTCACTTTTCACAACCAGGTGGATCTCGATGCCACGGTCGAAATGATGGCGGCTGCCTACGATGCCGGCGTGAATTTTTTCGACAATGCTGAAGCCTACGCGCACGGCAAGTCCGAAGAGATCATGGGTGCGGCTGTCAGGAAGCTCGGCTGGCGCCGCGGAAGCTACCTGATATCGACCAAGCTTTTCTGGGGCCTCCACGACAAGCCCAATGAGACCAACACGCTCAACCGCAAGTACCTTCTCGAGGGCATCGACGGCTCCTTGCAGCGCCTGGGGATGGATTACGTCGACCTGCTGTTCTGCCACCGGGCGGATCCGACGACGCCAATCGAGGAGACCGTATGGGCGATGCACAATATCATCGAGCGCGGCAAGGCACTTTACTGGGGCACCTCGGAGTGGGAGGCGGCTGACATTCAGAGCGCGCTCGATATCGCCGAGCGTCATCATCTGCACAAGCCAATCGTCGAGCAGCCGGTCTATAACCTGTTCGAGCAGCATCGTTTTGCGCCTGAGTATGAGCCCATCTACAAGGACCACGGTTACGGATCAACGATCTGGAGCCCGCTGGCTTCCGGGGTGCTGACCGGCAAGTACCAGGGCGGTATTCCCGACGACAGTCGCGGAGCGCTCGAGAGCCTGAGTTGGCTCCGGGACAGCCTGACCAATCCCGAGCGGCTGGCGAAAGTTGCCGCGCTGCAGCCTCTCGCCAGCGACATGGGCGCGACGCTCGCACAGTTTTCGCTGGCCTGGTGCCTCCAGAACCCGTACGTCAGCACTGTTATGACAGGCGCCAGCCGGGTGAGCCAGGTGCACGAGAATATGAAGGCGCTGGATTTCGTCGACCGGTTTACGCCGGAGGTCATGGCCGAAATCGGCAAGATCGTCGGCTAGCGCGCGGACAGGTTCTTGTCGCGACCGTATTCGTGAGTATGCGATGACCTGGGCAGTTCATGAAGGTGCGAAGCCGGTCTGCATCCGGATCGAAGAAGCTGTGCCCGCCAGCTGATACGGGTCGGGCTCATTTGCACGGCTCGGCAGTCGGCTGTTCTTTACTCGTTCCCGGCCCAGATGGCCGGCTTGCGGTCGGACCACGGACATTCCGCTTCAAGCTGGGCGGCGAGACGCAGTAACGTACCTTCGGCACCGAAACGCCCGGCGAACTGGACGCCAATCGGTACGCCGGCGCTGTGCATGTGCAACGGCAACGAGATCGCGGGCAGCCCGGTTATGTTCCAGACCAGAGTGAATGCGGCGAACGAATACATGCGTTCTCCCCACTCATAGATTCCCATGCCCGGTACGTTGCTGCTGTAAGTTCCCAGCGGCTGGGCAGGCAGCGCCGTGGTCGGCGTCATCAGGATGTCGTGGCTTTCAAAGAACCGGCCGACCGTTCGCGTCACGGTGTTGAACACGTCCTGCGCAGCGAGGAATTCGGTGGCGGATAGCGCTTTGCCCACGTGGTATGCGTCGAGAATCGGCGGCTCAAGCGTTTCTTCGCCAGGCAGGCGACCGGTCGCAGCGGCGAGATAGTCCACGAAGGCGGCGTTCGATGCCGCCTTGACCTGAATATTGGCGCGGGCGAGTGCCCCGGCGTCGAACTCGGGGCGGGTTTCTTCGACATGGTGGCCGAGCGATTCGCACAGCTTTGCCGTTTCTTCGACCTTGCCGCGGTACTCCGGGTCGACTGGATCGCCCGTCCAGGTCCGGGTCGTGAACGCGATGCGAAGGCGCCCTGGTTCGAAGCCGAGTTGTTCGACAAACGGATGCGATGGCGGGGCGATCGTGAACGGGTCGCCGATGCCCCGGCCCTGGGTTGCATCGAGCAGGGCGGCCGAGTCGCGCAGCGTGCGTGAAACCGCGTGCTCGATCGCGAGACCGCTCTGTATTTCGGCCGAACCCGGCCCCGGAGTGGTCCGCCCGCGCGTCGGTTTGAGACCGACGAGGCCGCAGCACGAGGATGGGTTGCGGATCGAACCGCCCGCGTCATTGGCGTGCGCAATAGGCACGATGCCCGAAGCCACCGCCGCCGCCGAGCCCCCGCTGGAACCGCCCGTCATGCGCGTCGAATCCCAGGGATTGCACGTAGGGCCGTACAGCACGGATTCGGTCGTGCAACTAAAGCCGAGTTCGGGCGTCGTCGTGCGGCCGAGGATGGTGAGTCCGGCCGCGCGCCACTGCCGGGTGAGGTCGGTATCGGCGAGTGCGACATAGCCGGCCGCGAGCCGGCTGCCGCATTCGCAGCGCGTGCCTTGCTCGGTGGCGCCGATGTCCTTGATCAGGAACGGCACGCCGGCAAACGGCGCGTCGGCCGGCAGTTTTCCAGATGCCGACGCGGCCCGATCCGGAAATGTCTCGATGACGGCATTGAGCTCAGGGTTTACGCGCTCGACCGCGGCGAGGAAAGCGGCCCCGAGGTCGGTGGGGGATACTTCGCCTGATCGGACCAGTGCACTCAGCCCGGTTGCGTCATACTGGGTGTATTCGTCGAGTCGCATGTAGATTTCCTTGCCCGTTCGAGCCGCAGATTTTAACGCCAATGGCGTTTCATGGCACTGACGTGCCAGGCGGCTTCGCGGGCACTGACAGGTCTGTCGCCGGAGATTAGCGGCATGACCGAGCGGTTTCGGCGCTGCCGGCCGGACGTGTTCGTGCTTGCCTTGCTGTTCAGAATGACAGCCGTGGTCGTACCTTGGGCCGGGCGAGCGGCGGGCGTTACCAGTGCCCCGTGCCGGGCTCGCCCTTGAAAGGGCCAACCACATCCGCGGTTATCCAGCCGCCATAGAAGCGCCCGGGCTGGGCCTCGACATGGGCGCCGTCGACAAGGCATGCGATACGGCCCGGGTAGAAGGAGACGAAGTCCTTGAGTTTTTCGAAGCGCGCGCGCGGGCGAGGGTAGGTCCACGCCACAGGCGTCTCGGGTTCGCTCGCAAGCGCCCAGTAATGCGCGGCACCTTTCCACTCACACACCGAGCTGCCGCCGGTACTGACGAGCTGATCCCAGTCCACTGCATCGGGCGGAATGTAGAAGGTGGGCGGACTGGCTGTCTCCATGACGCGATAGCTCGAATGCGTGCGGGCAACCACTGCGCTACCGTGCATGACCTCGACGAGCCGATTATCGGGCTTGATCGCCGGCGGTCGCGGGTAGTCCCAGACCGACTCCTGGCCGGGCCCGGGTTCGACCGCGAAGTCCGGGCGCTGGTTGCCGGTATGGTCCCACATTCTTTTTTCCTGTCTTACGTCAGCCACAAGGTTAATCTACTTTGTTGTCTGGCTGACAGGTGTGCGAGGCATTAATATGAGAAGGTTACTAAGGATTCAGGCTGGAAGCCGGCAATATAAGGGTATCGAATGAGAGAATTTGTTGCATGTGTTTCGCTGCTACTGGTGACAAGCGGCGTTTTTGGCCAGGAACCGGTTGACTACCGCCTGCCGCCGGGCATCAGGCCGCTATCGCAGACAATCGAGCTGCGCATCGACCCCGGTCAGCCGGAATATTCCGGCGAGGTCGTTATCCGCCTGCAGGTCGACGACGACGCGGAGCGTATCGGCATCTACCAGGTTGGCCTCGACCTGGCGTCGATCGCGCTGGCTTCCGGCGAGCAAAGTCGCGATCTCGAGGCAACGGCGGGCGACTATGAAATCAGCTGGCTGGCCGATGGTAAACCGATCAGAGCGGGCCAGTACGAGCTCACCATCGAATTCAGCGGCAGGCATTCGACCGATGCATTGAGCATGTATCGCGTGAGGTTCGAAGACAACGACTACATTTTTACTCAGTTCGAGTCCATGTACGGGCGGCGTGCGATGCCGCTTTTCGACGAGCCTGCTTTCAAGATACCCTATGCGATGACCATCATCGCTCCGGCAGAGCACACGGTGGTCTCGAATACGCCGGTCGCCGAACGTAGTGTCGATGATGGCTGGCAGCGGGTCGAGTTTCTGCCGACCAAGCCGATACCGAGTTACCTGATCGCCTACGCTTTGGGGCCGCTCGATCGTGCTCGCATCAAAGGCATGTCGGTGCCGGGCTATGTCTATACGCCGAAAGGGCATGCCGGCGAGGTCGGCTTCGTTCAGCGCGAGACGCCGAGGATTCTAGAGGCGCTCGAAGACTACATGGGCACTCCGTATCCTTACCGCAAACTCGACTTTGTTGCCGTGCCGGAATTCGCGTTCGGCGCCATGGAGAACCCGGGCCTGATGACGTTCCGGACCGACCTGCTGCTGGTCGGCGACAAAGCGCAAGGCCAGATGGCGGTTACGACGCTCGGTATCATTGCCCACGAAGTCGCGCACAGCTGGTTCGGCGACCTCGTGACGATGGCGTGGTGGGACGATCTGTGGCTAAACGAGGCATTCGCTACGTGGTGGTCACAGTATGCGCTCGGGCGTGTCTATCCGCAGTTCGAAGTAGAGCTCAGGCTGCCGCAGATCAGTGCTTTCGCGACCGACCAGCGTACGACGTCAACGGCGATACGACGGCCGGTCCGAAACGAGCAGGAGATTTTTTCGAATCTCGGCCTGAATTACAGCAAGGGCGCCACGGTCCTGCGCATGATCGAGGACTACGTTGGCCACGAGACCTGGCGCCGGGGCGTTCAGCACTATCTGAACAAGCACGCCTGGGGTAATGCGACGGATGTCGATTTCTGGAGCGCCATTTCTGCTGTTGCTGGAACTGACGTCGGGAGCATTGCAACCGGGTACTTCAATCAGCCCGGCTTCCCAGTTGTGGATATCAACGCCGACGGCAACGTAAGCCAGCAGCGCTATGTGCCGTACGGTCTCGATGCGCCGGACCTGCAGTGGCAGGTGCCGCTGAACATCAAGTACAAGCAGGACGGCAAGATCCGTGAGACGTTTTTCCTGCTCGAAGAAGAGGCGGGCCGCATCGACCTTCCCGAAAACGCCGACTGGATAATGCCGGACGCAGGGGCGAACGGATACTTTCGCTGGCAGACCGCACCGCAACAATATTATTCGCTCGTCGACGATGCCGCCGAACTGACCGACCGCGAAAAAATCGCGCTGCTCGACAACAGCGAAGCCTTGCTGAACGCCGGCCGGCTGTCGCTCGGCGATTACCTGTATGTGATAGACGCGCTGTTATCGGAACCGCATCCGCTTGTGCTGCTGCCTGTGCTTCAGAAGCTTAAATCCATCGGCAATAATTTCATCGATTCGTCTAGCGCCGACCTGTTTGGGCGATTCATCGACGAGAGTCTCGTCGATCGTTACGCGATCATGGGTTTCGAGGCGCGCCCGGGCGACAGTGAAGCCATGCTGCAAATGCGGCCTGCGCTGGTCCGCTTGCTCGGAGAATACGGCCATGACTCGGCGGTGCGTAATTCTGCCGCCGATGTTGCCGAGCGTTATCTTTCGTCACCTGGCGCCGTGAATTCGGATGTCGGCCGCGAGGCGCTGCGGGTCACTGCGCTGGCCGACGATGGCGGCCGCTACGAGGACTATATCGAAACGTATCTCGGCTCCAGGTCAGCGCGGCAAAAGTCGGCGATTCTTTCTTCAATTTACTTTCAAAATTCGAAAATTATAGAGCGGCATTTCGATTTCCTGCTGTCTGCCGCGGTGCAGGCGGGCGATGCGATCCGGGGCATCGGGGCCTACGCCGACATACTCGATGACCACGCCACTATCTATGGTTGGCTGGGCAACAATCTTGACGCGCTCGAAGCGAAGATCCCGCAGTACCAGCACGCGCTGCTGCCGGAGCGACTGATCGGCATCTGCACCGACGCCAACCTGCAGCTGATGCAGGAATTTTTCGGAAGTCGCGGAGAGAAATATGCCGAGAGCCTCTCAAAAGCGAGCGAAAGTCTTAAGACCTGTATCGGCCGACGGGAACGCGAGCGAGAGGCGCTGCTGGCATTTCTTGATCAGTACGCCGGTTGAGGCATTGGCGACCGACAGCCGACACAGCCCGCCGCCCCGTTCCGCCGTATCGCCGGGATTAGCGTGCGGCGGCGGAGGTCACTAGCGGCGCCCGGCGAGATAGCCCGTCACCTCGGCCACGATGTCCATGCCGGAATCGGCCTCCGCGAGCAGTTCGAGCAGTCTCCGATAGTGCTCTTGGGCGGCCGCCGCGTCGCCGTCCTTTGCCGTCGACCTTGCGAGACCGAGCAGCGAATGCAGCCGATTCGGCGTGCGCTTCAAAGCCAGTTCGAACTGCTGCCGGGCCTCGGCGTAACGATCCAGTTCGAGCAACAATTCGCCGAAAACCTCGTGCGCGGGGAGCCCTGTACCGGAATCGGGCGGCGCGCGATTGATACCGCGGCCGTCCTCGATTGCCGCGGCCGAGCGCATGAGCGCAACGGCCTCGTCGTCCTGGCCGTTCGCGAGCGCGATCACTGCCTCGATCTGGCGGACCTGGATACGGATCAGCTGCGCGCGCACCACGAGGTCCGTGTTGTTTGCGGTGTCCAGGTTGTCGATCAGGCTGGTGAGCGAGCGGACAGATTCAGCGGCTGCGTCTAGTTCACCAATATGGGCACTGCCGAGACCGCGCACATAGAGCGTGTCGGCGAATTCCAGCGGCCGATCTGAATAAGCCGGCGCTTTTGCGGCCGCAGCCCAATCGTGCGTCTCCAGCAGCAGCCAGGTGCTGGTCAGGTGCAGGCCACGCAGCTCCTGGCGATCACCCTGTGGCGAGTCGGCGAAGGCTTCGAGCTCGGCGACGAGTCGCCGGGCCTCCTGCCACTGGCCGAGCTGCAGGTGGCCATACACGAGGTACATCAGCGAATGGTAGTAGCGGGGGTTCGCCTCGAGCGCGTTCGCATTGGAGGCGTTACTCTCAGCCCACATGCCGAGGCCTGCAAAGATATGCGACGGCATGTGCTGCGCATGTGTCATCAGCGGCGCTATACCGGCATAGCGCTGCGCTGCTGAAATGCCAGGTTCCCGATCGCCGGCATCATCGTAGGCATGGATCAGGTAATGCGCCACGCCCGGGTGCTCGGGAAGTTCTGCGAACAGCGGTTCGAGCAATACGGCAGCCTGCATCAGGAGCCCCTGTTGCTCGCCGCGCCGCGCGAGTGCAAGCAGGGACAGTGCGTAAAAAATGCGCGCTTCGTCGTCATCCGGGTAGGCGTCGGCTATCGCTTGCATTGCGCGGCTGTAGTTGCGGTCACGTTCCACTCGCTCGACATCGGGATAGCCGCGGAATAGTTCCGCAGCCGCATTGAGATAGGCTGTTTCACGGGCCGGCCTGGTGCCGGCTTTCTTTGCCATAGCCAATGCGCCTATTGCGGCCTCAACTTCTTCCGCTGGCGGATGCTCGTGCAGGCTGTCGTAATAGCTCATCGCGACGCCCCAATAGGCGATCGCGCAGTCCGGGTCGTTGTCAGCGGCCTCCTCGAAACTCGCCCGCGCTTGCTGCCAGGCAAACGAGTGGAGCTGCAGCAGGCCGCGTGTAAATGCGGACTGAGCTTCCGTATCGCATGAGATGTTCATCTCGGCGTGACCGTAGCGGGAACGGTAGTCGTCCTGGGCGACTACCTGGGTTGTCAGCAGGCTCGTCAGCAGCAAGGCTGCAATTCTCGTTCTTCGCACCATCGGTCTCCGCTCGAGAGTCACCGTTACTTTACATCGCAAATCCCGCACCAAGCGCCAGATTTGTTCTCCACGAACATTACACAGAGGTCGTACCGAAGTTACACCTGCTTTCTCCGCAAAATAATACTGAACCGATGAATTTCACTGACTGGCGGCCGCGATCCGCGCGCGCTCGAGCCTTGGATCGGCGAGCGGGATCGCTTCGAGCAGCTGCCGTGTGTAGCTGTGTTTTGGCTCGGCCCACAGAGGTTCAGTGTCGTTCTGTTCAAGAATCTTGCCCTGGTACATCACCATGACCCGGTCCGAAATATGCCGCACGACGGACAGGTCATGGGAGATGAACAGCATTGTCAGATCGTGCCGATCGACGAGGTCGAGGATCAGCTCCAGTATCTGTGCCTGGATCGTGACATCCAGCGCGGATGCCGGTTCATCGGCGACGATAAACTGCGGTTTCGTCGCAATGGCGCGGCCGATCGCGATACGCTGTCGCTGACCACCCGAAAATTCGTGCGGATACTTGCGCACATAGGCTCGCGCCAGGCCGACTTCGTCCATGAGCTTTTCGACCTGCTGTGCGACCGATCTCCGATCGGCCAGCTCGTGGTAGAGCAGGGGCTCGGCCAGTGTCTCGAAGACGGTCATGCGCGGATTCAGCGATGCGTAGGGATCCTGAAAGATCATCTGCATTTTTCGGCGCCAGGGCACAAGCTGCCTGGCGCTCAACGCAGTCAGCTCGGTGCCGGCGTAACTAACCTGACCTGCCGTGACCGGGGCCAGGCGCAGGATGGAGCGGCCCAGCGTCGACTTGCCCGAACCGGATTCGCCAACGAGGCCGAGGATCTCGCCCTGGCGGATTTCAAAGGAGACGCCGTCGACGGCCTTGATCGTGTCTTTCGCCGAATGACCGCCGAACCAGGTCTTAAGATGCTCTATCTTCAGCAGGGGCACCTCGGGCCGCGCATGCCCCGTGGCAGACTTGGCCCCCTCGGGTATCGCGGCCAGCAATTTTTTCGTGTAGCCGCTTTCAGGGCGATAGAAGACCTGCTCTGCATCGCCGGTCTCCATGGCCTTGCCGGCGCACATCACGAGGATCTGGTCCGCCAGGCCCGCAACGACGCCGAGATCGTGGCTGATAAAGATAACTGCAACATTATGAGTATGCTGTAAATTCTTGATTAATCGCAGAATTTGTGCCTGAATTGTCACGTCGAGTGCCGTTGTGGGCTCGTCGCAGATCAGCAGTCGCGGCTCGTTGATCATGGCCATCGCAATCATGACGCGCTGTCGCATGCCGCCGGAGAATTCATGCGGATAAGCGTCGAATCGCGCCTCGGCGCCGGCAATGCCGACCTCATCGAGCAGCTCGATCGCGCGCCTGCGGGCCTGCTGCCGGCCGTAGCGCGCGTCGCGGTGATAGATCAAAGGCTCGATGAGTTGTTCGCCGATGGTCAGGAACGGATTGAGGCAGGTCATCGGATCCTGGAATATGACCGCGATGTCGTTGCCACGGTAGCCGCGCATCTGCTGCTTGCTGCAGGTCAGGAGATCCTGGCCATCGAACAGGGCTACGCCGCCCTCGATGCGTGCCGGGGGTTTGGGCAGCAGGTCGAGCAGGCTGTAGCAAAGTACCGATTTGCCGGAACCGGATTCGCCGACGATCGCCAGTGTCTTGCCGGCATCGACGGACAAGCTCACGTCGTCCACGGCTTTGACCACGCCGTTGCGGGTGTGGAAGTAAACCTTCAGTCCGTTGACGTCGAGCAGTGCCATGATTGATTTCCCTGCCTGGTCCTGCGGTTAATCTTTGGATGCCCGGGGATCCAGCGCGTCGCGAAGACCGTCACCGAGAAAATTGAGAGCAAACAGCGTGAGCGACAGCGCAATACCGGGAAATATCAATAACCACGGATACTCCTCCATCGTTTCGACGCCGTAATTGATCAACAGGCCCCACGAACTTTGTGGCGGCTGGATGCCGAGCCCCAGGAAGCTCAGGAAGGCCTCGAGCAGCATCACGCTGGGGATCGTCAGCGTCGTGTAGACGATGACGGGTCCCAAGGTATTGGGGATGATATGCCGTCGAATAATTGCCCACTGGCTGAGCCCGAGCGAGTGCGCGGCCTCGACGAACTCCTGTCTGCGCAGCGACATCACCTGGCCGCGGACGATGCGAGCCATGGTCAGCCATTCGACCGCGCCAATGGCGAAGAACAACAGGAATATGTTGCGGCCGAATACAACCATCAGCAGCACGATAAAAATCATGAACGGCAAGGCGTACAAAATATCGACCATGCGCATCATGACCGTGTCGACCCGGCCGCCGACAAAACCCGCAACAGCACCCCAGAGCACGCCGATCAGCAACGCGACTGCGGTCGCGATGAATCCGACCAGCAGCGAAACCCGGCCGCCGTACATGATCCGGGTCAGCATGTCCCGGCCGAATACGTCGGTGCCCAGCCAGTGTTCTGCAGAGGGCGGTGAGGCGCCCAGCATCAGGTTTTGCTGCTCATACCCGTACGGCGCGATCCACGGGGTCAAGAGCGATACGAGGCACAGCGTCAGCACGACGGCGAGGCCAAACAGCGCCAGGTGATTCCTGCTCAGCTTGATCCAGGCGTCAGCCCACAGGGAGCTGCCTTTCTCGGCCGTTGCCAGTGCCGTGCTCACGGCTTTGCCGCCCCGGAACCGTGGCGCAGTTTCGGATTGAGCCAGATGGCCAGCATGTCGGAGAGCAGGTTAAAAAGGATAATCAGCGAGGCGAAGAAGATCGTCATGCCGAGGATCATCGTATAGTCGCGATTAAACGCCGCCTGCACGTAAAAGCGCCCGAGCCCCGGAATCTGGAAAATGGTTTCGACGACGAACGAGCCGCCGAGCAAACCGGCGAACGCGGGTCCCAAAAAAGCAACGACCGGGATCAGCCCGCCGCGCAGAGCATGTTTTACGACGATCAGCGGTTCCGGCAGGCCCTTCGCCCGGGCTGTACGTATATAGTCCTGGCTCAGCACCTCGAGCATCTGGCCGCGCGAGAGTCGTGCGATATAGGCTGCATAGGCTGCGCCGAGCGTGATCGATGGCAGGATCTTGTCGCCGGGGATGTCCCCCCAGCCCGATACCGGCAGCCACTCGAGGTAAATGCCGAAGATCAGCACGAGCAATGGCCCCAGCAGAAACGACGGCATGCAGATGCCCAGCATGGCCGCCGACATCGGGACATAGTCCTGCAGCGTGTTCGGACGCAGCGACGCGAAAACCCCGGCGCTGATACCGATCAGCACAGCAATCAGCATCGCGTACAGGCCGAGCTCGGCCGTAATCGGCAGCCCGGCCGCGATCAGCTCGTTGACGCTGCGGCCCGGGTACTTGAATGACGGCCCAAAATTACCGTTTACGATGTCACCGAGGTACGAGACATATTGTTTCCAGAGCGGCTGGTCGAGCTGGTACTGCGCTTCGAGCGCCTTGATGACCTCGGCAGGAACGGCTTTCTCGGCCGAAAAAGGCCCGCCCGGTGCCGAGTGCACGAGCAGGAAAGTCGCAGTAATCACGACGAGCAATACCGGGATGGCCTGCAGCAGACGACCAGCAGCAAATCGAAGCATTAATGCGCCTCAGCAACCCGGGCCGCGCTCGGGTCGAGATAAATATCTTTAAACGACGGTTGGTTGAGAATGTTCTTGGGAAAATTCCGGATGGCCGGATTGATCAGGTGCTTGCTCGTATAAATGTAGATCGGCAGCACAGGCATGTCCGCCAATAACATTTTCTCGGCTGTCTTAAAGATCTCCAGGCGTTCTTCATGGCTGGACGCTTTCGGCGCCGCCTCGAGCACCAGCCGGTCATACTCTGGATTGCACCAGCCCGTGCGGTTGTTGCCGCCGTTGCAAAGCCACATATCGAGAAAATTGTTCGGATCTACATAGTCGCCGATCCATGACGCCCGCGAGATTTCATAGTCCATATTGGTCTCGCTGTCGAGATAGACCTTCCATTCCTGGTTCAGAAGCGTCACGTCGATATTCAGGTACTGCTTCCACATCTGCTGAATGGCGACCGCGACTTTGCGGTGTTCCTCGGACGTGTTGTAGAGGATTTCCGTTTTCGGAAACCCGGCACCGTCAGGATAGCCCGCTTCGGTCAGCAGCGCGCGGGCCTTGTCCGGGTCGAACGTCAGATCGCTCTCGGGAAAGTAGCCCATCGTGTCCGGAGGCGTCACGGCATAGGAGGGCACCTGCCCGGCCTTCAGAACCTGGTCGGTAATCTGCTGACGGTCCACGGCCATGGCGAGTGCGCGCCGCACGCGCCTATCCGACAGGTGTTCCACACGCGTGTTGAAGCGATAGAAGTAGCTGCCGAGATAGGGGTAGATCTGCAGCTCGCCGGAGCCTTTTTCCTGGTAAACCGCAACCTTGTCTACCGGCACTTCGTATGTGTAGTGCAGCTGCCCGGCGCGGAACATGCGTTCCTCGGTAGTGATGTTTTCGGTCGGATAAAAATAGATCTGGTTCAGTTTTACGTCGCCGGCGCCCCAGTAGTAAGGATTTCTGCCGACACGCACGTAACGGTTAATCTTCCACTCTTCCAGCTGGAAAGCGCCGTTGCCGACAAGGTTGCCCTCGAATGTCCAGCGCGTACCGCGTTCGTCAGGCGCGCCGAATTTTTCGATCGTGGGTCTGTGCACGGGAAACAGGCTGTAGTGATCGAGCAGCTGCAGAAAATACGGTGTCGGATCATTGAGCGAGACCTGCAGCGTGAAGTCGTCGAGCGCTTTGACGCCGACCTGATCAAAATCGCTTATTTTGCCTTCGTAGTACGCCTGCGCGTTCTTGATCGGAAAATACATGTAGGCATAGAGGTTGCCCAATGCAGGCTGCAACGCGCGCCACCAGGACCATACGTAATCGTGGGCGTTGTGAGGGTCACCGTTTGACCAGCGGGCGTTTTCGCGAAGGTAAAACGTGTAGACAAGGCCGTCGTCGCTGATTTCCCAGCGTTTCGCGACGCCCGGGATGGGCTCGAGGGTCGTCGTGTCCTTGAGAACGAGGCCCTCCATCAAGGCCATTATGATCTTGTGTTCGGGAACACCCGTGGCGATATGCGGATCCAGGCCCTGCGGTTCGCTGGCATTTCCCCAGTGCAGCACGCCGTCGCGGTTGCCGGCCGTCACCCGGTTCTCGCCCGAGCCGCAGGCGCCCAGCGCGAAGCCCAGCAGACAAACCGTGAGCACGCTCGCCGATCGCAATGGTGGCGGTATCGTCTGCTTCATGCTTTGCCCTGCTGTCGAGAGCCGCCCTCGATAGAGAATACGCATACTAAACGGGAGACATGATACTCAAAATTTTTCACGCAACTCATGGAGGGCAGCAGTGCGGCCGTCGGACCGTCAGAACTTGAGGTCGAAATGGCAGGAAAACTCGTGTGTGGACGACCCGACTGAGCGCAACGACGGAGGATCGCTCGCGCAGCGGCTTTGCCGGTATGCGCAGCGCGGATGAAAAGAGCAGCCCTCGGGCGGGTCGATGGGTGAGGGGACATCACCCTCCAGGGTAATGCGCTGTTTTTTACCGCGCGGATCCGGGACCGGTATCGCCGATAGCAGGGATCGAGTGTAGGGATGCCGGCTGTTCGAATGAACGTCATCACTGTCGGCGATTTCGACGATGCGGCCGAGGTACATGATCGCGATGCGATCCGAGATGTGCTTGACGACGGCGAGGTCGTGGGCGATGAACAGGTACGACAGGTCGAGTTCTTTCTGCAGGTCGATCAACAGGTTCAGTATTTGGCTCTGAATCGAGACGTCGAGAGCCGATACGGCCTCGTCGCAAATAATCAGTTTCGGATTGAGCGCGATGGCCCGTGCGATTCCGATGCGCTGCCGCTGGCCGCCCGAAAACTCGAACGGGAATCGCGTCACAGAACGGGCAGGAAGTCCGACGATGTTGAGTAACTCACGCACGCGCTGCTTGCGTGCTGCCGCGTCGCCGATTTTATGAATAATCAATGGCTCTTCGAGGATGTCGCCGACGGTTTGCCGGCTGTTGAGAGACTCCATCGGGTCCTGGAAAATCATCTGGATGTTCTGCCGGTAGGGCATGATCTCGCGATTGCTCAGGCGGGATATCTCGTGGCCTTCGAAGTAGATGTCGCCAGCCGTCGGCCGGTAGAGATTGACGATGCAGCGTCCGAGCGTCGACTTGCCGCAGCCTGATTCACCCACGAGACCCAGCGTCTCACCCGGCTTTATCGACAGCGTCACGCCATCGACGGCCTTGTTGTATTTGGCCGCCCTCAGCAAGATGCCTTCCTTGACCGGGAAGTGCATTTTCAGGTCGTGGAGCTCGAGCAGATTCTCTGTACGGCTTCCGGTCATGTGTTTATCGCCGCGTCGTGAGGTGGCTGCGTCGCCGGATTGAAGCAGCTCACCTTGTGTTTTTCGGCGATCGTCTCAATCACTGGCGCATGAGTTGCGCAGCGTGCCTGCCTGCGCGAGCAGCGATTCTCGAAACGGCAGCCTTTGGGAAGATCCAGCAGTCCCGGGACCATGCCCTCGATCGTTGTAAGTCTCGTCTTACTGGCATGGTCCAGCCGCGGAATCGAAGCCAGCAGGCCTTGCGTATACGGGTGCCTGGGGTCGTCAAAAATGTCGTAGACGGTGCCGCTTTCCGCCATGCGTCCTGCATACATGACAGCCACGTTGTCGGAGGTTTCGGCGATCACCCCGAGATCGTGAGTGATAAGGATCACCGCCATGCCCATCTCCTGCTGAAGCGCCTTGATCAGCTCGAGGATCTGCGCCTGGATCGTCACGTCCAGCGCCGTGGTCGGCTCGTCTGCGATAAGCAGCGAGGGCCTGCAGATGAGCGCCATGGCGATTACCACGCGTTGCCGCATGCCACCCGAGAGCTGATGCGGGTACTCACCCATGCGAATATCCGGAGACGGAATGCCGACGTGATCGAGCATCTCGATCGCGCGCCGGATGGCCTGTTCGACCTTGAGATCAGTGTGCAGTAGCAGCGACTCAATTAACTGCTTGCCGACGGTCTTGACGGGGTTCAATGCGGTCATCGGTTCCTGGAAAACCATGCCGATCCGAGCGCCGCGGATTTTTTCCATCCGTGCCACTGGAAGTTTCGCCAGGTCTTCACCCTGAAAACGAATCGAGCCGCCGGCGATGCTGCCCATCGGTTGTGGCAGCAGCCGCATGATCGCGAGTGCGGTAACGCTCTTGCCACAACCCGATTCACCGACGATTCCCAAAGTCTCACCGGCAGCCACGGTGAACGATAGTTCGTCGACTGCACGCACCACTCCCTCGTCGGTATCGAACTCGACACCGAGATGTTGGACACTGAGCAGGGGTTCGGTCACTGCAGCATCCTAGTCATTCCGATACTGGTCGTAGATCGTGATGCTCACAGGGAAGGTGTCGCCGTTTTTCTTTGCTTCGAGCGTCTCTGCCTTGGCCTCCTCGTCGATCCAGAACTGCTGGTACTCGAAGACGTAGTGCATGTCGCGTTCACTGAAGCCCTCCGGGAACCTGACCCAGCGCCAGTGCGCGGAACGCTCGTAACCCTGGATAAAGCCGGGAACGAACGATGCGTGTTCATAAAGCTTTTCTTCCAGTGTGTGAGCGATTGCGACCAATTCCTCTTCAGTCGGCACGGTGCGGTACTGGTCGATCAGCCGGTCGATCTCCCGGTTCGCCAGGGTCTCGATGTTATTGGTCTGCACCTTGATCTTGCGATCGGGATTCACCGAACCGTCGTCTAGAAAAGCCTTGTCGTAGGCGTTGTCGGAGTGGTAGGTCTCCCAGTAGCGAGGATAGCGGTCGCCGACGTTTAACGCGGTCAGCTGGATATCGTGCTTCTTTTCATTGGCTTTTTTGAAGCCGGCGGTCATGTCGAGTACTTCTATTCGGAGCTCGAGCCCCGCTTTCAGTGCCTCCTCCTTGAGAATGGTCAGCACGTCGGTCAGCGTCGAGTAAGGTGTAGTCAATGTGAAAGACAGCCGCTCACCGGCCGCGTTGCGAAGCACCCCGTCGTCACCGCGCTCGGAAAATCCTGCCTTGGCAAAGTACTCCTGGGCTGCAACGATATCGTACTGTCTTGGCTGCAGCGTCGGGTGCGTAGCCTTACCATAGCCGTCCGCAGACGTGCGCATGCGGGCATAGTCGCCGCGGAAAAACTTGTCGATCACGAGCTGCCAATTGGACGCGTGATGGATGCCGATACGAACGTCGTTATTGTCAAGATGCGGCTTGGCCGTATTGATCCACAGTCCATAGGTTGGCCGAGGAATGTCATTGTAGAAGATGGCCTTCTGGATGTAGCCGCTCCGCACGTCAGGATCGGAATCCGGCAGCTTCTCGTACCAGAGTTCTGAGGTATTCAGGCGCAGCATGTCGATATCGCCGCGCTTGAAGGCCTCGAACGACTTGGCGTCGTCGCGAATCACGGTGAGCCGGACCTTGTCGGCATTGAAGCGGTTACGAAAAAATCTCTTGTCTTTGGCCCACCAGTCCTCGAGCCGCGTCAGCGTGATCGACCTTCCTTTCCGAATGTCCTCGTCCTTGACGATATAGGCTCCCGGTGTCGGCACGAATCGCCACTGGTAGCGTTCGACGTAGTCTTCACCAAGTTCTTTGTAAAAGTGCTGTGGCATCGGTGACAGTCCCAGCACTGCGTCTTCAAAGTGCGGCCGAATCAGCGGTCGCGTCATGGATATTGTGTAGTCGTCGTACTTGGTGATATTCGTGTACTGCGTTTTGTACCAGTTGTTGTACCAGGGTGCGACGATGTCTTCTGAATGATAAAAGAAGAACATGAACAGATAGTCGTCAGCCGTTATCGGTTCGCCGTCGGACCAGCGGGCATTCTTGTCGAGCCGGATATAGACCGTACGCTCCTCGGGCATGATCGCCCAGGACTCGGCCAGTCCGGGGTAGAAGCCGTCAGCCGTGGGATGGATGATCGCCATCGACGGCACCATGAAGTCGAGTATCCAGCCGCGAAACGGGCCGTTGGCATCGGGGCCCACTCGGCGAAGGGTTCGCGGAAAGTCGGCTACAAAATAATTGAACGTGCCGCCCTTTTTTGCATCCGGTGAGCCCAGGTCCGGTAAGTCCATGCCGTTTTCCCAGACCAGATCTGCGGGCAGATCATCCGGGGTTTTGAACGAGAAGAAGTCAGGGTTGTCCCGATAATAGGCCGCAACATCTGCACTGTTGTCGCGCTCTTCAAGGGCCTCGTCAGTAGCGTCGTCACCGCCGCAGGCTGCCAGCAGAAGCGATAGCGCGGCCAGCGCTCCAAGAGAGTTGATTCGGGTTCTCATAGTTTTCCCTATCGATACATCGTGAATTTTTTTGGATCAAATGACTCGCGTACGGCTTCGCCGATGAACGTCACCAGAGTCAGGATAGCGACTAGCGTTCCAAACGACGAGGTGACTATCCAGGGCGCGGTCCGCAGGGTGGAGAGCCCTTGTTTCAGCAGCTCACCGAGGCTCGGGGTCGGCGGCGGCAGGCCGAAGCCGAGAAAATCCAGGGCAGTTATTGCAGCTATCGCACCAATTACCGTGAACGGCATGAATGTTACGAGCGTCGATATCACGTTGGGCAGGACGTGCCTGAAAATAATACGCGTATTTGACGCGCCAATGATACGGGCTGCCGCCACATAGTCACGGGCCTTTTCCTTGTAGGTCTCAGTACGCATGTAGTAGGTCATCGATGTCCATGAGAACAGCACCATGACCAATAGCAGCACGGTAATCCGAAAGCCGACGCTCAAGGTGTCCGGGATCACCGAGAACACGATGATGACCATATAGAGGAATGGAATGTTCGACCAGATTTCGATCAGGCGCTGAAACAAGAGATCGAATGTGCCGCCGAAGAATCCCATCGCGCAGCCGACGGCTATGCCGACGAAGTAGACCGCACCGACAAAAGCGAAAGAAAATAACAGCGCGATCCGGATGCCATAAAACAGCCGTGCGAGAATATCCCGGCTGGTCGAATCGGTGCCCAGGTAATGCTGGGTACTCCACGAGGGGGCCGTCGGCTTGAATGCCTGGTCGCGAGCGTCGTTCTCGAACGGGTTATACGGCACCAGCGGCATCAGCAACCAGTTATCGCTGCCTTGCTCCTGCCACTGCGCACGCAGCGCGCGATAATCGACTTCGTAGTCGTAGTCCAGGCCGAAGTCAGTGCCCGGATGAAACTTGGTATAGGTTGGGAAATACCAGTCGCCTTCGTAACTGACGAACAGCGCGCGGCTGTTGACGAGCAACTCACCGAACGCAGTAATGACGACGACGATGGCCACAGCGAGAAATGAATAATAGCCGCGCTTGATCGCTTTGAAGCGGCGTACCTTTTTCGCAGTTTGTGGGTTTAGTCGAAACATCGGATTATCAATTCAGGGTCAGCGGAAACGGATGCGGGGATCGACGAGCGCAACCAGGAAGTCGGAAATGATGTTACCGATCAGGAGCAGGAAGCTGCTGAGCAGTACGATACCCATGACGACCGGATAATCGCGATCGACAATCGAGGTAAGGCCGAGCAGACCGAAACCGTCGATGTCGAATATGGTTTCGATCAGGAACGAACCGGATACGAGCAGCGTTATGTTCTGGCCGAAGGTCGTGGCGATCGGAATTAAAGAGTTGCGCATCGCGTGACGGGTTACCGCCTTGCGAAAACTGACGCCTTTGGCAATGGCGGTGCGCATGTAGTCCGCAGCCAGATTGTCCATCAGGTGATTCTTCAGGAGCAGTGTCACGAGCGCAAAGCTGCCGACCAGGTAGCAGATTAGCGGCAGCACGGAGTGGCTCGCGAGGTCACCGATTTTTGCCCATAGCGACAGGTCGGCGAAGTCGTAGCTGACAAACCCGCCTATTGGAAACCAGTCGAGTCGGACTGAGAAGTAAAGCAGCAACAAAGAGCCCAGCGCATAGCCGGGTATTGCGTAGCCGACAAAAATCAGGATGGAGGTGATGTTGTCGACCACGGTCTTGTGGCGAATCGCCTTGAGAATTCCGAGCGGAATACAGACGGAGTAGGTAATGATCAGCGTGACGATACCGTAGTAGAGCGAAACCGGAAACCGATCCGAAATGACATCCCAGACAGGCTCGTTGTACCGGTAGGAGTCGCCGAGATCGCCGCGCACGACCTTGCCCAGCCAGACGAAATAACTTTCGAGGACAGGTTTATCGAAACCGTAGTATTCCTTGAGTCGTTCGAGCTGCTCGTCAGAGATCGCCATATCCTGACCCGAGGTCATGCTCGTTGTGGTGCCGCCGTCGGAGCCCATCATCTGCATCTCCATGATGGCGCGCTCGAGCGGTCCCCCGGGCACGAGCCGGGTTATGGCAAATACAATTATCGTGACACCGATCAGCGTCGGCGGGATCAGCATCAGGCGACGAAGAAAATAGTCCCGCATCAGGCAGCCATCATCGAAAGGTGCCCGCGTCGCGGCGTGCGGTGCTTTTGCCCAGAGCTGTGCGTTTTTTGCCTGTTTTTATGCAACTCTACGATCCCGTTGGCGCTTTGCGGATAGGCGCCGCTTGCAAACGAACGCCCCACAATAACGCAGTCGCCCGATCCAGCAAAGACCGTGCATTCTATCCTTAACCGAGGGCCTGTGGTCACCGTATTGACCTCAATGTTCTCCCGGCAGCGCCAAAAAACGGGGGCAGCCCCGTGAATCTGTGGGAAACGAAATCTGACCGCTGTTTCGGCCTTTCGTTCGCGATCTGACATTTCGCCAGCCAGCGGCGCTGGCCGAGTTCCAGAAATCGACGGAGGTGGCTCTTTACCCGTTCGGCGTCTGGTCCGTGAATTTTTCCAAGCCAACGTCCCCTTATCAAGCATCAGGGCAGGTTTACTCTCTGGTGATAATAAACCTGCCCCTTATGTCGTGGCGGAACTTATTCGGCCTCACTCATGATGATCATTGTATCCATCTTGACGCCATCCTCGGCTGCTGCCGCCTGGCCTTCCTCCGATGCAAGCATCGCTTCGAACGCAGCCATGTCGTTGATGGCAATGACGAGCCCGGTCAGGTTAGGGTCGGCGGCATTCTGGAACGTGTGAACGTGAGCCGCGCCGTTATCCCTGAACAACTTGTGGCGGCTGTCTTCGCCGCGCCACGCGGCCAGCCAGTGCTCGGCATTTTCCACCTCATGCAGGATCATGACGTGGGCACTGTGTGGCTCTGTTTCCGACGTTGCCAACGGCAGATCGCTGTTCCAGATGTCGTTGGCAATGCGCCACTGGCCGTCATTGCCGCGGCTCCAGGTTTCGATGAATTTACCGCGGTCCACGAGCGCGTCACCGCTTGTCAGCGTATACGTGCCGACGTTGTAGCCGATATCCCCAACTACCACGGCGTCAATGGAGGTGAGATCGCCACCGATACCGGCCTCGATCATGCCACCAAATACAGCGCGCACCGCATCCTTGCCGCTCGACATCTCGCCGTTGGGCGGAAGAAGACGCGCATCGCTCGTGTAGAAGTCCACGATTGCATCAGTATCGGCTGCATTGAGAGCGGCCTCCCAGGCATCCGAGCGGGATGTGATCACCGAAGTGTCGGCAGGTACAGGACCTTGGCTGCAGGCTGTCACCACCAGGAGCAAAGGGAGCAGGGGAATTAGCTTATTCATAGTTGAATCCTCGAGTTTGAGCCATGCACGGCGACTCCGCGACTGCATTATTCATCTGAAGACTGCCCGGCTCTTGTTCTTGATTGGCGCGCGGGCAGTGCCTTATTCCAAGCGTAACAGAGAATCCGTCGATAAATAATAAGGCGTCGGTCCAATGCCTGCCGAACGGGCGTAACTCGACCTTGTTTCCAGGTGTATCAAGGCTTTCTGAACATGAGCGTAAACCGGTCCGTATTGCCGCTGACAGAGCGACGGCCGACTTCGTATTCCAGTTCATCGTCGGCGCGGAAGTGCAGGTCCGAGTAATCGACAAATTCGAAGCCGAGGTCGAGCAGCTCCTTGATAACCACAACCGGATCTATGCGCCGGCGATTCTCGCTATTAGCGGGCTCCATGTGCCGCTGGGTATGGTCGACGACGCCATAGATGCCCCCGGACTTGAGCGCTTTGAAGACCGCAGAGTTGATGATATCGCGCGTTTCCTTCTGAAAATTATGCATGTTGCGGAACGTCACGACCATGTCGAGGTCCGTCACGCCAAAATCGAAGGGATCAACGAGGTAGACGCCGCGCTGCTCCGAGCGACGGTGATTAGCCGAGGTCTTCAATGCCTCGACCTTTTCAAAGCCGGGTTCGCCGAGCAGATCCTCTTCGACACGATCGGTGCCGATCGCCACGTATAGTTTGCCGTTGTCGGCCAGGACGGGTGCGAGAACTCGCGTGTACCAGCCGCGGCCCGGCAGCAACTCGAGCACTCGCATATTGTCCTTCATGCCGAAAAAATTCAGTGTCTCGAGAGGGAGTCGATTATCGTCGCGGACCCGATCTGCTTCGGGCCGCGATTCCGCGGCCAGCGCCGCCTCGACTTTCATATCGATTTCATTGGCCGCCTGGACTAGGCCAGTTACGGACAACATGATGAGTGCCAACAGGATTTTCACGGGTTGTCTCCTAATTATGTTCAGATTTGTACGCCACTGCCGATGTTACCATCGGGGTGCTGGAAAAAGGGCCCGGGGCAATTTCTCGGCAAAATATATACCGGGCCGCGTGCCCCGAAAACAGACCTGACCTGCTTTTATGGCCGTAAGGAATCCATACCTCTCGAAATCGAAGCTGATCGCGGCGTGGCAGTGCCCGAAGCGGCTTCATCTCGAGAAGCATCACCCGGAGCTTGGCGAAATTTCCGCAAAGACCGAGTCGCTATGGGAAACGGGGTACCGGGTCGGCGAGATTTCGCAGCAGCTTTACGGCACGCCCGGGTCGGTCGAGATCGAATTCGACAAGCGCGTTCCGCTGATGCTCAATCAAACCCGGCAGCTGATCGATAGTGGCGCCGACTTCCCGATTTTCGAGGCGACGTTTCGGCATGAAGGTATTCTCGTTCGCGTTGACGTGCTGATCCCGGACGGTGACGGCTGGCGGGCAATCGAGGTCAAGGCGTCCACCTCGGTCAAGGATTACCACGTGCTCGATTGTGCGATCCAGGACTGGGTCATGCGCCACGTTGGCCTGAACGTCACGACGATCTCGCTGGCGCACATCAATAACCAGTTCGTGTACCCGGGCGACGGCCAGTATCAGGGCCTGCTGGCGGAGCACGATCTGACCGACGAGGTCCGCACACTGGAACCGACGGTCATCGACCTGATTGCTACAGCGCGCGATGCGGTGACGGGGCCGCTGCCCGACGTCCACGTCGGCGGCCAATGCAGCAAACCCTACGAATGCCAGTTCATCAGCCATTGCTGGCCGACTGACACCGAGTACCCGATCGCCGGGCTGGGTGGCGGCAAGGCCAAGCTGGGCAACTACATCGCACTCGGGTGCCGCGATATTCGTGACGTGCAAATTGAGGACATTTCAGCCGAAACGCAGAAACGTATTCATCGCATCACCTGTTCGGGTGAGCCGGAGATTCTCGACGGCGCGAAGCTGGCGTTCGAGGCGCTGGCCTATCCGCGCTATTACCTCGATTTCGAAACGATCGCGCCTCCCGTGCCGTTCTGGGCCGGCACTCGGCCTTACCAGCCCCTGGCCGTACAGTGGTCCTGCCATATCGACGATGGTACCGGCGATGGAACGCTCCAGGGCATGCGCCACAAAGAATTTCTCGATCTCTCGGGTGGGCCGCCGATGCGCAATCTCGCCCTGGAGCTGATCGGGTGCCTGGGCGACTCGGGTCCAGTGCTCATGTGGACCGCTTACGAAAAGGGCGTAATCAACAACCTGGTCGAACTCTACCCCGATCTTGCGGCGCCGCTTCAAAAAGTCATCGACCGGCTGTTCGATATGCAACCGGTCGTCAAGGCAAATTATTATCATCCGAAGATGCTCGGCTCCTGGTCGATCAAAGCCGTCATGCCGACAATTAACCCGGAAAGGGACTATGCGAGGCTCGAAGGGATAAAGGAGGGCACCGGCGCGGCTGACGGCTTTATTGAAGCCATCGACCCCGAAACGACGCCTGATCGCAAAGCGGAACTCGAAACGCAGCTGCTTCGCTACTGCCGTTTCGATACCGAGGCAATGGTGGAGATCCTGGGTTTCTTCTGTCGATAAGAATCAGCCCAGGATATGGCGGCGGCGCGGCAGATGGTCTTTATCAGACGGCCTGTCCTGCAGCGTGTGCAGAGGCCCAGGCCCACTGAAAATTGAAGCCACCCAGGTGCCCCGTCACGTCAACGACTTCGCCGATGCAGAACAAGCCGGGTTTGCGCCTGCACTCCATCGTTTTCGATGACAGCTCGGCGGTATCGATGCCGCCCAGCGTCACCTCCGCCGTTCGATAGCCCTCGGTTGCCGCGGGCCGGATAACCCAGCGATGCAGCTGCTTCGCAATACCATTCAGCAACGCGTCTGCCAGTTCGCCAACCGGCCTGTCCGCCATTTCCCGCCAGAACAGCTGCTGTAACTCGAGGACCAGCGCGCGCGGCAGGTATTCGGCCAGGACGGTTCGCAGCAGCGCCTTGGGCTGGGTGGACTTGGCTTGTCGTAGCAGCTCTCCGGCCTCTGCCGCGGGCAGCAAATCGATTTCGAGGTCGTTACCCGGGAGCCAGTAGCTCGAAGCCTGCAGCGCGGCCGGTCCGCTGAGCCCCCGATGTGTGAATAAAATATTCTCTGTGAACGAGACGTTGGCGACGCTGATCGTCGCTGGCACGCTAA
>JAACFB010000079.1 GCA_009937615.1 Gammaproteobacteria bacterium | reverse complement strand
TAGACGAGCGCATCGCGATTCGTTTACGTTTCCAGGAGAACCTCACCCTTGACCAGGTCGCACAAGTCCTGGGGATCCCGAGTAAATACAGGGTTCGCATCCTGGTCAATCGCGCCCTGAGCAAGATGCGGCGGATCCTGTCCGACTGACTTTTTTTGAATCCCGGAGAAATATTGTCCGTGTATAAGAATTACATGTGCGATGTTTCCCGAGTGCCAACATGAATGAACAAAAACTGCGGTTGCTACTCGACCAGCAGAAAGGGCTGCAGACGTCGCCCGGCAACTCGTGCCCCGGCGACGACCGGATCGCACGACTGATCAAGCCGCTATCGCCCGATGAAGACATTACCGCGCTCAAAGCGCATATCGCCGACTGCCCATACTGCGCCTCGCGAGTCGCTAATGCATTCCGATTGCCGGCCACCCGCCGCGACGGGGCCACACCGGGTCTCCGCAATATCGCCATCGCCGCCGCGGTAGCTGTCGTGGCCGTCACGTCGTTCTGGCTCCGGCCCGACCTCGAAAGCATACCCAGCGACCACGCCGAGCTGCGCAACGTTCGCCAACCCGAAACCATGCCGGCATTGATCTTCCCGACGGAAGGACAGACTGTCAGCCCGGCCGGAATGATGGTGCGCTGGACGCCCGTCGATGACGCGATGCATTACTCGGTCCGTATCGTCGACGATTACGGGCGAATCGTTATCGATTCGTTCGCCGATGCTCCGGAATTCCGGGTTCCATCGCACATCCGGCTCGCCCCCGGAGCGAATTACTACGTGAAGATCGACGCTTACGTCGTCGGCGACAAGGCCGTGAGTTCCAGCCACATAAGCTTCACGGTCGCGGACTGACTCCCATGTCCTTCCGGCTTACTCATTCCGTAGCCTTGCCGCTTGTCGCGCTCTGCCTGCTGATGTCTTCGGCCGTGCATGGCCAGCAGATGGCGCAGGAACTCCGCGACGCAGAGGCCTTGTACCGTACCGAGGGTGCCGAACCCGCGTTGCCTCTGTTCATGGAGCTGGCGGCGACCTATGAAGAACAAGGCGACGCATTCAACCTGGCAGCGGCGCACCACTACTTAGGCGCCTGCCACTGGCGCCTCGGCCGCTACGACGAATCCCGAACGTATCTCACCCTCTCGCTTTCAGCTCGCGAGGCGCTCGGTGACCTCAACGGCCAGGCTAAGTCACTTAACGTTCTCGGGCTGCTGGACTGGCACATTGGAAACTACGGTGCAGCGACCGCGGCATTCGAAAAGGCGTCGGCGATCGGCCGATCGATTGGTGACGCGAGGCTCGAGGGGGCAACACTCAATAACCTCAGCCTGGTGCTCGACGAGCGCGGCGAGTACGACATATCTCTTGCCCAGTACAACAAGGTACTCGAGATTTACTCAGGGACCGACTTTCCGCGCGGGGTCGGCGATACGCTCGGCAACATCGGCGGCGTTCACTACCTGCTTGGTCACTTCCGCGAGGCGCTCGATTACTACCAGCAGGCCCTCGAGATAAGTGAAAAGCTCGACAACCGTGTCGCAATGAGCCAGGACCACGGCAATATCGCCAATGCATACCTTGGCCTCGGCGAACCGGAACTGGCCCTGCAACATTACGATCGTGCCATTACGCTGAGCGATGCAGCGGGCATGCACCAGGATCATGCCTCGTGGCTGAGTGGCAAAGCCAGCGCGCTCATCCAGCGTGGGCAACTTGATGAGGGGCTGAAGCTGCACCGGGACGCGCTGGACGCATACCGGGAAATCGGGGCGCAGGCCGGGCTGATCGAAGTGATGCACGACCTCGGAGCGCTCTATTTGTCCCTCGGTGACTCCGGCAACGCCGAGCAACTGTTCCGGGATGCGCTGGATCTCGCCGTCAGCCTGGATCATAACCTCGGCACGACGATCAACCTGAACGCGCTCGGTTACCTGCAGCTTTGCCTGAAACGCCCGGACAAGGCGATGCAGTTCTTCGAGCGAGCGCTGGAGCGAGCGGACGAGAAAGAAACCGCGGCCCACCAGGTCAGCGCGCTGATAGGTCTCAGCTTCTCGCTGACTGCTCTTGAAGAATATGCCGACGCGCGACGCATTGCCGTCCGGGCACACGATCTCGCCCGGGATATCGGGCTTCGATATGGCCAGGCCGAAGCCCAGCTTGCGATTGCCGACGCGGACAGGCTTGCCGGCGACAGTGCCGCCGCCGCCGAGAACTACCTTGGCGCGAAAGCCGTCCTGTCTCCCACAGGTGATCCGGACATCGCCTGGCAACTGCATTTCGGTCACGGCCTGGCACTGGATTCGCTCGGCGACAAGGCGGCCGCAATAGCCGAACTGAATTCGGCTGTGGAGATTATCGAATCCATTCGCGGACGCCTGCGGGAAGAACGGTTTCGCTCGGGCTACCTGCAGGACAAGGATGAGGTATACACCGAGCTGGTTCGTCTGCAGCTCGAGAGTGGTGGTACCGATTCGGCCTTCGAAACGGCCGAGAAACTCCGTGCCCGAACCTTCGCGGGCCAGGTGGAACGTGCGAGCATCGTCGAGCAGTCCCCCGAGAGAAGGCGGCAACAGGCGGAGTACCGTACGCGGATCCGCAACCTGCAGGAACTGTTGCGCACCGAGGAATCATTGCCGTCCCCGAGACAGCGGCAGGCGGCCCTGCGCACGTTTTCCGCTGAGCTGATCGCCGCAGAGCGAGCGTACGAAGACTTTCTCGACGACCGGTTTTCGGATATTGGCCGAGCCGCGCAGGTTCCAACTGCTTCGGACGTACAGGCACAGCTCGCTGCAGACGAGGTTCTTCTCGAGTTCGTGGTGGGTCCGAAATCGGTGACCGTGTTTGCGCTTTCCCGAGAGAACATCAGTGCTGTATCGACGCCGATCGACCGCGGCGAATTGCGTGCCCGCGTCGAACTGCTGCGTGACCTGATAGAGCGCGCCAGTGGCAACGCCTGGTTGAAACCTGCACACGGCCTGAGCGACATCCTGGTCGCTCCCGTAAGGGACGCTGGCTGGCTCGTCGGCAAGGAACATGTCTATCTCGTTCCACATGGGGTTCTGAATTACGTGCCATTCGCCGTCCTGGGGGCAACGCCCGAAGACCCGGCCCGCCTGATGATCGAGGATGTCACGATTGCCTACCTGCCGACCGCGGCAGCCCTGCAAGCGCCATTGCGCTCGCGGGCAGATAGCAAGGGCCTGCTTGCCGTGGCGCCTGCGAGCAGTCGGCTGCATTATGCGCCGCACGAGGCAAGATCCATCGAGGCTATCTTCGAACCGCGATCGCGACTGCTCGAGGGAGTCGCCGCGACTGAAAGCGAACTCAAGGCGCTAGCGCCGCAGTTCAGCATGCTGCACTTTGCCACGCACGGTTATTTCAACCTGATCAGCCCGATGCTCTCCGGGCTGCAGCTCGAAGCCGACAAGCACGAGGACGGCCTGCTGGAGGTCCACGAGGTGATGCAAATGCAGCTCAACGCGGAGCTCGTGACCCTGAGTGCCTGTGAAACAGGCCTGACGGGCGGTTATTTCAATGCCATTCCGGCTGGCGACGAGCTCGTCGGCCTGACGCGTGCGTTTCTGTACGCGGGCAGCGAGTCGGTCGTGGCGACACTCTGGGAAGTCAACGACATGTCGTCCGTCGACGTGATGACGCGCATGTATCAGGAACTCGCCGTAAATACCCCCCCGAGGAGTGCTGCTGCCGCGCTGGCTACCGCGCAGAGAACCGCGAAACGAAACGGTGACCTGCAACACCCTTTTTACTGGGCCCCTTATATCTACGTCGGGCCCCGGACGATCGAAAAACAAAGACCCATCCAGGTACTGGAGGACTCAGCATGAACATACGAATAATGCCGCTCTTAACGATAATGACGCTTCTGCTGTCCGGCGTCGCGCTTGCCCAGGATCCGCAGGTTAGTTCCGCGAATCCGTCATCGGCGCTGCAGGGCGCCATCGGACTGGACGTCGACATCACGGGCGCCAACTTCGAGGTGGGTGCTGCCGTGAAATTTTTCGTGTCGGGCTCGAAGAAGACAGGCGGCGTTACGGTAACGAATGTCGTCGTTCATGACGACCAGAGCCTGACGGCGACGGTCGACGTGGCTCCGGATGCCACAGTATCGAGCTTCGACATCGAAGTTCGCTTGTCCAAGGGTCGCACCGGCAAAGGCACCGACCTGTTTGCCATAGAGCAGAATGACAATGCCAATGGTGGACAGGGCTCCAACACATCGGGAATCGTCACGTTCCAGACACAGCTTATTACCTATCCCGATACAAACCTCGGCGTCTTCTCCGACAAGATTGATTCCAACAATCACCGATACGTTTCGTTTGAACTCGACGGTGCTCCCGATCCCGATCCGCTCGGCGGTACTTTGAGTGGTGATTGTGCGACTGTCGTTGTGCCAACCGACGACGGCCAGGACCAGGGCAAGGCCCAGCTGTTCGTGCGTAATGAAGATGGTGAATGCCCCGAAAGCCGCTACCTACTCGTCCGGGGCGTCGATCTTAATGGGGACGAAGTCATCGATGACAAACTCGTTCATCGGAAGCTGATGTGCGGTGACACGTTCAGCACGGACACGGCGCCGGGTGAGTCCGCGACCGTACTTTGCACCTTGTTCCTGGAAAAGATGATTGACGGTCGAGTGAGTCGCGACGGACGAATCGAGTGGACCACCGCATCGGTCCTGCATGAATCTGACGACGTCCGGGTTGTTACAGCCGAATTTGCCGATATCTACAGATACGAGGGGTACGAAAACGGCAGCCCCAACAGGAAGAAAAAGGTCATCCAGATAGGCGACCGGGTACAGTTGTGGCTGAAAGTCGAATTCCACAGAATCAGGAACTAGATACCACCAGGTTGATCACCCGGAGCGATTCATGCTCCGGGTGATCAAAAACCAAATTCCTAGCAAACGCTCATCGACCTATTCGACAGGAATCATGATGTGTGCGTAGTCGGTGTCCTTCCACATCACGAACGGGCCGCCTGACGACGGGTCGTCGCTGATGTTCGCAATCATTTCCTTCGGCGCAATCACCATCAGGTGCGGGCCGGTTTCCACGTAATCATCCGCATTCACGTGATCCGCGTGATAGGGGTCCGAGTTGCTTACCCCGCTGCCGGACGGCTCGCCCTGCAACATGTACGAAATGCCGATCCTTGATGCCTCGTACGCTGCCTGCGACCCGACTGCCGTCATCATTTCTGCCCAGACGTCGTCGACACAAATCGGCGCACGATCACCCGGCATCGTCTCGGGCATGCAGGTCCAGCCGTTGTTGCCTTCGACCGCGACTTCACCGTCGATCACGATGGTTGCATTGGCGCCCACTTCGGCCGGTGCCGCCGCTCGCGCATAGGCGACCAGGTCATCCTCATCGACACCGGCATCAGCACTGCCGCCCGCGGCGGGCATGTCGCTGTTCCAGATGTCGTTATTCATGAGCCACTCACCGTCGGCGTTGCGATGCCAGGTCTCAATGTACTTACCCTGGTCCATGACATCGTCGCCGTTTACGAGCTTGTAGGTACCCACGACGTAGGCGATATCGCCCCCGGACCTGTGCTCGACGGCGTTGAGTTCAATGCTCAGGCCGGCATCGATCATGGCCCCGAACGCCTCGCGAACGGCGTCTTTCCCGGTTGCCGCCTCGAGATTCGGCGGCATCAATCGCGCGTCGTCAGCGTAAAGTGCGGCGATCCCTTCGACGTCGCCGGCATTCATGGCAGCCTGCCACTCGGTATCGCGTGGTGTGAATGGCGCTCCGTCGCCGGCCTGCTGGCCGCACGCGGACATAAAAAGACCCAATAGGAGTATCGCACCTGTTTTTTTCATTGTTGCATCCTCTGCATGATGGATACTTCCAAGGCTAGCAGAGCTACGTCACCATTGCCTCATGGTTTCATGAAACCGGGCCAGACCGGCCAGGGACACATCCTGCCCAGAGAACTGAGCTCCGCCCTGGGTTTCAAAGTTCCGGGGATTCCAGCGCTATTGTTCGGGCTGGCATTGATTGTTCCTGTGGTTGCAGGTGACGATCGGCGCTATCGCCTGACCCGAACCGCTGTCGGCGGGCACCGGGCTGGCCGGCCCGTCGATAAGGTCATGGCGTTGCGGGTCGCCTGGCGTTAGAGGAAAGCCTCGAGTTCCGCGAGGACCGCCGCCGGTGCCTCGGTCTGCGGATAATGACCGATGTCGGGCAGGCAGACGGCGTCGGCATCGGGCACCAGCTTATGAAAGTGTTCGTACATGTGCCGGCCGGATATCGGGTCGGCGCCCCCGTCGATCAGCTTGATCGGGACGCGCGAATGGCGCTGAGCAACTACCTTTTGCAGAGAATAATCACCGTCTGGCTCTTCTGGGGATTTGGTCCGGGCTGGTATGGCAAGTACGGCGCCGGTACCGTTGAGATTATTGCCATCATCATCTTCGCCGCCCAAGCGGCTTTCAGCATCACCTGGCTGCGATACTTCCGCTACGGGCCGGTCGAGTGGTTGTGACGTTGCGGCACCTATTGGAAAGTGTTGCCGTTGAGAATTTCGGCCGCGAGGGGAGGGTCGCCCATAGGCGAGCCGAATTCATCGAACCACCGCCGCGCGGATTTTCAGATTGGGCGGTAAGGAAATTTCACTATTAATTTCCAGTAGTTACCAGGGCGCTCGTTGCAAGACTTTTACTACCGCGCATAACGATGAGGCCCTGATACGCGCAGATTTCACGCAGCCCGAGTCACGCAAAAACTAGTCTATTTGGTCTCCGTCGAACTGCGGCAAATCGTCGGTAATCTCGTCCCATGACGCCTTAGACGCGACACGGATATGTGCCTGGGGCCTGATGCCCGGGTCCTGATCGATCGCCCCGGCAGGCAGTATTACGTACGAAGAGCCATCGAGATGCACTGGCAGCGGCGAACTGCAGACACAGCAGAACGACACCGGCAGGTGTATCGAAGTCGAGTCCTCGAAGTGGACCGCGTTTTCCGTGCCCGCGATCCAGCGGAACCGGTCCCGTGATACAAATACGTTCGTCGAAAATGGCGCGCTGCGGCTCTTCCTGCAATCTTCACAATGGCAATGCACCATCCGGTCCGCCGGGCCGTCAAACTCGTACTGCACGGTGCCGCACGAACAGCTGCCGCCCACTGCGTCCTCCGTGGCGGGCGAGCGGGCTTCACTATCGACGGGAATACCCGGATAGTTTGGCGGAAATTCGTCGAACTGCGGCGCATCGTCGAAGACATCGAACCAACAGGCTTTGTGCGCAACGAAGATGTGACTGTCCAGCGATCGCGTGATGTCCCCGCTCAGGTTACCGGCTGGCATATAAGCCAGCTTTTCCATCACAACGGCCACGCCGGACCCGCATCGGGGGCAAAACGGTCGCTGCCCGTTTTCCGATGACTGATAGGTGTGAATACTCTCTACTCCCGAGACCCAGCGAAAGCCCTCTGCAGAAGAGGCCACAAATGCGCCGTAGCCGGATCCATGTACTTTTCGACAAATTGAGCAATGGCAGTTGACGAGCATTGTAAATTCGCCGTCAACCGTCCACGCAATGTCGCCACACAGGCAGCTTCCATGATTCATCGCTGGCCCCAAACTAAACGCCCATGGGGAACATAACAGAAAAGCTGGCCCGCCGAGCGGCGGGCCAGCATCGCATCGATCATATATCCAGAACCCATAGACAATCGAAGAAGAGCC
>JAACFB010000021.1 GCA_009937615.1 Gammaproteobacteria bacterium | reverse complement strand
TGGAACGGAATGTTCGATCACAAGCGGCCTGCGATAGTTGTGCAATGCGCCGGTACGGATGATGTAGTCAACGCCGTCAATTTTGCGCGCGATCGTAATCTTCTCGTTTCCGTAAAGGGCGGTGGCCACAGTTTCCCCGGAAAAAGTACGTCTGACGGCGGCATGATGATTGATCTGTCAAAGATGTATTCGGTTGATGTCGACGCAGGAGCGATGACAGCGCGTGTGGATGGTGGCGCCTTGCTGGGACACCTCGATACAGCCACTCTGGCACATGAAATGCTGACCACCACGGGCACGGTTTCACACACGGGTGTCGGTGGATTCACGTTAGGCGGCGGCATGGGGCGGACGGATCGCCTGATGGGACTGGCCATCGACAACTTGCTGTCGGCGACGGTCGTTACCGCAAACGGCGATGTCGTGCGTGCGAGTGACGAGGAGAACGCGGATCTTCTGTGGGGTCTGCGGGGCGGTGGCGGCAACTTCGGCGTCGTGACCGAATTCGTCTTCCGCCTGCATCCGTTCAATCCCACTGTTTACGGCGGTGACCTGATTTATGCGATAGACCGGGATTTTCTCGAATTCTACGCAGAGCTGCTGGAAACGGCGCCCGACGAGGCCAATATCGAACCATTTTTTGTACCCGATGGAAACGGCAATATGATTTCTATGGTCGGCGTTACCTGGTCAGGCGATCATGCAGCCGGCGAAAAGGCGCTTGCCCCGATGATGAAGTTTCCGGGACTGATCGGGGGAGAGCTAGGCCCGCAGTCGTATGCCGAGATTCAAACCAAGTGGGACGGACTGATGGCGCACGGGGGCCAGGAGTACCTGAAGTCCGGTTACCTGAACGCGCTTACTCCGGAAGTCATCGAAATCATGGTCGACTTCGCGAACCGCGGCGCGACGGCGTCCTGGTTCCAGCATCTCGGCGGCGCCACGGCACGGGTCGCGCCGGATGCGACCGCTTTTGCGCATCGCAATGTTGCACTCAATTATGGCATCGGCTACTCGTCGCGCGACCCGGCACAAAACGAGGCGGGAATTGCGGCGGTGCGAGAGTTTTACTATGCACTCGAACCCCATATGGCCGGTTTCTATACAAACCTCCACATCGACACTGAGGGCAGGACGAGCGGAAACTATGGGCCGAATTATCCGAGGCTGGTCGAGCTCAAGAATCGTTATGATCCGACCAACCTGTTTCGTCTTAACGCAAACATAAAGCCCTCCGTTTAGTAAGCCGCCGCGGCTGGCGGTATTCGTGATTTCTGCGTTGTGCAGATGTGCAAGGTTTAGGAAATAAGGAGAAGTAATGCTCGAGATCCAGAATCTCTCCAAGACATATCCGAACGGTGTACAAGCCCTTAAAGATGTGAGCCTCAGGATTCCGGTCGGTATGTATGGCCTGCTGGGCCCGAATGGCGCGGGTAAGTCAACCTTGATGCGTACCGTCGCCACCTTGCAGCAGCCGGATACCGGGACCATTCATCTCGACGGTCTGGACGTTTTGGATAAGCCGGCGGAGCTGCGTAAGACGCTCGGCTACCTGCCACAGGACTTCGGCGTGTACCCGCGCATCTCGGCACTCAACATGCTCGATCACATGGCGGTACTGAAGGGCTTCACCAATAAGAAGCAACGCCGCGACCTGGTCGACGGACTGCTGCACCAGACCAACCTGCACGCCGTGCGCAAGAAAGCGCTCGCCGGCTTCTCCGGGGGCATGCGCCAGCGCTTCGGTATAGCGCAGGCGCTGATCGGCGACCCGCAGTTGATCATCGTCGACGAACCCACCGCCGGGCTCGACCCCGAGGAAAGAAACCGTTTCCTGAACCTGCTGTCGGACATTGGCGAGAACAAGGTCGTGATCCTGTCGACTCACATCGTGGATGACGTCACCAACCTGTGTCCGCGCATGGCGATCATCGCCGAAGGGCAGATCGTGCGCGAGGGCAGGCCGTCCGACCTGATTAACGACCTGCGCGGCTTGGTATGGGCAAAAACCGTGTCGCGCCAGGAGGTCGAGGAACACAGCACGCGGCACAAAGTGATTTCCACCAAGTTGAACGCCGGGCGCAGTATTCTGCACGTTCTGTCGGATACCGATCCTGGCGACGGCTTCGAGGCGCACGAGCCGGATCTCGAGGATGTCTATTTCACGACCTTGCGGTCGGCGAGTGGCAATATCGCCGAGGTCGCATGATGTTTTCCGACGTCCTGCTATTCGAGCTCAGGTATCACCTGAAGAGCCGCCTTTTCCTGTTCGGCTGCGCTATCTTTTTCCTGCTCGCCTTCCTGGCTGTGGCAAGTCCGAACGTCCAGATCGGGGCGCTAGGCGGCGCGAACTATAATTCGCCGTTCGCCATCCTGCAGATACATGTCTTCATAGCGATGATCGGCGTGCTCGTGGGCGCGGCCTTTCTGATCAGTGCGGCGCTGCGCGATACCGACGAGCGCATGGCCGAAATAATCTATTCGACGCGCATCGGCAAGCTTGATTACGTGCTCGCACGTTTCATCGGCGCCTTCATCGCCGCCTACCTGGTATACGCCGCATCGAGCTTCGGGTTTGCGCTGGCCACCCTCATGCCGTGGCTGGACCCAGGCCTTATCGGTCCGTTTACGCTGTGGCATTACGTGTATGCGTCTGTGTTCATCGGTCTGCCAGCGCTTTTCGCGAACTCGGTAATTGTCTATGCGTTCGCGGTACTTACCCGCGACCAGCGCATCGCCTATGCCGTGATCATCGCACTGCTCGTCGCTTACCAGGTCGCGGCCAGCATGCTCGGGCAGATGGATTACCGGGTGGCCGCCGCCTTGGTTGATCCGACCGGTTCTGCCGCCATTGGCGAGGTCATGCAGTACTGGACCGTGTTCGAGCGCAACACCCAGGTGGTGCCGATCGAAGGCACGCTGTTGCTCAATCGCTTACTGTGGCTTGCGATCGGCGCGCTGTTGCTGGGCGTCACGGTACGGCGCTTCGACTTCCTTCTCAGCAAGACACGGCAACGCAAGAAGAAGATCGAAGACGGCGATGCGCTCGCAGTGAGTTCTAGACCCGTCGGATTTTCCACGCAGCATGCCGAGACCTCGGCCAGTGTGGCCTGGCACCAGTTCCTGGCGCGTACCGGTTTCGAAGTCCGGGCAATTCTGCGAAGCGTGTTCTTCTGGGTGCTGCTGGCACTGGCCGCGGCGCTGTCGCTCGGCAACTTCTTCTCGCTATCACAGATCTATGGCACTCCGGTCTATCCGGTCACGCGTGCACTGATCCAGGTGTTGAGCGGTAGCGTCACTCTGTCGCTGATGATCATCATCGTGTTTTATGGCGCCGATCTGATCTGGCGCGACAGGGAATCCCGTTACCAGGACATCCTGGGCGCGTCAGCTGCGCCGAGCTGGACCTTCGTGCTGGCAAAAATGGTCGCGGCGCTGATGGTGGTATTGATTTTCCTGGCCGAGACTGCGCTGGTCGCTGTCCTGTTCCAGCTTTTCAGTGGCTACACGAACCTCGAATTAGGCCTGTATGTAATCGGGTATCTCTACGATTACGGCGTGCTTTTCTACCTCGCAATCGTGCTGTCGGTTGTCGTGCAGATCCTCGTGCCGAACAAGTACGTCGGCATGCTGGTGATGGTTGTTTACCTGATCGGGCTGATCACCCTTTCGAATGCGGGCTTCGAAGACCCGCTGTACCTGTATGGCGCCACGAGCGGCACCCCTTACTCGGACATGAACGGCTACGATGGCCTGCTCGGCCATGCCAACTGGTACACGTTGTACTGGTTGTGTTTCGCGACGGTGCTCGGCGTTGTCGGTTACGCGTTGTGGAATCGCGGCCCACTGGAGAAGCTCAGCGTCCGGGTGACCAAGCTCGGTGCGAACCTGACGCGGCCGGCCGTCGCTATTCTGTCCGTCGCAGGCCTGGGCTTTTTCGCGCTCATGGCCTGGATCTACTACAACACGCACGTTGTCAACGAGTACACGACCAGCGACGACAACCGGGCATTTGCGGCAAATTACGAGAGGAAGTACGGGCACCTCAAAGGCCAGCCGATACCGCGATTCACCGACGTAGAAATGGAGGTCGACCTCTACCCTGAGTCGAACGCGTTCTCTGTACGCGGCATGCAAATCTTCGAGAACAAGACGGGTGCCGCGATCCGTCAGATGCCAGTCGGCTTCGGCTTTCAGACCCAGGTCGATGCGATAGAGATCGAGGGCGCGGAGCTGATCGCATCCGATGACGAGTTCAACGTGCACCAGTACGAGTTCGAGCCGCCCTTGATGCCGGGCGAGCAGCGACGCATGACGTTCGAGGTGTCGAGGACGCCGCGCGGCTTCAAGCACGGCAATGTAGTCCCCAGCCTGCTCGGCGGTGGCGGCGTGTTCGGCAACGGCACCTTCGTCAACAGCCAGGCACTCGCGCCATACCTGGGTTTTAACGAAGGCGCGATTCTCACGGATCGCAACGATCGCTGGCGCGAGGGGCTGGAGCCCGTGCGTCGGGCCGCGGACCTCGACGACGAATCGCAATGGGGCATCGGATTCCGGACGGATTCCGACTGGGTCAGCTTCAAGGCCACCGTGACCACGTCGGCGGACCAGGTTGCGATCGCGCCGGGCTACCTGATCGAGGAATCGACGGACGGCGATCGCCGGCGCTATGTGTACGAGATGGATGCGCCCATGCAGAATTTCTTCGCCGTGCTGTCGGCCCGCTACGCGTCGCGCATCGAGGATCACAACGGTGTACAGCTTGCGGTCTTCTATCACCCGGCCCACGAGTGGAACGTCGAGCGCATCATCGAGAGCCTGAGGGACTCGATCAGTTATTTCAGCGAGACATACAGCCCGTACCAGTACCGGCAGATGCGCGTCCTCGAGTTCCCGGCGTATGCGAGCTTCGCGCAGTCGTTTCCCAACACGGTGCCGTGGTCCGAAGACATCGGCTTCATCGCCGACATTACGGATCCTGAAGACATCGACTACGTGTACTACGTCGGTGCCCACGAGGTGGCTCACCAATGGTGGGCGCACCAGGTCTCCGCTGCCAATGTCCAGGGGCAGAGCTCGATCATCGAAACCCTTGCGCAGTATTCGGCGCTGATGCTGATGGAAAGGGAATACGGCCCCCACATCATGCGGCGTTTCCTCAAGTACGAGTTGGACAACTACCTGTCGAGTCGCGGCGGTGAGGCGATCGAGGAGCTGCCGCTGTACCGAGTCGAAAACCAGGGATATATCCATTACCGAAAGGGTTCGATCGTCATGTACGCGCTGAAGGACTACATGGGTCAGCAGGCTGTCGATGCGGCGCTGCGCAATTTTGTCGCTGAAGCCGCGTACAAGACCGACCCCTACCCGCGTTCTCGCGACCTGATCAGGCACCTGCGCGACCAGGCCACGACCGACGAACAGCAGGCGCTGATCACCGATCTCTTCGAGCGCATCACGCTATGGGACCTGAAGGTGGAAGAGGCAACGACAAGCGCGCGCAGCGACGGCAGGTTCGATGTTTCGATAGGGGTATCGGCAGGCAAGTTCGAGGCCGACGGTTCGGGTGCGCAGACCGAGGTGCCGCTCGACCTGCCGATCGATATCGGCATCTTCTCGAAAAACCCGGACGACGTCACACAAGGCGACGAGCACGTCCTGCTGCTAGAAAAACACCGGGTGCAGGACGGCAATTTGACGTTCGAGCTAATCGTAGACGAAGAACCCAGCCATGTTGGCATCGACCCCTACAACAAGCTGATAGACCGCAACAGCGACGATAATCTGAAGGCTCTGTGACGCCGGGTCGCGCATACCTTCATAGCTGTGCAAATGATCGACGGTGTGGCGCTAAAAACTGCGCGTTTTGGTTGCGTATCGTTGTGCACTGGCAACGCCAGTCGAGGAGCTGACCGCCCGCTGGACGGCTGACAAATAGAAACAAAGCGATCGCCTGGCCTCCTGCAAGTTCGGGCACAGGGGGCTGATTGAATGCGGACCGCCAGCGGCCTTTGACTGCGCTGCGCCCCGGTAGCTGCCGGGCGCCGGCCCGGATTAGCTTCGACGAAGTCAAAGATGAGTTCACCGTAGATTGAGGCGCAGAGCGCGAAGCCCACGAGATCATGGCCGAGGGTAACTTTGGTCGTTACTCATTACGGACCAGTGAGAGCATATTGCCTGCAGCCACTGTTCATCGCCGTAATTGCGGATTGACGGCGGTTACGGTGATGGGGGTGATGCATGAGATACTAACACCCGTGCGCCGGACCATGATCCGGCGGCGATCGAGGAGTAATCGACGATGACGAAACTGGCTGCATTCAATTTTCAGGATTGGATCGAGGAACACCGGCACCTGCTGAAGCCTCCTGTAGGCAACAAGCAGATTTGGGAGAACGCTGACATGACGGCGTTCGTTGTCGGTGGCCCGAACCAGCGCACCGACTACCACGACGACCCCGTCGAGGAGTTCTTCTTTCAGCTCGAGGGCGACATGGTGCTCAAGGTCTTTGACCAGGGCGAGTTCTACGACGTTGTGATACGGGAAGGAGAGATCTTCATGCTGCCTCCGCATGTCCGTCATTCGCCGCAGCGGCCGATGGAAGGCAGCGTCGGACTGGTCATCGAACCCAAGCGACCCGCCGGCGAAAAGGATGCCTTCGAGTGGTACTGCTTCGAGTGCGGCAGCCTCGTGCACAGGGTCGAAGTGCTGCTGAAGTCCATCGTTGACGACCTGCCGCCGCTGTACCAGGCGTTTTACGCTGATGACGCGGCGCGGACCTGTCCCGATTGTGGCGTGCTGCATCCGGGCAAGGAACCGCCGGAAGGGTGGGTTTCGATGCCGCAGCGCAATGGGAGCTGACTTGCAGTACGAGTCGACACTCGAGTTCGCCCGGGCACAGGACGAGGCGGACCCGCTCAGGACATATCGCGACCGGTTCCACCTGCCTTCGCTCGGTACACCGGAACTCGTGTATTTCACGGGTCACTCGCTCGGACTGCAGCCGAAGACCGTTCGTGCGGCCGTCGAGCTTGAGCTCGACGAGTGGGCGAAGTACGGGGTCGAAGGACATTTTCACTCGACGAACCCGTGGTACAGCTATCACGAACTCCTGACGCCCCCGATGGCCGGGATCGTCGGCGCGCGCGAGTCCGAAGTCGTCTGCATGAACTCGCTGACGACCAATATCCATCTTTTGTTTGTGTCTTTCTACCGCCCGACAGAACAGCGCTACAAGATCATCAGCGAGGCGAAGATGTTCCCGTCGGACCGCTACCTGCTCGAGACGCAGACGAAGTTCCATGGGTCCGATCCCGACGACGCCATCATCGAGGTGGCGCCAAGGGAGGGCGAGCACCTGATTCGGGAAGAGGATATCCTCAACGCGATCGATGCCAACGCCGACCAGGTCGCGATGGTCTTTTTTGGCGGCGTCAACTATTTCACGGGTCAGCTGTTCGATATGCAGCGCCTGACCGAGGCGGCACACGCGGTCGGCGCAGTTGCCGGATTCGATCTCGCCCATGCCGCGGGCAACGTACCCCTGTTACTGCACGAATGGGACGTTGATTTTGCGGCGTGGTGTTCCTACAAATACCTGAATTCGAGCCCCGGCAACGTTGGAGCAATTTTTGTTCACGAACGCCATGGCCGAAATTTCGAACTGCCGCGATTCGGCGGCTGGTGGGGGCACGACAAATCCACGCGGTTCCAGATGAAGAACGGTTTCCAGCCGATGGAAGGCGCCGAAGGCTGGCAGCTCAGCAATGCGCCGATCCTGGGAATGTCGGCGATGAAGGCATCCCTCGACGTATTCGCCGAAGCTGGTATGCCGGCATTGCGCGCGAAGAGCGAAAAGCTGACCGGCTACCTCGAGTACACGATTGACCTGCTCGCCGCAGAATTCCCGGATGCCGATATCAGCATCATCACGCCGAGGGATCCTGGCCAGCGCGGCTGCCAGATTTCGATGGACGTCGCCGGGCGTGAGCGCAGGCTGTTCGACGACATGATTGCGGCTGGCGTCATCGCCGATTTTCGCGAGCCCTGCATTATTCGCATGGCGCCTGTGCCGCTCTATAATTCGTTCGAGGACGTGTTCACCTTCGGCAAGGTGATGCGCGAACTCCTCGCGTAAAGGCGGCATTCGATGACCAGGGGCAGTTTCACCGTAGTGGGCGGCGGGCCGGTTGGTTCGCTGCTCGCCATTTTGCTCGGCAGGCACGGGTACCGGGTCGGCCTCTACGAGGGGCGCCCGGACTCTCGGGTAACCAGCATTTACCAGGGCAAGTCGATAAACATTGCCCTGTCCGACAGGGGTTGGCGGTCGCTGGAAGAAATCGGTGTCGTCGAAAATGCGAAAGCGGACGCGATACCCATGTATCACCGCGCCATCCACGGTATCGACGGCGAGCTAAGCGCTCTGCCGTACGGGAAAGAGGGCGACGCCATCTGGTCGGTTTCGAGAGGCGGTATCAACGAGCAACTGCTCGACATCGCCGAAACCGAGCCGAACGTTAAGACGTACTTCGAGCATCGGCTGGTCGACGTCGACTTCGAGACCGCGAGCGCCGTTTTCCAGGTGCACGGCGAACAGGAGATCACCGTCGAGGCAAATTACCTGTTCGGCGCAGATGGCGCCCACTCGAAGGTGCGCCGCCTTGCACAAAACCTGCCACGTTTCAGCTACAGCCAGACATACATGCCGCAAAGTTACATAGAGCTGAATATCCCGGCCAATGCCGACGGCACACACAGGCTGGAAAAGAACGCGTTGCATATCTGGCCGCGCAAGGACTTCATGCTGATTGCGCTGCCAAATCCCGATGGCACATTTACCTGCACCCTGTTCCTGAATTACGCCGGAAACCCGTCCTTCGAGTCACTGCACGAACGCGCCGACGTCGAGCGTTTTTTCACCGGGAACTTCGCGGACGCGATGGACTACCTCGAAGACCCCGTAGAGACATTCATGGAAAAGACGCCCGCACCGCTGTTCCTTGTGCAGGTATTTCCGTGGTCATTCAATTGCAGGGTGGGACTGATCGGGGATGCCGCGCACGCGATCGTGCCCTTCTATGGTCAGGGCATGAACTGCGGGTTCGAAGACTGCGCTGAACTCAATCGACTTATCGAGCTGCACGATCACGATTGGGGCGAGATATTTCCGGCTTACGAGAAAGCGCGCAAGCCGAACGGTGACGCAATCGCCGAGCTTTCCAAACGAAACTTCGTTGAAATGAGCGACCTGTCAGGGGACAAGCGCTTTCAATTACGCAAGAAGATCGAGGCAAAGTTCCACGATGCGTTTCCCGACCTCTGGACGCCACTCTATTCGATGGTGACATTCTCGCCGGAGGTGCCGTATGCCGAGGCACTTCGCGTCGGCGATGAGCAGAAGCGGGTAATGGACAATATCATGCAGTTGCCGGATATTGAGAAAGACTGGGACGAGCAATACGTCATGGATCGGCTCCTCGAGCTGGCCATCGAGACGTTTGGAGAACGGCAATGAGCAAGGAACCTCAAAATTTCAGAGAGGTTGAGAAGGGCATCCATACGGACCTGAAGGGCCGTATGAATTACGGGCAGTACCTGCACCTCGACGAAATACTCAATGCGCAACACTGCTTGTCCAAAGAGCACGATGAGATGCTGTTCATCATCATTCACCAGGCGAGCGAACTCTGGCTGAAGCTGGCAGGGCACGAGGTCGAGGCGGCAATTCGCAATGTGCAGAACGACAATTTCCGGCACGCGTTCAAGGTGATCGCACGGGTCAAACTTATACTGACGCAACTCACACAGTCGTGGTCGATACTGTCAACGATGACGCCCGTGGACTATTTGAAATTCCGCGACGAGCTTGGACCGGCATCCGGCTTCCAGTCCTATGCCTACCGCAAACTGGAGTTCCTGCTCGGCAACAAGAACCGCAAGCTCGTCGACGTGCATCGCCACGATCAAAAGGTCTTTGACGAAATGTCTCGCGTGCTCGAGGCCCCGGGCCTGTATGACGTCGTGCTGCGCAAGCTGAGCGAAAGAGGTTTCGAGATCGATGCGGATTGGCTGCAGCGCGACTGCAGTCAGCCCTATGAGGCAAACGACTCTGTACAGCGCGCCTGGGCCGGTATCTATGCCGACCCCGAAAAGCACTTCGAGCTGTACGAACTCGGCGAGAAACTCGTCGATATCGAGGACGCGTTCCAGCTCTGGCGCTTCAAGCACATGTATACCGTGCAGCGCATTATCGGGCATCGCCGGGGCACCGGCGGGTCGTCAGGCGTTCCATTCCTGAAAAAAGCGCTCGATACGAGTTTCTTCCCCGAGCTGTTTGCGATCCGGACCGATCTCTAGCGCGTCAATTCACTAGACGATCGACAGGCTGTGCGAGATGTTTTTCACGATCATGTAGTTGTGCAGGCCTTCCGTGCCGCCCTCACGGCCATACCCGCTTGATTTGACGCCGCCGAACGGGGTCTCGGGCAGCGATGCCTCCAGCGTGTTAATGGATATATTGCCGGCCTCGATGCCCGCAATCATTCGATCGACATAGTCGGCCCGGTTCGTAAATCCGTAGGCGGCCAGCCCATACGGCACCGAGTTCGCTTTTTCGATACCCTCATCCAGCGACGCGACAGGGTTGACGACCGCGAGCGGGCCGAACGGTTCTTCCTGCATCACGCGGGCGGTGTCGGGCACGTTGGCCAGTACCGTCGGCTCGAAGAAGTAACCCTTGTCACCGATCCGGCTGCCGCCGGTCCGGAGCTCAGCGCCCCGGGCAAGCGCGTCCTCAACCAGCTCTGCGAGCGCCGCGGGCCGGCGTTCATTGGCAAGCGGCCCCATCTCGACACCTTCATCGAACCCGTTGCCCACGACCGTTTCGGCGGCGCGGCGCACGAATGCTTCGGTGTATTCGTCGAAGATGCTCTCGTGTACAAAAAACCGCGTGGGCGAAGTGCAGACCTGGCCTGCATTACGCATCTTGCGAATAGCCCCGCTGATAGCGGCCGCCTGCACATCGGTATCTTCACAGACGATCACGGGCGCATGGCCGCCCAGTTCCATCAGGACCGGGGTCAAGTGCTGCGCCGCCAGTGTCGTGAGATGCCGGCCTACCGTGGTCGAGCCCGTAAAAGCGACCAGTCGAACCTTGTCCTGCCGAATCAAGTGGTCGGAAATCTCCGCCGGCGCGCCAAAGACGAGGTTCAGAACGCCAGGAGGCAGGCCGGCGTCGTGCAGCGCCCTCGCGATGTGCAACGCGCCGGCAGGCGTTTCTTCGGCCGCTTTGAGGATAATCGAGCAACCTGAGGCGATGGCTCCCGCTACCTTGCGGCACGGCTGGCTCATCGGGAAATTCCAGGGCGAAAACGCCGCGACGATACCGATCGGCTCGTGATGCACGATGTAGCGAATGCCCTGTGCGCTCGGAATGACGCGCCCATAGGTGCGCGTGGCTTCGCCCGCGTCCCATTCGAAGAACTCGCAGCCGCGAATCACCTCCAGCCGGGCGTGGGAGAACGGCTTGCCGTGTTCCAGCGTAATAGCAGTCGCGATCTCATCCTGCCGCTCGCGCATAATTGCGGCCGCTTTGAGCAGGACATTGGCCCGGTCGACCGGCGCCGCCCGCCTCCAGGTCTCGAATCCCCGTTCAGCGGCGCTCAACGCGTCGTCGAGGTCGCTTTTGTCCGCATGAGGCAGACGGCCTATCTCTTCCTCTGTCGCCGGATTGATCACGGGCATGTCGCTGGCGGCCTTGCGCCATTCTCCGTTGATATAGAGATGAAGATCTGGATAAGTACTCATGGGAGCAGTCGGGTAGGATATAGAGGCTCGATTATAGAAGAGGTGCGTCGCCATTAACTACTCAAAGCTTGATGCGAAAGACTTTGCACGCGAGAACATGCGCGGGATCTGGGCGGCTGCGCTCAACCCGTTCAACGACGACCTGTCGCTCAACGAAGCCGGATTGCGCGCGAATATTCGCCACTGGATTGACGATCTCGATATCCAGGGCCTGTTCATCGCGGGCAAGCAGGGCGAGTTTTTCTCGATGAGCCTCGACGAGCGGAAGCGCAATTTCGAGATTGCCGTCGAGGAATGTAATGGTAAGGCCGGCGTTATCGTCTCGGTCTCAGACCAGAATTTCGACACGGTTCATGAGCTCGCGGTCCATGCGCAGGACTGCGGCGCCGACTACATCGTGGTGCATGCGCCGGTCCTGAGTTTTGTACACGAGCGCGGCGAAGTCCTGTATCAGTATTACAAGGCACTTTGTGATCGTCTCGATATCGGTATCGCCATGTGGAGCCACCCTGACTCCGGTTACCTGATGCAGCCGGAGGAATGCGCGCGCATTGCGGAATTGCCGAACATCGTCGCGATCAAGTATTCGGTTCCTCGCGAGATGTATGTGCAGCTGACGCATATGGTGGGCGATAAGATCCAGGTTTCCACGTCGGCGGAAGATGACTGGCTCGACAATATCGAGGAACTGGGCTGGAGGCTCTATCTCTGCTCCTCACCGCCCTACCATTTGCAGACGAAGAACGATAAGCGCATGGATCTATACACGCGGCTGGCCTTTGCGGGTGAATTTGCCGAAGCCAGGCGCGTTCGCGACAGCCTCGATCCGGTGCGCGATGCGATGGCGCGGACCAGACCGGCGGACAAACCGCAGGCTTTCGGCAAATACTGGCAGGAGCTGCTTGGACAGGTTGGGGGGCGAGTGAGACCGCCGATGCTCGAGCTGACCGACGCGGAGAAGGTGGCGATCCGAGGTGCTTTCGAGGGCTGTGGCCTGCAGCTGTAAGAGCATCCACACGGCTGCGAGAGTCGGTTGTCAACCTGCCGATACTGTTGCCGTCAAAGACTCCGAAGTTCCAGGCCAGAGAGTTTCCGTGCACCCGGGGCAGAAGAGCCTGCCGCATCGAGTCGCGTCGTAGCGAATCCGGCCGCGTTTAGTCGCGATAAGGGATAGCGCGGCCATGGCCGCGACCAGCCATGGCGCACCTGGAAGCGTATTAGCCGCAGGTCGTGGACAACGCTGGAAAACCCAATCGTGTTGCCGGTAGACACTCCGCCCGTGACGAAATGGTCAGATTAGAGACGGTGTGGCTGTACCGCGCGACGAAAGAAGCGCTCGTCTCTTCAGCAACTTCATCTCAATGCCGGTCAAACCAGTATAAGACTCGCCCGCTTGCAGAAACGACCTCAGACTTGACTATGCGCGCTCGAGAATTGAGCTGCTCTTCGAAATTCGCCTGGTCGTAGTCGGAGAACAGGTCCTCGCGCATCTGCAGCAGGCGCTGCACCATCGCGTCATTTTTCGGCACAAACTCGAGCACGCCGTGTGGCGCCATGTCGACAAGCCATTCGATCACTCCTGCGAGTGGTAGATTCTTAGCGATAGCCAAATGGTGAATCAGGGCCAGCCCCATGACCGCATCGGCGTTGGCTCGCTCTCGAAAGCCCATTCTCTCAGCCTGCATCCAGCCTTGATTCGGGCTCGGATTGGCCGCATCCAGGTGCAGCGGTTGGAAATTGAGTCCGTCGCTGACCGCACGGCGATAGCCATACTCGAGCGCACCGTGGTCGAAATCGAAGCCGACCGCGAGTTCAGCGCCGTTTTCCAACGCAGCTATCGAGTAATCACCGGTGTTGCAACCTATATCAAGTATCAAGGCAGGCTTGACGGCGCTCGAGAACTCAGCGATGAAGCGACGTTTGTTCACTGCCTCGTCGTCGGCATAGCTATTGTCCGTCGCGTAGTCCTGCCAGACGGTCTTGCCGTCGTGCCCGGGTTCCAGCCGCGTGATCCACTTTCGAAGCCCGTGCAAAATCTGTTCAAAACCAATCCGTGGCAGCTTTCGCGTCTTCGCCTTCCTGATCGCATCATCCGAGCCCGAATTATTTTGCAGGCGCGCCTGCATGAACACGTTGGTCAAAACGTTCCATGACAAGCGGCTTCGCCACGGCAACAGTCGGCTCAGGTTCTCCGCAGAAATACCCTCGAGCTCGCCGCGATACCATGCATTGTGAGGAATACCATTAAACGATCGTAGTAGCAGCGGATTGATAAATTGCTCGCAGAACTGGCGATGCCCGGCCCAGTACTCGCCTTCCTGATAGCGGCGAAAAGACAGGCTGTCGATAAACACCGGACGCGGACCAATGAACTGTATGTTGTAAGCTGTTGCATCGGTCATGGTTACGCCTTTTTTCAGCGCCGCCTGTTGAATGTCCAGGTGCAACAATGCCGCAGCTTTAAGGGCCGAGAATGACCACTCGTAGGGATAAGAGACGAACGGCAGTCGTGGATGCTCCAGAACATAGTGGGCATCTGCGGCATGCTCACCGAGCAAGGCCGCATCAACAATCTCTTCCCCTATTACCTTGCCGCGCGAATGCAACTCGTCAATCAGCCCACTGCCACGGACGAAGTCGAAATCGTCAGCTGCCATCGGCATGACGGTCCGCAGGACGCGCCCGTCAACGTAAAAAATCCGTCCCCTGCGATCCCGGAACGATCCCGATTCAGCGGAGACTTGAGACATCTATATGTCGTTCTGGATCTCGGAGTCCTTGGAATCTGCTGCTTCAGATTCCAAGGTTGTGCCCGAAAAGAAAGCCTTGAGCCGATACCAGTAGAAACGCAATATGCCCATGGCGACGGCAATGCCAGCAAGAATGCTCTGCAGTATGATGCTGCCGGTCCCCGGGTCAAGATAAGCATGGCTGGGCGCTGCTAACACCGTACATCCAAGAACTACCAGGAAAACTCTAACAGTTTGTGCGCCAAGCATGTGCTCGCCTCCAGGCCAAAAGGTGGGCCGACATCCAATAACAGGCGAGTATTTTAGCGTTTAACATAGCGTGCAGCATGCGTATCTATGTGACGCGATCCACAGTTTGGCAAACTCGTATCGCGCATCACTGTTTGTTCTTCCATGAGCAGGATAGAAGATTCGATTCCCATGTAGCGGCTTGATGTATGCACATGGCGCTATGAGCGGCGGGCACCGTGTGGTTTGCGGCCAAAGCCGTCATCAATTCTGCCGATCGGGGGGCAGGGCCCCGTTGCAGGATTCGACCTGGTCAGTCTGAGTCAGCCGGCTAGAACTGATTCAGTCGGACGACTGCGGGAAACTCGTCGATCGTGCCCGTCGCTGTCGTTCGATAATGTGTTGCCGGTATCGGTTGCAGCAACTCGGCTGTCTTGGTTTCGACGCGCTGTTACAATCACGCTTCCGGTCGCGCGACGTTACGATGCCGAGAATGACGTTTTCCTCGTTCCCGCCTGAAGATTCTCAGGCAAACATCGAACAGGCGTTGCAGCAGTTGCGCAACGGTGACTTCAATGCGCGTGCCACGTTCGGGGGTCGATGCTTGAACGATCGTGGCCTGTTACTCGACGCCGGCGCACCGCGAGTTGCCAGCAAGGCCTGTGATACCTTTCTTAACGAAAAACAACTCCGATTTCGTCATAGAATCATTGGAAAGCGAACTCCCTTCCCGGGATCCACGCCTGTTGCACGGCGGTTTGACATCGGCAGGTGTTGTTACCGGCGAAAAAAAAGCTTCGTGCAGAGAAAGACCGGAGTCCTGCTGTCACACTGAATGCCGTCTAATTTGGCGTACCGAATACGGGTATTTGGACTCGAAAGGGGATTATGTACAGGGTGCCGAAACAACCAAGTACCAAACCAGGCTTCTTGCTAGTTCTGCTGCTGGTTGCGGGCTGCGCCGGTGGACCACCGGATACGCCGCCCGTAGAAGAGCGTGTCGTCATCGCGCACCGCGGAGCCAGCGGTTATTTGCCGGAGCACACGATTGCCGCGAAGGCCATGGCGTACGCGCAAGGCGCGGATTTTATCGAGCAAGACCTGGTAATGACCAAGGACGACGAGCTGGTTGTGCTTCACGATCTCGATCTCGACTCGGTCAGCAACGTTAGTACGCTGTTCCCGGGCCGAGCGCGGGATGATGGCCGCCATTACGTTGTCGATTTCACGCTTGAAGAGATCCGGCAACTGGCGGTTTCGGAACGCTTTAAAGTCGAAGACGGCTCAGCGATCACCGTTTCTCCTGACCGCTTTCCCCTCGGCAAATCGACTTTTCGGGTCCATACCTTCGCCGAGGAGATAGAACTCATCAAGGGTCTCAACAAGTCGACGGGGAAAACCGTCGGCCTGTATCCGGAAATCAAGGATCCTGCGTTTCACCGAAGGGAGGGAAAGGACATTTCCGCTGCCGTGCTGGATGTCCTCGCCAGCTACGGATACTCGAAGTCTACCGATGACATATATCTGCAATGTTTCGATCGCTACGAGCTAATGCGCATTCACGAGGACCTGCTGCCGGCGAGAAACATGGAGCTGGCGTTGGTGCAACTGATTGGCGCCGAAGCAGACTTCGCTCCACTGCTGACCGAAGAGGGTATCCGGGAAATATCCGGCTACGCGGCCGGGATCGGGCCGTCCATGCATCACCTGGTCGATCCTGATTCGACCGCGAGTGACCTGAAAGTGACGGGGCTTGTCGCGCTGGCGCATGCAGCAGGTCTCAAGGTTCACCCTTACACATTCCGTCGCGAGCCAGACCAGATTCCGGCCTACGCGACGGATTTCGAAAACCTGCTCGACATCTTTTTCAACCAGGTCGGCGTCGATGGCATTTTTACGGACTTTCCGGATAGGGCCGTGAGTTTCATCGAGGCTGACAAGTGATCGGGTTTCTCAGGCCGCCGGCGCATCGCGAGCCATTGCCTGAAGACCAGGCGGCTGCGACTTATCGGCGCCTTCGCCTGCAGGTATTTGTTGGAATCTTCGTCGGCTACGCCGGCTACTACCTGGTACGGAAGAACTTCACGCTGGCAATGCCCTACCTGATTGACCTGGGCTATTCGAAGTCAGATCTCGGCCTGGCCCTGTCCGGCGTATCTATCGCCTATGGCCTCTCAAAGTTCTTCATGGGCAACGTATCGGACCGCAGTAATGCGCGCACGTTTATGGCGCTCGGGCTGATCTGCTCGTCGGCTGTAATGATCTTCATGGGCACGATTCCGGTCGCGACCAGCTCCGTGATCATCATGTTCGGATTGCTGCTGTTGAACGGCTGGTTCCAGGGCATGGGTTGGCCGCCGTCGGGGCGCGTGATGGTCCACTGGTTTTCGCAAAATGAGCGCGGTACGAAGATGGCTATCTGGAACGTTGCGCACAATGTCGGTGGCGGAATGGTCGGTCCGATCGCGATTCTTGCGATGGCCCTGTTCGCCGACTGGCACGCGGTTCTCTATCTCCACGGCTTCTTTGCGCTGGTTGTCGCGATGCTCGTTCTGATGCTGGTTCGCGACACCCCGCAATCGCAGGGTCTCAGCACGATCGAAACGCATCGCAATGATTACCCAAAGGCATTTGAATACACCGAGAAACACGAAAAAGAGCTGTCTGCCAAAGCGATCTTTTTCGAGTTTGTACTGAACAATAAATTTCTCTGGACGATCGCCATTGCGAATGCGTTCGTCTACTTCGTCCGCTACGGCGTGCTGGATTGGGCGCCTACCTATCTCAATGAAGTCAAAAACTTTTCATTCGAACAATCCGGGTGGGCCTACGCATTCTACGAATTCGCGGGCATTCCAGGCACTCTGATCTGCGGCTGGCTGTCAGACAAGGTATTCAGCGGGCGCCGCGCGCCTGCATCGATCCTGTTCCTGGCGCTGACACTGGTTTGCGTCTTGGTCTACTGGCTGAACCCGCCAGGTAATCCCGGCCTGGATATTGCCATGTTGATCGGCATCGGTTTCTTTATTTACGGACCGGTGATGCTTATCGGCGTCCAGGCGCTGGATCTTGCGCCGAAGAAAGCGGCAGGAACGGCGGCGGGGTTCACGGGCCTGTTCGGTTATGTCGGCGGCGCGGTTGCCGCCAGCATCGTGATCGGCCTGGTGGTCGATGCCGCGGGCTGGGACGCCGGGCTCGGTTTGATTGCCGCTGCGTGCGTAATGGCAATGGTCCTGATTTCATTTACATGGCGCGCCGAAGCTCATCCGGTATCCGGCACGCGTTAACAGCCGGGGGAATAATCTCGCTGTTTGGCCAGAGCGGACCGGGGCCGGAACCATGCACCTTTGCGCGTAAGCAAAGCCATAGCTCGTAGTGAACGTCGCTGTGCCGCTGTAGTGACTGATATGAACGGTTCGGCCACGGTGGCCGTCGGGCTTGGCGCTGGTTACCGCGATTTTGCCTCGACCGCAGGCAAGTCAAACGAACAGCAAAGACCGATATTTAAATGACACCGCAGAATCGCCCCCTATAATAAGAAGCCTTTCCAGTAACAGCATCCCTTTTATTACCTCATCTGACAATTCATCTACCGCTACATCCTGGATAACGCCATGCCTCGGTCAAGCGATAGGCTTAAGTCGAGCCAACAAGAGCCAACAAGCAAGTATTTGACTTTCGCCAAGACGGCTTTCTCACCCCTCTATCGAGGTGTGAAAGCAGTTGCGGAAAATTACTATACGCCTGCCGAAATCATTCTCCTTGGCCTGATAGCCGGCTACATCATCCTCGGGTACCTGGCGGCAGGCTCGGTCGGGCATGCACAGGACGTTTATCTTTTCGTTTATTCGGCAGGCCTATGGCGGTTTGTTTATCCCGTGATAGCGATCGCGGTGACCATGCGTGTCATATACATCATGGTCCGAATCGTTCCAGACAGGCTGTTTCACTACATAGCGAAGGACCTGAAAGCCATCATTTTTGATCGCCAACGCTGGTATCGGGTCATCCCGCTGACGGTGATGTTGACCTGTTTCTTTTCAGTGTTTACCAGCTTGAAACAACTCATACCGGCGTTTAACGCGTATACCTGGGACCAATCCTGGATGCTCTTGGATCAGTACCTTCATCTCGGGTGGCATCCATGGGAGTTGTTACAGCCATTCATTGGCGTTCCGCTAATAACATACCTGCTCAATGTCAGCTATAACATTTGGTTTTTTGTCATGCTGGCTTTTAACCTGGTCCAGGTATTCAGTCTTAAAGACCGTTTATTGAGAATGCAGTATTTTTATACTTTTGTATTGATCTGGGCTATTGGCGGCAACGTGCTCGCCTCCGTGTTTGCGTCCGCCGGGCCGTGCTACTACGACACCTTTGCAACCGGCCAGAATCCATACACCGGGCTGATGGATTACTTGCAACTGGTCAATGGCAAATACGAAATCTGGGCGTTAAATGCTCAACAATTGCTGCTGGACAAGCAGTCCGCTCAAGGAATGGGAATGGGCGTCGGCATTTCTGCGATGCCAAGCATGCACGTCGCAACCGTGACCCTTTTTGCGTTACAGGCAATGCGGACACACCGGCTGTTCGGATTTGTCATGGTGTTCTACGCGATACTGATCTATCTGGGTTCCATCCATCTCGCGTGGCACTATGCCGTCGACGGTATTGCGGGTGCGCTAATCACAATACTGACATGGTACGCAGTAGCTCATTTTCTGCGCAAGGACCGCGCGCTGCATAGCATTTCCCAGGCATCGGGCAATACTGAAGCACTCGAAGTACGGCCGGCCTGAAGGATAGGCAAGGCTATCGCGCCGCAGAATCCGGGCGCGCCGGTGCCCGTCGGTGTTCTCTGGACACCGGTGCGGAGGCGACGTAGCGTACAATCTCTGCAAATGAGTCAACGAGGGGAACGCTCTTGCCTGCCATCAAGCGTAGCTATGGGCTCGGTACCATCGCGAATCACTACGAAGAACATGGCCATCCGCTGCACTCTCATGTCATGCCGATCTATCAAACGTCTAGCTTTGGCTTCAAAGACATGGTGGAGGCTCAGGAAACGTTCTCCGGCATCAACAAAGACAACTTTGTTTATACGCGGGGCCGTAATCCCAACACGATATCGCTTGCGAAAAAAATCGCGATGCTGGAAGGCATCGATCTGCTACGCGCGGCGCCTGACAAAGAGCCCGGTGAAGTTGTCGCAGCTCACTGCGCGGCTTCCGGCATGGGCGCCATTGCCGCGGCGGTATTTTCATTACTGAAATCGGGCGACCACGTCGTGACGCATACCAGCCTGTATAGCGGCACGCACAAATTATTTACGGAAATCTGCCCGCGCTTCGGCATCACCGTCAGCATCATTGATTCGGTGGATATTGCCGATTGGCAAAAAGCGCTTGCGGCAAATCCGGCGACGCGGCTCGTCTATGTCGAAACGCCTTCGAACCCACGAATCGAACTGCATGACATTAAAGCGTTAGCCGGTCTTGCCCATGAGAATGACGCCTGGATCGCGGTCGACAATACGGCGGCAACACCCTATCACCAGCGGCCTCTGACGTTGGGCTGCGACATGGTCATCCACTCATCGACGAAGTTTCTGAACGGACACGGTGTAGCGCTTGGCGGAGCCGTAGTCTCCAGGCATCCTGAGTTTGTCGATTTTTGGGGGCGCCTCGGGCAGACCGCAATGGAGTTCGGGGCAACGCCGAGCCCGTCTGACAGCTGGCTTACGAGCATGGGCCTGAAGACCTTTGCGATTCGGATGGAACGCCACTCCTCCAATGCGCTGGCCGTGGCGCAATTCCTGCAAAGCCACCCCAAGATTCGAGAGGTATTTTACCCGGGCCTGCCGGAAAACCGGTTCCACGACCTGGCGAAAGCCCAGATGTTCAATGGTTTCGGTAGCTTCATGTCATTCGAGGTGGACGGCGGCAAGGCCGCAGCCCATCGGCTGATTGAAGCGCTGCAATTACCCACCATTGCCATCAGCTTTGGCAGTACCGACAGCGTTATCCAGGTTCCGGCGAGCATGACGCACTCTGGTATCAGCCGACAGGATCGGAAGAATGCCGGGATCTCCGACGGCCTGGTGCGGTTCTGCGTCGGTATCGAGGAGATCGACGATATTCTGGACGACTTCGATCACGCGCTGCGGGCCGTATGATCACCCGGCGCCGTGTTCAAGGATAACTACGACCTCGAGCTAAGCTGCGCGAGCGCCGCCGCATGCTCGGCGTACCTCGCAGGAATCGATAATGCGCTGCGGCTCGATCATCCGGGTATCCGTGAGCTGACCGAGGCCGTAGACCGGGATCCCGATTTTGCCCTGGCGCATGCCGCCCTGGCCCGTCAGCTGCAAATACACGGCCTTACCGAGAAAGTGGCCGGGCACCTCGACAGGGCGGTTTCTCTCAAGCCGGTGGCAACACGACGGGAACAATCTGCTATCGACGTTATCGTGGCTGCCGCGCACTTCCGGGAAGACGCGCTGAAACTGGCCAGCCGACACACGGAAGAGTTTCCGCGGGACCTCTTCATTCTCTCGCATATAGTAGGGCCTTTCGGCCTGCTTGCATTTTCGGGTCAGCGCGCGTGGCGCGAAGAGAACGTCGCGCTGCTGGACGCTTTGAAAAACAGCTACCCGGAAGACGACTGGTGGTATCTCAGTACCCTGAGTTTTACGGCGGCTGAAGTCGGCGACCTGGTTGCCGCGAGAAAATACGGCGAGCATGCGTGGCGTCTGAGCGAGAACGGTAACTGTGCACACAGCCTCGCCCACGTGCATTTTGAGGAGGCTGCGGTCGATGAAGGTATGGACTTCATCGACAAATGGCTAGGCACCCATGGCGCCGATTCAGACATGCGTCACCATCTTGTTTGGCATCTTGCCTTGCTGCTGAGGGAGAAAGGCGCCCCTGCGTCGGAGCTACTCGCGATTTACGAGCGGGAACTCGATCCGCGGGTCAGCGACCCGATGCCGCTGTCGACATTTAGTGATAACGCAGCCCTGCTGTGGCGCTGCAGGCTGTCGGGGCTGGAGATACCCGCCGACATCCGGCAGGACCTGGCCGACTATGCGGACAGGCACTACCCGAACAGTGGCTTTGCTTTCGCCGACATTCATCGAATCATGTCCACGGCCCTGCACGACAGCGACTCGGAACGGCGCGCACTAGCTGATGGATTCAGCCGGGCCAAAGATTACAGCGGGACGCGGCTGGGGGTTGCGCTGGTGAGGTATGCCGAAGGTTTTTACGCGTTCGCGAGCCGGGACTTCGCGACCGCGATAGAGCGCCTGGAACCCGTTGTCGCGGATAGCGTGCTGCTCGGCGGCAGTAATCCGCAGCGTCGAATAGTCGAAGAAACCTACCGGGCCGCGCTAAACGCTCGCATCGAGGCGAATGCCTGACTTCCGCAAGTCGAGTACTTTCTGTTCGCGCCAAAACGCATAGGCCAGCAAAAGCGCGGCATAGACGAGCAACGTTACGAAACCGGTCAGCCCGATGAAGTCCATGCTCAGGTAAACGCCGAAGGCGTAAATACCAAGCGCAACGACAGGCGCGACCTTCATGGCGAGTACCGGCAGTCTGAACGATGCCCGGGCATAGGCATCGGGTCGCCTCTCGTGCAAATTGTACAGCGCGAGCACCGGAATGATGCCGAATATGATACCGACCGCATTGCCCAGAATCGTTACGTACTCCAGTGTCATGCCGGTAACAATCGGCAGCATGCCGACGATGTAGAAAAGCGTCAGCAAAACAAACGGGGTGCCGAACCTGTTGCGCACAGCGACAGACTGCGGCAGCCAGCCGTCCTGCGTGGCCATGTAGAGGCCCTTGGTGCACCACGCGAAAATCGAATTGAGAGTTGTGAGCAGCGCGATCATGACGCCGCCGACGACGAAGAAGACATAGAGCGCCGGCGGAAATATTTCTTTCGCAACATACGCGAGCGATTCACCCTTGACCTGGTCCAGCGGCAATACGCCGGTCGCGACTACGCCGATCGCCATGTACAGAATCGTGACCAGGGCCAGCGACGTGATCATGACCCTCGGAATGTTGCGACCGGGGTTCCGGGTTTCGCCGCCAAGTTCCGATATGAACTCACTGCCGATCATGCCGTAACGAAGAATGTAAGCGGCGGCTATAAAGGCCCCGATGCCGCTCGGCATAACGGTCTCTGCGGTCGTGTAATTTTGGTAATCGTCGACGTGCGAGATGCCGAAGCCGACAAAGATCAACAGCGATGAAATCAGCACCACGACCATCACGGCCTGGAAGCGTGCGGCCGTCTTCAGCCCCAAAAGGTTTGCGACGTAACATACGGTCATCACAGCGGCGGCGATCAGGCCGAGGTTGATGTCCGGCATGAGTGCGTTGGCGTATTTCGCGAACCCGATCGCATAGGTCGCGAGCACCAGCTGCCCCGCAACCAGGAGACCAAGGTACAGGAATGCGGTCTTTTGGCCGATCAGGTCCCGAACATAGGTATAAGTGCCGCCGGTCGAGGGTATGGCTGCGCCGAGAGCGGCTATGCACAAGGACGGGAGAAACACGATGCCGAGTGCGAGCAGAAAAGCCCACGGAGTTCCGTAGCCCGTTATGCTGATACCGATGCCGGTGAGTACGACCACCCCGGCGCCGACAATCTGGCCGAGCGAGATGCTCATCAGGTCCCAAAAGCCAAGCAGGCGTTTTGATTCGGGCGATTTTTCAGTCGGCATGAATCGCATGACTCCGTGTGGTTAGTGCAATAGTATCTGAATAATGGTGGCCAACGACCGACTGGGACTGGAAGGCGTCTTTTTAGAGGAAGAACTACCGCTGCTCATCCGCAGGCGAGGGATGGCCGACTGGCATGACGGCGTTGTGCGAATCCTCGATCGTCGGGCGCTGCCGCATGAAGAACGTTACGTGGATTGCGCGAGCGTCGAAGAGGTTGCCCGCTGCATCGAAGACATGGTCATCCAGGGCGCGTTTTCGTTGTCCGTTGCTGCAGGGTATGGCCTCGCATTGGCCGCGGAACCGGGCGTGGGCAATGACGATCAAGGATGGGCGGCTCTCCAGCAAGGTTCCGACAGGCTGCTAAAGACGCGTCCAACAGGACTTGCACTGCACAGGATGCTGAAGGCATGCCTCGGCGCCGCCAGGACCGCAATAGAACAGGCAGAGTCGCCGCGAGACTCGATCCTGGCGACCGTCGACCGCGCGGCGGCGGCGCTTGCGCGGCAGGGTTACCAGACGGGCCGAACGGCTTGCGAGCTGCTCGCCGATGGCGCGACAGTGCTGACACACTGCTTTCCTGACCGCTCTTATGCCTATATGTTGGTTGAGGCACGCAGAGTCGGAAAGACGATCAACGTTATTGCCAGCGAGACGCGTCCTTACCTGCAGGGCGCACGATTGACATCGCTGTGCGCGCTGCAAACAGGTTTCGATGTGAAAGTAATAACCGACGGCACAGGCGGGTCTTTGATGCGACGAGGTCAGGTCGATGCCTTTGTCACGGCCGCCGATCGGGTATGCATGGACGGAACCGTCTGCAACAAGGTGGGCACCTACCAGTACGCGCTTGCCGCCCATGCGAATGGTCTGCCGTATTTCGTATTGCGCCAAAGCGGCCCCGACGTTGAAAGCGCCGATGAATCGGCGGTCGAGGTCGAGTTTCGCGACGGTGAGGAAGTCGTCACTATCGGCGGCGAGCGAACTGCTCCCGCCGGGGTCGGCGGTCTTTACCCCGCGTTCGATTGCACCCCGCCTGAGCTGGTGACCCGGATAATCACCGATCGTGGCGCATTTCGCGCAGAGGAGATCGCGGCGTATGTTGATGCGGAGCCATTTGTTCGCGATGCTGTCGTGTAGTCGCGATGCATACGTAAGGGAAATCAGAATGCCGGCCTGGAACTTCCAAAACGAAAATTTGCCCGATGCGGGCGACCCGGAGCGCGCTCAGTTCAGGGCGACGCGCTGTTTGCCGGGCGAAGTCGCGCCGTACGTGTTGTTGCCCGGCGATCCGGGACGAGCTGCCAGGATTGCGGCAGAGTGGTTCGACGACGGCAGGCTCGTCATGGCCAATCGTGAGTTTCACTCCTACACCGGAACTTTCCAGGGGCTGCCTGTTTCCGTGATTTCTACCGGGCTTGGCAGTCCCGGCGCGGCGATGGTGATGCAGGATCTGAAACGACTCGGAGTCAAGGGCGCCATCCGCTTGGGGACAGCGGGTTCGGTTTCCAGTGACGTGGCGCCCGGCGATATTGTCATCGGCACGGCGGCTGTCAGGGATGACGGTACGAGCCACAAGTTCATCCCGCCGGTCTATCCGGCGGCTGCGAACTTTCATTTGACCAGTGAGCTGTACAATGCCGCCCTGTCGCACGAGATCGGTGTGCACCTCGGACTGGTGCATACCTCCGATGCGTTTAATAGCCCCTCACTTGCCGACGATGTTGCGCGGTATTCGGCGGCGAATGTTTTGGCTTTCGAGATGGAGGCGGCGACCGTGCTGACGCTCGGCTCGTTATTGTCGGTGCCGGCGGCCTGCATTTTGAGTATTGACGGCTGGGTTGCCAATGTCGCCAACGGGAATACCGTGCCGGACGGAGCGGCGCGGGATCAGGGTCTTGTGAACGCGATCGACCTGGCGCTGGCAGCGCTGGTTCGTTTCTCCAACAGGGAGCAATAAGTGCTTTACCAGCAACAACGCACCGAGGTCGGCGAGAAGGCGCTGGCGCTGTTGACAACAGGGCTTATCGTGGGTACTTCCGGAAACGTCAGTATCCGTGTGGGCGAGCATGTCGCAATTACGCCTAGCGGGCGCGATTATCGAACGTTAACCCCGGCCGATATCGCCGTCGTGAATCTAAAAGGCGAGGTGATAGAAGGGAACAGCCTGCCGTCGTCGGAAACACCGCTTCACATGGCGGTTTACGACTCGAATCCGGACGTTACTGCGATCGTTCATGCACACTCGATATACGCTACGGCCATTTCAACCGTGCTCGATCAGCTGCCAACGATCCACTACCAGATGGTCGAGCTTGGCGGCAGCGTGCAGGTAGCGCCGTATCGCACGTTCGGAACAGCTGAGCTGGCCGAAGTCACGTCAAAAGCATTGCAGGGGCGCTCGGCCGTCATCATGAAGAACCACGGATCGTTGACTACCGGGGATTCGCTGGACAAGGCGCTGAGTCGTTGCATCACGCTCGAATGGTGTTCGAAGGTCTATTTGCGGGCGATGTCTGTCGGATCGCCGAATATCCTGTCAGACAAGGAAATGGAGCTCGCGAAAAACCAGATGGAAAGCTTCGAGCAACGCCGGGATGCTTTCAGGTCAACTTAATGAGATGCCGAATACCCGCGTCGCCGGGGCGTCGTTCTCAAGGGTTTGCTACGGCCCGTCACACGAAGAGAATGAGTCAGGGCAGGAGCGAGTACGTCGGTCCCAAGCCTAAAAATTGTTCTTGGCATTTTCCCCCAACTTTTAGACCCCTTGTATAGCATGCGACCTGGAAAGTCTGTTACCCGCGCGAGGCGGTCGGCGCTGGCCGAGGCCGGACCTAATCCCGAGGGCAAGGGGCAGGTCGGCTTTCTCCTCGATTGGGAATACAGCAGTCCACGGTCCGTTGTCGTCAAGCGTCCGCCGCAATTACTGGCTGACTATTTCACGTCGCTCCTCGTGCTCTCTGCCGCGTTCAAGTTCAAGCCCGTGTTCGGGAAGGCCTATTACCTCTATATGGACGGCGCCGGCTGGTCACTCAGCCTGATCTCGCCCGACGAGTGGAACGAAGATGCAAAGCGGAACAGCTACATCGGCGAGTGCGTCCTCCATGCGGATTCAACCTGGTCGATCGAACCGTCCGAGAACCTGGGCAAGCGAGGTATCGTCGACGAGGCGCTCGCAAGGTTCTACGCCGGATTCATCAGCAAGCTGAAGTCGAAACAGGTGCTGGAGGAAAGCCTGCCGGTCTACGAGGCGGGGCTGCCTTATTATCAACGGCTGTTTGCGGCTGCGCTGAGCCGATCGTTGAAGGGGTCGATGTCGCTGGGCGATCAGCTCGGCATCAGTGCCGAGAACTGGCTTAAGCGCATGCCTCTCGCGCCTGACGGCCTGCTTCTCTCGCGGAATGACGACGGGGCAGGCTGACGCGGTTTGATAGCTCGCGCGCCCAAGCGCTTGTCATGTCGTGACGAAGCGACGCGCAGCGTGACGGTTGTGATCGGTGAGTTCCGTGCTGCTGGTCGGCTGATCAAGCGAGGCAGTAAAACAGTTCGGCCGATATGCGATCCCGAAACAGGTTTCGAGAAAAAAGCCAGATGGGCTGCAGGTCGATGGACAGCTTGCGTGACGGCAGCCAGGCCGATTCGAGTCGGCCTGGGCTAACTCCGGCCTCCGGGCGAGACCGTCAGAGCTTGCGCCGGGTCCCTCGTGGCCGGCAACTCGCTTACCGGCGTTGCACAGGTCTTCTTCCCGGGCCCCGGACCATGGTCCACGTTATTGGCAACCAGCTGTTCGAGGCCGAGGTAGTCGGGGTGATAGACCTCGGTAATCAGTGCGTAGTCTATGCTATCGCGATTTCTTGATACGCTGAATCGGTATCTGTGCACTGCCAGAAGCTGCGGCAATTGGATCTGCATAAGCGCAAGAGACGGGAAGCGGTCGCTATCGAAGTTCTGCTCACAGAGCTCCACCGTGTCTTTATGAACCAGCCAGCCATGCTCCTTGAACACCGCGCCGATCGAGCCGCCCGCAATGATAGCCGCATGTTCCGTCGCTATCCGTGGGTCGGCCGCGGACTCAAAGTCCACAACAGCCAAAGTACGCATGGTCTTGTCGACGCCGGCTCCGCTGTAGAGACTGGTGACGCGACGGCGATCGCTCGCACTCAAAATCTCCACGCCATAACTGCCATATCGATCGGCTATCCGTTCGCTGTTGAGTGGCGCAGGCGCCTGGCAAGCGCTGAGCGTCAGGCAGGCCAGGAAGATGCTGAAAAGAAATCGGCACGTTTGCATCTTGGATAAGCGGGTTTCGATGATTACGAACCGATCAGGCCCTTCGCTCCTGCGACTTCAGCAATTCCATGTGAGGTGTGTAGTTCAGCGAACAGCGGCGGATGAACTCATGAATCTCGTTGAGTTTTGCCTGGTGTTTTTCCGCATCCCGGCCCTGCAGCCCCTCCTTGGCCGGGTAGATGCCGTAGCCGGCGAGCAGGCAATGCCAGGACATCGTTGGGTAGTAGTCCTTGTTCTTCTGCCGCTTGAGTTCGTCCGTCAGATTCTTGCCGGAGGTCCATGTCGAGATGACGTCGTAAAGCTGGCGCGACACCTTGTCGTTGTTCGCATTGTCTTGCCAGTAGCCGTCATCCGCACGCGAATTCACGACATAGTGCGCCACGATGTAGTCGCGCACCGCCTCGAAACGCCCGTTGACGTCGTCGTTAAACCAATCACGTTTCTCGGTCGTGAAATTACCGGTCTCGAGAGCCCATATGAAGTTCTGCACGGTAAGCTGGACGAGCAGCAGCGCTGTCGCTTCGAGCGGTTCGATGAAGCCTTGCGACAGCCCAACGGCCACACAGTTTCCTGCCCAGTGCTTCGTGACCCTCCCGACTTTCATCTTGAGGTGGCGCGCCTCAACCTCGTTCGAGTCGCCGACGCCCGTGAAGTCGCGCAATTCACGCTCGGCTTCGTCTGCCGTCGTGTATGCCGAACTGTAGACGTAGCCGTTGCCGATACGCGATGTCAGCGGGATCGTCCATGCCCAGCCGGAATTGAGCGCGGTTGAAATCGTCTGAGGCGCGATCTCTTCGGGTCGCGGCGTCGGGAACACGACGGCGGAATCGTTGAACAGGTTTTCCGCGTACGGCTCGAACGGAACCCGCAACGCCTCCTGAAGCAACGTCGAGCGAAAGCCCGTGCAGTCGACGAAATAGTCAGCCTTGTGTACACGGCCACCGTCATCGATGACGGCCTCGATCCGACCGTCGGCGTTGATCGTGGTATCAGTCACTTTCGCCTGCATGTGCTTCACGCCACGCTGCCGCGCAACTTCGCCGAGATACTCGCCGAGCAATCCCGAGTCGAAGTGATAGCCATACAGCAGGGTGAACGGAAAGTTCTCGCCGGCGAATGGGCTGCGCTTTTCTTCCGCCATGTACGAATTGAGGAAGAAGTGATCTGGATGGCCCTCGACGTCAAGACCATTGCGGCGCGCAAGACTGTTGTAATAGAACGCGGGCGCGGTGTAGTCGTCGATCTGTGCGGGAAACGGGTGGAAATAACGGGGAAAGCCGGGTTTAGTGGACCAGCCGTCGAAACGGATGCCGAGCTTGTACGTTGCGTTGCAGGCCGGCATCCAGTCCTTTTCGTCGAGGCCGATTGAGTCCATGAAACTCTTGAGCATGGGTGTCGAGCCCTCGCCGACGCCAATGATGCCGATATCCGGCGACTCAACCAGGGTGATTTCGAAACCGTATTTGCCCCAGGCCTTGATCATGAGGTTGGCTGCCATCCAGCCGGCCGTGCCGCCGCCCAGGATCAGGATTTTCTTCGGTTCAATAGAAACGTTCATAACCATGCTGATTATCTGGTTTGCGGCCGCTAGTCTAGCACCGGCTGTCCGTGTAAAAAGCAAAAGCCCGCGTCGCGATGATTTTTGGCCTGGCATCTGCAAGGAATAGAAAATCTTATGGCACCGCTGAGCGGAGGTTGCAAACAGCGGTTTCAGACCGGCTTCGCATCACATTTGCCGCCGACAGGTCTCTTGGAATCGAATACCGGCGCCGGTAAGCTTTGAGAAGGGCCCGCCCGCGGCGTCAAATAGCAGGTTCCCGGTCCGGCAGACGACTGAGGTTGCCTGTCTCTCCATCCGTGAGAATACGCCGCGCGGCCCTGCAACGGTGGGGGATGACTAAGGTCTAAAACCGCATGATCGACAAGCCAGAATTACTGCCGTTACTGCTCAGCCTGGCGGCCTTGACTGCATGTGCGACTGGCGAGCCCGTCAACCGGGAGCGGGAGCCAACCATCGACGAGATTCGCCAGATGCTTGGGTGCGCTGACGACGAAATAGCCGTCTGCATCGCGATCGACTGCGATCCCGATGATTACCATTGCGCTGAGAAAGAAAGCGTGGAGGATATGCTCGGGCCCGAGTACCGGCGATAAGCAGCAGGCCATAACCGCCGATCCGGTAGGACGTGACCGCGCTTTATTTCTCTGGGTTGCGCCTCCGTGGCTTAGCGACGCCGGACCCGGGATCGACTCCAGTTCCCGGACCTGACCGGAAACCGCTATTTTCAATACGCTATTTCTGCACGGCGTCTCGCGCGGTTTGATCTTCCTAGCGAACGACCCCGCCGCTCGGCTCGATACCGCTGCGCCGCTCGTACCACTCCCGCGTGCCATTCACGAACCGAACTGCAATCAGCATGACCGGAACCTCGATCAGCACGCCGACTACCGTTGCCAGTGCCGCGCCTGACTCGAAGCCGAATAATGCAATTGCCGTTGCGACGGCCAGCTCGAAAAAATTGCTCGCGCCGATCAGTGCCGAGGGGCCCGCTACGCAATGTGGCGAACGCAGCTGACGATTGAGCAAATAGGCCAGCCCGGAATTGAAAAAAACCTGGATCAGGATGGGCACCGCGAGCATCGCGATGATCAAGGGCGCAGCGATAATCTGCTGCCCCTGGAAGCCGAACAGCAGGATCAGCGTGGCGAGCAGAGCGCTGAGTGAGAGAGGACCCAGGCGCTTGATGAGCAGCTGCAAACGTTCCTGGCCATGCTCCTGCTGCAGCAGCTTTCGGCGCAACAGGCTTGCGATGATGAGCGGCACGACGATGTAGATGACGACCGATAAGAGCAACGTGTCCCAGGGCACCGTGATGGCGGAGATGCCGAGTAGAAAAGCAACGATCGGTGCGAATGCAAACACCATGATGACATCGTTGAGTGCTACCTGCGACAACGTGAAATGGGGTTCGCCCCGCATCAGGTGACTCCAGACGAAGACCATTGCGGTACACGGGGCTGCGGCCAGGATCACGAGGCCGGCGATATAGGAGTCGATTTGTCCGGCAGGCAGGTAGCCGCGAAACAGGTGGCCAATGAACAGCCAGCCGAGCAGGGCCATCGAGAATGGCTTTACGCCCCAGCTGATGAACAAGGTTACGGCAACGCCACGCCAGTATTGCGTCACGCCCATGAGCGCCGTCAGGTCGATCTTCAGCAGCATGGGAATGATCATCAGCCAGACGAGTGCCGCCACGGGCAGGTTGATGTGGGCCGCTTCGATACGGCCCACTGCCTGAAACGTATCCGGGAATGTCTGTCCCAGCCCGATACCGGCGATGATGCAGACAAAGACCCAAACGGTGAGGTAGCGCTCGAACGTACCCATCGCGGCCGACTGGTTTTCCGAAGCGCTCAAGCGCTCGACTGCCGCTGCCGGCCCTGCAGCCGCTCGATCAAATCGGCAACTCGCTGCCGGATATCCTCTCGGCTATTGCGATAGACCGCCATGATTTCTTCCTCGGTTCCCGTTGCCACGGCCGGATCCTCGAGCGGCCAGTGTTCTCTCTGAACTCCGGCGGGAAGCGCCGGGCAATGCTCGTCCGCGTGTCCGCAAACCGTCACGAGGTAATCAGCCTGGCTGAGCATCTCGCCGGTCAGCGCCGTGGATTCCTGGTCTGAAATATCAACCCCGGCCTCACGCATCACTGCAATGGCCCGGGGGTTCTTGCCGTGCGCCTCGATGCCGGCCGACCGGACTTTCAATGCACCGCCACACAGTTGCCGTGCCCAGCCCTCGGCCATCTGCGAGCGGCATGAATTTCCGGTGCATAGGAACAATACGTTCATCAGGGCAAATTCTACCGTGTCCAATGTGACAGCAATAAGCTGGCTGGCGCCGAATCTTTTTGCGGCGAGTCGAGCGGTTCGATCGCCGGCCTGGCCGGCGGAGAATACCGTGCCTGTTCTTGCTGCTTCCGTCTACCTGAACTTGACGATGAAGTACTTCGTGTTGGTTTTTCCCGCACCCGGAGGACGATGAACGATCGTGACCGGATAACTGCCCACGTTTTGCGCGAGTCGCGCCGGTATCGTGGCCCGGACCTCGTCGGCACTGACAAGCTCGGTCTCGAGGCGAACGTCACCGAACTCGATCGTTGAAGTGGACAGGAAAGGACCGCCTCTCACGCTCAGCGTCAAGTCTCCACCGCCCTCGGCCACGATCGCGGGAGAGATCGACGAGATGATCGCCGGTATTTCGCTGACCGGACCGAAGCCGTCGTATTCGATCTGTCCGCCGGGCGGCCAGGGAATCGGATTGGCGTAATTATGGTGGTAGCCGGTCCTGAGAACCCGGCCATCCTGCATCACCATCTCGATATCCTGGAACGCCGTGATATCGTCCAGCGGATTGCGCGCCAGGACCAGCAGGTCCGCCAGTTTGCCCTCTTCGACAGAACCGAGGTCATCAAACTTGCCGAGTGTCTTCGCCGGCCAGATCGTAGCGGCCTGGATGGCCTGCAACGGCGTCAAACCGGCGTCGACGAGAAGCTGCATCTCGCGTCTCGTGGCGATGCCGGGCAGCATCGTGGCGTGATTAAGAGACGTGGTATCCGGGCCGACCAGCAACTTTCCGCCTGCGTCCACGAAAGTCTTGGTGAACCACTGGAAGTTTCGGTAGCCCTTCGTCATCAGCGCGATTTCGTCGTCAGTCATCTTGTCGAGCAGCGTGTAATCGAGAACGTTGACGCGGATTCGCTCGGGTATGTAGGCAAGCTGCGGATCGTTGAGCAGCAAATGGTCTTCCATGCGATATTCGTCGAGACGGTCGAGCACGTGCCGAAACACGTAGACGAGACAGGACTCGATAAAGACGTCCTCGCGGATCATCAGGTCAATGAGTTCCTGGGCGAGCTCGCGGTCCATCATGCCGAACATCATGAGCCGCCGCGGATCCTCGAGGAACAGCCAGTACTCGGTCAGGTCAGGGTTGGGACTCCCGACCTTGGATTCATCCCAGGTATCGATCTCGGGCCAGATGACGCGCCGCCGCCCCGTGTCGATCACGCGCATGTCCGGCACTCGCTCCAGGTCCTCCTTGCGGAGCACGGAGAGCGCGATGCCCGAAGCGTGTGTCAGGCCGTCGATGCCGGCATTGATTGCATCAATCGCGCTTATCCCGAGGTGCCCCTCGACGTGCAGCCCGGCGCGGTGACCTTCCTCGGCCACCGCCTTGAGTTGCTCTGGCGTAAGCCCCGTATAGGCCTTGATGAAGGAGGGCTTCAGCTCGGTTATTGCTTTCTTTGCGGCCTCTCTTGCTTCACTGACGCTGTCGAATACATCGAATGAGCGTTCGCGAAAGAACATGCGCGGGCCGAGTATTTTGCCCTTGTGGACACCTTCGTTCTGCGCATGAAGCCATGTCTGGCCGCCGCCCGACTGAACGAAGGCCGAGGTTACGCCATTGGTGATGAGCATCTCGCCGAACCAGTCCTTGTAATGCAGGTGCTTGTCCCACAGGCCCGGAACGATGTATTTGCCCGCGACATCAATAACTTTCGCACCGGAAGGCCCTGCGTCGGCGCCAATCGATACGATCCGGTTGCCCTCGATCACGACGTTTGTTTGGGCCGGAGGTGACGAGCCGGTCACGTCGATCAGCGTGCCGCCGCGCAAGATCGTGACCTGTTGCGCGTTAACTTCGGCAAGCGGCAATGCAATCAGTGCGGCAAGAGTGACCGGCAAGGCCCTCTTGAATATGAATAACCGGTTTACTCGTTTGGCCAGGCTGACATTCATGTTGTTGTTCCCCAGACTTGTTGTTTTATCAAGCACGTCTCGCTTTATTGTTATTTGAAGACGCTTTTACCGGCAGCGTACGCAAGCTCGTTTAGCCGACAATGCCAGAAATTCTATCGCAAAGTTATTACGGCTTACGGTTATTAATAGAAGCTCGTGCGGTGCACGGGCTGGAACAGCTCTTTTCGATGCGCGCAGGCCGGATCGACCGCGCAAGAATCACAGCGCGGCGCGCTCATTTCGGGACAGCGCCTGCGCGCCTGGAAAAAGAACCAATCCACTGCGCCCATGCTCTTCCCGGATTGTGCGACGACCTGTTCGACGGCTTTGTGTGCGGCCTCCCGCACTGACCATTCCTCGGCATCAGATAACAACTCGCGTCGGACGAGCTTGCCGCCAAGCTCGCTGTCGGCAACCTCGACAAGACCGATGCGCAGGCATGAGCGCATCACGTGATAGTCAACGACAGGTGGTATCTGTTCCTTGCCAGCGGAGAGAAATCCCTCCGGCCGCTGCTGCAGGATCATGGCCAGCAGCCCGGATTTCTTGCGCAGCGGGTCTTCCTTGTAACCGCCGACATGATCAAGGATCTGAAACAGCGTCCTTAGTGGCGAAGCGGATGCATTGGCCTGTTCGACAATGGTCCGCGGCGCGAGGCCGAGCGCCAACATATCGCGCCCATACTGGCGGCCGAGTTCGAGGTGCATGTCGAGGGCCGGCATCGGGTCCGTGCCATCGTCGGCGCGCAGCACCGCCAGCATGTCCGCCTTTGACAGCTCGGCCTGGCGCTCCGGCGTGAGCATCTCCGGGTCGTCCATTAGCCAGCGGAGGTACGCGCGGAAAAGATAAAACGCACCCTTGCGCTCTTCCCGGTCAATGGTTGCGACGAGCGGACGATCGTATCGGCCGTTTTTGGCCGCCCAGAAGCCGAACTGCTGCAGGGTCGAGGCAAAGAAGTAGTCAAGCGCCGCCGGATGATCGCGCGCGGGCAGGTCGGGGCCCATGAATGAAAACGGCTCGATGTCCGCTGCGTCGGCGATCAAATCCGCGATCTTGCGGACCTGTCCCGGGTTCACGGCTACGCGCCCGCCCGAAATTTCTTTCGGCGGCAGTGATTCGCGAAGTAACAGCCCGGCGCCGACTTCCTCGGTCATCCGCGCCGCAAGCGGCATAGCCTCGCGGGCCGCGATGACCGGATGCCGGCCGGAAGCCACGCCGACGAGCGCTGCACCGCAGAAGGTATCGCCGGCGCCGGTCGGATCCAGGACGTTCACGGCAACGCCGGCCAGGTGCGTGGCAAGCTGGCCCTGTATGACAGTCGCGCCATCGGGTCCGCGGGTAACAAAAAGTGTTTGCCCGGGCCTGGAGTGGACGGCCGCCATCGAGCCGAACAGACGCACGGCCTCTTCTTCGTTCATAAAGAACAGGTCGGCACCGTCCAAAATGGCGGCTGCACTGCCTGGCTGTTCGTCAATGAGATCGAATGCCGTTCCCGCAGAGATTAATCGCGCGCCGCGATCCCGGCATGCATGCATGAAGTCGAGCTGCTGGCCGATATTGCCCAGGGGTATCAGATGAACGCAGTCGAATCCGGACAGGTCGTCGGGCAGGTCCTGCGGCGCGAGCGACTCCTCCGCGCCGAAGTCGGCGCGTACATAATTCGCGCGGCCCTCGCTGTAGGTGATTTCGAAGTGCGCCAGCTCGGTCGGCTGTATCGACGGTCCGAGCCACTCGAGGCTATCGGCAACGGGCTGCAGGGCATCAGGAACGGGTTCCGGTCGAGGCGCAAAAAGGGTAACCGACGCACCGCAACGCCGGGCTGCCATGGCCGTGTACATGCCCGCGCCACCCGGAACCAGCTGATCACTGCCGTCGAGAGTATCCAGCGATGCGCCGCCGACTATGAGTATCCGAACGTGAGTCACTGAATTACGGCAGCACGGGCAATCGATTGCGCCGGGGCGCAGCGTCCCGTTTGGAAGGATAGCGAACCATGCGTGTTGATCTTCGTAATGGCGTTCGGAGTCCAAGTATAATAACGAACGCTAACAGTAATCTCATTCGCCGGGTGCAGGAATCTATGGTTTCAGAGATCGTCATCAAAGACGGCAAGGTCCTCCATTTGGGCCTGGCCAAGGGGCAGCTCGCAGGCAATGTCTTCCTGGCCGGCGATCCCGCTCGGGCAGTTCGGATCTCGGAACGATTCGACAGCGTGCTGGCCGAGGTGCGAAACCGGGAATACGTCACCGTTACGGGCACCTATCACGGCATGCCGGTATCCGTTATCGGCACCGGTATCGGCGTCGACAACGTCGAGATCGCGCTGGTCGAAGCGCATGCCGTGCACGCTTTCGACTTCGAGACGAGCGAGTTTCAGGCGGGAAGCGCGCCGCTGAAATTTATCCGCGTCGGTACCTCAGCGGGGGTCCAGGACGACATCGAACCCGGAACAATGGCGGTATCGACCTATGGCCTCGGCCTCGACAACGCCGGCATGTACTACGATCATCCGGCAGCGGATGAGGTAGTCAGCGATATCGAAAAACAGGCTTTCGAGATCCTCGTGAATGCCACGCCGGCAGGGGCCAGGTTCAGGGAGAAAATCATTCCCTATGCGTCCAAGGCGTCGCCGCACGTAGCCGCAGCGCTGATTAATTGCGCGGCTGCCCGAAAGGTCGCTTACGTCAGCGGTATTACCGCGGCGACACCCGGGTTTTATGGCCCTTCCGGCCGGTACATAGAGGGTCTCGCGAACACGGTTCCGTCTATCAAGACGCGGCTGTCGGCACTGCAGGCCCGGGAGCACAGGGTCGTCAACATGGAGATGGAGTCAAGCCTGCTGTTTCACGTTGCCGGCTATCTCGGATGTCCGGTGGGTACCATCTGTCCGATTATCAGCAAGCCATCGGCGAGCACCGCCATTCTTGATTATGCGGCCAGCGTGGACAGCGCTATCAGCATTGCGCTCGATGCCATGTGCGAGCTGAATGACGTCCGTGCAGACAGCTAATCGCTAAGTTTGACAATGAATACGAGTCCCGAAATGGATGAACTTGTGATCAAGGCCGACAGCCGGGAGGAACAATGGACTTCCGAGCGATGTTTTATTCGCGAAATCGTGAACACGCCGAGGGTGCCGGAGTATTCGCTGGCCGAGGCAAGGGTCGAGCCGGGCATCACGACTGAACTGCATGCACTCTCTGTCGACGAGTGGTACATCATGGTTCGCGGCACCGGGCTTGTGGAGATTGCCGGCGCTGACGGTCATGCCGTGGGTCCCGGCGATGTCGTCGCGATTCCCGCGGGAGCGTCGCAGCGGATCAGCAACGAAGGCGACGAAGATCTCGTATTTCAATGCATGTGTCTGCCGCGGTTTACTCCGGAGTGCTACGAGTCGCTGGAATAACCGTCAGGCGGGTTTGCCAGGCACAAAGTACCGCGTACCTCGCGGCATGCAGACAGTACGTCTGTAAAAAGGCCATCGCTGATCACGCAGGAGTTACCGCCGACTTGAATCGGCCTGCAAGGTAGTGGCCTGCCTGTATCGGTTCGTATTTCGGCTTTTGTGCCGCATCGTGGCAGGTAGGAATGCATTCGATCTCGGCGTCGTAACTGGCGTTGTGGAAAAAAGCGATGGACTGGCGCCGATCGAACGCACCGGCATCCAATCCCGGGCTCACGACCCGGTGCAACGTTGAAACCCAGCGGTCATTGGTCCAGCGCGCCATCATGTCGCCGATATTGACGATAAAGGCATCCTCCACCAGCGGCGCCGCTGCCCACTGCCCCGATGGCAGCCTGATTTCCAGGCCCGCAACCCGAGGATCCGGTTTCAATATCGTGATGCTGCCGTAATCGGAATGCTCCCCCGCGCCCATTTGATTCGGCAGCTGGCCGCCGTCCGAGACGGGATACCGGATGCAGCGCAGCGCACACATCGGGTGCGTGTGAAAGCGATCGAAGTAGTCGTGAGGCAAGGTCAGGGCGGCAGCAAACAAGCTCAGCACGCGCGCTCCGAGTGTTTCCATCTCTTCGAAGTAGGTGGTCAGCGACTTGCGAAGCCCGGCCGGGCTGGACGGCCAGAGATTGGGACCGTAGTGAAACTCCCGATCCTCGGCTGCCATCGCAAAGGGCGGTGCGCGCCGGGGGCCGATGCCCAGGCTTTCCTTGAGGTCCGGCGGGGTGTCCACGCCAAGCGACTTCGCCAGTGCTTCGGCGGCGAGGGGAAAATAGCCGCGCGGGCAGGTCGGGTCCGGCGACCTCGCTTTCAGCTTCTCGTCGAGCGGCAGGTCGAAAAAAGCACTGACTGTCGACCAGGCGTCGTCGATGACGTTCCGAGGTACACCGTGATTTTCGATGACCAGGAAACCAATACGCCGGCAGATCTCGTCAACGTTCGCGGCTATAGCTCGTTGTGCTTCAGCCGACCCTTCAAGGAAAGCCGCAAGGTCGATCGACGGAATGGCCGGCAGGCCTGCTGAAGTAATGGCGTTGTCAGGATGCATGCTCAAGTAGTAACCGGATGTCGTGCAGCCAGGGCGTCGTTTTCCGAGCGTCGCTACGCCCGGTCCGAGACGAGTATCGTCGCCAGGTAAAACAGCGTTCCCAGGGCGGGCTTCTGCGGCAGCCGGCCGGCAACCTCCGTCATGATCGAGCCGATGAAGTGAATGTTCTTGGGAAATATCTGCGCTGCCTGGGCACGGAAAAAAGCCGTGCCGCTGAGGCGCCCTTCGTCATCAAGGTACAGCTGCAATTCACGCAGACACTTTGCATCTGCATCGTTTCGGTGATCGGGAGCGGGCTGATTGCACATCGTGACCACCGCGCGTTTCGACTGCGGGTAACTGGTCAGGCAGTCGATCACGTTCGCGATCTTGCGCGCCATGCCTTCGCTGTAGTTTCCCTGTGCCCCGCCACGCAGCTCACTTATGTACTGCCTCTGTTCGTCGCTGATGTCCTTTTCCATGTTCAGATCGCTGTACGCGATCAGCGCCGCTTCGGGGAACAGGTCGGTCTCGACGAGGTAATCGCTCATATCCAGGACCTGCACAAAGTTGCGCACCGGCTGCCGGTCGCTGATCGCGGTCATATGCGCCCAGGCCGCGCGGCAGTTTCTGGTTTCTATGATCATTGCAGCCCCATGCAGATACTTTTCGTCTCGACGAACTCGTCGAGGCACTGCATGCCGTGCTCCCTGCCAAGGCCCGACTGCTTGATTCCTCCGAACGGCAGGTCATTGGAGAATATGCTGGTCGAGTTCGCCCCCACGACGCCCGCTTCCAGTGCCTCGCTGCACCGTAGCAGCCGGAGTGGGTCGGCCGTATAAACATAGGCGGACAGGCCGGCCTGGGTATCGTTAGCCAGCGCTATCGCTTCTTCCTCGGTTTCGAATTCGTACAGGCAGGCGACGGGCCCGAATATCTCCGTCTGGTAAGCGGGCATGTCGGGCGACATATCGGCAATGACGGTGGGTGTGAAGAACAGTGTCGATGCCTCAGTTTGAGAGCCGCCTGTGAGCAGTCGGGCGCCCATCGACGTCGCGCTTTCCACGAGGTGAGTCAGGCGGTCGATTGCTGCCCGGTTTATCATCGGGCCGATGTCGCTCGCTTCATTGAAACCGTCACCGGCTTTCATCTGCCTGACCCGTTCCGCGAGCCGCTCCGCGAACCCGGTGTAGATGTTCTTCTGCACGAAGAAGCGATTGGCGCCGACGCATATCTGGCCGCTGTTATAGAAACGTGCGCCCATCGCGCCAGCGACCGCCGTGTCGAGGTCCGCGTCATCGAAAACGACAAACGGCGCGTTGCCGCCAAGCTCAAGTGCAAGCCGCTTAACGGTGCCGGCACACGCCGCGTACAGCTGCTTGCCGACCTTGGTGGAACCCGTGAACGAGAGCATGCGCACGTCAGCGCTGCTGCAGAGCTCGTTGCCCACGCCCGTTGGGTCCCTGCACGGCAGCACGTTAAAGACACCGGCCGGTATGCCCGCGTCGGCGCCGAGCCGCGCAAACGCGAGCGCGATCAGCGGCGTCTCGTCGGACGGCTTGATGATTGTCGTGCAGCCGGTCACGATCGCAGCCCCGGCTTTGACGATCACTGCGGCGGCCGGAAAATTCCACGGAGTAATACAGGCGACGACGCCGATCGGCTGCTTGATCGTATAATTTCGCTGGCTGGCATTGTACGAGGGCAGCGTTTCCCCGTGCAGCCGCTGCGCGGCTGGCGCATACCATCTCAGCAGGGCGGCGCACTGCAGTGCCTCACCCTTCGCTTCGCGGAATGGCTTGCCGTTTTCGGAGCTCACGATAGCGCCGAGGTCATCGGCGTTCTCTGCGATCAAATCGGCCCAGCGCTGAATGATGTCCACCCGTTGCTGCAGCGGAACCTGTTTCCATTCGTCGAATGCCGCAGTCGCGGCAGAAATGGCGTCCCTCGCATGCGCTGCGCCGAGGTCGCTGACGTTGGCGATTGTCTCGAGTGTCGCCGGGTTGACGACAGCAAACTGTTCATCGGTGCTGATCTCCTCGCCGTTTATCCAGCCATGAGTCATCAACAGGTTGCCATTCGCGAGCCGCATGTCTACTCCTGGAAGGCCGGATCGATTACCACGACGGGCTTTATCACCTGGCCGCTGGCCATTGCCTGCGCGGCGGTTTCGAGACTGTCGATGGAGTTGTACCGGGTAATCAGCTTGTCGAACGGAAACACGCCCTGCTGCCAAAGGTCGATGAGCTTGGGTATGAAGGTCTTCGATTCCGAATCGCCCTGCACAACGCCGCGCAGAGACTTGCCGGGCAGCAAGCCGAGCATTTCGATACTGACTTCCGTTCCCGGCACGCCAGGGGCGATCATAGCCGTCACCCCGAGCGGACCGCAACAATCGAAAGCCTGCCGGAGCACGCCGGGCACGCCCGTCGTGTCGATCGCGTAATGGCAGCCGTTCGTTTGTGAAACCGACTTGACGTGGTCGACTACGGCAGCGGCATCGCCGATTTCGCCCGGCAGGATACGGTGTGTTGCGCCGAGCGCGATGGCGGTCTCGAGGCGGCTCTTGTTGATGTCCACAGCGATTATCCGCCGTGCTCCTGCCAGCTTGGCCGCCATGATTGCCGACAGCCCGACACAGCCGCAGCCGAACACGGCGAGGCTCGTATCCGGCTCGACCTGCAGCGTATTGAACACCGTTCCCGCGCCGGTCTGTACGCCGCAGCCCAGCGGCGCCAGCAGCGGCAGGGGCAGGGCCTTGTCTACCTTGATCGTATTGCTCGCGTGGCTGAGCGCGTAGGTAGCGAACGACGACTGCTGGAAGAAAGAGCCGAACACGTCGGCCGTGCCGCTGCCTGGAGTCCGGTGCGTCTTGCTGCCGTCCGGCCGGGTGCCCGCGAAGTTAAGGCTGCCGTGATCGTTGCAGTACGAGGGCTTGTGCTTCTCGCATTGCGGGCAATGGCCGCAATAGTCGTAGCTGAGAACGACGTGGTCCCCGATCTCGAATCCGCTCACATGTTCGCCAAGGGCGTCGACGATGCCGACGCCTTCATGGCCGAGAACAATTGGAAACGAACACAGCGCCTTGTTCTTGGTCATCAGGTCCGTGTGGCATACGCTGGTCGCCACGATCCTTACGCGTATTTCGTGGGCTGCGGGCGCCCTCAGCTCAAGCGTGGTCGTCGTGAAGGGTTCGTCACTGCGATAGGCGACCGCTGCCTGGATTTCCAGTTCCTGAGTCGACATTTGAAGTCCGGTTACCGGCTATCTGCTACGGGCCATTGCCGGCCTCGTTCCGGTACGGCGACCACCCCCTGGTTACGGAAGTAGTCGATAATCACGTCGGATACCTTGCCGACGCTGCGAATCACTTCGGACTCGGGGAAGGAGTCATAAAGATCACCGCCTTCGGTCAGAAATCCCGGGGCGGCCACGGTGAATCGATCGCTATCGGCAACCGGGCGGCCATCTTTCTCGAGCGTCACGATGCGGCTGTACTTGGGTTGCGCAAGGTCGTAGGTCATCTCGAGTCCCGAAAGCTGGAGCATCCCGCGTTCAAACGTGAGCGACTGTTCCAGGGCGCGACGAATCTGGCTGCCGCTCATCTCTTTGACGTTCACGTCGTCGACAAACGGGTACGAGTCCAGGATATCGACAAGGCGGATATCCCCCTGGGGCAGGTCTTTGCGGAGGCTGCCGCCGTGCACGAACCCGATATCCGCGCCGGTTGCGGCAACGAAAACATCGGCGAACAGGTTGCCGATGTCCGACTCCTCTATGTAACGCCGGATCAACGGTGCCTCGGTGGTTCCCACCTTGACCATGATGTCGGCATGCGCGTCCCGGTATTGCCTCAATTTGGCCAGGATCTTGGGGTCGGGCTCCAGTCTCGATGCCTCGACCGGGATCAGTTTGCCGTCATATTTCGTGATGGCACGGGTATCGCTGTCCAGCGTGAGCTGCAGATAGCCGAGGTGTGTCGCCTGCCCGTAGGTCTGCATGATCAGCGTTCCCGTCTCCGGATGAACCACGGGCTCGGGCGTTCCTGCGTCGGCATGACCGGCAAACAGCACATCGATGCCCTCAACCGCGCCGGCAAGCGCGATGTCCGCGTCGATGTCCCGCTGCAGTCTCGGGTCGGTCTCGGCATCGGTCTGCATCGGCGCGGTCTTGCCCTGGTGGGTCAGCAAAACGATGAGGTCTACCTCGTCGCGCAGCTCGGCAACGGATTTTCGAACCGCCTCGACCGGGTCGTGGACGTCCAGAGGCGCAATGTATGACGGGATTATCGCCGTGGCGGCATCCTGTCCCATGATCCCGATGACGCCGATGCGAACGCCGTCACGCTCGAGTATGGTATGCGCCTGCGCGTACGGGTGGTCCGTATCCTTGTAGAAGAAGTTTGCACCCAGCACCGGGAAAGGCGCCCTGTTTTTTTCCCATTCGAAGATGTGATGCCCGTACTCGAATTCGTGGTTGCCGATGGCCATGGCGTCATAACCCATCGTGATCATGAGCTCGAACGCGAGCTTGCCGTGCGTGAGCTTTGCCAGCGCGCCCGTGAAGATGTCCCCGGAGTCAAACAGAAACACATTGGGCTCTGACGCACGAAGCGTTTCTATCAACGTCGTCATTTCGGCAATACCGCCGATCATCGAGATGTCGTCGAGCCAAAATGCCGGGATCGGGTCGTAAGCGCTCTCGACATCGTTGGTAAACAGCAGGGTGACGATCGTATCGTCCTGCACGCTTGCTTGCGGCGCGGCGGGCGCTGGGTCGTTCGCATTGCAGCCATAGAAACCCGTGACGAGAAAGACAAGCAGCAGAGTAAAATGAAAGCGGCGCATGGTATTTAGGATCCGTTTTTGGTTGGACAGGGAGAGCGGAAATAGACTACCAGACTACTAAAGGTTCTGCGTCACCTGGCGGTAGTCATACAGGGCAGCTGCCAGTAATGTACGCTATGCCGTGGAGCGTACGGAACCGCTCGGTATTCCCGGGAGCACTTACGGCGCATCCCGGGGTTGAATGCCGAACTGGACCGTGCAAGACACCCGTTAATCGCCACGATCCACTGTTAGCGAACCGCTACGCTGCAACACTTCACGCTGACATGCAAAAGCTGAGACATGCGATATAAGACGTTTCTGCTGGACCTCGACCACACGCTGTTCGACTCCGACGCGTCTGAAGCAATGGCGTTTTCCAGGGCGATGACTGCAGCCGGTGTTTCCGAGCCCGGACGGTATGCCGCTGCGTATCGCAAGATTAATCTCGAGCTTTGGGCGGCTGTTGAGCGCGGCGAAATCACTCCGCAGGGTGTTCGCACGCACCGCTTCGAGCGCCTCGTTGCTGAATACGAACTCGATGCCGACGCCGAGCAAATGGCTGATGACTTCGTTGCCGGCCTTGGCGCGCATGGAGACCTTTATGACGGTACGCTGGAGGTTCTCAAGCGGTTAAGCGCGCAGGTGTCGCTGGCCATGGTCACCAACGGGCTCGGCGAGGTCCAGAGGTCTCGTATTCGCCGTCTCGGCATCGATGAGTATTTCGACGCAATCGTGATTTCAGCGGAGGTCGGGGCATCCAAGCCGGGTACCGCAATCTTCGATATCGTATTCGACGCGCTGGGCTTCCCGGCAAAGGAGTCCGCGGTCATGGTGGGGGACAACCTGTCGTCCGATATCGAGGGCGGCGCAAACTATGGCATCGCGACCTGCTGGTATAACCCCGGCGGTCGATCGTCGCGGCAGCCGGGCCAGCCGGTTCACGAGATCGCCGCTCTTGAAGAGCTACTGGGCTTCGTTACCCCCTGAAAAGCCGAAGCCGGTTTTCGGTCCGAGCCTCTCTGGAGGCGCGGGCAAATCATTTTCCTCCCGGGGCCAGGCCACGGGGTGGCCGGGACCGACGATCAACTCACCTGTCTTGATCTCGTCGCGATCGAGCGCGAAGTAAGCGTCATCCCTGGAACGACGCAGACCATCGGCCATGTAGACCATGGTGAAAACGCGCCGCGTTTTGCCGGTCTCGTTGGCATCGGCAGCATGAATCGTGCAGGCGTGATGGAAGATAGCGGAACCCTTCCGGGCCTCTACCGGAATTAACGGCCGGCTCGCGATCTCGGGGTTTTTGAGCAGGTCATAAGGCTCGCCGCCGCGCAGCTGCCCGATGTCGACGAAGTCAGTGATCCCCATCCTGTGAGAGCCCTGCACATAGCTCATCATGCCGCCGCCCGGGTGGACGTCGTCGAACGGTATCCAGACCGAAACCAGGTCGGGTCTGTCGGTGGGCCAGAAAGGGTAGTCGAGGTGCGCATCTGTCTTGCGGCCGCCGGCCTCCTTGTAAAGGGCCTGGTCATGCCATAGCCGGACGCAATCGGTCTTCAGCAGGGCCGCGGCGGCAGCACAGAGCTTCGGATGAAAAGTGAACGGGCCAACAGACGGGTGATCCTCCCACAGCCTCATGCACTGCACGAAAGTCTGCTCATAGAGGTTCTTCTCCCCAAGAGCGCGACTATCGCCCGCGGTCCGGTGCCGCACCGCGGCGTCAACGAACACCCCGAACCGGTCCAGCTCCTCGTGCGTGAAGAAGTCGTCGACCAGGAGAAAGCCATCGGTTTCGAAACGATCGATCTGGGCCTGATCAAGACCGGACGCTTCCGCTGCAGTATGTGTCGCCATGTCCTTATTCTAGCTCGGTGAGAGCCAGCAGCGCCCGGTAAATTCGAGCGTTCAGCCGGGCGCCGGTGATACCGGTATGCAGCTCGGCGACATGCGGTTCGTCGGCCACGCCCAGCTTGTTCGCTATGGACGTGCCTGTTAGGTCCCGGATGCCGAGACTCCAGGCCATGGACGGGAGGTCGAGAATGAAATAGTGATACAGCTCCCGCCAGCTTCGCTCGCGGGACCGGAACAGGTGGTCGAGAAATGCGGCGTCGAAGTGTGAATTAAAGGCGACCATCAGTACGTTGCGGCTGCCGGCGTTCTGCTCATGAAAGCTGACGATTCGATCGATTGCTGCCTCGGCTGACAGCGCGCCCAACTCGCGCCAGCGGTCTTCCTCATACGCATTGACGGCACGGGCACCCTCGTCAATCCGCTCGGGATGGTCGGGCTGGATGCGCACGAACAGGTCCCCGAGTTCGGCGCCGTCGAGGTCCGTCATCACGATTCCGATATCGATCATCTCGTGATAACCGGGTACCAGGCCCGTCGTCTCGACGTCGACGAACGCCAGCAGCCATCCGCCGGGGGCCTGAGCTGGCCATTGGAACTCCTGCGCATTGACGGCAGGAGAGCCGGCAAGGGCAAGAAGTAACAGGACGGTTCGCGTCATTTGGCTCGACTCGCATTGCGATTGAGTTGTTATTATGAACCCAACTCCGGGCACGGGCGCAATATCGTGATCGTTCAGACGATAGACTGTCTATCAGAGTCTGCAGGGCAGGAACTCACGGTGTCGCTACACGACACCGGATTTGCCGTACTTCGCAATCACCCGATTCCCAATGCTTTGCTCGACAATCTGTACGTCAAGTGGATGGCTTTTTTTAAAGGTGATGAAAAAGATCGATTCCGCACTGACCCGGATACCAATGGCGGAACACAGGCAGGCTACTTCCCGCCTACCGTATCCGAAACTGCTGTCGGACACTCGACCAAGGACCTCAAGGAATTTTTCCATGCCGTGCCGGGCTCCCCGATGCCGTCCGGGTGCGCCGACGACACCCTGCAATACCATGAATCGGCGTATCGGCTGGGCAGTCACCTGCTGGGCCTGGTGCAACGACACACACCGCAAGACGTAATCGAGTCTCTGTCGGAACCGCTGGCCGGCATGCTTTCCCGCGAAGCGAGTCTGCTGCGGATCCTGCACTATCCGCCTCTGGATGGAACCGAGAATCCCGAAGCGCTTCGTGCTGCCGCGCACGAGGACATCAACCTGATCACGGTCTTGCCCGTATCCGACCAGGCCGGGCTGCAAGTACAGGATACCGGCGGGCGATGGATCGACGTTTCCAGCCAGCGGGGCGACATCATCATTAACAGCGGCGATATGTTGCAGGAAGCAAGCAGCGGGTACTTCCCGTCGACGACACACCGTGTCGACAATCCGGGGGCCGGTATCGACAACGTCTCGCGAATCTCGATTCCGTTTTTCCTGACACCGAGGCTCGATGTCGTCTTGTCGGAGCGTTACACCTCGGGCAGCTATCTGGACGAGCGCCTGCGGTTAATCAGCCGCTGACGCTATCGTTTCGAAGTAAAGCTGCAGCATTGATTGGCTGTTTACGCCGGTGCAAATCGTACACTTTGGAGTGTCACTCCCTGCCGCACTTTCGGAATCGGTCCAGACAGTCTGCCCCAGGGCTGTTCCCTCAGTGACGACACGGACCACGGCCTCCCTGGTCTCATAGAGGTCGGGCCTGAGCAGATAGGCCACGGCGCTCGAATCGTGTACCGGGCATTCGTGGTGGCCGGTTAACTGCTCATGAAATCGCAGGTAGTAGCGGCTGATTTCATAAATGAAACGGCCGGCCTCGCCGCCACTGTCACGTATCGCTTCGAAGCCCGCGTCATCCAGTATGACCTCCTGCGTGACGTCCAGGCCCACGATCGTCATCGGCAGGCCGCTCGTGAAGGCCCGATCCGCTGCTGTCGGGTCACCCGCGATATTCGCTTCCGCGACGGGTGAGACGTTGCCGTGGTGGCCGTTGAAGCCGAAGGCGCCGCCCATGACAATCACTTCCCGGACCAGCTCGGGCAGTTCCGGACACAACGCCAACGCGTTAGCCAGATTGGTCAGTCGGCCGACAGACACGATAGAAACCTCGTGAGGATTGTCGTTCACAAGGCTGACGATTGCTGCCGCGCCATCGGCCGCTTCGGGGCGCGCGGCTACTTCGGGGATATCGATATTGCCGAGCCCGTTTTTGCCATGAACAAAGTCGGGGTAGTCATCGAACATCGACAGACCGAGCGCGGCGGGGGCACCGCGAAACACAGGGGCATCAATGCCGAAACGCTCTTTCATGAAAAGAGCGTTGCGCGTGGTTGTATCGATGTCGGCGTTACCGAAACCCGTCACGATGCCCAGCAGTTCCACGTCCGCCGCATAGTGAAGAAACAGCAGTGCCATCGCATCGTCTATGCCGATGTCGGTATCAAAGATAACGCGCTTCATGATCCAGTCAGTTCCGCGCCACCAGGGAAGTCGCCGCCGCCTGGTGACGCAGGCGCAGTTGCTCGAGATCCAGCCCGGGAATTTCGCCGTTCGTTACGCGCCACTCGCCGCCGATCATCAGGTGCCGTACCGCGCGCGCACCGCATAGGACGAGTGCTGCGACGGGGTCGCCGTGGCCCGAGAAGCGCAATTCCTCGAGGTCGAACAGCGCCAGGTCAGCACACTGTCCCGGCGCTATCTGCCCGAGATCCGGCCGGTTGAGCACGGCAGCACCGCCTGCCGTTCCCCAGCGCAATGCATCGTCGTGCCCAACATTGGCGGCGCCATAGCGTAAACGTTGCAACAGAAACGCCTGACGGACTTCCTGCATTGCGTTGGAGCAGTCGTTGGACGCAGAGCCATCGACACCAAGGCCCACGCTTGCGCCCGCAGCCTCGAGTTCCCTGGTACGACAAATGCCTGATGCGAGGACCATGTTGGAACTGGGGCAGTGCGAGATCCCGACACCCGCCGAGCCGAGGCGCGCAATCTCGTCTTCATTAAAATGTATGCCGTGTGCGAGCCAGACGTCGCCCGCTAACCAGCCGACGTCAGCCAGGTAGTCAACGGGGCGCATGCCGAAGCGCTCCAGGCAAAAATCGTTCTCGTCCTCGGTTTCACCCAGGTGCGTGTGCAACAGTACATTGTGATCCCGCGCCATTGCCGCCGTGCTGCGCATGAGTTCGGGGGTGACCGAGAAAGGCGAGCAGGGCGCCAGCGCAATCTGCGTGTATGCACCTGGACTGGAATCGTGGTACCTGGAGATCAGGCGCTCGCTTTCAGCCAGGATCACGTCTGGATTCTGCACGACCTCGTCTGGCGGTAGTCCTCCGTCTGATTTGCCGAGACTCATCGAGCCGCGAGTCAGCACGACCCGGGCACCGAGCTGCTCCGCAACCTCGACCTGGATATCGACCGCCGAAGAGAGCGCGTCGGTAAACAGGTAATGATGATCGCTTGCCGTCGTGCAGCCGGACAGCATCAGCTCGGCCAAGGCGAGGCGCGTAGACAGTTCGATGCTCTCTTCATCCAATCGGGCCCACACCGGGTAAAGCTCGGTTAGCCACGGAAACAAGTCCTTGTTCAATGCAGCCGGAAACGCTCGCGTCAGTGTCTGGTAAAAATGGTGGTGGCAATTGACCAGCCCGGGCGTTACCACCAGGCCACTGGCGTCAAACTCGATATCGACAGGGCCAGCGGGGCCTGAACCTGCGCCGAGTACCTCTGTAATGGTTTCGCCGTCGACCACTAATCCGGCGCCGGCCTCGATGTCGTTCGCGGTCCAGACGGCCAGCGGATTCCTGATCCAGGTTCTCACCCTGTTCCGGATGTTGCGGCCCGCGCATACGGACTGCGCAGGGATGCGCGCCGCCGATGATAACTCGTTAGCATCACTTATTATTGATTACACCCCCAGACGCCGCAAGCCGGCCTCTGCGCTTTTCAGGTGATCGTGAATCCCGTAGTGTGCGCTGCGACGGTCGATATCTTTTTATCGGGAATCAGTTCTGGTGAAGACATGCTCGTGATCTGCAATGTAACGGCCGTGACGATGGACGATCGGCGGCGCATCATCGGCGATGCCGGTATTGCCATTGACGGGCAAAAAATAGCTGCTGTCGACTCGGCAGAAAATATTCGCAAGCGTTACCCGGACGCGGACCTGCTTGACGGGGCAGGCATGATTGCGATTCCCGGACTGATCGATACGCATGCGCATGCCGATCAGTCCCTGCTGCGCGGCCTCGGCGATAACATGCACTGGATGCCGTTTCTTGACGACGTTGTGGAACCTTATCTTGCGAAACGCGACCCGGCAGATGGCGTACTCGCCAATGCGCTGAGCATCATGGAAATGATTCACTCGGGAACGACCTGTTTCGTCAGTCCAAACGTCGATCCCCGGGACGACTACGCGTCTTTGACGAACGTTATCGGCGACCTGGGCATACGCGCCGTGCTTGGTCGATTCACCATGCCGGATGCAGGGCCCGACAGTGAGGGTGTTGCGCGAGACACGGTGGCGGCTGCGGCGTCAGTTATGCATCGATGGCATGCAACACAACAGGGCCTGGTCAGCATGTGGTTCGGACTGATGGTGCCGCGTCGCCCGGGCGACACCGACCATCCCGCGTTTTACAGGGCGGTCGCCAATGAAGCCCGCGAGATGGGCGTTGGCATCGTCTATCACTTTTGCTCCGAGATCGAGGATTCGACTTATATTGAAGACACGTACGGCGTCAGGCCCGCTGAATGGTCGCGCGACAATCATGCGCTCGGGCCAAACGTGTTGCTAATCAATGGCTGCTGGGTAACGCCGCTCGAAATACAAATTCTCGCCGAGTCGGGCACACACCTGGCGCACAGCCCCGTAGCGAACATGAAGATGGCGACGGGAATTCTGCCCGTGCCCGACGTGCTTGCGGCAGGCGTCAATGTTTCGCTGGGCACGGATGGTGCCCTGAACAATAACTCTTACGACATGTTTGGTGAAATGAAGGCTGCATGTCTGCTGCAAAACGCTACGAAGAGAAGCGCATCGGCATTGACGGCACAAACCGCGCTCGAGATGGCAACGATACGTGGTGCAAGGTCGATTGGCCGCGAAGACGAACTCGGATCAATTGCCGTGGGCAAACTGGCGGACATCGTGCTGGTCGATATGCGGCGCCCCGGCACTTATCCCGTGCACGACGTCGTTTCCAACCTGGTTTTCGCAACCAGCGGCAGCAATGTGCACACGGTGTTCGTGGCCGGCAAAAAAATACTGGAGGCCGGCCGAATCCTGGGCATGAATGAAACCGAGGTGCTAGACAAAGCTGCCGAGAGCGCATTACGCACCCGGAGAATGCTGGGGCTTTCAAAACCTGGAGCCGGGCCGGGTCATTGAACAACACGCACCGTATCACCCTGGCCAGCTTCCTCGCGTATTTCGTGATGTCGGGCATGCTGGCGCCGATCGGCATTATCTCGGGCCCGATGTCGGAACTCTTCAACCAGTCGATAACCGACGTCACCGCGCAGTTCAGCTGGCTCACGGTGGGCAATCTGACGGGCGCCGTCCTGGCGCTGTTCCTGTTCGACTGGGCGCCGCTGAAGAAACTGATGGTACTCGTGTACGCGCTGATTCTGCTGAGCCTGCTGTCACTCAACTTCGCCGGCGACCTGACGATGATTGGGGTCGCGCTCGGCCTGGTCGGAATCTGCTGTGGACTCGGGCTGGTTGGTGCCGCGCTCGTGATCTCGAGGACTTACGACGCAGAGCGGCGCGCATCGATGCTCGTCATTACCGATAGCTGCTTTAGTATCGCGGGCTTTGTCTGCGCCGGGGTCGCGACGTTCCTGGTCGCGAGGAATTTTCACTGGGCCGGCGTTTATCAGTTCGTGGCGTTCGTCGCCGCAGTCATCCTGCTGCTTGCCGTCGTATCCCGGTTTCCGGCGACCACGGTTGCCGAGCAGAACTCTGCCGGCAGACAGCGCTGGCCGGCGTCCGTCTGGTGTTGCCTCGGCGCGCTGTTTCTTTACACGCTGGGCCAGTATTCGATGCTCTGGTGGTTGCCGAATTACGCAGAGACCAGCCTCGGCGCGAGTCGTGAGCAGGCGGGAAAGCTGGTTGGCCTGTTCTGGTTCGGCATGTTCGCCGCACAGCTATTCGTCGCCTGGTGGGTGATCCGTGTAGGTGTCCGCAAGCTCGTCATGATCGCCGGCGTGTCGACAAGCCTGTTCTCGATTCCGCTCTGGATCTATGAAGACATTGCGGGGCTGTCGGTTCTCGCATTCTTTTGGGGCGTCGCGAACCTGAGCCTGCTGAAGATCGTGCTCTCGTTCGCGACCCAAATGCTGCCGCTGCCATCCGGGCGACTGGTTTCGAGTCTGCTGCTCGGTGCTACCGTCGGAACCGCGCTGAGCCCGTGGGTTACGAGTCAGATCGTCGTTGCGACGGACAATCACTTCGTCCTGCAGTTCAGCACCGCTTGTTACGTTACGCTGACAGGCCTCCTGTTTGCCGCTACCCGACTTTTCCGATCCTGATCAGCCGCTGACTGATGACGATGTTACCCGGCGGGTCGGTCCGGACTCCGTACAAAAGTTTCCCGAAGTCCGGCGGGCAGAAATCGTCATCACGATGCCGCTGACAATCATCGTGTGACAGGCGGAAACAGGGCCCGTGCCCTCGATGTCGATGAGGGCGGGCAGCCAGTCGCTAGAGCGTTGCCGCTGAAGTGAAGGGTGCTGCGCGAAAGCGGATGCAACCGCCGGCAAGGCGAGGATCAGCACCCCGGGCGTAAAACCCTGCTGCGAACGCAGAATGAATGCGCGGTCAGTAGATTTGCGCCGAGGTGACGCCGCTGTCTACAGGCAATACCGCGCCGGTTATGCTTGCGGCAGCGTCCGATGCCAGGAAAACGCACGCGTTTGCGACATCCTCCGGCTGCACCAGGCAGGATAAGGGTGCCGCCTGGCGATATCGCCGGACGCCGTCCGGCCACTGTTCCTCGAGGCCGGGTCGGTTTACGAGCCCCGGTGCGACGGCATTGACGCGAATATTGTACGTCCCCAGTTCCTGTGCGGCGGACCGGGTAAACATCACGACGGCCGCTTTGGCGCTGTTGTAATGCGCGTGATCCGGGCCCGGGTTCATAGCCGAAATTGAGGCGATGTTGACGATCGCGCCACCGCCCGAGCGCTGCATGCTCCGCGCTGCAGCCTTGGTGCACTGGAACGTACTCTCGACGTTGTCGGCATACATTTGCCGCCATTGCTGCGTCGAAATATCGAGCAAAGGCGAGTTCGGATATGTGCCCGCGTTGTTGATCAAAACAGCGACGGGCCCAAACGCTTTGTCTGCGAGCGAGAAAAGCTGGTCAACCTCGTCTTCCCGGTCGAGATGGGCCGCCAGGGCGATTGCGTCGCCGCCCGAATCACTGATCCCGGCAACTACCGATTCCGCTGCATCCTGGTTCGATCTGTAGTGAACGACAGTGCGCGCGCCCCTGGACGCGAACGCCGCGGCGATCGCGGCGCCGATGCCCTGACCGCCACCGGTAACGATGACGGTGCGCTCGCTGAAATCAGTCTGTTCGGCCAAGCTGCATCGCCTGGTTGCAGAGTTGGTAACGCGTACAGATGAATTGCCGCGTTTCGGGCATCGGGCCCAGACGTGTCAACCCGTACTTCCCAATGCTGCGCTCGAACGTCGACATCCGGTCGGCGAAATCATCCAGTAACTCCTGCTTTAGCTGCGGCGACACGAACGCATACTGCAACGAGTTGCGACTGAGCTCTTTGACCTCTTCCCAGGACAGGCTGAACTCCGTAACGGCCACGAAAAACTCATCCGTTATTGTTGACTCCCACATTCCCCGATCGTCCGTCGACAGCGCGACAGGAATCCCGGTACGCAGGTACTCAGGAAACGGATGTTCAGCGTAGTCGTTGACATACTGCAGGAGCAGGTTGCTGATCAGGTTGATTTCGACCATGTAGGGCCCGTGCCGCATCAGCAGCATTGTGTCGTTGTCCGTGATCAGGTTGACGCCATGACCGATTCGATCGGCGCCCAGCAGCAGTGTATCCCGGACGTGACTGTTGGGTTCGTCGACTTCTCCGGCATGAATTGACAGCCGGACGCCGCCGTATTGCCGGCGCAGTTCGCGAAGGGTTTCCAAGAAGCGCAGCGGGTAACCCTTGTCATTATCTTCGCGGCCGACCATGTTCACGGCAACGAAGATGTCGCTGTTGTCATGCACGAACTGATAGGTGAAGCGCAGGATATCTTCGGCATTGGGCAGGAAACGCAGGATGGGCAGCTGAAGGCGCACCGTCACTCCCGTGGCGAGCGCATCCTTCTGCGCCAGCCGCTCACGAATAATATCGGCCACTGTGCCTGGTGGTATGGGATTGCCATCGGGGTCGCGAAAACCGGCGACGGCGATCTGCGGCTCGAGATAGGTGATGCCTTCGGCCCCAAACGCCCGCATGTTGCGGTACAGGGCCTCTGCCTGGAGCCAGGGATTGTTGGTGAGCGCGTTGAGGCGTGTCCAATGCGTGCCAAAGAACTCATCGCGGCCCTCATAAGGCTGGTCGAGGCGGATGCTGTCCATCCAGCCGGCCTTTTCCTCGTCACCAAGCTCTTCGAGGCGCTTGTACTCGCGCTTCTCACAGTCGCTCAACGCGTCATATTCATGAGCGGCGATATTGCGAAACAGCAGGTAGTAAGGCGCACGGCCGAACTCGTTGCCACCATACGGCACGCAGTTTTCGATTCGAACCTTGGTGTAGTAGCGGTAGCCACGATCGCGCTCAGCCAGCGCCATTTCGTACCACCACTCCGAGAAGTTCGAGCCTGACAGGTGATTGTGCAGGTCGCCGCCCTTCGGCATGTAGTACAGCACCCGGTAGAGATCTTCGGCGTCACCGGTTTCGCGCAGGTCGTCGAACCAGTCGGCGGCCGCCAAATGGGCGAAACCTAACAAGACAATTGCGATAAACGTTTTCATTCCACGTAGTCCTGGTCCGTGAGTGGCCGCAACGGGTCGGCGGCAATCGAGGCCAACTGCCTGGCCGCCTCAGCCGCGAGTTGTTCGGTTGTCGCCGCCTCTTTCTCGATGAGGTTGAAAAACTCGAGCGGGTCTTCGGCGAGATTGTACAGCTCCCGCGGTTCGTGATTTCTGTCGAGCAACAGTTTCCAGGGTCCGCTCCGGACCGCAAATTCGAGGTCCGACTTCGAATTCAGCGCCCAGAACAAACTGCGCTGTGGTAGCTCATCGCCAGCAAACAGCGGTCGAATGTCCATGCCGTCAATTATGCGGTCATTTGGTACCTCGCCGCCGCCGATTTTTGCGAGTGTGACGAACCAATCCATCCCGATCGTTATCGCGTCGGACTCGGTTCCGGGCTCCACGACTCCGGCGTAACGAATGATCGTCGGCACCCTGATGCCGCCTTCGTATAAATAGTGCTTTCGGCCCCGATAGCCGCCCGTGCTGCCGTAGGCGTTGACTTCCCACCAGTTGATCCAGCGCGATGTGACCGGGCCGTTGTCGCTCGAAAATACCACGACCGTGTCATCGTAAACGCCGTTGTCCCGCAGCCAGTCCAGTACGCGCCCGATCTGCGCATCCATGTAGGTGATGTTGGCGTAGTACTCGCCCGGCCCCCGCGGAATCAGCATGTCCTTGGGCGGCTCGATTAGCCCATTGGGTATCGGCACAACTTCGCCCTGCGAATATTCCTTGTACATGTCGTTGTATTCCGGCGGGTTTGCGAACGACGTGTGTGGCTCGGCCATGCTCAGATATAAGAAGAAGGGTTGCTCGCCGTCGCGCTCTGCAAGCCAGGCGATCGCCTCATCGGCATACAGGTCGGCCGTATAACCCTCCTGCGTGGGCAACGCGGTCTTGTTTCGGAAAATATTGGTTGGATTGTGATTATGCGGAAGCTGGAACGCATTGTGACCGTAGTAGTAATCGAATCCCTGGTCAGTCGGCTGCGGCTCCGTCGTGCTGCCCAAGTCAGAGTTCAGGTGCCACTTGCCAATATGTGCCGTTGCATAGCCTGCTGCTCTTAAAACCTCGGCAAGCGTCACCTCCACATCGCGCAGGTAAACCCCGCTGTCCTGGGGGATCCAGCTCTTGATGCCTGTCCGGTAGGGATGACGTCCGGTCAATAGCCCCGCCCGCGACGGGGAGCAAAGCGCCGACGGTGAGTAATGGCTGGTAAACCGAAGGCCGTCGGCGGCAAGGGCGTCGATGTTTGGTGTCTGTATTACAGGGTGACCGTAGCTGCCCAGGTCGCCGAAGCCGAGGTCGTCAACGTAGATGAGCACTATGTTCGGTTGTGCCGCGGCAGGAGCGCCGCCGCCGAAAAGTAACAATAGTCCCGAAAGTGCGACGAGCGGCATTTTGAGGAGTTGTCGTGACAGGAGTCTGCGATCAGAGAGAGCGGAGGGCATATTAGGTCCGTGTTGAAGTGTTCACATGAGGCGCTTTGCGGTCCAGGTCACCCGGCGAGGCAGCGCCGGGTGATTTTCTTCAAAGCAGATCTCGCGTCGGCAATAGTACTGAAAAATTCGGCGCCGGGCGGAGCGCGCTCGTCGTTGTCCATAAAACGCAACATATTCGCCGGCCCCGAGCTGCCCCGAAAGCACGAACTCAGTCGATTCGAAAGAAGTTCCATAAACAATTGATTTTAATACGATTTTATCGATTTCCAGGGTTTTTCAGCCGTGTCGGATCAGCCGACTTGGAGCGCGTATGCCGTTTATCGTCAAAATGTGTGGTGTCCCGCTGACAAAACTAATATCATTCGCTTTTGGTGGTTCGCAAACGACATTAGAAGAATAGCTGGACGTTAGAGAGATTTGTCATGCGAACGGCGCAAACTCCAGTCGGTCTCGAGGCCGACAATCCACCGGGGAAACATCAATGAAAGGTTTAATCAATAAAGCAGGGATCGCCTGTACGGCGGTACTTTTGACACTGGCCACGGCGATTCCATTCGTTGTGATCAGCAGCGACGTTTCGGCACAGGAAATCACGTCAGCCATTACAGGTACGGTGCTGCTGCCGAACGGCCAGCCGGCAACCGGCGCTTCAGCGGTAGTGACGGATAGTCGTGACGGCCGCCGCCAGTCCGGCTCAGCCGACGATCGCGGCATTATCCACTTCAGGTCCGTCAGTCCCGGTGGCCCCTACACGATTCGGATCACGGCCGAAGGCTACGAAGACCTGATGATCACGGACCTTTATACCGACGTCGCGGGCACCTCGTCGTTTACGGTTGCCCTCGAAACAGCGAGCGCGGACATCGAAGAGATTACGGTTACGGCGGCCCAGATCGAAACGATCGTTACTGCATCCGGACCGAGCTCGTCGTTTTCGTTGCAAACGATCACGGACATGCCGTCAACGCAGCGCCAGATCCGCGACATCATCCGCCTCGACCCAAGGGTCAGTATCGGCGCGACCGGCGACGGCGGCGACCAGTCGGGCGCCATCAGCTGCCTTGGCGGGTCGGCCCGGACCAACTCGTTCACGGTTGACGGCGTTCGTGCCACCGACGCGTTCGGCCTGAACCTGTCGGGCAACCTGTCGCGCTTCACGTTCCCGATTCCTTTCGACACGGTTGCAGCGGCAGCCGTCGAGTTTGCACCTGTGTCGGTCGAGTATGGCCAGTTCAGCGGCTGTAATGTCAATGTCGTGACCAAGTCCGGCGAAAACGAATTTCATGGCGGCGCGTTTTACCTGATGAATGACGACGGTTTGACCGGCACAAAGATTGACGGCGAGAAGCAAAACCTGGGTACGTTCGAGCGCGAAAACTACGGCGTAGAATTCAGCGGTCCGATCATCCAGGACAAGCTGTTCTTCTACGGCTCCTACGAGAAGTTCGAAACGGCGACGGTCAACCCGTACGGCTCTGCGGACGACGCATCGTTTCCGCGCAGCGAAACGGCCCTTACGACGGCCGAG
>JAACFB010000078.1 GCA_009937615.1 Gammaproteobacteria bacterium | reverse complement strand
CTCGGATCGGCTCAGGCCGATCCTCGCCCTCGCTGCGCTCGGGTAGCTCCGCATCGTCAATCGGCTTCGCCGATTGGTCCGCCCCTGGCCACCAAACAAGGAAGGCTCCCTCTATGAGGGGCCTTCCTTGTTTGCGGGAGGGCAAAACCACCGCTGAAGTGCCTTCGGGCAGTGACTTGGTACCCCCTTCAATCAAACAGGTTCGGTTTGTTGGTGGGGCTATCCCATAGAAGAGTCAACACGAGCGATACGACGTTTCACCTTTAATCCGAACTAGGTTCGATTGATTCGAATCGCCTCAGGGCGATTCTCACCCCTTCGGGGCGCACTACGTGCGTCCTGATTCGCTTCGCGAATCGGTCCGCCCCTGGCCACCAGATTCAACAACGCCCCGTGAAGGCGCGTTGTTGAATCTGAAGTAGGGCGAAATCGTCGCTGAGGCTTGTTTGGTTGAATGAGTGGCTTCCCCGAAACTTCACCAGTCTCGTTGGTGGCGGGGTTACCCTACAAAGAATAATCTTAGAATTCCGATAGGTCGGGGCTGCAGGGTCACGACGAGTAGTGGAGTCATCAAAGGGAGAGATGCATGAAATTAGCTGCCGTAGAAGTGAGGTCTAGCGGGCAGTTGGGGAGAGGCGTTTTTGCGCTCCGCGACTTCAAAAAGGGAGACGTGGTGATTAGAGGCGTTGTCGAGAAAGTGATCGAGAGTCGCGGGGAACACACATTCACTGTGCATGGAGTTCATGTGGTATTGGCAGGCCCCGCATGTTTAGTCAATCATTCCTGTGATCCAAATTGTATGCACATTTTCAATGAATCCGGAACATTCGATTACGTCGCGCGTCGGGATATTGCGTCGGGCGAACAGATCACCCATGACACAAGCGCCTATGAATATGAAGTGGAGCACTTCTCGCAAAAGTGCTTGTGCGGAAGTGAGAACTGCAGAGGCGAGGTGAAAGGCTGGAAAGACCTTACGAAAGAAGAAAGAGAATCAATCAGGGAGTACACGATACCCTTTTTGCGGCACATATCGGATGCAGAAGTTCTTGGTGATGATTCCTATATTGAATCGAGAGACCGCTCTGACTAAAAGCGGCATCCAAGGTTGCATCCACCTGACCTGCCCCACATTACGACTCCACCTATAAACTGAGAGTCCGCAGGCATTGTTGCCTTGCGAGTGCGGTACATGACGAAGTCGTAGGACCAGGCGTGGTTCAATGAACTGCAGCGCATCACGACGACCGGGCAGAATGCGATCGAGCTATTGCGCGCCACCGGCGACGTCGACATAACGGGCATTCTCGGCGATATCAGCGTCCCGACACTGGTTTTGGATTCGAAGGGGGATCTGCGGGTTTCTTTCGACCAGGGACGCGAGCTTGCCGGCGGAATTCCGGGTGCCCGTTTTGTCAGCCTGAACAGTCGAAATCATCTGCCGGATGAGGCAGACCCGGCCTGTCCTGTCATGCTCCGCGAGATCAACGAGTTCCCCGACGAATGAAGTTTCCCGGCTCTGCGAATCAAAACCGGCTTTTATTTCGGGTATTTGGCGTATGTATGCCAAACTCGGGTGGTCTGAACACGTAAGGAACCCCATTTTGGCTGACAAGTTCCCCGGTCCGAAGACATTGACTGCACTAAAACGCGGTATTCCACTGTTCAAGAACGGCCTGCGATTCGACGCGGAGATGGAACGTGCGGGCCGGCGCGGCTTTCGCCCGGTTCGGCAGATCGTCATTGACAGGGCCGAAGGCGACTTCGTCTGGGATCTGGACGGTAATCGCTATATCGACTTCCAGAATGGCTGGGCGACCAATCCGCTCGGCAATTGTCACCCGGAAATTATCGAAGCCGTGGAAGCCGCCAACCGGCGCTTCGGCTTCCATTATGACCATCCTTTACGTTACGACCTGGCGGAACGCCTCGCCGACATCATGCCGGCGAAAGCGCTGCCAAGAACGAACTACGAAGTCTCGGGTACGGAAGCCGCCGAGGCAGCGGTTCACCTGGCGCTCACGCACACGAAGCGGCGCTACATTATTACCTTCAGCTCGTCCTTTCACGGCAATGGGTTGGCTACAAAGGTTCTGAGCGGACTTGAAGGCGAAAAAGGAACCTACCTGGAGGGCTGGGGCGGCGGCGTGATCAAGGCACCCTACCCATACAGTGACGGGCTGCCGGCCGACCTGAGCGAAGCGCAATATACGGAATACTGTTTGTGGTACCTCGACCATCACATCCCTTCCTGTATCGCCGCTCGTGACAATATCGCCGGGATCCTTGTCGAGCCCGGACTTGCCGAGGGCGGCAATTGGATCCCTTCGACTCGATTTCTGCAGGGCATACGCGAAATATGCGACAGGAACGACTGGCTGATGATCTCCGACGAGGTGCTGACCGGTCTGGGTCGCACAGGACGTATGTGGGGCATCGAGCACTACAACGTCGTGCCCGATATCCTGGTATATGGCAAGAACCTGTCCGGCGGCATCGCACCGCTGGCAGGAATTTCCGCCCGCGACGACATCCTCGGGGACAACAAGTCATTTTCGTCAGGCTCGACCTTCGCTGGCACACCGGCTGGCTGCGCTGCAGCGCTCAAGACGCTCGAGATCTTCGAACGCGACAATGTTGTCGCACACGCCAAACGTCTCGGCAATATTGCAGCCGGCATCATGCGTGAGTGGCAAAGCTCACCGATCGTGCGCCAGGCTCGCGGCAACGGGCTGTTGCTCGGCGTCAGCTTCGGCCAGCCGGAGTCAGCGCGTAAGGACGAGAAGGACTGGTGGACAGCGCGCGCCGTGCGCGGCCGCATGCTGGAGAAAGGCGCCTGGGCTATCTCCGATAAAGAGGACACGATACGCCTTTATCCCGCACTGATGATGGACGAGGATGTCCTTAGGGAAGGCCTTGCCATTATGGAAGACGCGATTCACTACGTCGAACAGCACGGGCACGTCGAAGGTGACGTGGCCGCTTATCCGAGTGGCGTTGCGGGCTTTTGAGCGACCGAATGACGGACGGACACCTCGCAAGGCGGCTATCGAGCAAGTTCGCAGTGGCCGCGACGGTCGGCGGCATTGAATCATGCGTTGTCGAATGTGACGAAAATCAAGGCCAATGCTCAGACAACCGCGGAAACAACTGGCCTCTCGGGCCGGCGTTTGGGCTGCCTTTCGGCAGCGGGTTTTCGTTTCGGTAGCTGCCGGCGGTCTGCCGGCGGGAACTGTCACGTGGCGCGCGTGTCCGGGAGCTTACGATCGGATGCCAATAGGCGCATAGTTCATAGAACGCATCAAGAGAGAGCTGACGCTCCGCCAACCTGCCTACCCGGGCAAGGTGGTACCCGCAAGGGGATGTGGCCGACCCGGCAACCAAACAGGCTCAACCATGTCTGTGTCTGCCTCGCTCTTCTGCGTGTGTTCATTTCACACAGGAGACGAGACCATGAGTACCTCAGTAGAACGCAAACCCACCCCTGGACAACCGCATGCCAGTGAGCTGCGACCCGAGGCTCCGCAGGCCGTCGAGACCCTGCACGAGACCATCAAGAGCTGGGCGCCCGAGTCCGAGTGCAATTTGACGGAGAACGCCGGCCGCGCCCTTTCACGCCCCTTTTGGATTCGCGCCGGTGTCGTGACATGATTGGCAATTCGACAGCCGGACGGAGCCAAATGCGATACGAAGCGCCTACGAGTACTCGCGAGGCCATCGCACTGATGTCCGGTGCGAAAGGCGACGCGTACTTGCTTGCAGGTGGGACGGATCTGCTGGTCCGCATGCGCGGAGAATTCATCGACCCCGACCTCGTTGTCGACATCAAGCGACTCCCGGGCATCCAGGAGATCCGCAAGACAGCCCGCGGTTTCAGCATCGGTGCCGGCGTGCCCTGCGCGGCACTCGGGCGCCACAAGCCGCTGCTCAGGGCCTGGCCGGGCGTTGTCGAGGCGGCACAGTTGATCGGTTCCGACCAGATCCAGGGCCGCTGCACGATTGCCGGCAATCTCTGCAATGCGTCACCAGCCGCAGACAGCGTACCGGCGCTCGTGGCGGCGACGGCGAAAGCTGTGATCGTCGGGCCCGGTGGGCGGCGCCGACTGGCTGTTGAGAAGATCATTACGGGGCCGGGCGCGACCAGTCTCGGCAAGGGCGATATCGTTTCGGCGATCGAGTTGCCGAATCGACCGCCGAAGTCGGGCGACGCTTACCTGCGATTCATCCCGCGTACTGAAATGGACATTGCCGTTTGCAGCGCCGGTGTGAGCCTGACGCTGGGACCGCGCAACGTCGTGAAGCAGGCGCGAGTGGCGTTGGGCGCAGTGGCGCCGACTGTCGTCCTGGTGCCGAAGGCGGCGCGGGCCATCGTCGGCACGCGTCTCGAGGACGATGCATTGCAGCGACTGGCGGCTGCCTGCGAGGCGGCGTGTTCGCCGATCGACGACAAGCGTGGGACGGTGGAATTCCGGACCGAGGTCGCGGGAGTGCTGGCACGGCGCGCGGCTGTGATCGCCTACGAACGGGCAAGGAAAAAGCGATGAAAGGCATACCAGTGTCGACGACTGTCAACGGCGACGACGTGGAATTCGTCTGTGACGGCCGCGAGACACTGCTCGACGTGCTGCGTAACCACCTCGGCCTGATCGGCGCAAAGGAGGGATGCGGCACGGGTGATTGCGGCGCGTGCAGCGTGATGCTCGACGGGCAACTCGTTTGTTCCTGCCTGGTGCTCGGCGCCGAGGCGGAAGGGCGCGAGATCGAAACGGTCGAAGGGATGGCCGACGGCGAAAAGCTGCATCCGCTGCAACAGCGCTTCCTCGAACATGCGGCCCTGCAATGCGGTATCTGCACGCCCGGCTTTCTGATTGCAGCAAAGGCCTTGCTCGATCATAACAGCAGCCCGAGCGAATCCGAGATTCGCTATGCGCTGGCCGGCAACCTGTGCCGTTGTACGGGTTACGACAAGATCGTGCGTGCCGTTCGCGCTGCAGCAGGGGACGTGCGGCGACAGCAAAAGGCGCGGGCAAGGCGCAAGGCGGCCGCCCAGAACTGAGGGGTTCAGGTGCAACACGACAGCAAGTTCACAAACCAGAAATTCAAACTCGTCGGCACGCGGGTAATGCGGCCGGATGGTGTGGACAAGGTGACCGGGCGTGCGCGCTACGGTGCGGACACATTTGCGCCGGGACAGCTCGTTGGTGCGATCCTGCGTTCACCACACGCGCACGCGAAGATCCGAGGCATCGATACACGCCGTGCCGAAAAGCTCGCCGGCGTCAAGGCCGTCATCACGAGCGCGGACCTGCCGGATCTCACCGACGGCGATGCCGAGCTTTACAATGTGCTTGAGAATTGCATGGCACGCGGCAAGGCGCTGTATGACGGGCACGCCGTCGCCGCTGTGGCGGCGAGCGATGCGGAAACCGCGCGCAAGGCACTTAAACTCATCAAGGTCGACTACAAGGTATTGCCGCATGTCACGGACGTTGACGAGGCAATGAAGCCGGCCGCGCCGATCGTCCAGCCGCGGGTGCGATCGAAATACAGGCCGGGCAAACGGACGAATGTCGCTGGCGTGACGACCTACGGCCACGGCGATGTCGACGCGGGCTTCGCGAAAGCGGACGTCATCATCGAAAAGAGTTACAAGACCGAGCAGGTTCACCAGGGTTACATTGAACCTCATGCCTGCCTCGCGAGCGTGGGTCCCGACGGGCAGGGCGAGCTCTGGGTCACGACGCAGGGCCAGTTCGCCTTCCGCAACCGGTGCGCAGCCCTGCTGGGCATGGAGATGTCGCAGCTCAAGGTGACGTCGTCCGAGATCGGCGGCGGCTTCGGCGGCAAAACTCATGTCTGGGCCGAGCCAGTCGCGCTCGCGCTGTCACGTAAGGCCAATCGGCCGGTGAAGCTCGTGATGAGCCGCGAAGACGTATTCCGTGCGTCGGGTCCGGCCTCGTCGACCTCGATTGACGTCAAACTCGGCGCGACCCGGGGCGGCCGGATTGTCGCGGCGCATGCGGAGCTGCGCTACGGCGGCGGAGCCTTCCCCGGCATCTGGGGCGAGATCGGTGCGATGGCGGCATGGGCCTGCTACGACATCGAGAATGTCCGGAGCGTCGGTTACGAGGTCGTCGTCAATCGGCCGAAGGTCGCCGCTTACCGGGCGCCGTCCGCGCCGATGGCTGGCTTTGCCGTCGAGAGCACGGTTACGCTGATGGCCGAGAAGCTCGGTATCGATCCTGTCGAGTTTCGTCTCAAGAACGCGGCACGCGAGGGCACGCGTGCATCTTACGGCCCGACCTACGGACCGATCGGGATCGTCCCAACGCTCGAAGCGGTAAAGAAGCATCCGCACATGCGTGCACGGCTCGGCAAGAACCAGGGTCGCGGGATGGCCTGCGGCTTCTGGTTCAATTTCGGTGGCCAGACCTGCGCCGACCTCGCGATCGGCGAAGACGGCACGGTTGCACTCAGCGTCGGAACCGTCGATGTTGGTGGTGCACGTGCTTCATTGTCGCTGATAGCAGCAGAAGAACTCGGCATTCCCTACGAGCAGGTCCGGTGCAACATCGCGGATACCGCATCACTCGGGTACAACGACATGACGGACGGCAGCCGCGGGACGTTTTCATCCGGCATGGCGACCATCTTCGCGGCCCGCGATGCAATCGAACAATTGCGCCAGCGTGCGGCGAAGACCTGGGGCATCGCTGTAAAGAATGTCGCGTGGAAAGACGGCAAGGCAATTGCCAAAGGCAAACGCAAGTCACTAACGCTCAAGGAACTCGCAGAAGCCTCGTCCAACACCGGCGGGCCGATTTCCGGCCATAACCAGGTTGTTGCGGACGGCGCGGGCGTCTCATTTGCAAGTCATATCTGCGACGTAGAGGTCGACCCGGAAACCGGGGCCACGAAAGTCGTGCGCTACACGGTTGTGCAGGATGCCGGCAAGGCGGTGCACCCGGACTACGTCGAGGGCCAGTTCCAGGGCGGCGCGGCCCAGGGCATCGGCTGGGCATTGAACGAGGAATACGTCTATGGCGAAGACGGACGCCTGCAGAATCCGGGCTTCCTGGACTACCGGATTCCGGTCTGTTCCGACCTGCCGTTCATCGATACGCAGATCCTGGAGATTCCGAACCCCAACCACCCGTACGGAATACGCGGTGTGGGCGAGACCTCGATCGTGCCGCCGTTGGCGGCGATTGCAAACGCGGTGTCTGACGCGGCAGGAGTTCGCATGACTCACGTGCCGATGTCACCACCGCGCATTCTGGCGGCGATCAAATCGTCACGCGAAGAGCAGGAGCTGACGCGCTGATGCCGGAGGTCTGGTTTTTCGGCGAACTGCGCGATGCAGTGGGCGGCGCGGAGTCGGTACGGGTAGAGGGCGCGACCATCCGCGAACTGCTGCAAAACCTCGGCCGGGAATATCCGCGCATGCGCGAACGTATTAACCAGGGCATTGCCATCGCGGTCGACGGCGTTATCTACCGAGACGACTGGGACCAGCCGATACCCGAGGGCGCGGAAGTCGGGTTACTGTCGAGGATCGCCGGGGGATGAAAACGCGGGTCATCCGGGCCGCGCGTAATATTTGCGTGTAACAGCTGTGCACGGTCATGCACTTAGAGCAACGGACGTCCCGGTAACTGGCTGATGAGTATGAATCGAATCGACCGCTTAGATTTCTGAAAATCTGCGTGTCGGCGGCTCGATTGATTCGGATCGCCTTCGAGCGATCCTCACCCCTTCGGGGCGCACTTCGTGCGTCGTGATTCGCTTCGCGAATCGCTCCGCCCCTGGCCACCAACAGAACTTCTGCGTGGCCATGGTATCGGTGCCCAAGCTCTCGGCCTTGTCGGTCGG
>JAACFB010000020.1 GCA_009937615.1 Gammaproteobacteria bacterium | reverse complement strand
CTACCTGGACGCCGAGCCGGACAGGAAGCTGCTGCTGACCATAGATCTCGGTACGAACAAGGTCGACCACAGCATGCACGCTCATACGCACACCGAGGAAGAACTGCACGACCACAGCCAGCACGTTGCCGAGGCAACACCGCAACCGCCGGACTATCAGCCGATGACGCCTTCGGAAGAGACCCTCAAGAGCCTGCAGTGGTCAGATCCCATGCAGTCGGACCGGACTCACCGCACGCCGGAAATCAGCTGGAAACTGGTGGACGAGGATACCGGCAAGGTCAGCATGGATATCGATGACTGGACGTTCACCCAGGGCGACTTCGTCAAGATTCGCCTGACAAGCGACCCGAATGCCGACCACATCATGCAGCACCCGATGCACCTGCACGGCCAGCAGTTCGTAGTGCTGGCCGTCAACGGCCTGCCAAACTACAACCGGGTGTGGAAAGACACTACGCTGGTCGCACCTGGTCAGACGGTGGACATCCTCGCGAAGATGACCAACCCCGGGGTCTGGATGGCTCACTGCCACATCTCCGAACACCTGCATGCGGGCATGGCGCTGACTTTCCGGGTCGAAGACGAGAACGGCCGTGCGACTGGTGATGACTATCGCTTGAGCGACCATCAGGCTCACCACCACTGACGGCCTTGGCCCGTCAATAGTCACGGGCCGCCGATGTGTAAAACCCTGATACCGCAAGCCTGCGCCCGGTGCTAGCCTCGGATCATGGGTATCGCGACACACAGTGACATCCTTCGGGTTTTCCCCGGCATTCAGGATCACGCGGCGGTGGAAATTCTCGACATGCAAGCCTCCGTCGATGAACTAGAGGCAGCGCTGGTGCTGCTGACCAGCGACGCCGAGGACGTCATCGATATCAAGCGTCGGGAAGGAGACCAGATTCATCGCCTACTGAATATTCTCAACCAGGCCGGTATCCAGGCCGCGCCCGATCGTGACAGGTAACCCAATGAACCCGGGCTATCAGAACAGCGAACCGGAAATTCCGCCGGGTAGCCCGTCGGAGATCCCGCCTGGACAGCTACCGCCCGATATACCGCCGGGCAACCCGGTCGAGGCGCCTCAGTCACCGTCAGAGCTGCCGCCGGCGCCGCCCGTCGAGATACCGGAGCCGACTACGGGCTGATCGGGTAACTGTCGGATTCCGCGCTTGAGAAGATTGCTTATCGTCGCGGCATTGGCTTGCTCTGTTCGGTCTCCCGCAGGCACTGTTTGCGACCGGGTCGACCAACCGGCAGTGAACGTTGACTGGCGGCCGACGCGGCCTCAGAGAAACACGTATTTCAGCGCAAAAATCACGGCGATGACGTAGGCCGCGACGGAACACTCGCCTGCCCTGCCGCTGACAATCTTGATCAGGATGTAGCTGATGAAGCCGAGGCCAATGCCCTCCGCGATCGAAAACGACAGCGGCATCGCGATCGCGGTAACGACCGCCGGCGCGCTCTCGGTAATGTCTTTCCAGTCGATATCGGCCAGGCTACGCGCCATGAGGCAGGCGACGAACAACAATGCCGCCGAGGTCGCATAGGCAGGCACGCTCTGCGCCAGCGGCGCGAAGAACAGGCAGCCCAGGAACAGCAATCCGCAAACGACCGCGGTCAGGCCGGTACGGCCGCCGGCCTCGACACCCGCGGCACTCTCGATGTAACTGGTGGTGGACGAGGTTCCCGCAACGGCGCCGACGACGGTCGCCGTAGAGTCCGACAACAGCGCTTTTCTGAGCCGCGGCAGCCGGCCGTCGCTGCCGACCAGGTCAGCGCGTGTCGCCACGCCAATCAACGTTCCCGCCGTGTCGAAAACGTCAACGATAAGCATCGACAGGATCACGGTCACCATTGACCACTGCAGTGCACCCACGATGTCGAACTGCATCAGTACTGGCGCCATAGATGGCGGCATCGCCACCACGCCGTTGAATTCGACGTCGCCGAAAAACCCGCCGACGGCTGTCGCCGCAAGAATACCGATAATTACGGCGCCGGGTACCTTGCGCGATGACAGTGCGACAATAGCGGCGAATGCAGCAATGCAGACCATCGGCTCGAGACTGACCAGGTCGCCGAGCGAGACCAGCGTTGCCTCATTATCCACGACGATGCCGGCGTTCTTGAGCGCGATGAACCCGAGGAACAGGCCAATACCGGACGCCATGCCAAACTTCAGGTTTCGCGGAATCGCGTTGACGAGCCATTCGCGCACCGGCAACACGCTTAGTGCGACGAAGATGACGCCGGAGATGAACACGGCGCCGAGCGCCGTTTGCCAGGAATGTCCCATTCCCAGCACCACGCCGAACGTAAAGAACGCATTCTGGCCCATGCCCGGCGCCTGCGCGATCGGGTAGTTGGCATACAGGCCCATAACAATCGAACCGAAAGCGGCTGCGATGCAGGTCGCGACGAAGACGGCGCCAAAATCCATACCGGCTTCGGACAGAATCGACGGATTCACGACCGTAATGTAGGCCATCGCGAGAAACGTCGTCAGGCCGGCCGTCGACTCGACACGGATGTTCGCGCCGTGTTGCTCGAGCCTGAACCAGTCGGTCACCGGTTTCACTCTGACGCCGCCGTGGGTATCTCATGCCGGTACCGGGGCCAATCTTCCAGCAATGCCTGCACGACCGTATTGCCCACGACGAAGGCTGCCTCGATCGCGGGCTCGCCATTATCCGGATACGGCTGGGTCTTACTCCACACGGCCGTCTGCCCTTCCGGAGGCATGGTGAAATTACTGACCGTGCGTAAAACGAGCACGCGGTCGATATCGATCAGGCCTGCCCGACCAAGTCGTTGCAAGGCCGTCATCGTGCCGCTGTCTTCCATGTTCGTGGTCATGAAATTGGCGTCCTTACCGCGGTAAAGCCGCAGCCAGTCGTTCGCCCAGCGATTCAATATTTCGCCGTGCCAGTAAGTACTCGAACTCAACGTATCACCGATCGTAACAAACGGCGGACGCTGCGCCTCGGGATACGTCACGTAGTGGTTGCGGTACTCGACAATGCCGGGCGCGTCGCCAAGATCGATATCCCGGGTTATCGCATATGCCCAGTCAACCAGCTGCACGTTGAGCGAAAATGCGATCGTGTCATATGCCCAGCTGCCGTGAAGGTCTTCGGGATCGGTGGTCGGTGCATCCAGGCCCAGCGGCACCATGCCGTACGGCCAATCGTCGGGAATCTCGCGCCCATCGATTTCATACAGTAGGTCACCGTCTACCACGTGCCGCGCCCAGGCTGCCGAACCCAGCGACAGATCAGCAGGATCGCCGCCGGCGATGCCGGCCATGAGCCAGTAAGCCTGTGCGAAATCGAATCGATCGTCCAGGCCGAGCGCCATGACCGACGCTGCCGCATTCGGAATGCCGCGACCCAGCAGCACGGCCATCACACCGTCATCGTTCATATAGAGAACGTCTTCGCCGAGCGCGAATTCATACTCGGTATCGAGCCCGAGCCGTTCCACCCAGAGCTGCAGTTCGCCGGGCGCGTCACCGCGCGTTTCGCCGCGTTCAAACATCGCCATGACGACAACCTTGACCGTGACGCGCTCCTTTGCGGGACTGCAGCCCTCGATCGACAGTACGCAAAAAACCATCAGACCGATGATGCCCGTCGCCCGGCTGAATTTGCGCTGCATCGCAGGTTCTCCGTCTTGTTATTGGGCTGCTGTTCGCTGCTGCATAGTAACTCAACCGCGGTTATGGCACAGGCAGGCACGCGTTTTATTAGACAGTTTCCAGCTTTAGCCGCACACTTGGGCGCAGTCCTGATCATCCGGCAAAGAGACTCCGAAATATGACTGTTGAATGGTTTGGTTTATCGAGGATTACAGCTAGGCGGCGGTTGAAATTGGCTAGGGCTTCTAAAGGTGTTTTTGGCTGTATCGTGTTTTTCAGTCTCTCGGTTGCAGCCTGCAGCACGAAAAATGACGAATTCAAGTGGACTGCCGGGGTTCTGATACCGAACAGCTTTGGCATGGCCGACGGTACGTGGCGTGATGTAAGCGTGTCTGAGTGTGTTAGCCGTTGTGCGGCCGATCAGCTCTGTCGTGGATTCAGCATCGAAGCAATCTATGGCAATGATTGGCACGATGGCTGTAAAGGCGGACTATGCCAGGTCAAAACTGAGTGCCACGCCAAATCAGATTATGGTGACGCAGCGTATTGGCGCCCCGATGATAAAATTATTCATGTGCCCTCCGTCGATCCTTCGAGCAATCAGTGGATCACGCAGTGGGGAACACTTGAGAAAGCCGAGTAATTACCAGTTAGAGCAGCGTTGGCCGAACTTGCCCGATCGGGACGCCCGCTCATTACGATCGCTGCGCGTTTTCTAAGCTGTCTGCGCAGAATTCCGCTTGAACCGGCAGCGCCTCGCGCTGCCCAGGTTTTAAGGATTTCGGCAACGGGAGAATAGAAAAGGCCCTCGCAAGGAGGGCCTTTCCTGTTTTTGGCGCGCCCGGAGAGATTCGAACTCCCGACCGCCTGGTTCGTAGCCAGGTACTCTATCCAACTGAGCTACGGGCGCGTTGTTTTTTGCTGCGGTCTTTCTAAACCTGGCGGAGAGAGAGGGATTGATTCGCTCGCTCCACTCGCTCACCCTTCGGGCGCACGTCGTGCGTCCAAATCGGCTCCGCCGATTTGTCGAACCCTGTTGTTTATTTCGAGGGTTCGACCTCTGACTATCTACATTAACATTTGGACCCTCTATAGAGGGCCCACGAACCCTCGAAGGGGTATTAGCCCTTACTCCCTTAGCAGGGGAGCGCTTTCGACCACTCAGCCATCTCTCCGTATGTTCAATTTTCTCTCAAAACCTTCCACCGAGAGCGGGATGGATTCGTCGCTTCGCTCCTCACCGCTTCGCGGCGCACCTCGTGCGTCTGTCGGCGCTGCGCACCTCGGTTCGAACCCTCGAAGGGGTATTAGCCCTTATTCCCTTGAGCCAAGGGAGCGTTTCGACCACTCGGCTATCTCTCCACATAGTCGTACCCGCTGCCCTGCAGGACTCCGCGGGCCGCAAATACTACTGATCGGGAATCGCGAGGTAAAGCCTTCCGGCGCTATTCGCTCGTCTCGTCCTCTTTCGCCGCTTCCGAGGCCTTTTCGCTCTGAATTCGCTCGTAGATCTCTTCACGATGCACAGCGACGTCCTTCGGGGCGTTGATCCCGATGCGCACCTGATTTCCTTTCACCCCCAAGACGGTGATCGTGACATCGCTCCCGATCATGACCGTCTCGCCGGCGCGTCGCGTCAGAATAAGCATGACTTCCTACTCCTGCCTTTTATTCGGGGCTCCGCCCCTTTCTTTTTACGCGTCGTACGTCTGTAAACCCCTGTAATACTAATTGATTTCGCTGACGGATGCCTACGCAAACATAAATTCAGGCCGCAGCTCGGCCTCAGGAATTCGACCCGGCGGTCAGCGCAGGTGTTCCGCCACCCACCCGTGCACCGAATCCAGCGCTTGGTCGAGGGCCTCCGGGTTGTTGCCGCCCGCCTGCGCAAAATCAGGACGCCCGCCGCCTTTGCCGCCCACCAGCTCCGCAACGGGCTTGATCAGGTCCCCGGCTTTCACCCGGTCGGTATTGTTCTTCGTGACACCCGCAGCCAGCCGGACGACACCGTTGTCGACCGAGCCGAGTACGACGATCGCGCTCTTTAGCTTGTCCTTGTAACGGTCCACAGCGTCCCTGAGCGTCCTGGCGTCTGCGCCATCGATGCGCGATGCGAGAACCTTGATACCGTCGATTTCCCGGACGGCCTCGCTGCGGTCGCTGCCCGACCCCGTAACGAGCGCCTGTTTCGCGACCGTAAGTTCCTTCTCGAGCTCCTTGTTGCGCTTCAACAGCTGTTCGACCCTGGCTGCGGCCTGGTCCGGCTGGCTTCGCAGCAAGCCGGCGATGTCTTCGAGCGCCTGCTCCCGGGCGCCGAGCCACTCGAGTGCGCCCTTGCCTGTCACGGCCTCGATCCTGCGAACCCCCGCCGCTACGCCGCCTTCGGATGTAATCTTGAACACACCGATATCGCCCGTGCGATCGACGTGGGTTCCGCCGCATAGTTCGACCGAAAATTCGCCGAAGTTCAGCACGCGGACCTTGTCGCCATACTTTTCGCCAAATAACGCCATCGCGCCCGACTCGATCGCGTTGTCGTAGCTCATGAGCTGCGTGTTCGCAGCAACGTTTCGCCGGATCTCTTCGTTGACGAGACCTTCGATCACTGCAAGTTGCTCGGGCGTTACGGCTTCGTAATGCGAGAAATCGAAGCGCAGCCGATCGGGTGCCACCAGCGAGCCTTTTTGCTGCACGTGATCACCTAGAACCTGCCGCAGCGCGGCATGCATCAGGTGCGTCGCCGAGTGATTTAGACGTATTGCCTGGCGGCGCTCAGTGTCGACTGTCGCCTCAACCGGGTCGCCAACCCGAAATTCACCGGCCTGCACGGAGCCGTAATGGACATTGGCGCTGGCGCTCTTCTGCGTATCTACGACCGTGAACGAGTGGTCACCGGAGGCAAGCGTACCGGTGTCACCAACCTGGCCGCCGCTCTCTGCGTAGAACGGCGTTGAAGACAAAATCACGGCACCGTCCTCGCCGACGCTGAGCTTATCAACCGGCTCGCCGTCGGCAAAAATCGCGACGACCTGGCTTGATTCCTCGGTGCGCTCGTAGCCCGAAAACACGGTTTCGATCTCCGTTTTGATCGCGCCGTCGGCAGCGACACCGAACTTGCTCGCAGCTCGCGCCCGGTCGCGCTGCCCGGCCATGGCTGCATCGAAACCCTGTTGATCAACGGTCAACCCGCGGCCGCGCGCGATGTCTGCCGTGAGATCCACCGGGAAACCATACGTGTCATAAAGCTTGAAGACGACGTCACCCGGGATTTCCGTGCCGTCGAGACCGGCAATAGCATCTTCGAGTATCTCCATGCCCTGGTCGAGCGTCTCGGCGAAACGCCGCTCTTCCTGCAGCAACACCTTTTCTACATGTGCCTGCCCCTTCGCAAGTTCGGGATAGGCATCGCCCATCTCCTTGACCAGCGGTCCGACAAGCTTGTGGAAGAACAATGCGTCGTCGGCGATCTGCTTGCCATGGCGAATGGCCCGGCGAATGATCCGCCGGAGCACATACCCCCGGCCCTCGTTGCCGGGCAGCACGCCGTCAACGATCAGGAACGCGCATGCGCGGATGTGATCCGCGATCACGTTCAGCGAGCTCGAGCCGTCATTTTCGACACCTAACGTACTCGCCGTTGCATCGATCAGGTTGGCGAACAGATCGATCTGATAGTTGCTGTGCACGCCCTGCATGACCGCCGCAATACGCTCGAGACCCATGCCCGTATCAACGGACGGTTTCGGCAGCCCTGTCATCTCGCCGTCAGCCGACCGGTCGAACTGCATGAACACGAGATTCCAGATCTCGACGTAACGGTCGCCGTCTTCGTCTGGCGAGCCCGGCGGGCCGCCCTCGACACCGGAACCATGGTCGTAAAATATTTCGCTGCAGGGTCCGCACGGCCCGGTATCGCCCATGGACCAGTAGTTATCCTTCTCTCCCAGGCGCGAGAAGCGCTCGGGATCAATCTTCATCTCGTTAAGCCAGATATCGGCAGCTTCATCGTCATCTTCGAAGACCGTGACCCACAGTCTTTCGGGCGACAGCCCGAGCGTTTGAGTCAGAAACTCCCAGGCATACTGAATGGCTTCCCGCTTGAAGTAATCACCGAAGCTGAAATTGCCGAGCATTTCGAAGAACGTGTGATGTCTCGCCGTATAGCCGACATTTTCAAGATCGTTGTGTTTACCGCCCGCCCGAACGCAACGTTGCGAGGTCGCGGCACGCAGATAGCTGCGCTTGTCCGTGCCGAGGAAGACGTCCTTGAACTGCACCATACCCGCGTTTGTAAACAACAGTGTCGGATCATTGCCGGGCACAAGCGGAGAGCTCGCGACGACTTCGTGGTCCTTGTCGCGAAAGAAGTCCAGGAACGACTGGCGCAGCTCGTTGCTCGTCATCGATTGCATCGGGGGATTCTATGCTTAATCGTTGTCTGCCGAAACAGCCGCCTGGATGTGATCGGGCTCGAAACCGCGGTACTGCAGGAAGCGCATCTGTTTTGCTTTGTCATTGAAGTCGGCCGGGCGGCCCGCACCGAATTTCCGCTGCCGCACCTGTCGGGCCAACGCGTACCAGTCCTGGCCGGCATCGGCGAGCGCCTGCTCGATCATGCCGCCGGCCAGGCGACGGTCTTTCAGTTCGGCACGAATCCTGACCGGGCCCTTGCCCTGGTTGAATCGGGACTGAATAAACGCCTCAACGAAACGCTGATCACTTTGCAGGCCGTCTTCGATAAGGCCTGCAACCGCGTCCTCGCCCGCATCGCGGTCGAAACCGGCCTTTTCAAGTTTAGCCAACAGCTCTGCGCGCCCGTGCTCGCGGCGCGCAAGGTAGTCCATCGCCTTCCTGCGGGCTTCTATGGGGTCGGAGAATTTCTCGTCGGACATCGAAGATTCGGGCACAGTTGCCTTACGACCGCGTTCGTGACCCACCAGGGAATCCTCTTCCGATCGGGCAATAAGGTGACAGCACCCGGCGCTCAGGCTTCCTGCGCGACAGCCTCCTCGTCGCCCGCGGCCGGCGCGGCAACCGTCGCAGGCAGCAGCGTGGCACGAATCTTGGTCTCGATCTCGGCGGCAATCTCGGGGTTAGACTTAAGGAACTCTCGCACATTTTCCTTGCCCTGGCCGATACGATCGTCGCCATAGCTGTACCAGGAGCCGGCTTTGTCAATCAGGCCATGCTGAACGCCGATGTCAATGATCTCGCCCTCCCGGGAGATTCCCTGGCCATACAGGATTTCGAATTCCGCCATCTTGAACGGCGGTGACACCTTGTTCTTGACGACCTTGACGCGCGTCTGGTTGCCGATGACTTCGTCGCCCTTTTTAATAGCGCCGATACGGCGGATATCGAGGCGCACCGACGCGTAGAACTTGAGTGCGTTACCCCCGGTCGTCGTCTCGGGGCTGCCGAACATCACACCGATCTTCATGCGAATCTGGTTGATGAAGATGACCATCGCGTTCGAGCGTTTGATGTTGCCCGTCAGTTTCCTGAGTGCCTGCGACATCAGGCGCGCCTGCAGACCCATGTGCGAGTCACCCATCTCTCCCTCGATCTCGGCCTTCGGCGTCAGTGCCGCGACCGAGTCGACGACGATAACGTCGACGGCGCCGGACCTTACGAGCATGTCGGTGATCTCAAGCGCCTGCTCACCGGTGTCCGGCTGTGATACCAGCAGCTCATCGACGTTGACACCGAGCTTCTCGGCGTAGGTCGGATCGAGTGCATGCTCGGCATCGACGAAAGCAGCCGTGCCACCCGTCTTCTGCGCCTCAGCGATGATCTGCAGAGTCAGCGTCGTCTTGCCCGACGACTCCGGGCCGTAGATCTCGACAACCCGCCCTTTTGGCACACCGCCGATACCCAGGGCGACATCCAATCCGATCGAGCCCGTCGAAACGACCTCGATATCCCTGGCCGCCGCGCTGTCTCCGAGTCGCATGACCGACCCCTTGCCAAACTGTTTTTCGATCTGTCCGAGGGCAGCGGCGAGTGCTTTCTTGCGGTTGTCATCCATCGTCTGTTGTCATCCTGTTAGAAGTTGGTTAGATCGGAAGCCGCTCCGGCGCAAACCTGATACCACTCGAGGCCTCGCACGCAGATGCTGGTTAAATAAACAGCTATTATTCCACAAAGACCGCAATGTAGCAGTAGGCAACGCACCGTTAATTCGGGCGATAGTTGAAGAAACTCGAAGAAAAATTCAGAAGTCTTTGACTAATGGGTGGTAGTTCGCCGCACCCCACTCCGATACCGATTCAACTAACTCAAAGCTCGACCACTCGGTCATCGCCTGCTGCGCCAATCGTTCGGTTTCGAACGCCCGCGCGTTGCGGACGACCGTAATATGCGGTCGATACGTCCGCTGCTCGGGGACGATGCCTACCGACATCAGGACGCCGTTGAGTGCGTCGACAAGCCGCTCGAGCTCAGCCGGTACCGTGGGCGACACGAGTGCCGCGACCCTGGGCCGCGGCCAGAACTCGACACGATCGAACCGCAGCCGAAACGGTTCGACGATGACCGAACGCCGAGCTTCGTGCAGTTCGTCAATGCGATCCTCGGGAAACTCACCGATATACGCCAGCGTGACGTGCCAGTTGCGCCGGTCGATGGCGTTGCCCTCGACCTGCTTTGCAACCGGCCCGATGAAGTCGCGCATCCGGTCCCGTTGCCGGTCATCCGGCCAGAGAGCAAAGAACAGGCGCTTCGTGCTCATGCTGTCAATTCGTCCAATACACCCTGGATCGCGTGCGTAACCGTCAGTTCGCGCACGCGTTCCCGATCACCGGCAAATTGCCGGCAATCGGTTACCAGTGTCTCTTCGGCAGCGCCCCGAACCGCCCATGCGAACCAGACCGTGCCGACAGGCTTGTCCTGTGTGCCGCCGTCCGGACCCGCAACACCGCTGACCGCAACGGCGATATCCGCGCCGCTCAGGCGGAGTGCACCTGCTGCCATCTCCTTGACTGCCGCCTCGCTCACCGCGCCATATTCCTCGAGCGTCCGATTCTGCACACCGAGCATCGACTCCTTTGCACCGTTCGAGTAAGCCACTATACCGTATGCGAATACGGCCGAGCTGCCGGGTACATCGGTGATCGCTTTCGCGATCCAGCCGCCGGTACAGGACTCGGCCGTCGCTACGACCTTGCCAGTTGCTCCAAGCTCGCTCACGAGCGCCTCGGCCAGCGTGCGTATCGCGTCATGATCAGCCATCGACTATCGACTCATAAAGGGCTACGTGCTTGTCAACCATCGTAGCGATCGAGAACTCTGTTTGCATTCGTGCCCGGCCCGCCGCGCCCATGCGGGCGCGCAGTTCCGGGTCCGCAGCAAGTGTTGCGATCGCGTCGGTCAACGCATCGATCCGCTCGGCCGGAACGAGCATGCCCGTCTCGCCGTCGGCCACTGCCTCAACCAGTCCGCCGGCCGAAAAACCCACCACGGGGACGCCGGCGGCTGCCGCTTTGAGCGTTACGACGCCGAGGCCCTCGGCCAGCGCCGGGTGCACGAACAGGTCGAAACAACCCATGAATTCGTCGAGATCGTCCCGGAAACCCGCAAACTGAACAATACCTCCGAGGCCGAGTGCGGCAGCCTGCTCGCGCAGCTGGGTGTGCAGGTAGCCCTCACCAAAAATGATCAGCCGAATGCCGGGATGGCCCGGCGCGAGATCGGCGACGGCCTGCAACAGGTAACGGTGCCCCTTTCTTGGAATGAGCTGTCCGGCCGCGGCCAGGACGAGCGCATTGCCGGGAATACCGAACTCACGACGAAATGCCGTGCAGTCCGCCGGCGCGGCAAACCGGGCCGTATCGACCGCACTCCGAATCACCTCGATCCGGTCGGCATCGACGCCATGGTTCTGAAGAACCTCGGCGATCGCCTGCGAAATAGCGATGATTTTTTTGAAGGGCCGGTAGCGCAGCGCAGCCATTAGCCGCATTTCGGTATTATCGACGCGGCGGGATACGACCGCGGGCACGTCGGCGAAGCTCGCTGCGAGGCCACCCAGAACGTCAGCGCCGCGGCGGCTGTGGCAGTGCACCACGTCCGGCTGGCTGGCCTGCAGGTACTGGACCAGGCGATAAGCAAACGGCAGGTCGAGGTCGCCGGCGCAAAACAGGTTACGCACCGGAATGCCCGCAGTTCTCGCCTCCGTGTCGACCCCCGAGTCCGGCGGACAGACGAGCGTGCAGTCGTGGCCGCGATCAAGCAGGGCCGAAACCAGGTAAATCACCTGCTGCGGCCCGCCGTAAAGATGGCGCCCGGTTTCGACATGCAGTATTTTCATGAGTCAATCATACTGCAGCGGCCCGTCAATCGGGCAAGCTCTGTAATGCCCGCCTGGCGGGCGCCGGCAAGAATCCTATGCAAACCGAAATCAGCTCCGTCCACACGCCGATGATGCGGCAGTACCTGGCTATTAAAGCCGAGTACCCGGACATGCTCGTGTTCTATCGGATGGGCGACTTCTACGAGTTGTTTTATGACGATGCAAAACGTGCGGCCGCGTTACTCGAGATTACGCTGACGGCCCGCGGCAAATCGGCCGGCAACCCGATCCCGATGGCCGGTGTCCCCTACCACGCCGTCGAGGGCTACCTCGCCCGGCTCGTCCGCAAAGGCGAGTCGGTCGCTATCTGCGAGCAGGTCGGCGATCCGGCGACCAGCAAGGGACCGGTCGAACGCAAGGTTACGCGCATCGTCACGCCGGGCACGCTGACCGACGAAGCCCTGCTGGCCGAGACGCGGGATAACCTGCTGGTAGCGGTCTTCGCCGACGATGCCGCCACTGGAATTGCCTGGCTGGATCTTGCCGGCGGCCGGTTCCGAATGACCGAGGTCGCGGATACGGAGGCACTCGCCGGAGAAATCGAGCGCCTGCGGCCCGCCGAACTGATCGTCGACGAGGATCAGCCGCTAACCTCTGCCATGCGGGATCGAGTCCGCGTCACTCGACGCCCGCCCTGGCATTTCGACCTCGACAGCGCGCGGCGGCTGTTGTGCGCGCAGTTCGCCACGCGGGACCTGAGCGGTTTCGGCTGCGACGAATTTCCGCGCGGCGTCGTTGCCGCGGGCGCGTTGCTGCAGTATGTCAGCGATACGCAGAAAGCCGCTCTGCCGCATCTCCGCTCGATTTCAGCCGAACGGCATGATGAGGCGATCATCATGGACGGCCCGACGCGTCGCAACCTCGAGCTCGAGGAATCAATGTCCGGCCACGATGAGCACACGCTCGCCGGCGTCATGGATCATTGTCAGAGCCCGATGGGCTCGCGGCTTCTGCGCCGCTGGATCCAGCGACCGCTGCGCGACGCTTACATCTTGCGAAGTCGCTACCAGGCGATCGAGTCCATGCTGACGAGCGGCGCCGTCAGCGAGCTGCAAGACCGGATTGACGGTGTCGGCGATGTCGAGCGGATCCTGTCACGGGTCGCGCTGCGCTCCGCACGGCCGCGGGATCTGCGGCAGCTTGCCCGGGCCCTGTCGAAAATGCCGGGCCTGCGGCAAGAACTGTCTCACCTTGAGTCGCCACTGGTCAGCGAAATCCATGACCGTATCGGCGAGCATCGCCGGCAATTCGAGCTGCTGAACACGGCGATCATTGACAGTCCGCCCATGCTGATTCGCGACGGCGGAGTCATCGCCGATGGCTATGACGACGAACTCGATGATCTCAGGGCGATCGCCGCCAATGCCGATCGCTACCTGCTTGACCTCGAGTCGCGCGAGAAAAGCCGCACCGGCATCACCACGTTGAAACTCGGCTACAACCGTGTGCACGGTTATTACATCGAGATCAGCAAGGGCCAGGCCGATAAGGCTCCGGTTGACTACGTCCGCCGCCAGACCTTGAAGGCGGCGGAACGCTACATTACGCCTGAGCTCAAGGAGTTCGAAGACAAGGTCCTGGGTGCGAGAGAACGCGCGCTTGCGCGCGAGAAGTGGTTGTACGAGGACCTGCTCGACCGGCTGCAGTCGGTACTGGTCGAGCTGCAGCAGACGGCGTTCGCGGTTGCCGAGCTCGACGTGCTGGCCTGCTTTGCCGAGAGAGCTGACAGCCTGCGTTTGTGCAAGCCCGAGATCGCTGAATCGCCGTGTATCGAGATCGAGGGCGGCCGTCATCTCGTCGTGGAACAGGTGATCGACACGCCGTTCGTCCCGAACGACCTGTCGCTGGACGCGTCGCAGCGGCTGCTGGTCATCACGGGTCCGAACATGGGCGGCAAGTCGACCTATATGCGGCAAACCGCGTTGATCGCGATCCTTGCCCATATCGGCAGTTTCGTGCCGGCCGAACGCCTGCGAATCGGCCCTGTCGACCGCATCTTCACGCGGATCGGCGCGTCGGATGACCTGGCGGGCGGGCGTTCGACGTTCATGGTAGAGATGACCGAGACCGCAACGATCCTGCACAACGCGAGCGAAGAGAGCCTCGTGCTCATGGACGAGATCGGCCGCGGTACAAGCACCTTTGACGGCCTCTCCCTGGCCTGGGCCGCCGCCCATTACATGGGTGATACCGCGAAGGCCTTTACCCTGTTCGCGACGCATTACTTCGAGCTGACCGCCCTCGCCGAGGAAATCCCGGCGTGCCGAAACGTCCATCTGACCGCCACGGAACACGACGGCCAGCTCGTATTCCTGCACGCTGTCAAGCCGGGGCCTGCGAACCAGAGTTACGGCCTGCAGGTCGCGGCACTGGCCGGCGTGCCAGATGAAGTCATAAAACGGGCGAAAAGCTACCTGACAACGCTCGAGTCGCTGCAGTCTCTGCATGGCAACAGCCCGCAGGCACAGCTGGCCCTGACGGTCGAAGAGGATCCCGGAACGGATAGGCTGCGTGACGCAGTGGACGAACTGGATCCCGATTCGATGACACCGCGCGAGGCCCTGGATGCACTGTATCGATTGAAAGGCCTCTAGTTGGCCATCCGGGAACACCGAGGCGCTGCGCTAGTCCATATCCCTTAAGAATTCGCCGCGCTTCAGAAATGCCGCGGTCTGATCCACGACCGCGTTCGAAACCAGCATTCCCTTGTGACTGACAGCCATGATCAGGTGGTCTCGCGCACCCGCGAGGCGGGTTTCGGACACTGCAACGGTGCCATCGTTCGGCTCATCGAAACTGGCGACGAGCTGGCCGAATCCCAGCGGCACGGTACCAGCGATAATGCCGACCTCGCGCTTTTCACAGACGTGGTTTCCCCATTCGTTTGCCGCGGTGTGGACGACGCCGGCCTTGAGCGAGCGTCCAAGTATCGGTTCGGCCCAGTTCTGCTGGCTCAGGAAATCCGCGGCACGCGAACCACTCAACGGCGAGCCCAGGCACACGAGCCTGCCCGGGGCGGCATCCTGATTATTTGCCAGCATCCGTAATGCAATCACGCCACCGAGGCTGTGCCCAATGATATGCGTTCCGTCCAGGCAGCGTTCGTGAATGAATCGTGAGAGCGCTGCTGCATTGGCGTCGAGGCTGCCGCGAACCGACGGATAGCTGAAGAGCAGCACCCGCAGGCCATACTCGTTTTCGAGCCGTTTCTTGATCAGCAACATTCCGGCACCGTGCGACCAGAAACCATGGACACAGACGACGTTGTTAATTGTGCTCATCAGCCAGTGCGAGCAGCGCGTCCCGGTTCGTCCACGACCAGACCTTGTCGGCGGCTTCCTCGAGCGGCAGCCAGATATAGTCCGAATGTTCCGCGGGGCACAGCGATATGTCGACTGCCGCCGGCAGCCTGTACCGCCACTCGAATTCGAGGTTTTCGACGACCCCCGGCGCAAACCGGTCGCGCCAGCGTGGATCGATAACGAATGTTCTGCTTATCCCAGCGTACTCGAGACGGCCTTCGTTTGTCAGGCCGGTCTCTTCGCGCAGCTCGCGGACTGCGGCCTCCGAATGTGTTTCGTCATCCTGCAGGCTCCCGGTCACCGATTGCCAGAAATTGAACGGCTCAGGACGATGTAACAGTAACGCCTGGCCATCATCGGTATGGACGACGACGAGAACGGATAACGGCCGGCGCAGCCTGGAATGTTTATCTTCGGCCAATCTGTTCAGACGCCGGAAGCGCTCCTAGGACGTGCGCGGCGTCCGTAAACGAATGCCGGCTTCTTTGAGCTGCTCGGCCGAGACTTCGCCCGGCGCATTCGTCAGGGGACAGCTGGCCGTTTGCGTCTTCGGGAATGCGATGACGTCACGGATACTCTCGGCACCTGCCATCAGCATCACGATTCGATCAAGCCCGAACGCGATACCTCCATGTGGCGGGCAACCGAACTCCAGGGCACGCAACAGGAAGCCGAACTTTTCTTCAGCCTCTTCCTTGCTGATTTCGAGCAGATCGAAGACGGCCGACTGAATGCTCTGGTCATGGATACGAATGGATCCGCCACCGATCTCGGAGCCGTTGAGCACCATATCGTAGGCACGCGACAGCGAATGCCCCGGATCCGCACGCAATGCGTCTGCATCGTTAACGGCCGGAGCGGTAAACGGATGATGCAGCGCAGTCCAGCGCTGCGTCCTGGCATCTTTCTCGAACATCGGAAAGTCGACGACCCAGAGCGGCGACCAGCCGTCGGCGACAAGGCCGCGATCCTCACCGATCTTGACGCGCAGTGCGCCGAGCGCGTCGTTTACGATGCGGGCCTTATCTGCGCCGAAGAAGATAAGATCGCCGGTTTTCGCTCCCGTGCGCTCGATAATTCCGGCCACGGCCTCGTCGGGCAGGAACTTGAGGATGGGTGACTGCAGGCCATCGCGGCCCGCGCTCACGTCATTGACTTTGATATACGCAAGACCCTTGGCGCCAAAACGGCCCACGTAAGCCGTGTAGTCATCAATCTCCCGACGCGTCAGTTCATTGCCACCCGTCACGCACAAAGCCGCAACCCGGCCATCGGGATCACTGGCCGGCCCCGCGAACACCTTGAACTCGACGGCGTCCATGAGATCGGAGACTTCAACGAGCTCGAGGTCGATACGCAGGTCGGGCTTGTCCGAACCAAACCGCTGCATGGCCTCAGCGTAGGTCATGCGCGGAAACGGCGACGGCAATTCGACGTCGAGTACATCTTTGAAGATGTGCCGAACGAGTTCTTCCATAGCGCCCGTAACGTCGGCCTCATCGACGAAACTCATTTCGACATCGAGCTGCGTGAATTCCGGCTGACGATCCGCCCGCAAATCTTCGTCTCTGAAGCAGCGCACGATCTGGTAGTAGCGATCGAGACCGGACATCATCAGCAGCTGCTTGAAAATCTGCGGCGACTGCGGCAAAGCAAAGAATTTACCAGGATTGGTGCGGCTCGGAACAATGTAGTCGCGAGCGCCCTCGGGCGTCGCGCGGGTCAGCATCGGTGTTTCGACATCGACGAAGCCGTTGGCGTCGAGAAAGTGGCGCATCGCCCTGGTTACGTTGTGACGCAGGCGCAGGTTGCCAAGCATCGCCTCACGGCGCAGATCGAGGTACCGGTAGGTAAGGCGCAGCTCTTCGTTCGCCTGTTCGTCGTGATGAAAAGGTGGCGTCTCGGAGCGGTTGAGCACGGTCAGTTCGTGAACCAGAACCTCGACCCGGCCGGTCTTCATGTTCGGATTTATCGTGCCTTCCGGCCGCTGACGAACGCGGCCTTTCACGGCGAGAACATATTCGCCGCGGATGCGCTCCGCCTCGGCGAATATGTCGGCCCGATCAGGATCGAAGACGATCTGCAGCAGCCCCTCGCGATCGCGCAGATCGACGAAGATCACGCCGCCATGATCGCGACGCCGGTGCACCCAGCCGCATACGGCGATTTCCTCGCCGATGAGGGTTTCGTCAACTTCTCCGCAATAGTGGCTGCGCATCATGTTTTGCCCCGGGATTGCCCCGAAAAAAGAGGCGGAATGGTACGGCGTGACGGGTGAAGATACAACCAGCGGGCCTGGTAGCCGGCAGCCAAAGCTCCGCTATTCCTCCGGCATTTTCAAGGGTAGTTCGCCGGTAGGATCCTTCGACCACTTGGGGACGACGACACCGAGCGACATGACTAGCTTGACGGCCTCGTCCACCTCCATGTCCAGTTCGATAACGTCCTTCCTCGGCACGATGATGATGAATCCGGATGTCGGATTCGGGGTCGTCGGAACGAAGCAGCAGATGACGTCCTCGCCGGTTCGCGCCTGAATCTCGCCGATTTCGGTCGCTGTCTGGAACGTCAGTGTAAAAACGCCCTTGCGCGGGTACTCGACGAGCAGGACCTTTTTGAACGCGTTGCCCGAATCGGAGAAGACGATCTCGGCAAAATTCTTTGCTGCCGAATAGATCGACCGGACCACGGGAATACGCTCCAGCAGGGACTCCCAGCCACCCACAACGCTACGGCCAACGATATTGGCAGCCAACAGGCCGGTAACGACTAATACGAAGATCGTCAGGATGACGCCAAGTCCCGGAATCGCAACGCCGAGCCAGGCCTCGGGCCTGTAGGCCGCGGGCAGCAGCGTCATCGTCTTGTCCATGACCCCGATCAGGAAGCGGAGCAGCAGATACGTCACGGCAAGCGGGAGCCAGACGAGTATGCCGGCTACGAGATATCGACGCAGGCGTTTCATCGAGCGCTCATCAGGATGCGCTTTCCGGCTTTACCGACGACGCCGGCTTGTCTGCGCTTTTTTCGGCGGGCGATTTGCCGGCTACCGGCTTGTCTGCGCTCTTTTCGGCGGGCGATTTGTCGGCTGCCGGCTTGTCTTCTTTCTTAGCGGAACTTTCTTCGCCGGCAAGGTTGCGCTGGTTGCCCTTCTTGAAGTCCGTCTCATACCACCCCTGCCCTTTCAGGCGGAAGCGGGGCGCGGACAGCAGGCGCTTGAGCGCCGTTTCGCCACACTCCGGGCAATCGACGAGCGGAGCGTCTCCGACTTTTTGCAGCGCATCAAGCGTGTGATCGCAATTCTTGCAGGCGTATCCGTATATCGGCACTCGGTGTTCCTCAACAGCGGCAGAAACGCCGCGCATTATATGTCATTGTGCCCTGCTGAAGTGCCACCTAAACACGATCTCCGGCCGAGTGGCGGCCTAAGCGGCGTTCTGAAAGTCGAGACGATCGTCAGCGACCTCGACTTCGATGACATCACCAGGCTTGAATTTGCCCTGGAGAATCTCCTGCGCCAGCGGATTTTCGACCTGCTGCTGAATCGCACGTTTCAGCGGCCGTGCGCCATAGACCGGATCAAAGCCGGCCTCGGCCAGCTTGTCGCGCGCGGCCTGTGACAGGTGTATGCGCATGTCACGGTCGGCCAGCCGGTCGTGCAGGTAGCCCAGCTGGATATCGACAATCAGCCGGATATGCTCGCGACTCAGCGGGTGGAAAACAACGACGTCGTCGACACGGTTAATGAATTCGGGCCGGAAATGAGTACCGACGACTTCCATCACCGCCGATTTCATCGCGTCGTAATTTTCCTCGCCGGCCATTTCCTGGATCATTTGTGAACCGAGATTGGAGGTCATCACGATGACGCTGTTTCGGAAGTCGACGGTGCGGCCCTGGCCGTCCGTCAGGCGGCCGTCATCGAGCACCTGCAACAACACGTTGAACACGTCGGGATGCGCTTTCTCGACCTCATCCAGCAGGATCACCGAATACGGGCGTCGGCGCACGGCCTCGGTCAGGTAGCCACCCTCTTCATAGCCGACGTAACCCGGCGGCGCGCCAATCAGCCGCGCTACCGAGTGTTTCTCCATGAACTCGGACATGTCCAGCCGCACCATCGCATCCTCGGTGTCAAACATGAAGTTGGCGAGCGCCTTGGTGAGCTCGGTCTTACCGACACCGGTTGGCCCGAGGAACAGGAACGAACCAATCGGGCGCCGCGGATCCGACAGGCCGGCGCGCGAACGCCGGATCGCGTTTGCGACGGCAGTGACGGCCTCAGCCTGGCCGACAACCCTTTGCTGTAAGACCAACTCCATTTGCAACAGCTTGTCTTTCTCACCCTCGAGCATCTTGGCGACCGGAATGCCCGTCCACTTGGACACAATTTCCGCCACCTCCTCGTCGGTCACGTTGTTGCGCAGCAAAACATTTTCCTTGCTCTCGGCATCGACAGCGCTTTGAAGCTGCTTCTCGAGGTCCGGGATGCGGCCGTACTGCAGCTCCGACATGCGCGCAAGGTCATTGGCACGATGGGCGGTTTCGAGTTCAACGCGAGCGCGCTCGAGCTCCTCCTTGATGTGCGTGGCGCCCTGCATCGCGGCTTTCTCCGCTTTCCAAACCTCTTCGAGATCCGAGAACTCCTTTTCGAGATCGGCGAGTTGAGCCTCAAGATCCTCGAGGCGTTTGCGCGAGGCGTCGTCGGACTCTTTCTTGAGAGCCTCCCGCTCGATTTTCAACTGGATGATGCGGCGCTCGAGGCGATCCATCGCCTCTGGCTTCGAATCGATCTCGATACGAATCCTGGATGCGGCCTCGTCGATCAGGTCAATCGCCTTGTCCGGCAGCTGACGATCGCTGATGTAGCGATGCGACAAGGTCGCCGCGGCAACGATCGCCGGATCGGTAATTTCAACGCCGTGGTGGACCTCGTAGCGCTCTTTCAGGCCACGCAGGATCGCGATCGTGTCCTCGACCGTAGGCTCTTCGACCAGCACTTTCTGGAACCGGCGCTCGAGTGCGGCATCTTTTTCGAGGTACTTGCGGTACTCATCGAGCGTCGTGGCGCCGACGCAGTGCAGCTCGCCGCGCGCCAGTGCCGGCTTGAGCATATTGCCGGCGTCCATCGAGCCCTCGGCCTTGCCGGCCCCGACCATCGTATGCAGCTCGTCGATGAACAGAATGATCTGTCCCTCCTGCTTGGCCAGGTCGCTCAGCACGGCCTTGAGGCGCTCCTCGAATTCACCGCGGAATTTGGCGCCCGCGATCAAAGCCCCCATGTCGAGGGACAGGATGCGCTTGTTGCGCAGTCCCTCGGGTATCTCGTTGTTGACAATGCGCTGAGCGAGCCCTTCGATGATTGCGGTTTTGCCGACGCCGGGCTCTCCAATGAGCACCGGGTTGTTCTTCGTGCGGCGCTGCAAAATCTGGATCGTGCGCCGAATCTCGTCGTCGCGACCGATGATCGGATCGAGCTTGCCCTGTTCGGCACGCTCGGTCAGGTCGATCGTGTATTTCTCGAGCGCCTGGCGCGTGTCCTCGGCATTCGGATCATTGACCTGCTGCCCGCCGCGCAGGTCGTCGATCGCCTTTTCGATGGCGCCTCTGACCGCGCCAGCCTGCTGCATGATATTGAGCAGCGGCGATTTATCGTCCATGACCGCGAGCACGAACAGTTCGCTGGATATGTACTGGTCATCGCGCTTCTGCGCGAGCTTGTCCGTGATATTGAACAGGCGGCTCAGATCGTTACTGATATGCACCTCGCCGCCCGCACCCTCAACCTTGGCAAGCCTATCCACGGCATCTCCAAGCTGGGAGCGCAGCAGGTTGGTATTGACGCCGGCCTTCGTCAGCAATCCGCGAACGCTGCCGCCCTGCTGATCGAGGAGCGCCACCATGACGTGCGCCGGCTCGATGAACTGGTGGTCCCGGCCGACAGCCAGCGACTGCGCCTCGCCGAGCGCCATCTGAAATTTGCTGGTGAGTTTGTCCAAACGCATATGAACCTCGTTTTCGCGCTGCGAATCCTGATAACTGCTTCTGAGATAGCGCCGCCGCGCCGGATTTCAAGGCCTGTAGACGAAGCTCACGAGTCGCCCGGTCTGGCCCTCGCGCCGGTAAGAAAAGAACCGTTTCGGATCCGAATACGTGCACAGGCCGCCGCCAAAGACCGCGTCGACACCAGCTGCCGAAAGCTGCTGGCGCGCGAGCAGGTACAGATCGGCCTGCCAACGACCGCGGGGATTTGGCATAAACGCGGCCTCAGCCACCGCGTCCTGCATCAGAAAAGCTTCGCGCACCTCGTCACCCACCTCGAACGCAGGCTGAGAAATTGCGGGGCCCAACCACGCCAGCAATCGAGCCGGCGCCGTGGACATTGCGCGCACCGTGTTGCCGACGATGCCCGCCGCCAGGCCCCGCCAGCCACCATGAACCGCGGCGATCTCGCTGCCGTCTGCCGCGCATAGCAGCAGCGGCAGACAATCGGCGGTGCGCACCGCGCAGATCGCGCCGGGATGGCCCGCAATACTGGCGTCTGCCGCTGGCGGTTCTGCGTCCACCTCGCCAGGCGTCAGGTACACCACATCAGCGCCATGGACCTGCCTGAGCCACAGGGGTTCTGCCGGCAGTTGGAAACTCCCGCTCATCCGCAGTGTCGTGCCGGCGACGATGCTGTCCGGGGCAGGCCAGTCGGCTGACAGGCACTCAGCGTTCATCGGCGTCTGCGCGCAGCACTTCAAGCAGCGCCGCAAAATCGGCCGGCGGTGGCGCCGTGAAACTCAGCCGTGCACCGCTTTCGGGGTGCTCCAGCTCGAGTTTCACGGCGTGCAGCGCCTGTCGCCGAAAAGCACGGAGCGCGGTCTTCAGCGGCTCGCTGGCGCCTGCCGGCAACGCCAGCCTCCCGCCGTACACGGGGTCACCCAGCAGCGCGTGACGCCGATGCGCGAAGTGCACGCGTATCTGGTGCGTGCGCCCCGTTTCGAGCACGACGCTGACATAGGTATGCGCAGCAAAGCGCTCGATGACTGTGTAGTGGGTCACGGCCGGTTTCCCGTCCTGCCTGACACACATTCGCTTTCTGTCCACCGGGTGGCGACCGATTGGCGCGTCGATCCGGCCGCCGCCGGTCAACACGCCACCACAAACGGCGAGGTAGTTACGGGCGATGCGCCGTTCGGCGAGCAGGCGCACCAACGCCGTGTGCGCCACGAGTGTCTTGCCTATTAACAACAGGCCGCTGGTGTCCTTGTCGAGGCGATGCACGATGCCGGCACGCGGTACCTGCTCGAGCTCTGCGGCATGATGCAACAGTCCGTTCATCAGCGTTCCACGGGCGTTACCGGCGCCCGGATGGACGACGAGGCCGGCGGGTTTGTTGATAACCATGAGCGCTGCGTCCTCGTAGACGACGTCAAGGCTGATCGGCTCGGGATCGGCAACGGTAGTCGCGTCAGGGACCGCGCGCAGCACGACCTGCTCGCCTCCGCTGACCGGATCACGCGGCTTCGGCGAGGAGCCGTCCACGGTAATGGCCCCGTCGAGCAGCCAGGCCTTCAGCCGGCTGCGCGAATACTCGGGAAACATCCTGGCCAATGCCTGGTCCAACCGTTGACCGGCCAGCGCTACGGGGATCGACTTAACTGTTGGATCGGCGTTCATCGTGCCCCATAGTCTACGGTATACTGGCCGACTTGGCCGGCTCAGGGGCACGACGATTGAAGACCACGAAACACCTTAATGCTTTCTCCCGTGCGCAGGAACGGCTGCGCCCGCTGCTGTTGCTGGGCGCGCTTGGCCTGCTCGCTGCCTGCGCCGGCAACGAGGAAGAACAGACCGAGATTGGCAACCTGACCAGTGCCTACGAGGAAGCCAAGGAGGCGATCGCCCGCAATAATTACCGCCGCGGCATTCAGATTTTTGAAGCAATCCAGGCGCGTTATCCATTCAGCGATCTGAGCCGGCAGATTCAGCTCGAACTCATGTACGCGTACTACCGGAGCGGGCAAAAGGAACAGGCCATCGACGCCGCCGATACGTTCATGCGCGAGAATCCGATTCACCCGCGCGTCGATTACGCGCTGTACATCAAGGGTTTGGCTTATTTCGAATCGGAAGCGGGCTTTCTCGAACGCCGCTTCAAGAAGGACATTACCGAGCGGCCGCCGAAGGACGTCGCTGAATCCTATTCGGCGTTGCGGCGGCTCGTAGAGCGGTACCCGGCGAGCGAATATGCTGAAGATGCGGAGCAGCGAATGCTGTTCCTCAAGAATCGACTTGCCGCCTATGAAAACCACGTCGCGGATTATTACCTGCGCCGCGGCGCCTATGTCGCTGCCGTTAATCGTGCAAAGAACGCTCTCGAGGAGTACAACGGCGCCGATACGAATGCCCGATCGCTAAAGATCATGGCTGAAGCCTATGAAAAACTCGGCATGCACGATCTCGCCGATGATACGCGGCGCGTCCTGGCGATGAATTTCCCGACTACGAAGTAGGTTTTTATTCCGGGAAGCGGTAACCCGATGTTATCGGGTAACGCCAGTCGCGACCGAACGCACGGCTGCTGATGCGAATTCCGGGCGGCGACTGACGTCGCTTGTACTCATTTCGCCTGACCATCTCCAGAACACGAATAACGGTTTCGCGATCGAAACCACGCTCGGCAATTTCATCGACGGACAGGTCTTCCTCGATGAACGCCTCGAGGATCGGATCCAGAATCGCGTAATCGGGCAAGGAATCGCTGTCTTTCTGATCAGGTCGAAGTTCGGCCGAAGGCTCCCGGGTCAATACGCGCTGAGGGATGACCTGGCCGAGCGTATTCCGGTAGTGTCCAAGCCGGTAGACCATCGTTTTGCTACAGTCCTGGATCGGCGCAAAACCACCCGCCATGTCGCCGTAAAGGGTCGCGTAACCAACCGCCATTTCACTTTTGTTACCCGTGGTCAGCAACATCCATCCGGTCTTGTTCGAGATAGCCATTAGCAGCAGGCCGCGACAACGCGCCTGGATATTCTCTTCGGTCACATCCTGTTCACGCCCTTTGAAGATTGGCTCCAGCTGCGTAGTCGTCGCATCATAGATCGGGGCAATCGGAATGATGTCGTAGCGTATGCTGAGCGTCGTCGCCTGCAGAGCCGCGTCCTCCTGGCTCATCTTTGAGGTATAGCGGAACGGCATCATGACTGCGCGCACCCGATCGGGACCAAGCGCATCGCAGGCAATGGCAAGTACCACGGCCGAATCGACGCCTCCCGATAAGCCGATGACGACGCCGGCAAAGCCGTGCTTGTCGACGTAGTCCCGCGTTCCGGTAACCAGCGCACGATAGACACTTGCCTCCACCGATTCCGGTTCGTCGATACGGCTCTTGTCGATATCGAGTTCATCGGCTGCAGCCGATAGCGTTACCTCGTATAGATCCTCGCTGAATGCGGGAGCCCGAAAACAAAGGTCGCCATCGGCGCGCATTGCAAAGCTACCGCCGTCAAACACGAGCTCGTCCTGCCCCCCGACCATGTTGACGTACAGCAGGCCGATCTTCGACTCGGAAACTCGCGCACGCGCCGTCTGCTCCCGGTTCGCCTGTGCATTTATTTCGTAGGGTGAACCATTGATCGCAATCACGCATTGCGCGCCCGCGGCTCGAGCGGCCGCGACAGGACCAGGCCGCCAGATGTCTTCGCAAATCGCCAGCCCAATTGTGACGCCTTTGAGATGAAAAACGGCCGCCTGCCTGCCCGCGGTAAAGTATCGCTCCTCGTCAAAAACGCTGTAGTTCGGCAGCAGCTGCTTGCGGTAACTGCACAGCGTCTCGCCATCAGCCAGTGCCACGCAGCTGTTATATATCGTGTCGTCCTCGTACTCGGGGAAGCCGACAACAACCGCGATACCGCTTACCGCATCACGAATGTCCGCGATGGCCTTTTCCGTTCGCCGGCGGAGACCGGCATGCAGCAGCAGGTCCTCGGGCGGATATCCACAGACGCTGAGCTCCGGAAAAACGACGAGATCGGCGCGTAACTCGTCGCGCGCTCGCTTCGAGTAGTCGATGATTTTTGCGGTATTTGCAGCAACCGCACCCACGGCCAGGTCGATCTGAGCCAGGGCGACTTTCACTTTTTTCGTCATCGCTTAATCGCGGCCACTACGCGCAGGCCCGGTCAGCTGCCGAGAACTTCCTGTATCTTGCTGCCCAGTTCGGCGGGTGACCGTACCGTCGCAACCCCGGCAGCTTCGAGCGCCGCAAACTTGTCGTCCGCGGTGCCCTTGCCGCCCGCGACAATAGCCCCGGCGTGGCCCATGCGCTTGCCAGGCGGCGCCGTTACGCCCGCAATATAGGCAACAACGGGCTTGGAAACATTCGACTGGATGAATTCCGCGGCTGCCTCTTCGTCCGTGCCACCGATTTCGCCCACCATAATGATCCCGTCCGTGTCCGGATCCGCTTCGAACAGCTCGAGGCAGTCGATGAAGTTCATGCCGCGCACGGGATCGCCGCCAATGCCGACGCAGGTGCTTTGGCCCAGGCCGTTTTGCGTCGTCTGGTAGACGGCCTCGTAAGTCAAGGTGCCCGACCGCGAGACGACGCCGATGCGTCCCGGCTTGTGGATGAATCCGGGCATAATGCCAATCTTGCAGGCTTCTGGCGTGATGATGCCCGGGCAGTTGGGTCCTATCAGGCGGCAGTCATAATCTCGAAGTGCCGACTTGACCCGCACCATGTCCAGTACCGGAATGCCCTCGGTGATACAGACGACGAGACCAATGCCTGAATCGGCAGCCTCGAGAATCGCATCGGCGGCGAACGGCGCCGGCACGTAGATCATGCTGACATCCGCCCCCGTCTCACGAACGGCATCGCGCATCGTGTTGAAGACCGGTACGCCGATATGTTCCTCGCCGCCGCGGCCCGGCGTCACACCGGCAACGACCCGCGTACCGTATTCGATGCACTGCTGTGTATGAAAGGTGCCCTGGCTGCCGGTAATGCCCTGGCAAACGATTTTGCTGTCCTTATCGACAAGAATACTCATAGCTGGACTCTTCAGGCCGCTGCGGCGACCGCCTTCCTGGCGGCATCGGTCAGATCGTCGGCGGAAATAATGTCGAGACCGCTATTGGCCAACAGCTCGCGGCCCTGATCGACATTCGTACCCTCGAGGCGCACGACGACCGGCACGCTGACGCCCACCTCCTTTACGGCGGCGATAATGCCCTCCGCAATCAGGTCGCAGCGAACGATGCCGCCGAAGATGTTCACGAGTATTGTCGCGACGTTCTCATTGGAAAGAATCAGCTTGAAGGCTTCGGCGACCCGGTCTTTCGTCGCACCGCCGCCAACGTCGAGGAAATTCGCGGGTTCGCCACCGTGCAGCTTGATCAGGTCCATCGTCGCCATGGCCAATCCGGCCCCGTTGACCATGCAGGCGATATCTCCGTCGAGCGATACGTAGTTCAAATCGTGCGCCGCCGCTTCACGCTCCTTGTCATCTTCCTGCGTGATATCGCGCAACTCGACGAGCTTCGGCTGGCGGTACAGCGCGTTGGTCTCGATGTTGATCTTCGCGTCCAGCGCCAGCACGTCGCCGGATTTCGTAACGATCAGCGGATTGACCTCGACGAGGCTGGCATCACACTCGAGGTACAGCTGATACATGCGCTTTATCAGGTTTCCAAACTGGCGCATTTGTTTCTTGTCCAGCTCCAGCCCGAATGCCAGTTGCCGTGCCTGGTAGTCCTGCAGGCCGGCATCCGGCGCGATCGCGATCGTAAAGATTTTCTCCGGCGTCTCGGCGGCGACCTGTTCGATATCCATTCCACCTGCGGCCGACGCGATAAAGGCGACGCGGCTGACCTCGCGATCCACGAGCATGGACAAGTAAAGTTCACGCTCGATTTCAGAGCCTTCTTCGATGTACACGATATTGACCGGCAATCCGTCCGGCCCCGACTGATGGGTGACCAGGCGGCTGCCGAGCATGGCTTCAGCGTAGCGATGCACCTCGGCGCTGCTGCGCGCCAGTTTGACCCCGCCCGCCTTGCCTCGTCCGCCGGCGTGGACCTGTGCTTTGACGACCCAGAGGTCGCCACCGAGTTTCTTCGCGGCATCAACGGCTGTGTTCGGGCTCTTGGCCGCAATCCCGCGCGGCACCGGAATGCCGTACTCGGCGAAAAGCCGCTTCGATTGGTACTCGTGAAGATTCATCGCTGGCGTTGTCTTTATTGTAGGAGATGTGGCATGGCGCACTGTCTAGATGCGGCGAGACGTACAGAATCGGACGTATTCTGGAACAAACCCGTAGTTGACGCAAAACCAATTTCCGTTGCTGACGTTACGATTGACCGACCTTAGTCTACAATCGACACGTCGCACTGCGCGGCCACTGAAACAGGTAGCAATTTATCGATGAACCAGGGAACGACGGAAGTCAGCGGCAAACGGACCTTTCGCGGCACGCAGGATGCCTTGCTGCAGCGCGCGGCTGAGGAACCGGACCTTGCCTGGCGCGTTCTCGGTACGCTGAACCTTTTTCGCGTTCTGATCGCGGCTGGTCTTCTCGTCGTATTTATCTTTGGCGGTGAACCGCGAGTATTTGGCGACCGGTTCCCGACGCTTTTCTCTGCCATCACGTCGAGCTATCTCGTATTTGCTTTACTCGCCGCGGTATCGCTGCGGCAGCGATGGCTCGAGGTCGGCAGCCAGGCGATAACGCAGTCACTCGTCGACATCGCGGCGATCACATTACTGATGCATGCGAGCGGCGGCATCGAGAGCGGCCTGGGCGGCCTCCTGATCATTTTTATTGGCGCGGGCAGCCTGGTGTTGCCGTTCCAGCACCCGACCGTTCTCGCCGCAATCACGACATTCGCGATACTCGGCGAGCATACCTATTCACAGCTGTCGGGCGTTTCGACGACCGCGAATTACCCGGCCGCCGGCATCCTCAGCGCCGTCATTTTTTCGATTGCGATCGCCGCCCGGCCGTTAGGCAGGCGAATTCAGGCCAGCGAGGCCCTGGCGCTGCAGCGGGGCGTCGATCTGCGCAATCTGTCACAGCTCAACGAGTACATCGTGCAGCACCTGCGTGAGAGCATCGTCGTGATCGATGCAGACAACCAGGTCCGGCTCAGCAATGCATCGGCATCGCAGCTCCTCGGGGCTCCGGAGGACATCAGTAACCTGCCTTTAGGGAGCGTCTTCGAGCCTCTTGCGCACTATATTGACCGCTGGCGCACGGATTTCTCGCTCGCGTCGCACCCCGAATTTACCGTGACGACGACGACGAGCGGCAGCGTACCCGTAACCGCCCACCTGGCCCCACTGAGCCGGGATGACCAACGCGACGGGCCGATACTGATTTTTCTCGAAGATGCGAGCCTGATGAATGAGCGGGTTCAGCAATCGAAACTCGCCTCGCTGGGTCGGCTCAGCGCCAGCATCGCCCACGAGATCCGCAATCCGGTCGGCGCGATGAGCCATGCAGCACAGTTGCTGGCTGAGTCTGACGCCATGGCCGATGCCGACAAACGGCTGACCGACATCATTCGCACGCATTCGAGCCGTGTCAGCCACATCATCGACAACGTGCTGCAGCTATCGCGGCGGGAATCGAGCCAGCCGGAGCAGCTGAGGCTCGGTCCATGGCTGGAGGATTTCGGTCGGGAATTTTCCCGAACGCTGGAGCTTCAGGAAGGTGAGCTCGCGATCCGCGCCGTCGACGATGACCTGGAAGCCAGGATGGATCCCAGTCATTTGCGGCAGGTGCTCTGGAATCTCTGTGACAATGCCATCAAATATGCCAGTGAAACCGGTGGCATCCTCGTCGAAATTCAGGCCGGGCGGGCTCAGGGCCAGGGCCGGCCCTACGTCGAGGTGCTCGACCATGGTCGCGGCGTCGATGCTTCCACGGCGGAGAAGATGTTCGAACCTTTTTATACCGAGCGATCCGGCGGCACCGGTCTAGGCCTGTATATCTCGCGCGAACTGTGCGAACTGAACCGGGCCACGCTGGTGTACCTTGATCGTCCGGGTGGAGGCAGCATCTTTCGTATCGTTTTTGCCGATCCCGATCGCTGGGACTCAGGTAGCCGCGCATGAATCAGCCACGCGCTCTTGTCATCGATGACGAACCCGATATCTGCGAGCTGTTGAAGCTGACGCTCGGTCGCATGGATATCGAGACCGAGACCGCAGCCGATATCGCCACCGCAAAAACGATCCTCGGCGCCGGGCAGATAGATATCTGCCTCACGGATATGCGACTTCCCGACGGAGACGGTCTTGAGCTGGTCGAGTGGATGCAGACTAACGCCGCCGAGGTTCCGGTGGCGGTCATTACCGCACATGGCAACGTCGAAACCGCGGTGAAGGCCCTCAAGCTCGGCGCCTTCGACTTCATCTCGAAGCCGCTGGACCTGGGTCAACTTCGCAGCATCGTCGAGAACGCACTCAAAGTCTCACCCGAGACGACGGGTCAGCCATCGCAGCTTATCGGCAGGTCCCACAGAATGCAGGAGCTTCGTGAGATGGTTGACCGGGTTGCGCGCTCACAGGCACCGGTGCACATTTCCGGCGAATCCGGGACCGGCAAGGAACTCGTGGCCAGGCTGATCCACGACAGCGGGCCGAGGGGCGACGGGCCCTTCGTGCCGGTCAACTGCGGTGCAGTCCCGGCAGAGCTCATGGAAAGCGAGTTCTTCGGTCACCGCAAGGGCAGTTTCACGGGCGCAATCCGTGACAAGATCGGGCTCATGCAAAGCGCCGACGGCGGCACGCTGTTCCTCGACGAGATCGCCGACCTGCCGCTGCCGATGCAGGTCAAGCTGTTGCGGGTCATCCAGGAGAAAACCGTCCGGCCCGTGGGTGCATCCCGGGAGGAGTCGGTCAATGCCCGCATTTTATCGGCGACACACAGGAACCTCGGTGACATGGTGGCAAGCGGGGCCTTCCGCGAAGACCTGTATTACCGGATCAACGTCATCGAACTGCACGTACCCGCACTGCGGGATCGAGGCGATGACGTCATCGAACTGGCCGAGTCGATATTGCGGAAGCTTGACTCGACCGCGACGCTCGACGGCAGCGCGCGGCGAGCGCTGCTCGGCTACTCGTTCCCGGGCAACGTGCGTGAACTCGAGAACATGCTCGAACGTGCCGTCACATTGTGCACGAGCGGCACGATCAGCGAGGCCGACCTGCACATGCGACCATCCGGCGGCGCCAACCCGGAAACCCCGACCTTCACGGCAACCGATCTCGGCAACCAGGTCGAGGAAGTGCAGCGCCAGGCGATCGTCGAGGCGTTGGAGAAGACCCGTTACAACAAGACCGCGGCCGCCAAGTTGCTCGGTCTGACATTCCGGCAGCTGCGGTACCGGATCACGAAACTGGGCATCGACGCCTAGACTCTTGGTCGGGGCACTTCGCGGCGCGGCGAGCCGAGTGCCTGACAAAATTTGTCACATTGTGACAGTCGTTGCGCATTCACCGTAACCCTAAGCCATACCCGCCGCACAGAGCTACCTCAGTTATTTCTCATAAAAACAATAGTCTATGTGATTTTTACCTAAGTTGGCACGGCACTTGCTTAGTCTATTGGACTGGCGGTTTCGCCGTACTCGAAAAACAGTCAATTTTCACGGAGATAGACGAATGAAGAAGCAACAAGGTTTTACATTGATCGAACTGATGATCGTCGTTGCGATCATCGGCATTCTGGCCGCCATCGCTATTCCTGCTTACCAGGACTACACGATTCGCGCACAGGTATCTGAAGGCCTGAACCTGTCGGGCGGCGCCAAGGCAGCCGTTACCGAGTACTACCAGGACAAGGGCGCCCTTCCTGCTGACAACACCACCGCGGGCCTCGCTGACGGAACGACGATCGTTGGCAAGTACGTGAGTGAGGTTACGTTTGACGGAACCCAGCTCAACGTCTCCTACGGCCAGGCCGCGGCACATACCGCATTGGCCTCCGGTACTCTCACTCTGACGCCGACAACGGCCGGGGGCGCTGGCTCCGTGCAGTGGACTTGCGCGGGCGACGGCATCGAAAACAAGCACTTGCCGGCCGCTTGCCGCACTGCTGCGACCTAAGGTAGCTAAGAGCAGGGTAAGCACTATTGCTAGGTCTTAGTGTCAACAAAGCCCCGGCGTTTGTCCGGGGCTTTTTTTTCCGGCCAGGATGACAAGATGAGCAGGGACAACCGCGGCTTCACGCTGATCGAACTGATGATCGTTATTGCGATCATCGGCATCCTGGCGTCGATGGCGGTCGCGGCCTACCAGACCTACACGGTTCGCGCCCAAATCGCCGAAGCCCTGAACATGGCCATCGGGGCCAAGGTCCCCGTGGCTGACGCATTCAACATGACCGGCATGCCGCCAGCGGACCGATCGGCAGCCGGCATGACGCCGCTTGCCACTGATACGGTTGGTAAATTCGTCAGTCAGGTCGAGGTCGTTAACGGCCGTGTTGATATAATGTTCGGCAACGACGCCCACCAGGAAATCTTCGGGCGCACGTTATCTGCGACGCCGTATATCCATGTCGGCGGCAGCGTGATTTGGCGGTGCGGCACTGCCGAGGCCCCCCCGGGCGCCATACTGATGACGGGCGGCGGCGTTACCACGGAATACCTGGCGCCAACGGTCGACGCCCGATACCTGCCCTCGAGCTGCCGCGAGTAGTCCCGAAGTGGCTGCCTTACTGCAGATTTCGGGTATTTCGGGCGGTTTGAACTGGTGAAATCGCTTATCTGTGACTGGCCGCACAAAATCCAGTTGATCCGGGGACTTAGATCAGTGAGACTGTGTCGTTGAGAATAACGACCGAGCGACTTATTCATCCATGGCAGCAACCGCATCACAATCGACGCTCGCAGGCTTACCACGGCGGCTCGTTCAGGACGGGCTGATCGCGGAGGACAAGCTTCTCGAGGCCACGGAAGCGGCGAAAAGAGAGAAGGTGCCGCTCGTTGCCTACCTGGTCAACAAAGAACTCGCGAACGCTCGCGCTATTGCCATCGCCGCATCCCATGAGTTCGGCGTGCCGCTACTCGATCTCGACGCAGTCGAGGTCGACCTGGACGTTCTGCGAGCCGTCGATCAGAAATTGCTCAACAAGCATCGTGTGCTACCTCTCGTCAAACGTGGTCACCGTTTATTTCTCGCGATTTCCGATCCCACGAATCTGCAGGCGATCGACGACATCAAGTTCCAGACGAGCCTCCGGATCGATCCGGTCGTCGTGGAACAGGACAAGCTCGAGGAGCGAATCGTCAAGGCCATCGAGGCCGTCGATACGACGATGGACTCGCTCGGAGACGACGACTTCGATCTCGAGAATCTTGATGTGTCCGGTGACAATGAGCCGGACGACATCACTCGCGACGACATCGAGGATGCGCCGGTTGTGCGCTTCGTCAACAAGATCTTGCTCGATGCAATCAAGCGCGGCGCTTCCGATGTCCACTTCGAACCGTATGAAAAATACTTCCGAGTGCGGACGCGGCTCGATGGCGTCCTGTCGGAAGTCGCACAGCCGCCCGTTGCGCTGGCAACGAAGGTCTGTGCGCGCCTGAAAGTCATGTCCCGTATGGACATCGCCGAGCGCAGGGTGCCGCAGGACGGGCGCATCAAGATGCGGCTTTCAAAAAATCGCGCAATCGACTTTCGCGTCAATACCTGCCCGACACTGTTCGGCGAAAAGATCGTACTGCGTATTCTCGATCCCTCGAGCGCGAAGCTGGGCATCGAAATGCTCGGCTATGACGATCATCAGCGCGCGCTGTACGAGAAGCATCTCAGTAAAGCATACGGCATGATTCTCGTCACGGGCCCGACCGGCTCGGGTAAAACCGTGTCGTTGTACACCGGCCTGAACATCCTCAATACCGAGGACCGCAATATCTCGACGGCCGAGGACCCTTCGGAAATCAACCTGCCGGGCATCAACCAGGTGAACGTCAATCCGAAAGTCGGGTTGACCTTCGCATCGTCGCTCAAGGCATTTTTGCGCCAGGATCCAGATGTCATCATGGTCGGCGAAATTCGCGACCTCGAGACCGCCGAGATCGCGATCAAGGCGGCTCAGACCGGTCACCTCGTGCTGTCGACACTGCACACTAACGACGCGCCACGCACGCTGACGCGTCTCGTGGACATGGGCGTCAAGCCGTATGCGATTGCGACGTCGGTGAGCCTGATCATTGCCCAGCGGCTGGCACGCCGTCTTTGTGATAACTGCAAGGAAGTCAGGGATATACCTCGCGAGGCGCTCGAAAAAGAAGGATTTGAAGCCGAGGATCTCGAGGAGGGCCTGACAATCTTCGCGCCCAAAGGCTGCAAGAGCTGCAACGATGGCTACAAGGGCCGCATAGGCCTGTTCCAGGTGATGGAAGTATCGGAAACCATGGGACGGATCATCATGGAAGGCGGTAACGCCATTCAGATCGCCGACCAGGCGGCGAGTGAAGGCGTCATCGATTTGCGACGTGCAGGATTGAATAAAGTCAAGGAAGGGATCACCAGCCTTGAAGAGATCAATCGGGTTACAATTGAGTAGTTATTTACCTCATTAGCGGACGAATACGATGGCCGAAACAGCAGCTATGGGCAATGTGCCGTTTGTCTGGGAAGGCACGGACAGAAAGGGCAACAAGGTCAAGGGCAAGAGCCTCGCCGCAGACGAAGCCGCCGTTCGCGCCGATTTGCGCCGCCAGGGCGTCGTGCCGAGCCGCATCAGGAAACAAAGCCGCGGATTGTTTGGCGGTGGCGGTTCGATCAAACCGGGCGACATCGCCATTTTCAGCCGCCAGCTCGCCACCATGCTGTCTGCGGGTATTCCGCTGGTACAGGCGTTCGAGATCGTCGGCAGTGGCCACGACAATGCGGCCATGCAGAAACTGATCTTAACGATCAAAGCGGACGTCGAGGGCGGCAGCGCGCTCGCCGAATCACTGGCAAAACACCCGCTGTACTTTGACGATCTTTTCATCAACCTCGTCGAAGCCGGCGAACAGGCGGGCGCGCTCGAGACGCTGCTCGACAAGATCGCGACCTACAAGGAAAAGACCGAGGCCCTGAAAAAGAAAATCAAGAAGGCCCTGACCTACCCGGCCGCAGTCCTCGTGGTTGCTTTCATCGTAACGACGATCCTGCTGATTTTTGTGATTCCGGCTTTCGAAGATCTGTTCAAGGGCTTTGGCGCAGACCTGCCGACCTTCACGCGCATGGTCATCGACCTGTCAGTATTCGTTCGCGCGCAAGGCTTTTACATCGCCATCCTGATTGGCGCGGCGATCGGCGCGTTCATTTATTTCCATAAGCGTTCCCGAAAAATGCGCCATTTCCTGGACCGCCTGTCTCTTAAGATCCCTATCATCGGTCCGATTTTGCAAAAGGCTGCGATTGCCCGCTATGCGCGTACCTTGTCAACGATGTTCTCGGCCGGTGTGCCGCTCGTCGAGGCGCTGGAATCCGTTGCCGGCGCCACTGGCAATATCGTCTACGAAATAGGCGTTCTTGAAATGCGCGACGAGGTATCAACGGGCCAGCGCCTGCAGCAGGCCATGGAGAGTACGGGCCTGTTCCCGAACATGGTCATTCAGATGATCGCGGTGGGTGAGGAATCGGGTTCGCTTGACGACATGTCATCCAAGGTCGCGGATTTCTACGAGGAAGACGTCGATAACGCCGTGGACAATCTGTCGAGCCTGCTCGAGCCGATAATCATGGGAATTCTAGGCGTCCTGGTCGGTGGTCTCGTCATCGCCATGTACCTGCCGATCTTCAAGATGGGTTCGGTTATCTAACATCGCACGCTACGGTAGCTTTGCAGCGGCGTCCGGGGGCTTCTCCGGACGCCGCTTTCGTTTATGCTTCAGCGTAGACATCGGAGACAAAAATGACGGAACTCTTTATCCAGTCCCCAGGCGTCTTCATCGCCGTCGTGTTTGCATTTGCGCTCATCATCGGCAGCTTCCTCAATGTCGTGATATTTCGCCTGCCCATCATGATGGAACGTGAATGGCGCGCCCAGGCCGAGGAAATCGCGAAACTGCCCGCAACCGAGGTTCCGAAGGGCCGTTTCAACCTGATCGTACCCCGGTCACGTTGCCCCTCCTGCGGCAAGGAGATTCAACCGTGGCAGAACATACCGGTACTGAGTTACCTCCTGCTCGGCGCACAATGTGCAAACTGCAGAGCAAGCATTTCGGTTCGATACCCGCTAGTCGAGATCGGCACCGCTGCTCTGGCAGCGGTTGCGGCCTGGCGTTTCGGTTTCGGTTGGGAAGCAGCCATGGCGGTGACGATGACGTTCGCCCTGATTTCGGTAAGCATGATCGACTTCGACCACCAGATAATCCCGGACACCATCGTCATGCCGCTGCTCTGGATTGGCCTCTCCCTGAGTCTTTTCCATCCCCTTGGTGGGGCCGAGACCCTTTTCATTGCGCCACAAGACGCCATCATCGGCGCCATTGCCGGCTATCTCAGCCTGTGGACCGTTTACCAGCTTTTCAAGTTGATCACCGGCAAGGAAGGCATGGGCTATGGCGATTTCAAGCTGCTTGCCGCGCTGGGAGCCTGGCTGGGCTGGCAGGCTTTGCCAACAATTATCCTGATGTCGGCTGTCGTTGGCGCCGCTGTGGGTATTGCATTGATCGTCTTTCGCGGCCGGGATCGGCAGCTGCCAATCCCGTTCGGTCCCTACCTGGCCGCAGCGGGGTGGATCGCGATGCTCTATGGCGAGTCGATCACGAACGCCTATCTGGACAGATTCCTGTAAATGGATTCAGGAACGGACAAGTCGGCCCCCGCCCCGCTCCGGATCGGATTAACCGGGGGCATCGCCAGCGGAAAATCGACAGTAGCCGAGATGTTCGCAGCACACGGTGTTCCGGTAATCGATACTGACGTCATTGCACGCCAGGTCGTGATGCCGGGCGAGGCGGCACTCGCAGAAATACGCGAAGCATTCGGCGATGAGGTACTCGATTCGTCAGGCGCTCTGGACCGGGCTGCGATGCGCAAGCTGATCTTCGCTGATCAGAAGCACAGGCGGACGCTCGAAGCCATCGTGCACCCGCGCATTCAGAGGGAAGCGCTCCGGCAGGCAACCGAAGCCGGTGGCGATTATCAGATCATAGTAGTACCGCTGCTAACGGGATCCCCTCTCCGGCATCAGATGGATCGCATCCTGGTCGTTGATTGCGATGAAAGTCTTCAAATTCAGAGGCTTGTGGCACGAGATGCCGAGTCTGACGAGCAGGCGCAGCGAATGCTCGCCGCCCAGGCCAGCCGGGAGTCCCGGCTCGCGATCGCCGACGATGTCATCGACAATGACACCAGCCTGGAGGCCACTCGCAGCCAGGTTGACGCTCTCCACGAGATGTACCTGCAACTTGCAAAAAAAGCCCGGGCGAATTTGCCTGAAGGCAAGCGGTAGCGCAGAATAGTCCGATGGCAAAACCTGCGAGTAACCTGGCTGATCACGCCGCTACGGACGGGCACGGGCACTATGAGCAGCCCGTCTCCGAGCGCATGCGGACGTTTATGCGCATCGAATTTCTTTACCAGCAACTGCTTTACAACAGCGACCTGGAAAGTGTCTGGTCGACCCGGGCTACCGTGGCCGGTCTGCTCGAGGTCATGGCGATACTGGCGCGCGGCGACGTACGGAGCGAAGTCCATAAAGAACTCGATCATCAACTCGGCGTCCTGCAGCGCTTTCAGAGCCAGCCCGGCGTAGACAGCGGCAGGTTGGATACGCTGGTTCGGAACCTGATCGAAAGCCGCGCGGAAGTCGATGCAATTGGAGCGAAGTTTCTGCAGCCGCTGAAAGAATCCGACTTTCTCAACGCGATCAAGAACCGCAGCGCGATTCCCGGGGGCACCTGCGAATTCGATCTTCCCGAGTACAGCCATTGGTTACGTCAGCCTTACTCTCGTCGGCAGCAGGACGTCGCGAACTGGATCAGCCCGCTCCGCCCGCTGTGCGACGCAGTCACGGAGGTCCTTTGGCTTATTCGCGAAAGCGCACAACCTGTCGACAAGCTGGCCATCAACGGCATGTACCAGCACAACATGCAAAAGGATGCGCACTGCCGCCTGCTGCGCGTAAACCTTAGCGATGACAGTTCGCTGTACCCCGAAATCAGCGGCAGCCAGCATCGATTTACGGTGCGTTTCCTGGAGTGGTCAACGATCGAGAAACGTGCCGTCCAGACCGGGCACGACGTGCCGTTTCAACTCAGCATTTGCTGATCGAGCAAGCGAACATCGGCGTCCGGATCAGCGATCCGGAAAACCCCGCAATGCCTCCACGACGGGCGCGTCGGCGGGCAACAGCAGTTCCACATCCAGTTCGGAGACAGTCACCCAGCTGATCTGCTGGCCCTCCTGGCCAGCGGGCTCGCCCTGCCATTGGTTGACGACGAAGAATTCAAGCTTGACGGTCCTGTCGGGATACTCATGGTGCAGATCCATGAATGGCTCACTCGCCACAATCCGTATGCCAAGCTCCTCGTCCAGCTCCCGATGCAGGGCATCCAGAGGCGTCTCTTCGGGACGGATCTTGCCGCCCGGGAACTCCCAAAGACCGTTGAAAGGGCCGCTGCATCGCCGCTCGGCAATCAGAACCCGCCCTGCCGGGTCACGCAGGATGCCGGCTGCGACGTGGTAGTGCTTGAGCACGGCTTTCAGTTCAGCCCAGTTTGCCGTGGCACTGCTTGAATTTCTTGCCCGAACCGCAGGGACAAGGTTCGTTGCGCCCCACCTTGCGGCCCTCGCGCACGAACGGCGCAACCGGCTCCGGAGGCGGTGCCGCCACCGGACCGGCCTGTTGCTGGCCTGCTGCCGGCGGCGCCCCGGCCGCGCCGGTGCCCAGCGCTGAAGCTTCTGCATGCTGAAAGCGCATCGCCGCTGCCGCGCGCCGGCGTTCAGCCGTATCATCCAGATCCTGCTCGCCCTGTATCCGAATACGGGTCAGTATGCTGATGGTGTCGTGCTTGACCTGATCCAGCATGGCACCAAACATCTCAAACGCCTCGCGCTTGTATTCCTGCTTGGGATTTTTCTGCGCGTATGAACGCAACCCGATACCCTGCCGCAGGTGGTCCATGCCGGCGAGATGCTCCTTCCAGTGAAAATCGAGCTGCCGCAGCATGACCTGCTTTTCGACATTGCGCATGAGTTCGCTGCCGATAGAGCTCTCTCTCTTCTTGTACGCCTGCTGGGCTTCCTCGACGCAGCGCTCGACGATGCCCTCGTCGTTGAGCGTCTTGTCTTCACGAACCCAGCGCGAAATATCGAGGCGTAAGCCGAAGTCCGACTCGAGGGCCTGGGTCAGCCCATCTGCATCCCACTGTTCCTCGAGACTGCCCGGCGGAATGTACTGCTGAACGGTATCGGCGATCACTTCATCTCGAATGGCGGCAACCGATTCCTCGATTTCGTCAGCCTCCATGAGCTCGGAGCGCTGGTGGTATACGACCTTCCGCTGGTCATTGGCAACATCGTCGTATTCGAGCAGGTTCTTACGAATATCAAAGTTGTGCGCCTCCACTTTGCGTTGGGCGCGCTCGATCTGCCGCGACAGCAACTTGCTTTCAATCGCCTCGCCTTCCCGCATTCCCGCACGCGCCAGCAACGACTTGGTCCGATCCGGGTCGCCGAATATCCGCATCAGGGTATCTTCCATCGACAGGTAAAAGCGGCTCGATCCCGGATCGCCCTGCCGGCCTGAGCGGCCGCGCAGCTGGTTGTCGATGCGCCGGGACTCGTGGCGCTCGGTCCCGATGATATGCAGTCCGCCGGACTCGATCACAGCGTCGTGGCGCTGCTGCCATGCGGCTCGAATAGCCTCGGTATCCGCCCCCTCGCCGGCCGCAGCTAACTCGGCGTCGAGATTGCCACCGAGCACGATATCGGTGCCGCGGCCCGCCATGTTGGTCGCGATCGTTATCGCGCCAGGCTTGCCGGCCTGCTGGACAACAATCGCTTCACGCTCATGCTGTTTCGCATTCAGCACTTCATGGTCGATCTTACGTTTGCTCAGCAAACTCGACAGTAACTCCGAGGTCTCGATCGATGTCGTGCCGACGAGTACTGGCTGGCCTCGCTCCCTGCAGTCCATGATGTCCTCGATGATCGCCTCGAACTTGTCCTTCTGCGTGAGATAGACAAGATCCGGCGCATCGTCACGAATCATCTGCCGATGTGTGGGGATCACGACGACTTCGAGTCCGTAGATCTGCTGAAACTCGAAGGCCTCCGTATCCGCGGTACCCGTCATTCCCGACAGGTTGCTGTACAGGCGAAAATAGTTCTGGAACGTAATCGACGCGACGGTCTGATTTTCCTGCTTGATGGCGACACCTTCCTTGGCCTCGATGGCCTGGTGCAAACCATCCGACCAGCGCCGTCCCGGCATCGTCCGGCCCGTAAATTCGTCGACGATCACGACTTCGCCGTCTTTCACGATGTAATCGACATCCCGTTGATAGATCGCGTGCGCGCGCAGCGCGGCGTTGAGGTGATGCAGCAGGCGTATATTGCCCGCGTCGTAAAGCGTCTCGCCCTCTTTCAGCAAGCCGGCGCGCGTCATCAGCGTCTCCACCTGCTGATGCCCTTCCTCGGTAACGTGCGCCTGTTTGGCCTTTTCGTCCGTTGTAAAGTGACCTCTTTTGGCCAGCCTGCAGGCCGCAATCTTGTCGCTGTCATCGACGAGAACGACGTCGGCCTGGCGCGACTCCCCGATGTCGACGGCGTCCTCGAGGCTCATGACGTCGGTGTCCGATCCGTCCTCGCCTTGGGCAGTGACGGGCTTGCCATTTTCGTCAACGAGTCTCACTCGTTTCGCAGGAATGTCGAAGTTGGTCGACCCGTCGGGCTCTGCGTGCGGTTTGAGCCTGGGTATCAGCTTGTTGATCTGGGCATAAAGATCGGTGCTGGCTTCCGCGGGCCCGGAGATGATCAGCGGCGTTCGCGCTTCGTCAATGAGGATCGAGTCAACTTCGTCGACAATCGCGAAATTGAGTTTGCGTAGCACCTTATCCTCAAGAGAAAACGCAAGATTGTCCCGAAGGTAGTCGAAACCGAGCTCGTTGTTCGTAGCGTAGGTGATATCGCTGCCGTAGGCCTCGCGTTTTTCCTCCTGGGTCTGGCCGCTTCTGGACACGCCGACGGTAAGCCCCAGAAACTCGTAAACGGGCCGCATCCAGTCAGCATCTCGCTGTGCCAGGTATTCATTGACCGTAACGATATGCACGCCGGCGCCGCTCATCGCATTGAGGTACGCTGGTAAGGTCGCAACCAGCGTCTTGCCCTCACCGGTTCGCATCTCGGCAATATTGCCATCGTGCAGCACCATGCCGCCGATCAGCTGTACGTCGAAAGGCCGCATACCCAGCGTCCGAACCGCCGCCTCCCTGGCTACCGCAAAGGCTTCCGGCAGCAGGTCTTGCAGGGAATCGCCGTCGGCAAAACGCTTCCTGAACTCATCCGACTTGGCACGCAACGCAGAATCGTCGAGAGCCTTCAGACCCTCTTCGAATGAGTTGATCCTGCGGACGATTTTGGAGTAATTGCGAAGCAGTCGCTGATTGCGACTACCGAAAATTCGAGTCAGAAAGTTGGCCACATGGGCTCCTGCATGAGGTTCGGACTAAAGCCCGCCGGCATCCTCGCGAGCAAAGCCCGCTATTGTAACGAAACTCAGGAACTATGGGTGATTTCCGGGTTCTCGAGGACGCCGGTGACGTCGCTCGATAAAGGGCTTACTGAGACGACGCGCGGGTAAAATTGACGGGATTAACGCGCCGGCCATTCTTGAGCACCTCGAAGTGCAGATTTGGTCCCGTCGCCCGTCCTGTCTCGCCCATCAGCGCCACGATCTGACCCTTCCTGACCTCATCGCCGACCGCGACCAGGTTTTCGGAGTTGTGTGCGTAACGTGTCGCATAGCCGTTACCGTGGTTGATCTCCACCATGACCCCGTACCCGTACCGGTCAGCGGACCACGTGACGACGCCATCCGCCACGGCAATCACTTCAGCACCCATTTTGCCTGCGAAGTCGATGCCCGTATGATTTGCGGGCTTGCCGGTGAACGGGTCGGTCCGCTTGCCGAAATAGGACGATATCCAGCCCGAGTTGACCGGGCGCCCCTGCGGGTAGACGCGTGCCTTGAGATTCTGGTTCATCAGCAGGCTTTCGAGCACGCCTAGCTGAGCCTCCCGATCATCGAGCCGATTGTCGAGTGACTGCATCGCCTCGACGACGTCCGGTATGGCAACGTTCGAGCCCGCAGCAGCCGGCTCTTCAGGACCACCGAGCGCCGGCTCCGACCCAAAGTCAAACTCGCCCTCTTCCAGTTCGGCCATCTCCGTCAGGCGGCGACCGAGCGCATCAAGGCGGATTACCCGCGCATTCATTTGCGCAATCCTGATAGCCAGGGCGTCGAGTGTATCTTCGTTGGCCTGCCGTATCGTCGAGATATTGTCCCGCTGCAATTGCAGTTCATCGCTCAGATCGGCGACGTCGTTAACACTGATGCCCGACCCCGTCATGGTCGAGTACCAGTAGCCGCCGGCAAATCCCGCGGCCGAGACAATGACCGCAAACACAAAGGCACAAGCCCCTGCTGATACGCCGGAAAGATTCAGCTGTCTTGGCCGGGCGAAACCGTTGCCAAAGATCACCACATTCATCGAGAGTGCCCTGAACATAATTGAGTCGATTTATTGTTGTTTTTTTCGTCAATTGTTGACGAACAGCAGCCAGGCCGCAGCAGGTGTTGTCTTATTTTTCCGTTCCTGCGGTAATGAGTCACTTCGGAAGCCCCGCTGTCATAGGATAGATTCCCTTAGACCGGTGGTTTTGCGCCCCCGTTTTTCACCGGGTTTGCCCTTGTCGAGAACAACAATATGCATAATGTCGGTTTTTATTACAAGATAGCGTGTCCCCAACGGTGAGCCAAGTCGCCGAAAAAGCGCCGAAATCGCCAACTGCGTCACACTTTTTATGCCCATAAAACGCCTCGAGAGTTTACTAAATCCTAATAATAACGAGGAGTTAGGCGATATTATCCGGCACGCCCGCGAAATGGGCGACCTGGTGCAGATCCTGCAGAAATCGCTCCCGGCAGACGAAGCGAACAGCATCGTTGCGGCCAATATTCGCGACGACAGCCGCCTCATCGTGCTCGTCAGTTCTTCGGCGTGGGCATCCCGGCTGCGTTTCGAGTCCGGAACTCTGATCGCAGCGGCGCGCGAGACGGATTCAAAAGTTGACGCCTGCGAGATACGCGTCTGCAGAACAACGACCGACAGCTAATGCTTCAGGAGGTGCAGTGCCTTGGCGCTTTTTATCGCGCTAAGGTCCGCCATTCAGGCATACGAGGGCGTTGCATACGAGATCGGAGACTTGCGTGAATCGGCGAACGTGACTTCGTCCCAGGCGGCTTCCTCTGCGAGCAACGCACGCAACAACTTGTTGTTAAGATCGTGCCCCGACTTGAACGCTCTGAACTCACCAATCACGCAGTGACCGAGGAGATAGATGTCGCCGATCGCATCGAGAACCTTGTGGATGACGAACTCGTTCGCGTATCGCAAACCGTCCTCATTCAAAATGCGATAGTCGTCGAGCACGATCGCATTGTCCATGCTGCCGCCCAACGTAAGATTGCGCTCGCGTAATGCCTCAACGTCCCGCAGGAAACAAAATGTCCGTGCGCGGCTGACTTCCTTTAGGAATGACGTCGACGAAAAATCAATGGTCGCGTGCTGCTTGAGCTTGTTGAACACGGGGTGGTTGAAGTACACCTCGAAGTTGACCTTGAAGCCGTTGAAAGGAAGGAGTTCGGCCCACTTATCACCATCTTCGACGCGCACTTTCCTGTTGATGCGCACGAATCGCTTCGGCGCGTTCTGTTCCTCGATGCCGGCTGACTGCAGCAGGAAGACGAAGGGGCCGGCGCTGCCGTCCATTATCGGCACCTCGGGCGCCGAAAGATCGACGTTGACATTGTCGATACCCAGGCCGGCGAGTGCCGACATCAGGTGTTCGACGGTTGCTACCTTGACGCCGTCCTTGATCAACGTGGTGCCCAGCATTGTCTCACCGACCAGCCGTGCGTCTGCAGGGATATCCACGGGGGAATCAAGGTCGACGCGGCGGAAGGTAATGCCGGAGTTTTCGGCCGCAGGCCGCAGGGTCATGTAGACCTTTTCGCCTGTGTGCAGGCCTACGCCCGTTGCGCGTATAGCCGTTTTGATTGTTCGTTGTCTTAGCATGGACGCGCTGACGTATCCGCGAGTTGCGGAAAGGTTACCATAACCTCGAAAAACATCAAGAATTCAATCTGTTAGGTTGGAACAATCAGGTTGATTGGTAATTGCTTGCGGTGGCGGGCAGGAAGTTTGCCGGCCCGGTGAACCCGGGCCGGCGAAGCGGAGGTTTTACTCTGACTGACCTTCGTATCAGTCAGCCTGGCGCCTGAGGAACGCCGGAATATCCAGCAGGTCCTCCTGCAGGCCCGCATTTTCCAGGCCATCGCCAACGGCCCGTTTACGTTGCACGGTTGGCTTATCCAGGCCGTTGTAATTCGGCTCTGAAGTGGCGGATGCGCGCTTTACGATGCGCATCGGCGCGTCAGCGCCAGTTGCGGCCTTTCCGAGACCTGTTGCAACAACCGTGACCCGGATCCGATCCGTCATATCGGGGTCGATCACCGTACCAACGACCACGGTGGCATCAGCCGAAGCAAACTCCTTGATGGTATTGCCCACTTCCTGGAACTCGCCGATCGAGAGATCCATGCCGGCCGTGACGTTAGCGAGAATGCCGTTGGCACCAGCCAGGTTAATGTCCTCGAGCAGCGGACTGGAAATCGCCGCTTCGGCGGCCTCGCGCGCCCGATCTTCACCGGATGCCGTTCCCGAACCCATCATCGCCATCCCCATCTCGGCCATAACCGTTCTGACGTCTGCAAAGTCGACGTTGATCAGCCCCGGTCGGGTGATGAGTTCGGCGATACCCTGCACGGCACCCTGCAGCACCTGGTTCGCTGACCGGAAGGCATCGAGCAGCGTCGTTTCTCCGCCGAGCACCGTCAGCAACTTCTCGTTCGGTATCGTGATCAGGGAGTCGACATACTTGCCGAGTTCCGCGATGCCCTGGTCGGCGATTGACATCCGCTTAGCGCCCTCCATGTGAAACGGCTTGGTGACCACCGCGACCGTCAGGATACCGAGTTCCTTGGCTACCTGGGCAACGACGGGCGTCGCGCCGGTTCCGGTGCCGCCGCCCATACCTGCCGTGATAAACAGCATGTCGGCGCCCTCGATCACCTCGATGATCCTGTCACGGTCCTCCATGGCCGCCTGCCGACCGACTTCCGGGCTCGCACCCGCGCCCAGTCCCTTGGTGATGTTGCATCCGATTTGCAGCGCTGTCCGCACACGGGCACTTTTCAGCGCCTGCGAGTCGGTATTCGCGCAGATGAAGTCGACACCTTCGATCCCGGTGTCAACCATATGCGCGACCGCATTGCCGCCGCCACCACCGACGCCAATAACTTTGATCACAGCACTCTGGCTGTGCGCATCCATTAATTCAAACATTTATACTTCCTCCGCTTCTCAGACCTCTTGATGGGGTATTCCCCGTTATCATCCGCCGGCAATGTCCCGCCGGTATTTCTAAAACTGTCCACTGAACCAGGCCTTCATCCGTTCCCAGACCTCCCCCAGGTTGCTGCTGATCGGTGTGCTCCGGCTGCCGCGGCGTTTCAGGTTCTCGTAACCGTAAAGCAGCAACCCGACGCCGGTTGCATGGATGGGGTTGCGCACGACATCCATGAGACCCTCGACGTACTGGGGCGAGCCGAGCCGCACCGGCATGTGGAAGACCTCCTCAGCAAGTTCGACCGCGCCTTCCATCTTTGCGCTACCCCCCGTAATGATGATTCCGGCCGCAATCAATTCTTCGAATCCGCTGCGCCTGAGCTCATCACGCACAAGACCAAACAACTCTTCGTAGCGCGGCTCGACGATTTCAGCGAGCGTCTGGCGCGCAAGACGGCGCGGCGGCCGCTCGCCGACACTCGGCACTTCTATGGTCTCGTCGGGATTCGCAAGCTGCGATAGCGCGCAGGCGTACTTGATTTTTATTTCCTCTGCGTATTGCGTTGGCGTGCGCATGGAAACGGCGATGTCGTTGGTCACCTGGTCGCCCGCAATGGGTATCACGGCCGTGTGCTGGATCGCGCCGCCCAGGAAAACAGCAAGATCGGTTGTGCCGCCGCCGATATCGACGATGCACGATCCCAGTTCTTTCTCGTCGTCGGTCAGCACGGAGTAACTCGATGCGAGCTGCTCGAGCACGATGTCATCGACATCGAGGCCGCATCGCTGAACGCATTTGACGATGTTCTGTGCTGCGCTTTCTGCGCCGGTGACCATGTGCACCTTCGCCTCCAACCTGACGCCCGACATTCCCACTGGCTCGCGAATACCCTCCTGGCTGTCGATCAGGAATTCCTGCGGCAGGATGTGCAGGATCTTCTGGTCCGCCGGAATTGCGACGGCACGAGCCGCATCGATGACCCTGTCCACGTCTCCGGCGCTGACTTCCTTGTCACGGATCGCGACAATGCCGTGTGAGTTCAGACTGCGCACGTGGCTCCCGGCAATGCCGGTATACACCGAGTGAATGTCGCAACCAGCCATGAGTTCGGCTTCCTCGACGGCCCGCTGAATCGAATGCACGGTCGACTCGATATTGACGACCACACCTTTCTTCAGTCCGCGCGACGGGTGCGAGCCAATGCCGACAACCTCGATCATGCCGCCCTCGTTGATCTCACCGACGATCGCCACGACCTTGGATGTGCCGATATCGAGGCCAACGATCAGGTTGCTGTCAGCGCGCTTGGACATTCAGCGGCCGCCTCTGAGCGCCAACAGCCCGCTATCGCCGTGTTGCGGTTGTGGAGCGGGCGTGTCCGAACCACTGTGCCAGCCGATCGTAAAGCCGTTGCTGTAGCGCATATCGACGTAATCGATGTCGTTGGCGCGGCTCGTAATGATGTCGGCGACGATATCGAGAAACAATTCGGTTCGCTCCGCGATGTCGCGGCGGCCGAGCCGAATCTCCACGCCGTTATTCAGCGTCATTTCCCACGCGCCGCGGGGATCGAGGTGCACGCGACGCAAATCGAGCCCGACGGGTATCAACCGTTCGCGAACCTCGAGGTATCGCGTGGCGACTTCGGCCGCGCGATCTTCCGGACCGCTGAGTCTTGGCAATTCCGCCGGAATGTGCCGCGCATCGCTGACGAACAGTTCGCCCCGGACATTGAGCAAACCGCGCTCTCCCCAGATCGCCGCGGGCACCTGCTCGGAAACGGTAACCCGCAGACGGCTCGGCCAGCGCCGCGCAACAGTTGCCTGGTCAATCCACGGCAAGGCAACGATGCGTCGCTGGATGGCGCCGAGATCGGCGGTCACAAAGCCGTCACCCAGTTCATCGCTGATTGCCTCTTCGATCTGAAGGGCGGTAACGCGCTGGAATGATCCATTGACTTCGATCGATCGAATTGGCCGATCAAGCACATTCGCGCTCAGATAATACGTACCGACAACGGCCCCGATAGCTGCCAGCGGCGTCAAGATCAGACCGATGCGTATGCTGGGCATTTTTATGCTGGACGTCTTTTTCTGCTTCCTGCGCCGTGCCTGTTTACGCGTCATTGGCCGCTACCTCGACTTGGGCTTGTTGAATGTCACGAGCAGCGCTCGTTTCCAGGATTCGCCAGCAGAGTTCTTCGAAATCGATGCCGGCCTTCTTCGCGGCCATTGGCACGAGACTGTGACTTGTCATACCCGGCACGGTGTTGACCTCGAGAACCTGCGGCTGACCGTCGTTGCCCGTCATGAAGTCCACTCGCCCCCAACCGGAACAGCCCAGTTCGGCGAACGCGGCCAGCGCAAGTTCTGCGTACCGCCGTTCGGATTCGGCATCATCTGTTCCGGGGCAGTAATAAGCGGTGCGATCCGATTCGTACTTGGCGCGGTAGTCATAAAACACGCGCGGTGTTTCGATACGGATGCTGGGCAGCGCCTCGCCCTGCAGGACACCTACGGTCACTTCATCACCAACGATACAGCGCTCGGCAAGCGCTGCTCCGCCAAAGCTGAGCGCTAGAGCAACCGCATCGGGCAACTCCTCGACTGCCAGCACCTTGCTCATGCCGACGCTCGAGCCCTCGCCGGACGGCTTGAGGATGAGTGGAAAACCGAATGCTTCTGCCGCAGATTCGGCGTCCGAGGGCTCTCGAATCACACGATAGTCGGGCGTCGGTATGCCGCATGCGTCGAACAGACGTTTGCTGCGAATTTTGTCCATCGCAATCGCCGAGGCCATGACGCCGCTACCCGTAAAGGGAACGCCGAGCCACTGCAGCGCACCCTGCAAGGCGCCGTCTTCGCCACCCGGACCGTGCAGAGCTATCCAAACCCGATCGAATCCAGCCGTTGCGAACTCCGCAAGGCTGTGATCAACCGGATCCCAGGCGCTGGCGTCAACATCCCGAGACCGCAGCGCTTCGAGTACCGCCTTACCTGTATTGAGCGATACTTCTCGTTCGCTCGAGAGACCGCCGAGCATCACGGCGACACGGCCGAAGTCTCGCGCCGACCTGACAACTTGGCGCTGCTCGTCCATTGGTGCGACGTACTTCATGGACCGGCCTCGCCGATGATTCGAACTTCATGGATCAACTCGACGCCGTGCGTATCGATCACCGTCTGGCGCACGTGCGCGATCAGCTCTTCGATATCGGTTGCCGTCGCCCCGGCACGATTGATAATGAAGTTCGCATGTTTCGCCGATACTTCTGCACCGCCGACCCGATAACCCTTCAGGCCGGCAGCCTCTATCAGCCGTGCGGCATGATCGCCGGGAGGATTGCGAAAAACCGATCCGCAGCTCGGCAGCCCCAGCGGCTGTGTCAGCTTGCGGCGTTCCAGCATGTCGTCCAGAACTGCCTTGCTCGCCGTCGCCGAGGCATCGAATCGCAGCTTCGCCTCGATAAACCATTCGTTGGCGGGTCCGGTTACGCTGCGGTAGGCAACCGTATAGTCGGCCGGCCCGCGCGTATGGATCTCACCGTGACGATCGATCGTGCGTACTGATTCCACGCGTTCCCATGTCTCGCCGCCGTGGGCGCCCGCATTCATTGCCAGCGCACCGCCGACGGTGCCGGGGATGCCTGCGAAAAACTCTGCCGGGGCCAGACCCCAGCGCAGACACTGGCGCGCGAGCTGTGTGCACGGCACGCCGCTTCCGGCTCGAACGAGGTAAGGCCCGACTCTCTCAAGATCCCTGAGAATGCGCGATGCCGAGATGACAACGCCGCGGATACCAGCGTCGCGTACGAGCAGATTGCTGCCGACGCCAAGCCAGAAAATGGAAACCCGTGGTTCGAGCTCACGCAAAAACCGCGACAGATCCTGGAGACTGCCCGGCACGAAAAACAGATCGGCGGGACCGCCCACGCGCCAGGACGTGTGCCGGCTCATCGGCTCGTTCTCGCGCAGTTCGCCCTGCACGGTATCGTTCGTCGTCGCGGCGGCCATCATTTGTGCACCTTCAGCGCAGGCTTGCGGCGCAGGCGATCAGGCAGACCGGCCGCATAGGCGCCAATATCGCCGGCGCCCATTGTCAGCAACAGATCGCCGTCTTCCAGCAGGCTCTCGAGGACCGGCTGCAACGCGTCGAGAGATTTCACAAAAACCGGCTCGACAGCCCCGCGCGTTCGCACCGCGCGGGCAATCGCCCGCCCGTCAGCCCCCGCGATGGGCGCTTCGCCTGCCGCGTAAACATCGAGAACGATCACGACGTCGGCTGCCGACAGGACGGTGGCAAAGTCATCCAGCAGATCACGGGTCCGGGTATAGCGATGCGGCTGGAACACAAGCACGACGCGCCGATCGGGCCAACCGGTATGGGCTGCAGCAAGCGTCGCCGCAATTTCCGTGGGGTGGTGGCCATAATCGTCGATCATCAGGACCTTGCCGGCCGCGGTATCGACTTCCCCGAGGCTCTGAAAGCGCCGGTCGATACCCTCGAATTTAGCGAGCGCCTGAACCACCGAGTTGTCCCCGATCTGTAGTTCATCGGCAACGGCTATGGCCGCCATCGCATTACGCACGTTGTGCAGCCCCGGCAAGCGCAAGGAGATCTGCAGAGGCTCGCGATCACCGGACCGTATGACGTCGAACCGCGTCAATCCTTCCGAAAACTCGATATTGTCGGCGCGAATATCGGCATCCGCATTGATGCCATAGGTAACGACAGACCGGCCGATACTGCCCAGGATTGCATTAACCCCCGGATCGTCAGTGCATACGACCGCGAGGCCATAAAACGGCAGGTTATGCAGAAATTCGACGAATCCGCTGCGAAGCTTGTCGATATCGCCGTCATAGGTCGACATATGATCCGCATCGACATTGGTTACGATCGCGAGCATCGGTTTCAGGTGGACGAAGGATGCATCGCTTTCGTCGGCCTCGGCGACGAGAAAATCACCCTGGCCCAGCCTGGCATTGGCGTCGGCACTCTTCAGCCGACCGCCAATAACGAAGGTTGGATCCAGCCCACCCTCCGCGAGCACACTCGCGACGAGGCTCGTCGTCGTGGTTTTTCCATGCGTGCCGGCGACGGCTATCGAGTAACGAAAGCGCATCAGCTCTGCGAGCATTTCCGCCCTCGGGACAACCGGCATCAGTCGCTCCCGCGCTGCGGCAACCTCGGTATTGGTTTCATCGACCGCGCTGGATACGACGACGGCATCGGCACTTTCGATATTTTCGGCCGCGTGGCCAATGAAGACCGTAGCGCCCTGTTTTTCGAGGCGGCGGGTTTGCTCGTTGGCTTTCAGGTCCGATCCCTGGACCGCGTACCCGAGACTCAGCATGACCTCGGCTATCCCGGACATGCCGGAACCGCCGATTCCAACGAAGTGCACGCGGTGAATTCGTCGCATGCGCCGGATCATGCCGCGACTCCCGCCTGTTCCAGGCACAACTCGGTGATGCGCAACAGGGCATTTGGTTTCGCCAATCCGCGCGCACGCTCGGCTTTGGCCTGCAGCTCGCTCCGGTTCGAAAGCCAGGCCTTGAGCTGTCCGGCCAGGACCTCCGCGCTCAATAGGCTTTCGTCGATGATGACCGCCGCTCCAGCATCAGCCATAGGCCGCGCGTTCGCAGTTTGATGGTCGTCGACGGCGGCAGGATAGGGTATGAATAAGGCCGGCAATCCGACGGCGCAGAGCTCTGCGACCGTCAATGCCCCGGCGCGGCAAACAACCAAGTCAGCCCAGGCATAAGCCGACGCCATGTCATCGATAAAGGGCAGCAGCTCGACGTCGATGCCTCGTTGCTCATATTCGCTGCGCGCCGCATCGAGCGTAAGCCTGCCGCATTGGTGCCGCACTACCGGCCGCTGGTCTGCTGGCAGCAAGGCCAGTGCTGCCGGCACCGCCCGGTTCAGCGCCAGCGCACCCTGGCTGCCGCCAAGCACCAATAGACGAAGCGGCCCGCTTCGACCCGCGTATCGATCAGCAGGGCTCGCGACCGCGGCGATGTCCTCGCGAACCGGGTTACCCACGGTTTCCGCGTTGACTCTGGAATTAAAACTGCCCGGGAAGGCTTGCAGCACAACCCGGGCAAGACGCGCCAGAAGACGGTTAGTAAGGCCGGCAGCCGCATTTTGCTCGTGAATCACGAGCGGCCGTCGGGTCAGCCAGGCGGCGAGCCCGCCCGGGCCTGAGACGAAGCCGCCCATGCCGAGAACGGCAGTCGGACGACGACGCAAAATAACGGTCAGGGCCTGCAGCAGGGCCCAGCCGAGCTGGAACGGTGCGACCAGCAACGCAGCAGGCCCCTTGCGGCGCAGCCCCTTTACGCTGATCCATTCGATATCGATGCCCGCCGCGGGAACGACTTCCGCCTCGAGCCCGCGGTGCGTGCCGAGCCAGACAATGCTCTGCGAACGCGCCTCGAGCGCGCGGGCGACCGCGAGGGCCGGATAAACATGGCCACCGGTGCCGCCTGCCATTACGAGTATCGGCCGGGCGCTCATCGTGCGCCTCCGCGTTTGCGATTCGCGGGCCGAGCATCCACTTCAAGTTCATGATGAATGCGCAGCAGCAGACCCACTGCCAGCAGCGTGACAATCAGGCTGCTGCGCCCATAGCTGATCAAGGGCAGAGTCAGGCCCTTTGTCGGCAGCAGCCCCATATTGACGCCCACGTTGATAAAGGCCTGCAGGCCGAGCCAGGTGCCAATACCGATGGCAACGTAGGTTTCGAAGAAACGCTCGGCATGAGCGGCACGCAACGCCAGTTTGAATACGCGCCAGAGTAGTGCCAAAAACAGGGCGATCATGACCGCCGAGCCGAGCAGCCCGAATTCTTCGGCAAACACCGCGAATACAAAGTCGGTGTGCGCCTCGGGCAGGTAAAACAGTTTTTGAACGCTGTCGCCAAGGCCGACGCCAAACCATTCGCCGCGACCTATTGCGATCAGTGACTGGGTCAGCTGAAAACCCGAATCGAACGGATCTGACCAGGGGTCCAGGAAGCCAGTCACGCGTTTCATCCGGTACGGTGACGTCAACGCCAAAACCGTCATAGCGAGAACCGCCGTCGAGAAGAAAACGACAAAATCGCGAATGCGCGCACCGGCAACGAACAGGACCACCAGTGCCGTTGCCAGCAATACAATAGCGGCGCCGAAGTCCGGTTCGGCGAGGAGCAACGCACAGCCCACGCTCAGCACGAACATCGGCCTCAGGAAGCCGACGAACCGCTCACGCAGCGCTCTCTGCTGTCTCACGGCGTAGCCGGCCAGATACAGGAGCAGGCACAGCCTGGCAGGCTCCGATACCTGCAGATTCATAAAGCCGATCCGGACCCAGCGCCGGCTCCCGTTTACCTCGTAGCCAACTCCCGGGATCAATACGACGCAGAGCAGCGCGATGCCGGCCAGCAGGAGCAGTGGATTCAGGCTCCGCCATATGTGCATCGGGATGTAGAGACAGACTGCCGCTGCGGCGATGCCGATAGCCGCGGCCAGAAGCTGCCGCTCGACATAGAAGAAAGGCTCTCCGACGACCTTGTCCGAGACCGTGATCGAGGCCGACGCCAGAATCACGAGGCCGCCGAGCAGCAACGCAAGAACGATCAACAGGAGTACCGAGTCGATCTTCAGCTCAGTCCTGAGCCGGGCCGGGAACGGCATGGTGGCGGTTCTCGCAGTCATCGTTGCAGCGCCTCGACCGCGTGACGGAAGGCGTCGCCTCGCGCCGCGTAGTTTTCAAACTGATCGAAACTCGCGCAGGCCGGTGCAAGCAGCACGGTATCGTCGGGCTCGGCGTATACCGCCGCCTGGCTGACCGCGTCCTGCATATCCTCGGCGAAATAGACCGGCATGACGGTGTCGAGCGCATCGGCAATCGCTGTGGCATCGGTTCCGAGCAGAACCGCGGCACGCAATTTGGGTTCGACGGCCGCGGCAAGTTCACTGAAGTCACCGCCCTTGCCTTCTCCCCCGGCAAGCAAGACGAGCATGCCCTCGACTGACTCAATCGATGCCACGGCAGCCGCGACGTTCGTGGCTTTGGAATCGTTGATGTAGTTGACCGCGCCCTTTCTCGCAACGAACTGCATGCGGTGCGGCAGCCCGGGGAACTCGTTGAGAACCTGCAGCATTGCCGGCATGTCGAGGCCGAGTAAATCGCCAGCCGCAAGGGCGGCGAGCGCGTTAGCCTGGTTATGCGAGCCGTACATTGCGAGATCTGAAACCGCGATCAGCAGGGTATCGCCAGACGCCAGGTAGGCGACCTCGTCCTCGTACCTGATTCCATAATGGCCGTCTGCCGGTTCGTCGAAGCCGAAGCTCACGAGCTTGTCAACGTGTCGAGCCTCCTCTGCCGCCTGCCGGTCTGCCCGATTAACGACCGCCGCTTCGGCCTCTCGATAAACTCGGTACTTGGACGCGCGGTACTCGTCCTCGCTGGCATGCCAGTCGAGATGATCCGGAGATACGTTTAGCAACACAGCGACGGCTGCCGGCAGCGTTTTCGTGCGCTGCAGCTGGAAACTCGACAATTCAAGTACATACAGATCAGGCGTGGCCTCATCGAGCAAATCCAGGGCGGGCTCGCCGAGATTGCCTCCGGCAAGCGTGGCGCGCCCCGACGCGCGGCACATGTGATAAAGCAGCGTCGTCACCGTGCTCTTGCCATTTGAGCCCGTGACCGCGACAAACGGCGCCGTAGCCTCGCGGGCGAATATCTCGATGTCCGAGATCACCTCGACTTTGGCCTTGCGTGCCGCGCGCAGCAGCGGGCAATCGTCAGCAATGCCGGGCGAAACGATGATCCGATCGATGCCGCGGGGCAGTTTCGTCTCGCCGAGCAACACATCGGCACCCGGCCACAGTCTCTCCAGCGCCTGCATGCCCGGTGGCTCTTCCCGGGTATCCGCAAACAGCGCATCACTGCCGCTTCGGCGCAGGTAACGTGCAATCGAGAGTCCCGTGGCACCCAGACCAAGGACGAGATCCCTGCGCGCCGACTTCGTTTTCTTCACGGCGCTCATCGGATTTTCAGGCTCGCAAAACCGATCAACACGAGGATGACCGTGATTATCCAGAACCGGACGATGACCTTTGGCTCGGCCCAACCCTTAAGCTCGAAGTGATGATGCAGCGGCGCCATGCGAAACACGCGCCTGCCGGTCAACTTGAACGAAGCAACCTGGATCATCACGGACAGCGTTTCGATAACGAAAACGCCCCCCATGATCGCGAGCACCACTTCCTGGCGTACCATGACCGCAACCGCGCCCAGTGCGGCGCCAAGCGCCAGAGCGCCGATGTCGCCCATGAAAACCTGGGCCGGGTAGGTGTTGAACCACAGGAAACCGAGCCCGGCCCCGGCGAGCGCCGCGCAAAACACAAGAATCTCGCCGCTGCCAGCAACATACGGAATGCCGAGATAGCCGGAAAAATTGACGTTTCCGGTTACGTACGCGAACACTCCGAGTGCGCCGCCTACCAGGACGGTCGGCATAATCGCAAGTCCGTCAAGGCCGTCGGTCAAATTTACGGCGTTGCTGAAACCGACAATAAAGAAATACGTTATGACGATCTGGAACATGCCGATCGGAATCGTCAAATCCTTGAAGTAAGGAATCAACAGTTCGGTGGCCGTGTCCAACGTGCCATCTTGTTTGGCAAATAGGTAGAGCGCTACGGCGGCAACAATCGCTGCGGCCGATTGCCAGAACAGCTTCTGCTTTGCCGAAATACCGTCCGGGTTCTGCAGTATGAGTTTCTTGTAGTCATCGACATAGCCGATGATGCCGAACGCCAGCATGACGAACAGGACCACCCAGACGAAGTGGTTCTCGAGATCGGCCCAAAGCACGGTGCTGACTGCTATCGCAGTCAGGATCAGTGCGCCACCCATGGTCGGCGTTCCCGCCTTTAGCAGGTGCGTCTCCGGGCCCTCCTGCCGAACAGGCTGGCCCAGCTGATTCACGCTGAGTTTTTTGATCATGCGCGGGCCGATGATGAATGACAGGATCAGTGCAGTCAGCGCGCCGAGAATGGCCCGCATTGTCAGGTAATTGAAGACGTTGAAGCCCGACTCGAACTGCGCCAGATAATTGGTGAGATAGAGCAGCATTGTCAGGCCTCTCTTCTCAGTTTTTCGGACGCCAGCAACGCATTGACGACACGCTCCATGCGCATCGACCGCGAGCCTTTTACGAGCACGTTCACTTCGTGTGTCATGTGCTCGAGTACGCCTGCCGTAAGTGCCTCGATCGAGGCATACCAGACCGCTCCCGGACCGAAAGCATCAACCGCGTCGCGGCAAAGCTCGCCCATGGCGAACAGGCGGCTGATACCCGCATCCTTCAGCCCTTTGCCGACCTCCGTATGCATTCGCAGTTCGTCCTGGCCAAGCTCTTTCATGTCGCCCAGCACGAAGAAACCCTCTCCCGGAAGGGATGCGAGAAACTCTCCCGCCGCGAGTACCGAAAGCGGATTTGCATTGTAGGTATCGTCGTAAACCGTGGCGCCGTTGTGGCCCTCCAGCGGCTGCAGGCGCCCACTGATCGGCTGTACGGCCTCGAGCGCTCTTGCAATGTCGTCCGGCGAAACGCCAAGCGCGGTTGCAGCCGCAGCTGCCGCACAGGCATTACGCACGTTATGAATACCCGGGAGCTGCAGTGAGACAGGCACGACCGTATTTCGGATCTGCAGCAGGAACCGGGTCACACCCTTGTCAACGAAAATCTCGTCAGCTCGCACATCCGCTCCGGCGCCGAAACCGAAGCTCAGTACGTCGATGTCGTCAACCAGAGACCTCCAGTACGCGAAGTAGTCGTCATCAGCATTCAGCACGGCGCAGTCCGGGCGCTTTTCTCCCTGCAGGATCTCGCCTTTCGCGTGTGCGACACCTTCGATGGAGCCGAATCCCTCCAGGTGCGCTGCAGCCGCATTGGTGATGACGACGACATCAGGCTTCGCCAATGCCGTCAGGTATGCGATCTCGCCTGCGTGGTTCGCTCCCATTTCGATAACCGCGTACTGGTGGGACGGCTGCAGGCGCAGCAGCATCAACGGCATGCCGATTTCGTTATTGAGATTTCCCGCTGTGGCAAGCGTCGGTGCCGACTGCTGCAGGCAGGCCGCGGTTAATTCCTTCAGGGTTGTCTTACCGTTGCTGCCTGTAATAGCGACGACGGTCACAGCCTGCTGCTGCCGCCAGGCGCTGCCCAGCGCGCCTAACGCAAGACGAGTGTCCTCGACTTTAACCTGGGCAATGTTCTCGTCGACCAGGCTCGAGACGACGGCGCCAGCCGCGCCCCTGGCCGCCGCCTCGCCGACAAAGTCGCCGCCGTCGAAATTAGGGCCTTCGAGCGCAAAGAACAGTTCGCCGGGGCAGAGAGTACGGGTATCGATGCTCACGCCATCAAATGCCGCATCGCTGCCGTGCAGCGTGCCCAGCATGACGGTTGCGGCGGACGAGAGCATCGAGTTCACTCCGTTGCCTCCGCTCGCGATACGAGGTTCTCGGCCGCGACCTCGAAGTCCGAAAAATCGCGCCGCTCGCCACCGATGAGCTGATAGCGCTCGTGGCCCTTACCCGCGATCAGGACCAGGTCCCGGGGTCCGGCTTCCTTTATGGCCCGGGCAATCGCGTTGGCCCGATCCTCGATGATCGTCACTTCGTCCGGATTCGAATGTCCGGCGGCAATCATTGCGATGATCCGGTCGGGCGCCTCGCCTCGCGGATTGTCGCTCGTCAGAATAACGCGATCGGCGCAGCGCTCCGCGACCTCGCCCATAAGCGGGCGCTTGCCCGCGTCGCGGTCACCGCCGCAGCCGAAAACGCACCATAGCTGGCCGGCGCAGTGCGTCCTCAGCGCGCGTAACACGACCTCCAGGGCCTCCGGCGAATGCGCGTAGTCGATGTAAACGGAAGGCAGGCCATCCGCAGCGGGTACTCTTTGCATGCGGCCCGGTGGCGCCTCGACCTCGGCAAGCGCGCTGCAGGCCTGGACCAATGTCACTTCGTGGCACAGCAGAAACGCCAGGGCGGCGGCGGCATTTTCGACATTGAAATCGCCCGGCACCGGCAACATGAATTCACCGTCGCCCCACGACGTGCTTACCTTGACCCGGGACCCGGTCGCCGTCGCATCGATCGAGCGTACGAAGACATAAGGTCGGCCATCAGCAACACGGTCAACATCCGCCGATACGATGACAACGTCCCGCCCGAACCGCGCCGCGAGCCGGGCACCGAATTCCGAGTCGAGGTTGACGATCCGGTAGCGGGCGGCATAGTCCAAGAACAGGCGGGCCTTCGTATTACCGTAACTCTCCATGTCCCGGTGATAATCGAGGTGGTCTCGGCTGAGATTCGTAAAAACGACCGTGTCAAAAGTGAACCCGTCGATACGCTTCTGGGCTAATGCATGCGATGAGACCTCTACCGCGGCGTAATCCGCCCCGGCATCCCTGAATTCTGACAGTCGCGAATGCAGCTCGACGCTGCCTGGCGTGGTTAAACCCTCACCGCCAGCCAACTCACGAATGCCATGCCCGAGCGTGCCGACATAGCCGCAGGTGTGTTCCAGGCGATCAAGGCATTGCGCGATCATCCAGGCAACGGTCGTCTTGCCATTTGTCCCGGTTACGCCGACAACGCGCACGGCCTGTGATGGCGACCCGTAGAATCGATCAGCGAGCGCCCCAAGATGCTGCGCCAGGTCGGGTACCGCAATGACCGGCACTTTGCCGCCGCCCGCGGGCGGCGAAGCCGTGGATGCGTCGAACGCAACGGCCGCAACGCCGACCCGTAATGCATCGTCGATGTAATCCAGGCCGTGGCCACTCTCGCCGCTGCAAGCCAGGAACAGGTCACCCGGCTGCAGCAGGCGGCTGTCGCTGGCGATACCGGACACCGGGATTGCCGGCGCGTCCGCATACCCGTGCAGCAAATCATCCAGGGTCATCGCTGCGGTCAGATGTTCAGCCGGCATGCTCATCGACTCATTGCCTGCATAATGCTGTTCGGATCCCTGGCCGGTAACGCATCGGGTGCGACAGCAAGCAGGCGCAGTGACTCGGATATGACATTGGCGAACACGGGGGCCGCCACGTCGCTGCCGTAGTAAAGCTCGCCGTTGGGTTCGTCGATAACTACGACCGCGGCAAGGCGAGGATTGCTCGCCGGCGCGAGCCCGGCAAATATCGAGATGTACTTGTCCTCGGAATATCCACCCGCCGCAAATTTCCATGCGGTGCCCGTTTTTCCGGCAACGCGGTAACCTGTCACGGCAGCCTTCGTCCCGGTGCCGCCCGGACGCACGACTTCTTCGAGCATGCGGCGGACCGCCGTCGCGGAGTCCTTGGACAGCTTGCGTTCTCCGCCTGCGGCCTGGTCCAAGGCTACAAGTGATATCGGGCGCGCTATGCCGTTACTGCCGAGTACGGCATAAGCCTGCGCCAGCTGCAGCGGCGTGACGGACACGCCGTAGCCATAGGCAAGAGTCGCCTGGCTGATCGGCTGCCAGTGGTTATAGTGTGTCAGCAGTCCAGCCGATTCTCCCGGGAAACCACTCGACGTCATTGACCCGAGCCCGAAACGGGTCATCGTGTTCCAGAGCTGGTCCGGCTGCAGTTCCATGGCGAGTTTTGTCACGCCGACATTGCTGGATCGCGCGAGGATAGTCGTCAGGCTGACGCGCCCGAGATTGCGGCTGTCTTCGATTTTCTTGGCACCGACCGTGACGTAACCGGGTGCGGTGTCGATGATGCTGCTCGGGCGGTACTCGCCGCTCTCTAACGCCGCGGCAACAATGAGCGGCTTGATGCTCGAACCGGGCTCGAAGATGTCGGTGATCGCACGGTTGCGATAGCGTTCCGCCGAGTACTGCGAGCGATCATTCGGGTTGTAGGTAGGCTGGTTGACCACCGCGAGAACTTCGCCGGTGTGGATATCGAGTACGACAATCGAGCCGGCCTCGGCCTTGTAGGATTGAATGGCCGCCTTAAGTGTTCGATAGGCAACGTACTGGATGCGAAGATCGATGCTCGAGCGCAAGTCTTTGCCGTGATACGGCGGCCGTATGCTTTCAACATTCTCAACGGAACGACCGAGGCGGTCCTTGAGGACGCGCTTCGCACCCGACTCTCCGGCGAGCCAGTGATTGAAAGCCAGCTCAAGCCCCTCCTGGCCATCATCGTCGATATCGGTGAATCCCACGAGATGGCCGGTCACCTCGCCCGCCGGGTAGTAACGCCGGTATTCGCGTTGCACGTTGACGCCGGGCAACTTGAGCGCCAGCACTTCGTCGGCCTTTTCGGGACTGACATGTCGCCTGAGGTACAGGAACTCCTTGTCCATGCTGCGGGTGATACGCCGCATAAGAAGCTGCGAGTCGAGTCCCAGGATTCCAGCGAGCTGTGGCACATTGTCGACCGCAGGCGCGAGCTTTTTCGGATTCGCCCAAATGCTGTCGACCGGCGTGCTGATCGCCAACGGCTCGCCATTGCGATCGGTGATCGTGCCGCGGTGCGCCGAAATCCGCTCAGTGCGCAAGTGGCGCGAGTCGGCCTGCTGATTCAGAAACTCCTTGTTGAGTACCTGGAGATGCACGGCACGCGCGATCAGGGACGCCGCAAACAGCGCAAAGAACGCGCTTACCAGGGTCAGCCTGCGCAAAAAGCGATTCGCGGCCTGCTGTTTTGTTTCTGCGCCGCGCGTCATGGCTTTTCGATCACGAAGATTTCGGTTGGTTGCGGCCGCACCAGGGACAGGTCGTCATTGGCAACCTGCTCGATGCGGGCATGCGTTGCCCAGGTACTCTGCTCGATCTGCAGCTGACCCCACTCGATGTTCAGGTCGTCCCGCTCCTGCGTGAGCTGCTCGAGCTCGACGAACAGCTTCCGCGACTCATGCTTCGTAAATACCAGCGCCATGGCGCTCAATACACAGACGATGGAAAAGACGACTACGAGCAGAAGCGGCTGACGGTCGGCAGTAACGGACATTACAGGCGCTCCGCAATTCGCAAGTGCGCGCTGCGCGCTCGCACGTTCGCGCTAATCTCTTCGGCCGTCGCCGATATTGCCCTGCCGATCGGGGCGAGTTTCGCTCGATACTGCTCGGGCACAGAGGGCAAGCCGCGGTATTGTTCAGCCTCCCGCGAGGCATCGCGAATGAACCGCTTCACCAGCCGATCTTCCAGCGAATGAAAGCTGATCACGCAGAGCCGGCCGCCTTTTTTCAGCACTTCGAGTGACTGGTCGAGCGCTGAGGCGAGCTGTTCGAGCTCGCCGTTGATGAAAATGCGGATTGCCTGGAAGGTCTTTGTCGCGGGATGCTTTTTTCGGGCGTGCGGCGGGACGACCGATGCCACGATAGCCGCGAGCTGTCCGGTGCGCCGAATTGGGGCAGTGCTTCGAGCCACGACGAGCGCATGCGCAATGCGCGCGGCATGGCGCTCCTCACCATACTGTTTGATTACTCTCCGCAACTCTCTCTCTTCCACGGATTCGAGCCAGTCTGCAGCTGAGACACCCGTATCCGGATCCATGCGCATGTCGAGCGGCCCATCGCGACGAAAGCTGAAGCCTCGTTCGGCTTCATCGAGCTGGGGTGACGAAACGCCCAGGTCGAAGAGCAGCCCATCGACCTGCCCCATAAGACCCCGCGCCCCGATGATTTTCGCCAGTTGTGCAATTTCGCCTCTTATTAATTCGAATCTTGGATCGTCGGAGAGCACTTCGGAAACCGAGGAGATCGCCTGAGGGTCACGGTCAATTGCGATCAGCCGACCTCTTGCACCTAATCGCTCGAGAATTGCGCCGCTATGTCCCCCGCGTCCAAATGTTGCGTCAACGTACAAACCGTCTTCTTTTATGCCGAGCCCCTCTAGGACCGGCCCCAGCAGCACCGGCGTATGCACGTTGCCGCTCATGCGTTGGTGCGTAACCTAGAAGGAGATCGACTCGAGGTCGGCTGGCAGGTCGCCGTCGTCTTCCTCGGCCAGCCAAGCATCCCGTTTTCCGATCCAGGTCTCCTCATCCCATAACTCAAACTTGTTACCCTGGCCGATCAGTACCGCCTGCTTGTCGAGCCCGGCGAAATCCCGCAATTCGCGCGATACCAGGATCCGACCGCTTCGATCGATGTCGACCTCGGTTGCATAACCGACCATAATCCGGACAATTCGCCGCGCGACCTTGTGCATGCTCGGAAGCCGCACAAGTTTTCGCTCGAGTTCTTCCCAGTCAGGCAATGGGTAAATCAGGAGGCAGTGATCCTTGTCGACCGTAATGACCATTTCACCGTCACAACGGGCGGCCAACCGCTCCCGATACCGGGTCGGTATTGCCATACGCCCTTTGGCGTCCAACGCGACTTTGGTGGCTCCTCGGAACACAACGATGCGGACGGCCCCGGCTCCGCTCTTCTGGCGCGAATCCCGGGCTGGATGCCCATTTCCTCCCACTTTTTTCCACTTTTCAACACTATAAGGTCGCGGCGTCGGGAGCGTCAATAACCGTTACTAATTAATTCTTGTTGTACAGGGACTTAGGGACTTTCCAATGGCCTAATTCGGGCGAAATGTGGCAAGCCTGGCGCAAAGAAAACAATAACTTACCCAATTTTCTTCGACATTTGCCGAATTTTGAGTCGCTAAACGGCGACAGGACTGGATTTGCGAGCTTTTCGGGACAAAAATGCGCAGGCTGCGCACGGATCCCGGCGAAACCGCGATCCAACTCAGTAACTATTTGATTTTATTATATTATCTAATATCGAGAAAGTCGGAGCCGGCAATAAGCCGGGTTCTGTGAGCGACAACCATTCATCTGGGACAGCCGTCACCGACTGCCTCTAGCGACCTACCCGGAAGTCCCCTATTTGGTCTTGCTCCAGGCGGGGTTTACCGTGCCGCGAGCTGTTACCAGTCGCGCGGTGCGCTCTTACCGCACCTTTTCACCCTTACCGGGCAAAGCCCGGCGGTTTGTTTTCTGTGGCACTTTCCATGGGCTCACGCCCTCCAGGCGTTACCTGGCGCCCTGTCCGATGGAGCCCGGACTTTCCTCCGCAGCGCAAGCGCTACAGCGATTGTCTCGCCGACTCCGACGTTCTCGGACTGCGAATTCTACAGCATATTCCGGCTTGCCGGTTGTCGACCGCACGCCTGCATCCGTGAAGACCCGTGAGAGCAGTCTTCAATTGCCAACCATCGTGAACCGGCGAAGCCGGACGGATCAGGGCGGACCGCGGACGAACTCTCAGGACTCGTCCGCGGCATCGCCCCTCAGTTCGAGCAGTCGTTTGTACAGTGCGTTGCGCTTCTCGCCAGTGGCCCGGGCAACCAGCTTGGCCGCCTCGTTGCCCGGCAATACGCCTGCGAGTTCGACAAGCAGTCGATCGACATCGAGCGACGAAGTCAGCCTGGCGTCAGAACCGGCAACCACGATGACGAACTCCCCTTTAGTGGGAATCGATCCGTTTTCAATCATTGCGGCCAGGCTGCCTAACGTAGAGTGCACGCATTGCTCATGCAGCTTCGTCAACTCGCGACCGACAAAAGCCGCGCGTTCGGCGCCGAACGCCGAGACGAGATCCGCCAGACAATCAGCCACGCGATGCACTGACTCGTACAACACGATTGTGCGTTGCTCATGGCGCAGCTCGTCGATCCTGGCGCGCCTCGCATTTTTCTTTGCCGGAAGAAATCCTTCGAAACAATAGCGGTTGGTTGCGAGCCCGGCTGCGGACAGCGCGGCGGTTGCGGCGCTGACACCCGGCACGGGTGATACCGTGATCCTGTGCTCGTGCGCGGCGCGCACGAGTCGATAGCCGGGATCGCTGATCAAAGGCGTACCCGCGTCGCTCACCAGGGCGATTGACCGGCCGGCGACGAGATCGGCGAGCAGCACTTCGACGACGTGCTCCTCATTGTGATCGTGCAGCGCGAATTGCGGTGTTTTGATACCGAAATGCGATAGCAATCGGCCCGTGTGCCGAGTATCCTCAGCGGCGATGAGGTCCGCCTGGGCGAGCGTTTGGCGTGCTCGCGGTGTCAGATCTTCCAGGTTACCGATCGGTGTCGCCACCACGAATAGCGTGCCACTCATAAAGTACCGTTTGCCTTTGCTGTCGCTTGGATAATGATGAAACCTTCAAGACATCCTGCCCGCGTTACGAGTTCATTGGCAAGGTGCGCCGCATTATTGGCGTTGACGCTTGCACTTTGCGCCTGCGAAACCACGGGATTCAGCAGCTGGGGCAGCCGCGAGCCGGACGAAACCCGGGCTGAGAGACTGGCGCTGAACGGAGAACACGCGGAGGCTGCCGCGGTTTATATCGGCCTCGCCGCCGACGCGGGCGGAATGAACCGGGACCGCCTGACGTTACTCGCCGTCGAGCAGTGGCTCGATGCGCGAGACGTGGCTCGGGCGCGCAATGCGTTCGCGAGTATTTTGCCACCGAAAGACACTGAGCTGCGGCAGCTCTGGAGTACGAATTCGGCGGCGCTGTCCCTGTACCGGGGCGATCCCGATGCGGCGCTCGGCATTCTCGAGCCGATGAGTCGGGAGCCACTGTCTTTGAAGTATCGATTACGTGTCGAGGCGCTGCGTGCTGACGCCTGGTTTCAGAAGGATGATCCACGCCGCGCCGTTGAATTGATGATCCAGCGCGAAGCGTGGCTCAGCGAGCCGCGCAGCATCGAACAAAACCGGTGGCGGCTGTGGCAAGGACTGCTGGTCAGTGATCCGCAGATATTACGGGCCGGCGCGGAAGCGACGCTCGATGCGACTACGAGGGGCTGGCTGACCCTTGGATCCCTCGCGACATCGACCGGCCAACAGGGTATCGGCTGGTCGAATGGCGCGGTCCGCTGGCGCGACGGGAACGCCGGCCATCCGGCGATGATGATTATCGAAAGACTTCAGCTGCCCGACGCCATGATCCTCGATTATCCGCGCCGGATAGCGCTGCTCCTGCCGCTGACCGGTCGCGCGGCAGCCGCCGGAAAAGCCATCCAGAACGGGTTCATGGGCGCCTATTTTTCGGCGCTGTCAGGCCTCGACGAACCGCAGACAGTTCGTGTTTACGACGTCAACGCCGAAGGCGGAGCGAGCGCAGCCTACTCTGCAGCGGTCGCGGACGGCGCTGAATTCGTTATCGGGCCATTGCTCAGGAACAGCGTAGTCGAACTGGCCAACGACATTCTCGTGCCGGTACCGGTGCTCACGCTGAACTACCTTCCCGACGACACGCTCGCGCCTCCCGGGCTTTATCAGTTCGCGTTGGCGCCAGAGGACGAGGCCCGTTCGGCGGCTGAACGGGCGCTCAACGACGGTTATACGAGGGCCGTCGCACTGGTGCCCAATAACGACTGGGGACGCCGCGTACTGTCGAGCTTTGCGAGCGAGTTCGAGGTGGGCGGGGGAACATTGCTCGACTATCGTAGCTACACGCCGGCCAATCCGGACTTTTCCAATACGATCGAGGATTTAATGGCGCTATCGGGCAGCGTGCTGAGATACCAGCGGCTGCGTGCCAACCTGCGCGCACCGCTGCAGTTCGACCCGCGCCGGCGACAGGACAGCGAATTCATATTTCTCGCTGCAGACGCTCCGGCCGGCCGCCTGTTGAAATCGCAGCTGAAATTTCATTACTCGGGCGATTTGCCGGTTTACTCGACATCGTCTATCTACGCGCTGGATGGCCGTTCCAACGCCGATCTCAATGGCATCATGTTTGCCGACACGCCGTGGATCATCGCGCCACACAACTGGCTCAATCATTTGCCGCCGCTTTACCGTGAATACTGGCCCGAGGAGCGTCAACTGGGCCGGCTGCACGCCATGGGTTACGACGCCTACCAGTTGATTGCCGCTCTTTTTACGACGCAGGCTGGAGCGATGCCGGAAATCGACGGCGCCACCGGCCGACTATTCCTCGACGAGGATGGCCGCGTTCGCAGGCGCCTCGTATGGGCGCAGTTTCAGAATGGCCAGCCTCTGGCAATGCCGGATGCAGATAATGTCGGCGGGCCGATCGAGGACATCAGCGATGCGCCTGAAATGCTGATGCCCGAATCGGCTGACGACGAGACGTGGTTCGACGCAACACGCGAGTTGTAGGCGCCGCTGCCGAGGCGCTGGCCGGCCGCTTCCTCAAACGCGAGGGACTGCAATCCGTCACTCGTAATTTCCGCTGCCGCCTGGGCGAAATCGACCTGGTCATGCGCGATAAGGACTGCCTCGTGTTCGTCGAGGTGCGCTACCGCGGCGGCCACCGGTTGGCGCGCGCGGGACTGACCGTCGATGCGCGCAAGCAGCAAAAATTGATTCGTACAGCGGCCCTATTTCTCGCCAAGCATCCGGAGTCGTCGAGTTTGCTGGTTCGCTTCGACGTGGTGGCTATCGATGCCGATCAGGACGGGTCCGAGACCATCGAATGGATACGGGACGCATTCCGACCCGGCGACTCCGCATTATAGAAACCGGGATCCCCGATGCAGAGGCCCTGGCATCGAACGACCGCAATATGTCAGGTCGCGCAGCGGCGCTTATTTGACAACTTTCAGGTGCGCGCGCTTGCGCGGCGCCTCGACGTCATCGCCTGGATCGACTCGCTGACCGGACGCAATTTCAGCATCGTGCGAGAAGATCATGCCCTGCCCTGTCTCCCTCGCATAGATGCCGAGTACCGAGCGCATCGGTACCCAGACATCGAACGGCACCCCCGAAAAACGGGCCCGAAAACTCGCGCCGTCATTCGTTAGCTTGAGATTGTGAGCCGCGGTGTCGCTGATATTCAAGATAATCTTGCCATCCTTGATGTGCTCGCGCGGCACATTGACCCCATCGATGGAAGCATCGACGACTATATGGGGTGTGTGACCGTTGTCGCCCATCCACTCGTGCATCGCACGAATAAGGTATGGCCTTTTCGATCGGCTTGGATTCGTCATTATTAGCAAGCCCTGATGTTCCAGAGCCCTAGCTTACCACTGTTTGGGCGCTTTGATTGATTGGTGACATAACGCAAGATGAGGCTGCAAACGGCGGGGCGGGGTCTGGCTTCGCCGCGAACTGCAACGGCGATTATGCGGCAGCCCCGGGCAGCCGCTCAGCAATCAGCTACAGGCGCATTTCCTGTTCGAGCTCGGTCAGACTGCGCTGGAAAGACTGCCGCGCAAAGACACGCGTCATGTACTTCTCGATCGACTCCGCCTGGCTACCCAATTCTATTCCGTACATGGGCAAACGCCACAGTATCGGCGCGATACTCGCGTCGACCAGAGAGAATTCCTCGCTCAAGAAATACGGTCTCGCGCCGAACAACTCGGCACTCTGCAGGATGCTTTCCCGCAAAAGTTTGCGCGACTTGCTGCTGAGCCTTCCGTCGCTCATGGACTCGGCTTCCTCGGCAAGCGAATACCAGTCCGTTTCGATCCGGAACAAGGCAAGCCGGAACTGCGCCCGCATGACGGGATCAACCGGCATCAGCGGCGGGTGCGGAAAGCGCTCGTCGAGATACTCGATGATAACGCGCGAGTCATAAAGCGTCAGATCACGGTCGACCAGTGTCGGCACGGTGTGATACGGATTGAGATCCATGAGGTCCTCGGGAAGTTCACTACCCTGGACGTTCACAATCTCGATGTTGATGTTCTTCTCGGCAAGCACCAGTCGCGTCCGATGGCTGTGGATGTCGGTCGGTCGCGAAAACAGAGTCATTACTGAGCGTCTATTGGCAATAACAGCCATATGTATGAATCCTTGTTGTGATCATGCTGGAACCGGTTCAGCTGACATCTTTCCAGATTTGCTTCTTGAGCATGCGGGCGATAATCAGGAACACAAACAGGTAAATGATTACCCACATGCCAAGCATGCGTCGTTCCGCACGGTTGGGCTCCGCGATGTAAGCGAGGAAATTGACGGTATCGCGCACAAAAGAATCGTAGTCTTCCTCGTCCATCGTGCCGGCCGTTACTGCTTCAAAACCGTCGAAATGCCGCGTCGTGGTCGCTCCGTCCGCCGACTCATCGGTGTGCTCAAGAAAAACAGCATCCTGATAACCTTGCAGCTCCCAAAGTACGTGCGGCATGCTGGTGCCGGTTAAAACGAGGTTGTCGACGCCCGTTGGGCTCGCAGGATCCAGGTAGAATCCCTTGAGAAAGTTGTATATGTAGTCCACGCCTTTTGACCGCGCCATCAACGACAGATCCGGCGGCGCAACCCCGAACCAGCGCCGCGAATCGGCCTCGGGCATGGCGGACCGAATGGTCTCAAATGTTTTTTCGGCATTGAACATCAGATTATCGGCAAGCTGCTCTTCGGACAATTCGAGATATTCGCCGATCGTAGTGAAGCGCACATACTTGGCCGAATGGCAGCCGGAACAGTAGTTCATGTAATTCCGCGCGCCACGCTGCAGTGAATTGATATTGCCAGGATCTATGTCGGCCTTACCCAGCGGCAAGCTGGCACCGCCCGCGGCATGCGCCGAGACCACGCCAAAGACCGCCAGGATTGTTAAGAGTCGCGCCAGCATCTTTACGTTACCCATGGTAGACCACCCTGTCCGGCACGGGCTTCGTCTTGTCGACCGTCGTGTAGTAAGGCATCAACAGGAAGAACGCGAAATAAAGAGCGGTAAAAATTCTTGCCGCGTTGACGTAGATACCTTCGGCCGGCATCGTGCCAAGCCAACCGAGCACGAGAAATGTAACCGCAAACGTCCCCAGCGCCGACCTGTAGATCCATCCGCGATAACGGATCGACTTGACGCGCGCCCTGTCCAGCCAGGGCAGGAACACCGGCAGCAAAACTGCCGCCGCCATCAATATCGCACCTCCTAGCTTATCGGGCACGGCACGTAAAATGGCGTAAAACGGCGTGAAGTACCAGACCGGGGCAATGTGCTCGGGCGTCGCCGTCATGTTGGCCGGCTCGAAGTTGGCGTGCTCGATAAAGTAGCCACCCATTTCCGGCGCGAAAAATACGACGCCGGAAAAGATGATCAAGAAGACAATGATCGCCACGAGATCCTTGCTGGTGTGATACGGGTGGAACGCAACACCGTCGAGCGGCACACCGTCGGGGCTTTTGTGTTTCTTGATGTCGACACCGTCCGGGTTATTTGAGCCCACCTCGTGCAGCGCAACGATATGCACGAAGACGAGAGCGATCAGGGCCAGCGGCAGGGCGATCACATGCAAAGCGAAGAACCGATTCAGCGTGATATCCGAAATCGAATAGTCACCGCGGATGATCTCGACCAGCGCTTCCCCAATGCCGGGAATCGCGCCAAACAGGGAGATAATGACCTGCGCGCCCCAGTACGACATCTGCCCCCAAGGAAGCAGATACCCCGCGAACGCCTCGGCTATGAGAACAAAAAATATCAGCATGCCGATCAACCAGATCAATTCACGTGGTTTCTTGTAGGAGCCATACAGCATTGCGCGGAACATGTGCAGGTACACGACAATGAAGAAAAATGATGCTCCGGTTGAATGCATGTAACGAATCAGCCAGCCCCACTCCACATCGCGCATGATGTACTCGACCGATGCGAACGCCTCAGCGGCCGCCGGTTTGTAGTTCATCGTCAGAAATATGCCGGTCAGCAACTGGATGACGAGCACGACCATGGCGAGGACACCAAAGACGTACCAGATATTGAAATTCTTGGAGGCGTAATATTCGGTGGCGTGATACTTCATTGTCTCCGTAAAGGGGAACCGGTCATCGATCCACTTCATGAAGCCACCCTGCGGCTTGCCGACTTCAGCTTCGATCCTTGCCATTACGCTGCTCCCGTATCCTGACCGATCAGAATCAGGTCATCACTGACGAAGCGGTGCGGCGGAACACGCAGGTTCGTTGGTGCCGGCACACCCTTGAATACTCGTCCCGCCAGGTCAAATTTCGATCCGTGACAGGGGCAGAAGAATCCGCCCTCCCAGTTCTCACTGGGTCGTACCTCGAAGTCCTGAATCGGCGCGCAACCGAGATGGGTGCAGGATCCCTCGACAACGAGAAATTCCGGCCTGACCGACCGAAAGCCGTTGGCGGCATACTGTGGCTGCTGCTCGACAACCTCGGAGTTCGGATCCCTGAGCTGATCGACAACGTCCGGCAGACGATCGAGCATATCTTCGCTTCGTCGCAGCACGAAAACCAGCTTGCCACGCCAGAGCACGCGCACCATTTCGCCGGGCTGCATCGACCCGACCGGCACTTCCACCGGCGCGCCAAGCGCCTGCGCCCGAGCGCTCGGCTTCAGCGAAGAAAGGAACGGAATTGCCGCTACTCCTGCGCCAGCCAACCCGGTTACAGCGGTCGCAATGGTCAGAAAGTGACGTCTGTCTCGATCCAGACGATCAGCGTCGTCGTTCATCAGGCACTCCTATACGCCCGGCTGAGAAAGGGGTGGTTCCTGGAGCCTCTTTATCAGCGCGTTTTTTGTTTTATATCGATACTGGTAGATTTGCAGCAGACCCGGTTTGGCGTCAGGATGACAATCGGCCCGGGATCAATTAGCCATTATACACGGGCCGTGCCTGACTTGGCTAGGCAGGTAGCCACTACGACTTGATTTGCAATGGAATTCTCTTGGCCGGGATAAAATCAGCGCTACTGTTTGTCTTGCAGTCCATCGTGGTCGGTCTGGCGGCGGCGTTCCTCGTCGTGCTGATTCGGCCGGACCTGCTGCCGGTCCTTGGCGGCGGTGCGGGCGGCGCGCCGGCCAGCTATGCCGATGCCGTCGACCTGAGCGCGCCAGCTGTTGCAAACGTTTATACCAAGCGGCTGGTCGAGTATGCGTCGGAGGCCGACGAGCGGCCCCGCTTCAGGGTCGAGACAGGTTTCGGCTCGGCCGTGGTTATCGATCCGCAGGGCTTCCTGGTCACCAACTACCATGTCGTCATGGACACGGCCGAAATCCGTGTGCAGCTCAGTGATGGCCGCATCGCAGAGCCAAGGGTGGTTGGTGTCGATGCAGAGACAGATCTCGCGCTGCTCATGGTCGATCTTGGAACGTTGCCGGCAGTCCGACTGGGCAGCTCCGGCCAGCTTCGGATTGGCGACGTAGTACTTGCGATCGGCAACCCTTACGGCCTGACAAAATCCGTCACCCAGGGCATTGTCAGCGCGACGGGACGCGGCATGCTCAATCTGACTACGTTCGAAAACTTTATTCAGACAGATGCGGCCATCAACGCGGGTAACTCGGGCGGTGCGCTGATCAACGTGCGCGGCGAGCTGGTCGGCATCAATACCGCCATCCTCGAGCAGGACGCCGGCACCGAGGGAATCGGCTTCGCAATACCGGTCGATCTGGTCCGGGGGGTTGTCGCTGAAATCAAGCAGCACGGGCGGGTAGTCCGTGGATGGATGGGGTTTATTCCTGACGACATGACGCCGGCCGAGCGCAACGCGCTCGGCATTGCAGGCAATGTCGGCATCCTGCTTGACGGCATCTACTCCGGCAGCCCTGCGCAAGCCAGTGGACTGAATTGCGGTGACGTGATCGTATCGATCAACGACGAACCGATCTTTTCGCAGCGACAGGCCCGGCTTCTGGTGGCGGGCAGTAACCCCGGCGACCAGGTTGACATCAAGGGCTGGCGCGACGGCGGCGAGTTTCGCACGACGATCATCGCCGGCGAGCGACCGGAAATCCTGCCCCCCAGGTCGTGCTAAGCGGCTATGCGACGAATCGTTGCCCCTATCTGGCGCAATTTCTCCTCGATGCGCTCATAACCACGGTCTACGTGGTAGATCCGATCGACAACCGTATTTCCATCGGCTGCAAGCCCCGCCAGAACGAGGCCGGCTGATGCCCGCAGATCGGTCGCCATCACAGGTGCTGCCGTAAGTCGCGCAGTTCCGGTGCAAATCGCAGTGTTGCCCTCGAGCTGAATATCCGCCCCCATTCGCTGCAGCTCCAGAACGTGCTGAAAACGATTCTCGAAAACGGTCTCGGTGATCGTACCAACGCCGTCGGCGACGGCATTCATCGCACAGAACTGAGCCTGCATATCCGTTGGAAATGCCGGATAAGGTGCAGTGCGAATGTCGACTGACTTTGGCCGCTTGCCGCGCATGTCGAGCTCGATCCAGTCCGAACCCGTCGTGATCGTGGCACCGGCTTCTTTCAATTTGATCAGCACAGCTTCCAGCGTGTCGGGGGCTGTATCGACCAAGCGAACATGCCCACCGGTCATCGCGGCTGCAACAAGGTAGGTTCCCGTTTCGATTCGATCTGGTAAAACCGAATAACTCGTGCCGCCGAGCCTGTCCACACCCTGAACCGTTATCGTCCCGGTGCCAGCGCCCGAGATGCGCGCGCCCATGCCCGTCAAAAAGTTTGCCAGGTCTTTGACCTCAGGCTCGCGTGCCGCATTCTCCAGCACAGTCTCGCCATCGGCAAGAACGGCGGCCATGAGCAGGTTCTCGGTACCGGTCACGGTCACGGTGTCGAAAACGATGTGCGCGCCTTTGAGGCGATCTGCCCGCGCTTTTATGAATCCATTCTGCACGACCACGTCGGCACCCATGGCCTGCAGCCCGGCAACGTGCAAATTCACAGGTCGCGCACCGATCGCGCAGCCGCCCGGCAGAGACACGTCAGCCTCGCCAAAACGCGCAACGAGCGGCCCGAGCACCAGGATCGACGCCCGCATCGTCTTCACAAGCTCGTACGGCGCCTCGCGCCGGCTCACATCACTCGCGTCAACCTCGACGTTGAGCTGATCATCGATGGTGACTTTCACGCCCATCATCTGCAGCAGCGAGATCGTCGTGGTCACGTCTTTTAGATGCGGTACGTTGCTGATCGTTATGGGCTCGGCGGCGAGCAGCGTCCCCGCAAGTATCGGCAACGCAGCGTTCTTCGCGCCCGAAATCACCACTTTGCCTTCGAGCGGCTGACCGCCCTGTATCTGCAGCTTGTCCAAGTCTTATCAGCCCGTCTGCTGTTGCCACTCTTCGGGGGTGAGCGCCCGTATCGACAGCGCATGAATTTCATTTCCGACCAGCCCACCCAGCGTGCGATAAACCAGCTGATGACGTGCCAGCGGACGCTTGCCCTCGAACTCCGCCGCAACGACCGTTGTCTGGAAGTGAGTATTGTCGTCGCTGACAACTTCAACCATCGGGCTATTGAAACCCGCTTCTATCAGTCGTTTAATCTCGCCTGGATCCATAATTTCTGACCGTGTCGTAATCTCCCGGGCGCGCAGTGTACCGGGAATCGAAGGGGCTTCCCATTGCCCTGCTCTGATTGTGTATCATAGCCGGTCGTGTCGGGCTCATCGCAGCTTTTCACTGCGAACAGACGAACTACAATCAACCTGTCTCGGCGGATCGATACTCTATGCTCGCTAACAGCCTCGAAGTACTTGCCGGCCTTGTGCTCCTGATATGGGGCGCAGACCGGTTCGTGCACGGTGCGGCATCGGCGGCCCGCAACTTTGGTGTTCCGCCGTTGCTCATCGGCCTGACGATCGTTGCATTCGCAACCTCGGCGCCCGAGATCCTGGTATCTATAGTTGCCGCGCTGCGCGGTGAACCGGGACTCGCCGTTGGTAACGCGATCGGCTCGAACATTGTCAATATCGGTCTGGTTCTCGGCTGTGTAGCCATCGTCCGACCGATCCAGCTGCGCTCGGCGACGCTGCGCCGCGAGATGCCGGCGCTGCTCGCCGTCACCCTGCTGACCGTATCGTTATTCCTCGACTCGAAGCTCAGTCGCGTCGACGGCCTGGTCATGCTCACTGGCCTTGTTATCGTCATGATCTGGCTGACGCGACTCGGTGTGCGGTCCGCGCCGTCCGATCCCATCAAGCAGGACTTCGAAGCAGAGATTCCTTCGGACGTCCGTACGCCGCTGGCAATATTCTGGTTACTGGTTGGTATCGTGACGCTGCTTTTCGGCGCCCGCTTGCTGGTCGATGGGTCGATCGAAATCGCCCGTTTGCTGGGCGTCAGCGAGGTGGTCATCGGGATCCTGTTGGTTGCCTTCGGGACCAGCCTGCCGGAACTCGCGGTGTCCCTGGTCAGCGCAATGAAGGGCGAGTACGGGCTTGCGATCGGCAATATTGTCGGCTCGAATATCTTTAATCTACTCGCTGTGTTGGGCGCTGCCTCGATCATCGCGCCGTTGCAACTGGCACCGATCGTTTTGTCGCTGCATGTCTTCGTCATGGTTGCATTCACACTGGTTTTGTTCGCCATGACCTACGACTACGACGGCAAGAACGAGCTATCGCGCATAGAGGGTTTGGCCTTGCTGGTGGCATTTATCGCCTACGATAGCTACGTAGTGCTGCAAAACGTTTAGAATGTTCGCTGGATCAAGCGCTGAGAGCACTTTGTGGAGGTAGAACTGACTAACGAAGACTTGCTCGCGCTCGCAGGCGAGGTGCTCGATATTGAATCCCGGGCGGTCGACTTGCTGCGGTCGAGACTCGACGATGCATTCGTCAAAGCTTGCCGTCTTTGTCTGGACACACCTGGCCGCATCGTGGTTACGGGGATGGGCAAGTCCGGTCATATAGGCAGCAAGATCGCTGCAACGCTCGCCAGCACGGGCACTCCGGCTTTCTTCATGCACCCGGCCGAAGCCAGCCATGGCGACCTGGGCATGATCACGGAACAGGACTCGCTGCTGGCGGTTTCTTACTCCGGGGAAACGGACGAAATCGTGACGATATTGCCGCTCGTCAAACGCATGGGTGCGCGGCTCATTTCGATGACCGGCAACCCGAAGTCTACGCTTGCCGCGGCCGCCGATGCGCACCTGGACGTCAGTGTCGTCGAAGAGGCCTGTCCATTGAATCTCGCACCGACGGCGAGCACCACCGCCACGCTCGCGATGGGCGATGCGCTCGCTGTCGCATTGCTCAAGGCTCGTGGCTTCACGGCCGAAGATTTCGCGCGCTCCCACCCGAGCGGCAGCCTCGGCAAGCGGCTACTGCTGCGGGTCGCCGATGTGATGCGTACCGACGACGCAATGCCTTCCGTAACGCCCGACGTAAGCCTCAAAGACGGGTTGATGGAGATTACGGAAAAAGGGCTCGGCATGACCGCAATCGTCGACGAGCACCGCCGAATTCTTGGTATTTTTACCGATGGCGACTTACGGCGTGCGCTCGACGCCGGTGTCGATGTGCATACAACGCGCATGGACGCGATCATGCACCGGAATTGCAAGACGATTTCGGCTGACGTGCTCGCGGTCGAAGCGGTGCGGCTGATGGAGGAAAACAAGATCATGTCGCTGCTCGTTGCCGACGATGAAGCCCGTCTCGTTGGCGCTCTGAATATCCACGACTTGTTTCGCGCGGGAATCATGTGAGCGCTGCAGCTGCAGAAAATCACCTTTGCGGCGTGCGGCTTGTGGCTTTCGACGTCGACGGCGTGTTTACCGATGGTCGCTTTTACCTGTCCGACGACGGTAGCGAGTCGAAGGCTTTTTGCACGCAAGACGGTTTCGGGGTGCGGCAATTGCTGGCCGCCGGAATCGAGGTTGTAGTCATCAGCGGGCGGCGGTCGGAGGCGGTCGAGCGACGGATGAACGAACTCGGAGTGATGCGTGTTGTGCAGGGCTGCAACGACAAGATCGCCGCATTCAGCACAATTACCGCCGAACTCGGAATTGCTGACGCCGAGTGCGTCTATGTGGGCGACGATGTTCCCGATCTACCCTTGCTCACAAAGGTTGGTTATGCAGTTGCCGTCGCCAATGCTGTCAACAGTGTACGCGAACAATGCGACTACACTACCCTTGCCAGAGGAGGCTTTGGCGCCGTCCGCGAGGTCTGCGACCTGGTCTTGGCAGCGCGAGACGAGTCCTGATGCTGGCGGCGCGCAACATCGTGGGCTTGGCGCTGTTAACCGCCGGTGCACTGGCGAGCTGGTACCTTGCGCGACAGAATCGCGGCGAGGAGCCTGTCGTTGCGGCATTCGATGCCGTAACGCGCGGCTATTACCTCAAGTCAGCGCGCATTCTGGGCACGGGTCCCGATGGCCACTTGTTGTATGAAATTCAGGCCGAAAGCGCGGAACAACAAAGTGACGATCGCATCTGGTTCACGGACGTAAAAATTAACTACTCGCCGCAAAGTGAGGTGCCTTGGGCTATCATCGCCGATACGGCGGCGATCCACCAAACCGAGAAACGCGTGCTTTTGCGAGGTCATGTTTCAGCCGTTAGCAGCGAGGGCTTCTCGGGAGATGAGACGGAACTCCGTACCCAGTATCTCGAACTCGAGCCGGAAAACTATCTCGCTGAGACCGATCAGCGGGTACAAATACGGATCGGCACGCGAAGCCTGACGGCGACCGGGATGCTGGCATCGCTAAAAGACAATCAACTTACGTTGAAGTCCAATGTCAGCGGTAAATTCGTGCCCTGACGGCACCGGCATACTTACGATGATTCGCGCCATTCTGCTATTGCTACTTTGCCTGCCCGGCCTTGCTTCGGCACAAGACCCCAATTTGCGGCTGCCCATTTCCCTGGACGCAGATTCGACGGACTACGACGGCAAGAGCTCGATGCTGATGTTCAGTGGTCTGCGTTTGACACAAGGCACTATCGGCATCGAAGCGGACGAAGGCCGGGCAAGTAAGCTCGACTTCCAGGACAGCGTTTGGCGATTTGAGGGCAATGTGGTCATCGATGTGGAAGACGGTCATATCGAATGTGATGTGGCCGATCTGCAATTCTCCGATCATCGTCTGCGGCTTGCGACCATTCACGGCTCACCTGCAACTTTTGAACTCAAGCGACCCGGCAGTGATGAAGTGACGTATGCAGAAGCCGGAACCGTTGAATACGATCTCGATTCCGGCGTCGTCGCGTTTTCTGACCAAGCTAAAATCACGGAAGGTGGCAACCAGATCACGTCGAGCTTTCTCGTCTACAACATTCGGGAACAGCGAATAAAGGCGCAATCTGCGGGCTCGGGAGACGAGAAGGTCAAGATTACCTATACGCCTGCGGATGCGCCGGCCGGTGACGACGAAGCAGTCGGTGCGGAGGAGGATGCGGGCGGAGAGGAAACGGGCCAGTGAGTATCTTGAGCGTTCAGGATATCTCCAAGAGCTATAAGCTGCGCAAAGTTGTAAAAAACCTGTCCTTGGAAATTAAAAGCGGTGAAGTCGTGGGCCTGCTCGGCCCGAATGGCGCCGGCAAGACCACGGCGTTCTACATGATCGTGGGCCTTATCGCTGCAGACAGCGGCACGATTCTGCTCGATGGCAAAAATTTGACGGCGCAGCCCATGCATCGCCGGGCCAAGCTCGGTGTCGGCTACCTCCCGCAGGAAGCGTCTATTTTCCGCAAGCTGACCGTCGAACAGAACATCCTCGCGATTCTCGAGATTCGTGACGATCTCGATAGGGCCGGTCGCGAACAAGAACTCGAAAACCTGCTCGAGGAACTGCATGTCGGCCATGTCCGCAGCAGCCTCGGTATCAGCTTATCAGGCGGCGAGCGACGCCGCGTCGAGATCGCCCGGGCGCTGGCCGCGAATCCCCTGTTCGTTTTGTTAGACGAGCCATTCGCGGGCGTCGATCCAATATCGGTGCTCGATATTCAAAGAATTATCAAGCACTTATGTGAACGAAAGATCGGCGTTCTGATCACCGATCACAACGTCCGGGAAACGCTCGGAATTTGTGGCAGAGCCTATATACTGAGTGACGGCAGCCTGATTGCATCGGGCTCGCCCGACCAGATTTTGGAGAATCATCACGTTCGAGAAGTATATCTCGGACAGGAGTTCAAACTCTGAGGCAAACTGGCAACAATTTCATCGTCACGCAGACGCGCAGCTCTGCCGAATACTTGGGCATATGTTGAAACCATCATTGCAGCTAAAACTCGGTCAGACGCTGACAATGACGCCCCAGCTGCAGCAGGCAATTCGTCTGTTGCAGCTTCCGGTTCTGGACCTGAATGCCCAGATTCAGGATGCTCTCGAGGAAAACATCATGCTCGAGATGGAGGATTTGCCGGATGTGCCGCGCACGAGCGCTGAAACGACGGCCGAAGTCGAGACGATTCGCGCCGAGGACAGCTGGCAAGCCAGTTCAACAGCGGGTATCGCCGATAGCGGCTGGAACGGCGAAGGCCGGCCGATCAGCGAATTTGCCGACGAGTCCGGACAAACGCTGCGCGAACACCTGCTCTGGCAGCTGGAGATGGAAAATTTCGGACCCCGCGAGACGTTGATTGGCGAGGCAATCATCGATTCCATCAACGATGACGGCTACCTCACCGCAGACCTGGATGAAATCGCGGCAGCCCTCGACGATGAAGCCGGAATATCACCGCAGGAGATCGAGCAAACGCTGGTCAAGGTGCAGGGCCTGGACCCGATCGGCATCGGCGCGCGGTCTCTGTCTGAATGCATCGTCCTGCAATTACGACAGCTTGACGATACGACGCCCGGGCTGAAGCTGGCGATCGAACTGGCTGACGGCCACCTCGATCTCATCGCTAATCGTGAGTACGGCGAGTTGCGGCGCAGCCTGCGCACATCCGAGGAAAACCTGCATGCCGCTGTCGCCCTCGTCAAAAGCTGCAATCCAAAACCAGGCCTCGCGGTAAGCCCGACCGCCGCCGAGTACATCGTGCCCGACGTCTTCGTTCGCAAAATCGACAATCGTTGGCAGGTCGAAATCAGCCCGACCGGTGTGCCGCGTTTGTCGGTGAACCAGCAGTACGCACGACTTCTGCGCGGCAGCGGCGATCACGCTGTGCTGCGCACGCAGCTCCAGGAAGCCCGTTGGTTGATTCGCAGTCTTGAAATTCGCAATGAAACCCTGATGAAGGTTGCAACATGTATCGTATCGCGACAAACCGACTTTCTGGAGCACGGTGACGAGGCGATGAAACCCATGGTGCTGAGAGACATCGCGGAGGAAATCGGCATGCATGAGTCAACGATTTCGCGTGTAACGACCAATAAGTATATGCACACGCCTCGCGGTGTATTCGAATTCAAGTACTTTTTTTCGTCGCACCTCGCTTCGATGAGCGGCGAAGATCAGTCGTCGACCTCGGTTCGCGCGAAAATTCGCAAACTGATCGGCGCCGAAAATCCCGCAAAGCCCCTGAGCGACAACAAAATTGCCAGTCTGCTGGCAGAGCAGGGAATTTCAGTTGCCAGGAGAACGGTCGCAAAGTACCGTGAGGCTATGAATATCGCGGCGTCTAGCGAGCGCCGGCAACGACCGGCATAGGTATCAAACACAGCACACGGAGACTGAAAGTACTGCTATCCTGAACCCGACAAATAAAATGAACCCGGCCCGGCAGCTGCGCGGTAACGATAAGGCAGGGTTCATACGAAACTCTACATGAGTATGGGAGAAAACTATGCAATTAAGTGTTTCAGGCCATCACGTTGAGGTAACCGATTCCCTCCGTGGTTATGTTGAAACCAAAATTGAAAAGATCGGACGACACTTTGACCTCGTATCTGACGTGCATTGCATCCTTACGGTTGAAAAACTACGACATAAGGCGGAAGCAACGGTTTCTGTAAACGGCGGTAAGATTTATGCTGATGCTACCGAAGAAGATATGTATGCCGCGATCGACGGTCTTGTCGATAAGCTCGATCGCCGCGTCAGGAAATATAAAGAGAAGCTGGCCGATCATCGTGC
>JAACFB010000077.1 GCA_009937615.1 Gammaproteobacteria bacterium | reverse complement strand
TTTAGTCAGGTTTGCCTTTGTCGATGCTTACCTGACGGCACGGGAGCGGATCTCAAGTCGTGGCAAGCACGAATAGACGACCCGTTGAAAAGCGGATACCTTAGATGCGTGGCTACCGGCTTCTGCGGCCAGTTAGACCACGCCCAAACGGTCAGCTGCTGCCCAGGCACAGGCCACTTTTCTGCCGAAAACCGCGGAGCAGGCGCTTAAAGCGTTGGCAGCCACCTGGCATCCAGTCGATACTCAACCGGCGCATCGTTTACCGGGCAATGAAACGCCAACAGGCAGGCGGTCAACTGGAGATCCGGCCCATCAATTTCGCCGAATCCATACCGGCGATCACCGATCACCGGGTGCCCCAACCCGGCCAGGTGACGACGAATCTGGTGCTTGCGGCCGGTCTCGATGCTCACTTCCACGAGCGATCGTTCGCCGCCGTCACTGACGTGTTGCAGTGAAAACTCGCTGACCGCGGTTTTCCCGTCGATCAGCCGGTCGACACGCAGGGGATTCGGCTGCGTCGAAAAATCGCCAGACACCAGCGCAAGATAACGTTTCTCGATTGCGCGTGCGCGAAACAGGTCTGATAACGCCGCCGCCATGCTCTTGGAATGCGCGACGAGCATCAGGCCATTGGCGGCACGGTCGAGGCGATGCACGGTAAAGGCCGGGCGCTCAGGCTGCAGATGCCGCTCGGCCCACCGTACGACCGTGCAATGGTCGCCCCACCTGGATCCCTGCGAGCGCAGCCCACAAGGTTTACGCCAAACCGAATAACCGCCGACATCCGCCAGCAGTGTCGGCTCAGCAGGAATCGATGCCAGTATGCTGGCGTCGTAATACAGGTGCAGCTGATCGCCTTGGCGCAGCGTTCGTTTTGCCCGCCGCAGGCGCTGCGTGTTGCGGCCCCGCGTGACCCAAACTGCCCCCTGGCTCATCGCGAACTTGATTCGCTGCTTTGAAAGTCCGGTCGCCTGATGCAACAGCTCCGTTGCGCTGGCTCCCGATGATTCGACCGTCAAATGCGTTTCGATATGGTCGATGTCACTCACGATCGTGTCTGCCACGCTGCCCCCTTCTTTCCTCGAGGTCACACATTGATTGTTTTTCGGCGACAGGCACCAATTGGGACGTATCTCTTGTCGTCATCGCCGGGGCAATTCAAGTCCAACCGCAAATCGCCAGGTGACCCGCGTTTCGATCTCCTAGCGTGCCGCTGGAGCCCGCCTCGCCCTGGACCGCCTGATGATTGTCACGCCCAGGTGAACCTTGGCGGCGACGCCGGTGATCAACACGAGGTGCACGAACCAGCTCACGTCACCCCAGAGAATCAACACGGGCAACAGGAAGAAGAACAATGCCATCCCGAAACGGCCGAACTGGTGATGGGGAACCGTCAGGTCCGGGCGTCGAATCCGCACCGGGATCATGAAGATCTCCAGCAACACCAGGACCGGAAAGTAGCCCCAGTACTGTGGAAAGAAGTATGGGACCAGTAGCCACAGCCAGACGAGTGTCATGGCGGAGAACAGCAGATCGGCGAGACCATCGAGATCCGTGTCGGATGCAGGCGGCGAAGCCCGCCGCGCGATGATGCCGTCGAAAAGGTCCGTCAGCGCCGCCGCGATATAGAGCCCGAACACCCACCAGCGGAACTCGTACCACGCCAGCAGCGTGATCGGCACAACGCTCACAATACGGGCCCACGTCAGGGTGTCGGCGATGATTCTGGCTGTATCGGGTTTCATGGATTGCGAGATGATAGGCGATGAACCGCTTAAGCGCATCAATACGATGCTTGCGGCCTTGAAAATCCGTATGCTCGTCAAACCGTCCTCCCCTGCCGGACATACCTTAGCGAACATGCCAACCGAGCCTATTACAGCGACCCTTAAATTCCTCGCCAATCTCGATCAGCCGCTCGTCTATATTCCCTCCAAAGGTGGCGGTGATCAGACCGGTCATGTCGGAAACTTTACGACGCACGCCGTGAGCATTCACGATGGCCGAGAGGAAAAACCATCCCCCAGCCTGGATGTCGAGGGCTTCCGGCTCGTGCCGCAGGCCACCGCCGTCAATGACTTCTATGACGATGCGCAGGTCGAGACGATCTATCACGAGGAAATAAGAGGCCTGCTGACCGAGATCACCGGAGCCAGGCGAGTCGAGATCTTCGACGACACGAGACGCTCCGCATCTTTATCTAGACAAAGAATTAAGAAAATACGAGAACCTGCTGAAATTGTTCATAATGATTACACAAAAGGCTCCGGAAAAAAGCGGCTGCGGGACTACCTTGCGGCAGACCCGGATGAAGCAGAGAAACTCCTGCAGCAGCGCTTCGCCATCGTCAACGTGTGGCGGTCGATCGCCGGGCCCGTGCTCAACCATCCGCTCGTCATGTGCGATGCGACGACGGTGCGGCCCGAAGATCTCGTCTCGATGGAGCGGCGCGCCGACGAGCGCATCGGCGAGCTGCAGGTGGCCCTGCACCACCCGGATCAGCGCTGGTACTACTACCCTGAAATGCAGATGGACGAGGCATTGCTGTTCAAGACCTTTGACTCGGCCACCGACGGCCGGGCCCGGTTCACGATTCACTCGTCCGTGGTGGACCCCACTGCCCCCGCTGACGCGCCACCGCGCGAGAGCATCGAAACCCGCTGCCTCGTGTTTTTCTAAAGCCCACGCGTCGCCACCGATCAGTGCTGAATCGCGGGCATCAATCCAAAAAAGCGGAAAATCGTTGGGAGGCATTGCCCCGGCACCCTATACTCGAGATTCAGGTTTCGTATCAGTCGGCAAATGCAAAATGACCAGGTATAAGAAAACTTCGCCCGTGACGGGTCAGCCGTATGAGCCGATGAAAGAGCCGCGTTTCGCGGAGATCGCCACTTTCATGCGAGCGCCATTAGCTCAGTCTCTTGAAGATCTCGACATCGCGCTCATCGGCGTACCGACGGATCTTGGCGTCACCAACCGTCCCGGGGCGCGCCACGGGCCGCGGGAAATTCGTAACGCGTCCAGCCTGATGCGGATCTTCAACGTGGCAACAAACGTCAATCCCTACGAGCTGGCTCGTATCGCCGACGTAGGCGATGTCCAGATGCCATCCCGATACGACCTCGAGGCGCAAATTGCCGAAATCGCGGCTTTCTATCGGCATGTTGTCGAAGCGGGTGTCCTGCCGCTCAGTGCCGGCGGCGACCACTCGATCACGTACCCGATTTTCCAGGCCCTCGGCGCAAAGCAGCCGGTAGGCATGGTGCATGTCGACGCACATTGCGACACCTGGGGCGAGTTTTCAGGATCGAAATATCATCACGGCGCGCCATTTCGACTCGCGGTTGAGGAAGGTCTGCTGGATCCCAGGCGCACGATCCAGATCGGCATTCGTGGCGGCCAGAACTTCATGGACGGCATTGAGTTCTCGCAGAAAAGCGGCATGCGCGTCATGTTCATCGACGAATTCGCCGACCTCGGCGTAGACAAAGTCATCGAGGAAGCGCGCAAGATTGTCGGCGACGGCCCGACGTATATTTCATTCGACGTCGATGGCCTGGATCCCGTCTACGCACCCGGCACAGGCACGCCGGAAGTCGGCGGCATCACGACATTGGACGCGCAGCGCCTGCTGCGCGGACTCCGCGGCCTCAACCTGATCGGCGGTGACGTCGTGGAGGTCGCCCCCCCTCTCGACCCGAGCGGCAATACGGCGCTGGTCGGCGCAACCATGATGTTTGAAATACTGTGTCTGCTGGCGGAGCGATTCGAGCAATGACCGGGAAACGAAGAATTACGGTCGACGATGCCTACTCGCTCGAGACACCTGACGACAGCGTTCGTCTCTATGCGGACTGGGCCGATAGCTACGACACGGACTTTGTTTCTGAGCAAGGCTACATCTATCACCAGAACGTCGCCGACCTGTTGGTCAGGAAACGTGCTGACATCAACGGCGCCGTGCTGGACGTCGGCTGCGGCACCGGGGTTGTCGGGGTCGCGCTTCAACATGGCGGATTTTCCGTCATTGACGGCATCGACATATCGGCGCAGATGCTCGACAAAGCCAAAGAAAAAGCCGGCAGCGACGGAATCGCCGTGTACCGCAGCCTGATACAGGCTGACCTGACTAAGCCATTGGATATTCCCAATAATCAATACGCAGCCTTGATCAGTGCCGGCACGTTCACCCATGGCCATGTCGGGCCAGAAGCCTTGGACGAACTCTGGCGCGTGGCAGCGCCGGGCGCCGTCTGCGTCATCGGCATCAATGCCGCGCACTACGAATCGGCGGGTTTCGGCGAAAAACTGGCCGCCGACGCCGCGAACGGCAGAATCACCAGCCCCGAGACTGTTGAAGTCACTATTTACTCAGCAGCAGCAGGAAGCTCTGACCACGCCGACGACAAGGCGTCGGTCGTGATCACTCAGATTGTGTGAATTGGCTAACGGGCCCGCTGTCACCCTGCTGCCCCGACGTCGGCGTACCGGCAACCACCCAGCCCGTTTGACTTCATTGCCGTCACGGCCACGGTGTTCGGCTCACGGATGCGAATTAGAACTCGCACACCGATCTAACCTCCATGCCGCCGTCTTCGGCTGGCATCTGGACCTGCTGCAGCGTCTTACCGGTTCGGGAGTCACGCGTGCGTAACTTCGTGTCGGCGCATACGCTGTGACCGAAGCCATCATCACCTTAACGATCGCGAGCGCAATGCTGCTCGGCTCACCCGGCCCGGCCACGTTGTCGCTGGCAGCCGTAGGCGCAACCTTTGGCGTATCGAAAGGCCTGTCGTATCTCGCCGGGATCCTGCTCGGGCTCGCGTGTGCGATGGCGGGTGCGGTGTTCGGCGTTGCGGCCGTGTTCGTGCAATGGCCGCAGGCCAAGTGGATTGTGCAGATTTGCGGTGCCGCCTATCTCTTGTACATCGCGTTTCGCATAGCAGCAGCGCCGGTTCTTGTTGACGCGTCGACGGAACGGCATCGCATGCCGCGATTTCGGGACGGATTCATACTCAACCTGCTGAATCCGAAAGCCTACGCGGCATTCTTCGTCCTCTTCAGCCAATTCATAGTGCCCCTCGATGATGCAGCGAACGGCTACGTCGCCACGGCTTTGATTGTCAGCGCGGTCGGCATCGTGGTCGACTCGATCTGGCTAGCGATCGGCTCGGCGATCCGCGCAGTCTTCTCGCACCCACGCTACGCACGGCCGACGCGCGTGCTGTTTGGCCTGTCGATCGTGGCTGCTACACTGTGGTCCTTTCTCTGACAGAGCCCATTTCATCCGGAGACGCCCGATGGCCGGCGGATTTGCAAAAGACGGCGCAGTTCAGGACCAGATCGACGCGACGGTCGAGGATGCAGTCAAGCGCGCGCGGAGCGAACTGCCGCGTGGCGAGAGCCTGACGCACTGCGAAGACTGCGATAAGGCGATCCCCGAGGCTCGCCGCAGGGCTGTGCCCGGCGTCCGCCTGTGTGTTACCTGCCAGGCGGAACGCGATGCCAAGCAGAAAATCGTCAGCGGCTACAACCGCCGGGGCAGCAAGGACAGTCAGCTACGCTGACGACGACGCGAACAATCGCCCGGCGCGGCCTCAGGATCGCGAATCAGCGCCGACGTTGAGCCGGCGCCGGACAAGATCGATATCCCGCCGCAGCTTGTAGACATCGTCCGTGTAGGATTTCGGCACCAATTTTATGACCGACCCGCTGTCGAGCCGGTCCAGGCTCTTTAACCGCGCCGCCAAATCATCATTGTTCTGTACCGGATTCACCAGTGGATCGACCTCCTCGAGCTCCGCATACAGCCGCAACAGCCGCCGGCGAATCCGCCAGCGGTAGGCCGGAGGCACCAGTTTCATGAGCGGAATGGCAAGGCCGATCAGCGGCAGCAACATGATCCAGAGCCGATCGACCAGGGTCGCGGCCCAAAACGGCAGGTACCGCATCAGGAACGGCGGCCCCCGCGTGAAGAAGCGCTCCGCATCCTCGCTCAGTGGCAGGTCGGCATACAGCGGCGTCGGGAATTGCCCGGCATCGGCAAGCAGGCTGTGTTCGGCAAAAATATCGGTCGCGGCAATCAACAGCAGGTCAACCAGCGCCGGATGCAGATCCTTGTTGGCGACCAGCATCGCGGTCAAGGCGACCGTGCTGACGTCAGTTCCCGGAATGTTTGCCTGCAGATCGAGCGCGCCCTCCGGCAGGCTGACTTTCGACAGGTAGGCATAACGCCGGATATAGGCGTCGGCCCGGTCCAGGCTGCGAAGCCGAACGCCGGTTTGGCTCATGAGTTCTGCGATGTGCCCCGACTGGGGCGCACCGATAATAAAAGCAACATCGATGGCATCGGTCGCAAAGGCAGCTGCCAGCTCATCGGATGCGGTGTCGATGAACTCCGCGGTGCGCGAATCTATGCCGTGGGCTTCGAGCAGATTGACGACAACGGCGCGTGTACCGCTTCCCTCCGCGCCGACCGCGATGCGTTTGCCCGCGAAATCGGCAACCTCGTCAACCTGCAGGTCAGCGCGCACAAACAGCCAAAGTGGCTCTAGGTAAAGTGAGCCGATCGCCATGACGTTCTCGGTCGGCAAGAATTCTGCAATCCCGCCCTGCACGAAGCCGATATCCACGCCTTCGGGGGCATCGAGGAGCGCAAGGTTTTCGACCGAGCCGGCGGTTTCGAGTAGCTCGGTCTGGATACCTTCCCTCGCCAGGTGCGCTGCGAGCTGTTCGCCGTAGAAACGATAGGCACCGCCCTCCTCGCCCGTGGCCAGAACAATTCGCTTCGGCGGCGCCGGCCCGACGAACTGGTAGGCAAAGACAAAGCTAATCAGGAGAATGACGCTGGCCAGGCCCCAGGTGCCCGCGACGTCACGAATTCCCTGCCTGAAGCGCCGCAGATCCTTACGCATTAACCCTGTCCGATGTCATAGCACGATGGTCACGAATTGCCGGGCCCGAGATATACCATAAATGACCGCCCGGACGAAAAGACAGGGCCGGAGTACGCTCTGCAAATAAGACCCGTGCTAAAGGATTCGCGCAGTCTTTATCGATGCGTTACGGAGATAACTCAAGCTACGTGCTCGCCGAGCTGCTGAGTGCGGGTCGATTGCCCAGTTGCATGGCACATTGAAGCAAAAAGGGGCAACAAAGCGGCTTTTCTGCATTAAACTCTCCGTCCCTTTTTCCTCAGCGCCGGTCGGTCTCATTCGGTACCGGGTCAGTCAGGACATCGTGCCGCAGTGTCGCCTGACTCGACACCGGACTACTGCCCTGGCTGCTGTTGCAGGCTTCGGGATCGGAATGATCGAACGAGTGATGATTCCTGCCGGACAGACACATTTTTAGGAGACTGCGCAATGACAAAGTACAAACTTACCTATTTCGATTTCGACGGCGGGCGCGGCGAACCCATTCGCATCGCTTTTCACGCAGCCGGAATCGAGTTCGAGGACAACCGCCTGTCATTTGCGGAGTTCGGCGAGATGCGGCAGAGCACGCGCTTCAGTGCGCTACCTGTCCTCGAAATCGATGGCGCGGAGGTGACTCAATCCAATGCGATCAGCCGTTACGTGGGCAAATTGGCCGGTTTGTATCCTACCGATGATCTGCAGGCGCTTTACTGCGATGAAGCAATGGGGGTCGCCGAGGATGTTATGCATCGCGTGGTACCAACCTTCAGCCTGAAGGACGAAGAACTCAGGCAGGCTCGCGAAAAGCTTGCTGGCGGCTGGATTCCCATCTACCTGCGGGGCCTGGATGCTCTTCTGACCCGCGGAGGGGGGCAATATTTCGCGGCCAACCGCCTGACCGTGGCGGACCTGAAGATCCTGGTCCTGACCCGCTGGTTGAGCTCGGGCGGTCTCGATCACATTCCGGCCGATATCGTGCAACGGGTGGCACCGGGGTTGGTCGGGCACGAAGAACACATCGGGGCCGATCCGCGCGTGGTCGCCTACTATGCGAGTCGCTCCTGACCGCACCGGATCTACGGCGTCAAGTGGATTTTTCGGGATCAAATCCGCGTTTTGCCTGTCAATAACCCCTTGCAGCCATAAAGGCGACCGCGTTTTCTTCTCTTGTAA
>JAACFB010000076.1 GCA_009937615.1 Gammaproteobacteria bacterium | reverse complement strand
AAGCTGACATGGGAGTGCACGTGTTTAGCCTAATCACTTCTCCATGGGCCGTAGAATCACTTAGAATCCCAGTACTCTCACTTTTATGCTCAGCTGCAGCCAAGCGAGATGTAACTCCCTGATTTGCGGGTGTAGTTCAATGGTAGAACATCAGCTTCCCAAGCTGAGAATGAGGGTTCGATTCCCTTCACCCGCTCCAACCTGCTCAACCAGTCGTGTTAGGCTCGCAAAATGTCAGCATTTATCGACGAATTCCTGGGCATTTTCTACCGAATTGCTGCCAGCGGCTTTCTACCGCCAGGCTGGTTCCGCAAGGTTGATCCTGCCGACGTTGACCGTGCGCGGCGCACAGGCAAGCTCAAGCTGGAGATCGTCAGCCATTGCTGGCGCTATGGGCACTATCTGACTTACCAGCTCAGTTCCCTGGTTAACCATCCGACCGACAAGCTCGACGTCACAATGACCGTCTATCATGCCGCCGGCGATGATGCGGTAACTCGCGTACTCGACTTTTTCGAGAAGATCGACGTACCGGGCGTGACCTGGAACTGGCAGGAACTTCCAAAGGATAAACTGTTCCGGCGCAGCATCGGCCGCAACCTTGCCGCGAAATCGACGAAGGCAGATTGGATCTGGTTTACGGACTGCGACATCCTGTTTCACGACGGTTGTCTCGACGGTCTGGCTGATGAATTGCAGGGTCGTGACGATCCGCTCGTCTTTCCGCGTTACGGCCTGGGAACGAAGCTGCTACCTGAGGATGATCCCATTCTTCAGAAGGGACGAGAGGGGCCAGCGATTCTGGATATTCCGCTCGAGGATTTCGTGCCCTACCTCGGCGAGCGAAGCAAGGCCAAGGGTCCTTACCAGATCACGCATGGCGATGTCGCCCGCGCCTGTGGCTATTGCGAAACGATCGGTATTTACCAGAAGCCGGCAGACCGCTGGCGAAAGACCTTCGAGGATCGCGCGTTTCGGTGGTTAATGGGAACCCAGGGTACTGCTCTTGAGGTGCCGGGTGCCTGCCAGATCCGGCATGCCGTGAAAGGGCGCTACAAGCAGGACTCGTTCATCTCGACAATCAGGATGTTCATTCGCAGGAACCAGGACAAGCGCGCGAAATCGACCAGCAGCGACGAATAGCGTTTCAGGGGCGACCTGCCTCGCTCACGAGTGTAAAATCTGCGCGGAAATTTCGGACCGAGAAATCAGCAATGCTAAAGGAATACAATCCGCAACAGCTCGCGGTCGTCGCTCCCGATGAAATCGGCGATGCGCTCGAGGCCGGTCACATCGTCAAGTTCAGCGAGTGCCCTGTCGAGCTGCCGTCCGCCGAAGCGCTGGAGCGACTGCGCAGTGAACTGCCGAAACAGCTGAAACGAAAGAACGTCAGCTACCACCCAGAGGCCGACAAGGTAACGGGCCTCGATGAAGATTCGCCGGTAGCCGATCTTGCCTACGACGCGCTGGCGACGCATCGTACCCGGGTTACTGATTTTCTCCATAAGGTTATGCCGACGCTGTCTGCGAATATGCGCGCCGGCACCTGCAGCTTCCGCCCGCTTGAAGAGCGCGGCCGCAACTTGAAGCCGCATGCAAGTAATGAACTCGTGCACATTGATGCTGGCGCCTACGGCGCGACCAATGGTGATCGTATCCTGCGTTTTTTTGTCAACGTGAATCCCGACACTGACAGAATCTGGAAAAGCAAGGGTGCGTTCCCCGAGCTCTTCGAGCGGTACGGGCGCGAAGCCGGGCTGTATGAAAATTTGTCGCCAACGCTTGAGCGAGGTTTCTTCGGCAAGCTACGTACCGCCATGTTGAATGGCCTGGCGGGCATGGGTATGCCGCTGGCGACGGTGCTGGACAGTAGCCCCTACGACCGGGTGATGCGTCAATTCCACAATTACATGAAGGATACGCCTGTGTTCCAGGAGCCGGCGGAGGGCGACCAGACGTTTCATTTCGAACCCTACTCGGCCTGGATGGTGCTGACGGACATGGTCAGTCACGCGTCCTACTCGGGGCAGCATGCGCTGGTCTACACCGGGCTCTTGCCGCTCGCCGATTGCCGGCTCCCCGATTCAGCGCCGTTCAACATCCTGAGAGCCGCCGCATAGGGAGCCCGCCGATGATTTTTGCTCTGAACCGCTCCATGCGCGCGGCAGCCATGCTCGTTCCGATTCTGCTAGCGGACAGTCCTGTATGTGCTCAGGACCCGGCGTCCGGCGAAACGTCTGCGGTGATCGAGGAGATCGTCGTTATCGCGCGCTACCGGAGCGAAAACCTCGGGGATGTTCCGGATTCGATCACGGCATTCACGGCGGCGGACATCGACGCGCATCGAATCGAGCGCGTTAATCGAGTTGCCTCACTGACGCCTAACCTGCGGTTCTCGGACGACCAGGAAGTCGGCGTCAGTACGCTTATTATTCGCGGCGTGCGCCAGAATCGCGGTACCGGACAGCCGCCCGTTTCTTTTCGCGTGGATGGCGTTAGTGCAACCAATAACCTGTTGACGACCCAGGACCTGTTCGACATCGAGAGCATCGAGGTTCTGCGCGGGCCGCAGGGGGCGCTTTACGGGCGTAACGCGATTGGTGGAGCGATTCTCGTATCGACACGACAGCCATCTGATGTGCCGGAGTATGGGCTGCGCTTCTCTGTCTCCGAGGGGGACGACTATGTCCTCGGTGCGAGCGCATCAGGACCGATCGGCGACGATTCGACTCTTTACCGCGCGTCATTGCGTATCCAGGATCGTGCCGGTCAGCTTGAAAATGCGTATCTCGACGGTGCGAAGGTGGACTTTAAAGAGGCAGTTTTGTTTCGGGGCCGCCTGTTGTTTCAGCCATCGGATCGCTGGTCGATCGCGGTCACCGGGCAATACGCCGACCAGGAGGGCGGGTCGGGTTACTTCATGCCGGGCAGCGAGGGGTACTTGCCCCTGCCGCCACCCGCAGAGCCGATTCTATTCGGTAACCCGACCTATGAAATCCAGTCGAACAGCGTCGGCGTATCGTATGTGCAGTTCGAGGAACTGTCTGCGAAGATCGACTATGAATTTGACTGGGGCACGCTGACCTCGATCACATCGTACTCTGATGTCGAATCGGAAAACGATCAGGATCTCGATCAGACCCTCGTCGATGCGATCAATATCGAGGTCGACGACAACTCGCAGACCTTTGCCCAGGAACTCCGCCTGGCATCCGACGCGGATTCAAGGCTGCGCTGGGTCGCCGGCGCCTACTATTTCACACAGGATCGATTCCGTTCGCTTGCAACGACATTTCTGGGGTTCCCGGTTCCGCCGGCCGCCCAGGATCTCGAACTCGAGAACATAGCCGCGTTTGGCAACATCAGCTACGACCTGAGCGAAGATCTCGAGCTGACGCTCGCTTTCCGTTACGACAACGAGACTCCTCGGGATAAGACCCAGGGCCGGAGCGAAACCTTCGATGAGTGGCAGCCCAAGATAAGCCTCGCCTATGGCTTCAGCGACAATGCGCTTGGCTATGTGACGATCGGCAAAGGATTTCGTGCCGGTGGGTTCAACAACCTCGCGCCGGGCAGCAATTTCGAGCCGGGCTTCGACGCCGAGTCGCTGGTCAGTTATGAGGCGGGCCTCAAGGGATCCGCGTTCGGCGGGCGGCTCAGGGGCGGGCTTGCACTCTTTTATATCGATTACACTGATCAGCAGTATTTCCTGTTCGACCAGACCGGGACCCAGGCGAACATCAATGTGCCGAAGAGCAAGATTGTCGGCGGTGAGCTCGAGTTGACGGCCGTTCCTGCCGAGTCACTGACGCTGAACCTGGGACTGGGGTTCACCGATAGCGAGATCACCGAGTATGAAGATATTGTCGGCGTACTCGTGCCGGCGGTCGCGATCGAGGGCAGCAAGGTGCCGGGCGCGCCGATCTGGTCCCTGAATCTCGGGCTGGAGCACCACTGGGCCGTGAGTAACTCGTCGGAGGTTGTCAGCAGGCTCGATTACGAGCATCGCGGCAAGACCTATTGGACGCTGGACAACCTCGACACGCAGCCGGCCTACGATCTCGTCAACCTGAGCTTCTCTCTCAAGAAACAGAACTGGGAAGCCCGTCTTTTTGCCAACAACCTGTTCGACAAGGACTACATCGAGTGGTTCTTTGGCGCGCGATTCATTGGCCTGCCGGCCGATATTGCCTGGCCGAGTGCCCCGAGACAGATCGGTGTCGAGTATTCGCGCCGGTTCTGAATGCCAGATCCATCGTCGCTCCGTGGCGTCGTGATGTGTCCGTGACCTGGATGCAACCAAATCGCCGGGCGGCACATCGAAGTACAATCGCCGAATAAGTAGAATGTGGGGAATGCGAATGCGGAGTTCACCCAAACTGTGGCTGGCCAGTGCCGTGGTCCTGCTGCTCGTGGCCTGCGGCAGCGCCGAACAGGCAGCGCCCAAAGCCGACAGCGAAGACCCCTTCCGTCTTGCTGCGAATGTAGTGCCGACGGCACAAGAAGTGAGTCTGCGCATCGATCCGGCGCAAACCGAGTACTCGGGCTCGACCACGATCACGATTGACGTTTCTAGTCCTGCGACCGAAATCCGGCTGCACGCGGAGGACATGGATGTTCGATCCCTGCGCCTCTCGATTGACGGCAACGACCTGCCGGTCACCTATGAATCCGGACAACACGGCCTGCTGCACGTGACATCGGACGAAGCATTTGCCCGAGGGTCGTACCGATTGCACATCGAGTTCAGCAACGACTTCAACGTCGATGGTGAGAGCATCAATCGAACCGAAAGCGAGGGCCGGCACTATATATTCAGCCAGTTTGAAGCGGTTTATGCGCGCCAGGCATTTCCCTGTTTCGACGAGCCCGGGTTCAAGTTTCCGTGGCAGCTGACGATCAGCGCACCCGAGGACATGCTGGCAATCACGAATACGCCTGAGGAGTCGGTTACGACGGAAGCGGGTTGGACTACGACGCGTTTTGCCGCGACGCCCGCGCTGCCTTCCTACCTGATCGCCGTGGCAGTCGGCCCCTTTGAAACCGTGCCGATCGATGGTATGTCGATACCCGGGCGCATCATTGTGCCGCAGGGCAAGGCGCACCTGGCGGCCTATGCGGTCGAAACGACGCCCCCGTTGCTCGCTTATCTCGAGGACTACTTCGGCGAACCGTATCCATTCAGAAAGCTCGATCTTATTGCGACGTTCCAGTCGTTTTCAGGAGCGATGGAACACCCGGGTGCCATCACGTATTCGGATTACTTTCTGCTGCTCGAGGATACCGCGAGCGTGGAGCAGAAGAACATGCTGCATCGGATCACGGCACACGAGCTTGCGCATCAGTGGTTCGGCAATCTCGTGACGATGCGGTGGTGGAACGATCTCTGGCTCAACGAGTCGTTTGCCGACTGGATGGCCGACAAGACCGTCGCGGCCGTATACCCTGGATATGGTGGCGGTCTCTCGGAACTGACGACCACATTCAATATCATGGACATGGACGCGCGGCCGACGACTCAAGCGATTCGGCGCGATTTCAGGTCGACCGACAGCTTTCAGGACGGCATATTCCTGTCTTACTACAAGGGCAAGGCCGTGCTGTCCATGTTCGAGGAGGCAGTCGGCGCTGACGTCTTCCGAAAGGGTGTCATTCGCTATCTACGCAAATTCAATCGCGGCAACGCTGAAGCGGCAGACCTGTGGGCGGAGATCAATGCCGGCGCGGAGTTTGATCTTGCGCGTGGCCTCGCGAGCTTTATCGACCAGCCCGGCATTCCGCTGGTGTCGGTGAGTGACCTGGGCGACGGCCGGTTCGAGTTTGTACAGAGCCGGCTGGTAACCGGTGGCGAAACTGGCCTCGCTAACCAGAGCTGGATCATGCCGGTGATGTACCGCTACCGCTCCGGCGACGGCGTGTCTCTAGGCAAGCTGCTGCTCGACTCGGAGACAAAGCTTGTCGATTTGGGCACAGACGTCGAATGGATATTGCCCAATGCAGATCAGCTGGGTTATTTTCGCTGGACAATCCCAACCGATATGCTGGACCGGCTCGGAGAAGACGCACCCACACAGCTCAATGTTCGCGAGCGCATGGGTATGCTTTCTAACCTCTGGGCGCTGCTGGCGACCGACGCGATCGGCGCTGAAGACTTTCTGGGTGTGCTCGATGGCATGTCGAGCGATAGCGATCCAGGCGTAATCAATGCGTTACTGGATCAGCTCGGCAATGTCCGGCAGACGTTCATCACCCCGGATTTGCGCGACGAATTCGCCATTTACGTACGTACTCTGCTGTCGCCGGCGCTCGAGCGTATCGGCACCGAGCCGCTGCCCGATGAAGAGCCGGGGGTTGCGGCGCTGCGGCCGCAGCTGCTTCTCTGGCTGGCCGACCACGGTCGAGACGAAACCGCGCGCGCCGTCACGGCGGAACTCACTGCAGGTTTCCTGGCGTCAGAGATTCCATTCTCGGACCTGGTTGGCGCGGCGATGCGTGCGGAAGCGCGCCGCGGCGACCAGCAGCTGTTCGAAGTACTGCGCGCTCGATTTGACGCGGCGGCGTCGCCGAATATGCGCCAGGCGTACCTGCAGGCGATCGGATCTTTCCGTGACCCTGACATCGTTGCCCGGGTGCTCGAATACGTGAGCGCTGAGCAGCTCAGGGCAATTGATATCGGCATGGTTCTCTACCGGCTTAGCGGCTGGGCCGATAATCACGATCAGCTGCTCACCTGGCTGATGGAACACGACGCTCAACTGCGTGAACGCTTACCGCCGAGCATGATGGTTCGCATTCCGGACGCGATTACCGTGTGTTCGCCGGATAACCTCGAGACAGTCAAGTCGTTTTACGGGGCGCCCGAGCGATCCGTCTCCGGAATCGACAACGAACTCGCAGATGCCGAGGCCGAGGTCATGGAGTGCTGGGAATTCCGGCAGCGCGAACTGGCTTCGGTTACGCGTTACCTCGGTGGTGCGACCACATAGTCGAACCCTGGTCGCCTAGAGCACGATCCGAACGACCTATAATTACCGCGCATGTATTGCCGAATGGCCGTCTGCTGGTTGATGATGCGGGCATGAGCAACGTCTTTTATCGAAACCCGGCGCACCGGTATCCAACCGGCATGCGGGGCGAGGGCGTGTACCTCTATGACAGTGCCGGGAAGCAGTACCTCGACGGCAGCGGTGGCGCCGCCGTGAGCTGCCTGGGTCACGGGCATCCGGTCGTCATCGAGGCCATCAAGGCGCAGCTCGACAAACTCGTGTACGCGCACACGGCATTCTTTACCAACGAACCGCAGGAGCGGCTCGCTGAACAGCTTGCCGGCAGATTCGGTGATGACGGGGCACGCGTTTATTTCCTGTCGGGCGGATCGGAGGCGAACGAGACCGCCATCAAGATTGCCCGGCAGTACTGGCTTGCGAGGGGACACGACAAGAAACACGTCGTTATCAGCCGCAGCCAGAGCTACCATGGCAATACGCTGGGTGCGCTGTCGGCGTCCGGCAACCTGGGCCGACGCAAGATCTTCGCGCCGCTGCTGCACGACTGGCCAAAGACCGAGCCGTGTTACGAGTATCGGCACCGGCAGCCGGATGAGTCGCCCGAGCAGTACGGCGAACGCGCCGCAAAGACTCTTGAGGAAACGATCCTCGCCGCCGGTCCGGACAACGTCAGCGCTTTTCTCGCCGAAACCGTCGTCGGCGCGACGCTGGGCGCTGTGCCGCCGGTACCCGGCTATTTCCGGGCCATACGCGAGATCTGCGATCGCTACGACGTGCTGTTGATGCTCGACGAGGTCATGGCCGGCTGCGGACGGTCGGGAACTTATTTCGCGTTCAAGCAGGATGACGTGCAACCGGATATCGTCACGGTCGCAAAGGGCCTCGGCGGTGGCTACCAGGCCGTCGGCGCAACGATCGTTCAGCAGCACGTTCACGACGCCATCGTCGAGAGATTCGGCGCATTCGAGCACGGTCATACCTACATCGGCCATGCTACGTCCTGCGCAACAGCGCTCGCGGTTGCCTCGGTCATCGATAACGAGAAGTTGCTCGACAACGTGCAGTTCATCAGCAGTAGCTTGCTTGATGGGCTTGGCACGGCGTTGGCCGAGCATCCGAACGTCGGCGACATTCGGGGCCGCGGCCTGTTGCTCGGCATCGAACTCGTTACCGATCGGGATACC
>JAACFB010000019.1 GCA_009937615.1 Gammaproteobacteria bacterium | reverse complement strand
GGTATCTCGACACGACTCAGGTGCAGGAAGGATTCCGCAGCACGTACTACGAGGACATGCCCAGTCCGCTGGATCGGCTGCGCGGCTGGCCCCGGATCGACAGCTTCAATCAAAATGGCAGCTTTGTTCGCCTATTCTTGCCGTATTACCCAGTGCGCGACAATCTTGTGCTGGATCAACTCTGCGGCCGCGCAGAGGAAGTACAGGACCGGCTCGCCTGCTTGCGCCGATTATGGGCGGTGAGCATTGAAGGTAAGCCGGTATCCATGGCGAATTTTGAGTCCGCCGAGCGCGCAGACTTGGGAATGCGAGGTCTAATCGGGCTTGTGCCTCTCACCGGGCTCGAACCGGGCCTGCACCGAATCGAGGTGTTCTGGAATCCGAACCCTGCCGAGGAGGCGGCTCCGCTGGACGATCGCTACACCGAGGTCAGCAACAGGTTTGTCATTCCGATTGCGTTCTCACCGGCTTTCGAAATGTCCCTGGATTGACGCATCGGGTCAATACGCTTTCGATGGCTGCTATTGGCCGTTTGCAGACGTTAAATATGACTGACTTCTGGTTAAATAAATGTCTGCTATTGGGGGAAGCAGACATCTGGTCAGGTCGCATGTCCGCTTACCACGCAAAAGCCGACATTCGGCTAAACTAGTGCTGAAGGGCCGCTTTGACCCAATACGGTCGTTGGGGATCAGCCAATCCGCGACGCGTTTTCATTTGGCATGAACACAGAGCCCCCCGAGTTCAAGCCTGAATTAGAATTCAGAGGTTCCCGAATGAGCAAATATCGAAACGAACTACCGCAATTGTCTGGCGATTTGTTCTTGACGGATGCCGGGATTGAAACTGATCTGATATTCAATCACGGGATTGAGATCCGAGAATTTGCGGCGCATACGCTCTTGCCAGACCGGCATGGTCGGGAAGCAGTTGCTAACTACTTCCGAGGATTTTTGTCCCTTGCGAATGATTACGATGCCGGATTCGTGCTTGATAGCCAGACGTGGAAAGCTCATCCACATTGGGCCGAAGACCTGGCGGAGACCGAGCAGGAATTGCGTGAGGCCAACAAGCGCTCCATAGCATTTATTGCAAAACTTAGAGACGAGTTTTCCGAGAATAGTAAGCCTATCGTGTTGAATGGGAATATTGGTCCCAGAGGTGACGCGTACGCGCCCGAGTCCATGCTGGCGGCAAGAGAGGCGGAGGAATACCACGCCAGTCAAGTTGGCTGGCTTGCCGAAACCGAGGTTGATATGGTGACAGCGCTAACCTTCACGCAATCGGACGAAGCAATTGGTGTGGTTCGCGCTGCACGTTCGGTTGGTCTGCCGGCTGTAGTTTCATTCACCGTTGAGACAGACGGCCGTCTGCCGACAGGTCAGCCACTCAATGAAGCCATTGAGGCAGTCGACGATGCGACGGAGGCCGCCGCCGCGTACTTCATGGTGAACTGCGCCCACCCGGACCACTTCTTCGATGTGCTCGATGGCGCGGCCTGGAGCCGCCGCATCCGCGGGCTGCGCTGCAATGCATCCCGGTTAAGCCATGCGGAACTGGATGAATGCGAGGTTCTTGATGACGGCGATGCTGAGGAACTCGCGAGACAGTACAAGGCGATTGCGCTGGCCATGCCTTGGCTGAACGTATTCGGAGGGTGTTGCGGCTCCGACTTGCGTCACGTTGCCAAGATCGCAAAGGCAGTTAGCGGATGATGAACGGCTTCTGGCCGGCGGCCATACTTGGTTTTTCTCGGATTCCGAGGGGTTGAGCGGCCGCTTTGGGCGAAAGCTGTTATTCATTTGTGGGAAAGCCGCACCCCTAAATGAGCGCGGCTTTCCCGATGGAGCCTGATGGCTCGCTCCCCTGTTACTGCTAATTGTACTGATTTCAAGCGCATTGGGTCGCTTACCGAGCGAGAAGTCCCGATTTGGCACAGACTCCCTGTTGTCGGCTATTGGCCGTTACCTGCTCTCAATAATTCCACTTTGCTTCCTGATTGGGCGTCTGCTTTTCACCGTAAAGCAGGCAGTCGGCTAACCTGTTTCTGGAGGGCCTCTTTCGGCCCAAAGCCGACATTTCCATGCATTGAAGCCCAACTAGTTCTATAGTGGGTAAAGATGAGTGAAGAAACCTCTGAAGTCCGGCAACCCTATGAGATGGTATCCATACGGCGAGTAGAGCCCCCGCCCGGGGCTGAAGGCTCCAACTGGCACCGCTATGTGATCGCGTTTGGAGGCAGCAACAACATTCAGGGTTGTCGGCAAGGAAATCTCAACGTTGTGACCGGGGCGGTGGAGGAGATTGTTGCCCGACTGAACGAACGACACAGAGGCAAATTCTCTCGTGTCCATCTCGTGCCAACGCCGAAGAGAGCGCCCACAAGTAACAGCTGATCAGATTTGTCGCCGGAGCGACGCCCTCGTTGCGATTCGTCGACAACCGCTCCGGGCCGCTGGCTGCCCCAATGAACCTTCACTCCGACCCCACTGCAGGTCCGTTTCCCGCCCTGAATCAGGCATCCGTCTAAGGCAGTCCTGAAGAGCCGCCAATGACGCGAAGCGGACTTGGCCAGCTAACGAAAGAACGGGAATAGTCTGTGTTGTTCGCCTGACAAACAGGGGCCGCCGATTCAACCAATCGGACGGCCCCTTCTTTGCGGCGGCGTTCGAGGGCGGCCAGTTACCGGACTCTTTCCACTGTTACTGGAACAGGCCGGCAGACCGTGCTGCAGACTGGTGAATGACCCTGCGCAAACGCCAGTAGCTCGTCAAGTTCCTCGTCGCTGCAGTCAGCTTCGATGCTCATCTTAATCTCGATCTGCTCGTAACCGACGGGCACCGTGTCATCGAGTGCCAGCAAGCCCTGCACATCTATTTTACCGACGAGTTCGGTGGACAGGCTCTCGATTTGAATGCCGCGAGCGGCTGCGTGCAGTACCGTCGTGGTTGTTACGCAGCCTGCAAGCGCATGCAGGAGGAACTCCACGGGGTTTGCGCCTTCGTTGCTACCGAGTAATACGGGAGGCTCACCGTTGGTAAACTCGAAGGCGGCGGTACGGGATTCATCCTCGCTGCCTGCGCCATAGAACTCTTTGATTCGTGAACGGTTCTCTCCACCGCTGATCCACTTATTGCTGGCACGGAACTCGAAACTGCCAAGCGACGGGTCTTGCTTGACAGCCTCGACGGTGCCGACCAGGGACTCCATGTCCAAGCCGTTGATCCGATTCATCGGTTCACTGTTTATTGCCTGCTGTGTCATTGTCTGCATCCTCTGTGTGTCTGATTTTTGGGTTTGCCGCCCCGATTTGTCTGAAAGCCGCGGCGAGTTGACCTACACGATAAAGCTCGTCTAAGATCGCCGTAAGATGCATTTTTGACAAAAAAGGGTCATTTGTGCCATTCAGCGAGCAAAATCAATGAAAAATGCCGAGGTCCCAGCCATTGATACGATCGTTGTCGCGGTACCGGAGACAGCAGGCTCCGCCCTGTATGGCATGGTGGATGTGTTGCTGGCAGCGGGAAATATTTGGCAGACGCTGACTCGCACCGAGCCCGTCGACACGCTTTTTCGGGTTCGCATCCTCTCTCAGGACAGCCAACCATTCGTCTGCGGGAATGCAATCCCGGTCAGACCGGACTTATCGGTCCGGGAAAACCCCGAACCCCGGATAGTGATTCTTCCTGAGCTCTGGCTGGGACCAGATGAGCACCTGAAGGGTCGCTACCCAGAGTTGTTGGACTGGATTCGCCGCCAGCACGAGAAAGGTGCGTCAATTTACTCCGCATGCTCCGGAGCTGTGATGTTGGCTGAAACAGGCCTTCTCGACGAATGCGATGCAACGTCTCACTGGGCGTACCAGGACCTGTTTCGAAAGCACTATCCGCAGGTTCGCTTTCGACCAGAACCAAACCTGGTTTTTGCCGACGCAGCGGGACAGATCGTCACTGCGGGCGGAACAACATCATGGCACGACCTGGCGATCCATATTATCTCGCGGCACTGTAGTCCGGGAGAGGCCTTGCGGGTGGCTAAGGTCTACCTACTCAAGTGGCACGGCGAAGGTCAGCTCCCGTATGAGACGTTGGTGCGTAACAATCCGCATGCAGATTCTGTTGTGAGAACCTGCGAGAAATGGCTCGGAGACCACTTCCGCGAACATGGAGCGATTCCGCGAGTCGTAGAGCTTGCGAACATACCGGAGCGGACCCTGAAACGTCGTTTCAAAATCGCTACCGGCACATCTCTGATCGAATATCTTCAGAATCTTCGCGTGGAAGAAGCAAAACGTTTGCTTGAAGGCGAAGAAATGCCGGTTGACGAAATCAGTTTCGACGTGGGTTATGAGGATCCCTCATTCTTCAGGCGCTTATTCAAGCGGAGGACCGGCATGACCCCAAGCATGTATCGACGGATGTTCAAACCGGTCTTTGCGGCTGCAGACCTGCACTAGGGCTCAGACGGACGTAGCCTGTATCGGCCACATGCCCCAAAGCTGCCGCTGAGCTGGAATTGGTTTGACAGGCGCCCAATCGCCGATTGCGGACACTTCCGGTAAGCATCTCCAAATACTGATGTGATTTTACCGTTAGCGCATAACGTTGATTCAAACCAACGAAGATTGGCGGGATCGCAGAATACTCCTACTCGTTGGCGTAATAATTCTACAGTGCCCGTATATGTCGACTATACAGTGACATACACGATCAGATGTCACGGGACGATTACGATGATGGGACGGGTATTTCTTACACTAGCAGTTTTCTTATTTGGCAGTTCGTATGCCCTCGCAGAGGGTCTATACGCAGGTGCTGGCATTGGCGTTACCAATGTAGAAACGCCGAACTCGAGCTTTGAAGACAGGCCAACCAGTTGGCAAGTACTTGCCGGGTACGAGTTTAACGACATTTTCGCATTAGAGGGCTCCTACGTGAACAGCGGCTCTGCCAAAGATCCCGACGTGGATGAAAATTTGGAGGCAGAGTTTTCTGGTTACGTGATGTCGGTCGTATTACACACCGACATGACGACACCGAATTTGTTTACGAAGCTTGGCTATTTTAATGGCGAGCAGGAAGTATCGGTCCAGGACATCACGTTCGACGATGACGTGGATGGATTTACCGCCGGTCTTGGCTTTCGTCATAAGGTAGCAAACAACTTTGCGATTCGTGGCGAGGCCAATTGGTATGAGTCTGACTTCGATAATTTGTGGTCAGTTGGAATCGGAGTTGAGTTCTCGTTTGGTTTCTAGAGCTTCAACTCGAACGAGTAATTAATTCAAAAAGCCCCACGGCCTCATGCCGTGAGGCTTTTTTGATTTTCAAGTTGGTTGAGTTTGTTTCTATTATTCGACTCAATCAGAAAAGCGGCCGCATCCTGGCGATGCCTGCGCGAATATCCTGTTCGCCGTAATGGGCAAAACACAGTCGAAGGCAATTACTGAAACTTCCGGTCGTCGAAAACGCCGCGCCAGCCTGAAAGCCTGTCTCCAGGTCCTTCGCCTTGGTTCGTAATGGGGCAGTATCCACGGACTCGTCAAAATTCAACCAGAAGAAATAGCCGCCACCGGGCCGCGTCCATGTCGCAATGCCATCGAAGTGCTCGTGCAAGGCGCTGTCCATCACTTCCAGCCGGCTGCGATAAGTGCCTCGTATTTTTTCGATATGCGATTCAAGTGTTCCGTTGTCAATCGCCTGCCTGACGATATGGGAGCTAATGTGGTTGATGCTGCCGCCGCTGTTTACAAAGCCATTAGCCAGGATCCTGCTGCGTAGACGCTCGCTTGTCTGAATCCAGCCCAGGCGCATACCGGGCGCCAGGATTTTCGAGAACGAGCCCAGCGACACAACCTTGCCGCTAGCGGTCATCGTGCCGTAAGCGGGTGGCGGTGCGTCGTAGTAATAGAGCATCTGGTACACCTCGTCCGCAACGATCAGAAAGTCTTCCTGCCTGGCCAGCTCGACAACTTTTCGACGCCGCGCCTCGCTGGTACATAGCCCGGCGGGGTTGTGGTAACTCGGGATGGTGTAAAGGAATGCCGGCCGGTGCGACTTCAATTCGCGCTGCAGGACATCGACGCGAATGCCGTCATCGTCAACGGGGATGCCCACGATGTTCAGGCCATGATCCCGAAAAATCTGAAACGCCAGGAAGTAACTGGGTTCTTCAACGAAAACCGTGTCGCCAGGATTAGCAAATACGCAAGACACGAGGTCCAAAGCCTGCGAATTGCCGCCTGTAACAAACAGCTGATCCGGCGTAGCGTCTGTGCCATAGCGGGCTCCAAGCAAGTCAGCCAGCGAATGGAGAAAGCGCTCATCGCCCTGAATCACACCGTAGTTCAGTTCGAGAGGTTGGGCAGCGTCAAAAAAGGACCGGCTGGCCTGACTCACCAAATCAACCGGCAGCAGATCGGCTGACGGCTGGCCGATACCGAGATTGATCGTGCCAGGAGGCGGCGCGCCATCGAAGGTTACTATCCCACTCATTCCCGAAGTTTAGCGCCCAGGCTGGCTTACAGGAATACATCTGTATTATTCCTTCCGATCTTTCGGAAATGCGCTATCGTGATACGGGCCACCGGTTGCTACCGTGTAGCTGCTTGATGTTGAGCGTAATGAAGAAGTGACAAATGAGCCGCATTCCTGCCGAGAACAGACACCTGACTCGTGAGTTCCTGACGATCACGAAAATGGCCGGCATATATTGCGACGCCAATCATGCTGCTCGTAAGGGTGAACTCTGCAGCGAATGCGCGGACTTTGTCGACTATGCCGAAGTGAGACTGCAGAAATGCCCCTATGGCGACGACAAGCCGACCTGCGCGAACTGTCCCATACATTGCTACAAGCCGGCGCGCAGAGAACAGGCGAAGGCCATCATGCGCTATGCCGGGCCAAGGATGATCTTGAGACATCCGCTACTCGCCATATCACACAAGCTTGATGGCTTGCGCAGGGCAATGCACCCAAAAGAGTTGGGCCGGGAACAGCGTTTGCAATCGAAGCGCAAGTGAGCTTTCTGCTTTCGCAGGCATCCGCCAGACTGAATTCATCTTGGCTGGAATCTTGCTAATTCAGTAGTTACGGTGAGTGAATGAACGCATTGAGATTGACGCCCGTAATATTGAGCCTGCTGTTGCTTGGCGCTCATTTTTTTCGAACCGGCCAGCTTCTTCTGCCCGTGCTTTTTGTCCTGCTGGCTTTGACATTATTCGTTCGTCACCGCTGGGTGCCGCGCATCCTGCAGCTGGTATTGGTGCTTGGCACGCTTGAATGGCTATGGACGCTTTACACACTCATTCTTATTCGCATGGCCCATGGTCAGCCGTGGACCCGATTAGCCATCATTCTTGGTGCGATAGCTCTTCTCACAGCCCTGTCGGGCCTGGTATTTCGCACCCGTGCACTCAAAGCGCGTTACAAATCGAGCGCAGGGGCGATGATTTGACTCACAGTCGGTTTCCCAGTTCCAAAGACCGAGTTCATAGCGTGCTGATCGCAGACTGATCCTCAGTCAACGCGATTGAACTGCATGTCTTCCGGGGGCGCATTGATCGAACATGCGAAGTTCCCAGGGCAGTGGTTGATGCCGCCGGAGATACTCCTGATTCCAATGCTACGAGACACTTAGTCCCGGGCCGGACCCTCACCCGCTTCGAAGGTCGCCACGACGGTCCCGCCAGAGTCCAGGAGCTTCAGTCGGCCGGCCTCAATAGCGAATGTTTCGGTACTCTGTAGTGCCACGCTGAGCTGATTGTCGATGGCCATGCCCTCGACGCAGGCCATCATCGTCATCGCCAGCTGGCCGAACGCAAGCTTGCTGCCATCCACTTCGTAGCCGCCCGAGAAGCGGTTGCAGTCGCCAGAGCCGCCGGCACGATTCGAGTCCGCCTCGAGCACAAGGTGCGGCTGCGCGGAATCCTCGGCCAACTCGACCTCAGTACCGCCTAGATGCGTCAGAATCCAGAACGTACCCTCCAGTGCCGCGCTATCGTCGTTGTCATCTGCCGGCAACGCGGGTACGCGTTTCAAAAGAAGTTCGGCTTCGCTGCCGGCACCGCGTGTCAGCACCGGGTATGTCATATCGGTAGTGAACATCAGTTGGCCGTCGACGGTGACAGTGCCGCGCAACGAGTACGTCATCCGTTCATCTATCCGCGCCGGATCGTAGCCGATACTGAACGTGTAAGGACCCGGGCCCTCGATTCTCGCCGCCCCGATTACCGTGGCCGCCACGTCCTGCCGGGAGACGTCCTCGAGCTTGACCTCAAAGACCGCGGTCGGCGGCAGCATGATGCGCTCCCGATACATCGCCGTTCCGGTGACCACGGCCGGCTCAGCCGAAGAACCCGGACCAGCGCCAGGCCCGTTGCATGCTGCTGCGAGCATGCCCGTCAACAAGGTCAATATCAGTCGTCTCACTTTGCTCCTCCTCCTGAGCAGTCACGCGAATGTCTGTTCGTGCTGCCGGAGCCGCTTGCATGTCGGCGCCAGGTATTAACCAATCGCTCTGCTGCGGCATGTTGTTCCCACCAAGAACCCGATCAAACAATAATGTATGGGAACCCAACAGTACACTGAGGGAGGCGAAGCGGCGTCGTCCAGCTATGCAGCGCATCCTTTCGAGGCAGTAAGAGAAAAATCAAGTTGATCTGGCCTCCTTATGGGGCCGGTGTTAAAAAGATATCCCCGGCTCTGCACATGCCGGAAGAGCCATGGGCTTGGCAGTCGAGCGATCGGCGAGCCTGTATGCTACCGCGGTTGACAGAGAGCATTGGATTCATGATGACGGGCGAAAATTACAGGACAGCTGTCAGAATAACCCCCGGCGTGCCAGCAACAGACGGTGCTGGTGTGCGCATGACACGCTTGATCGGTACGGCAAACCTCGACAACGTCAATCCTTTCCTGCTGCTGGATTCTTTTCGAACAGAGAATCCCGATGATTACATTGCCGGGTTTCCATCACATCCGCACAGGGGCTTCGAAACAGTCACTTACATGTTTGCCGGCTTGTTGCGTCACAAAGACAGCGTGGGAAACGAGGGCATCATTGAAACCGGCGGGGTGCAGTGGATGACAGCTGGTCGAGGCATCGTGCATTCCGAGATGCCGGAGCAGAAGGAAGGGTTGATGTGGGGAACCCAACTCTGGGTCAACCTGCCTGCCTCGGAAAAGATGACGGACCCCGCGTACCAGGAGTTCGATGCCGACCAACTGCCGAAAGAAGTTCGCGATAACGGCGTCGAGATTGTGGCGATCGCCGGTACGACGTCGCAGGGAACGGTTGGCGCCGTTAAAGGGCGTCCAACGGATCCAACCTATTTCGACGTTCACATTCCCCAGGATGAGAGCTTCACGGAGGCCGTGCCCGGCACGCACAGCGGGTTCGTTTATGTCGTGCAAGGATCCGTAGCGATCTCATCCGGCGTCGGGGATGACTCGTGCGTGGTCCAGACGGGAAACCTGGCGATTCTCGGCGACGGCGACGCGATAAGACTCACCGGCCGGGACGCGGCCAATCGCGTCTTATTGATCGCGGGCCGAGCGATCAACGAGCCGATTGCACGCGGCGGTCCATTCGTAATGAATACCGAGGACGAGATACGACAGGCTTTTACCGACTATCGATCGGGGAACTTTCTATCGTGAGTTCGGGCTGAGCCTGTGCGCAATGTTTGCGAATCGTCATCCGGGCTGGCGCGGTCGATGACAAAATAACACGGACCGTCGGGCATGCACGCGTCGGCATTGATTGTCGAACGCGACCTCAAGGAGCCTCGCAGCCCGGCAGCTTGGCCGGTCGCGTGCCTCGATCTGCATGAGATCGTGAGTAGCGTGTACCAGCTTTCCAGGCAGCCTCGCTCGGGCCGGAATTTTGAGGTGGGCCCGTGAGCGATGCGGGAAACAGGCTAATTGATGCGGGGTGGCTCTGGACCGGGAATCGACATTGCGTTGTTCGCCATTGTCTAATGCGATGGATCATTGATGTCGTCGAGATTGCGTTACCATAACTGAAAGCCAGCCCCGGCAAGCCTCGACGCAGCAGTCGGGCTGGCAAGAAGGAGGATTTTGTGTCGAAACTGGTCCCACCACATGGTGCTGATGCGCTGAAGCCACTGTTGCTGCCGGAAACCGAAAGGGCCGAGGAAGCCCGCCGGGCCGCACATCTAAAGCGCGTGCCGATGTCCAGCCGAGAAGTCTCCGACCTGTTCATGCTCGGCATGGGGGCGTATACCCCCCTCGACGGATTCATGGGTGAGGAAGACTGGCGCGGCTGCTGCGAGACCATGCAGCTCGCGAACGGAACTTTCTGGCCGATCCCGATCACGCTGTCCTGTGCACAAGATCTAGGCGACAGCATCGGTATCGGGGAGGACGTTGCCCTCGTCGATAGTCAGAATGGCGAGCTATTGGGCATTCTGACGGTTGATGAGAAATACGGCATCGACCGTGAGTTCGAATGCTCGCACGTGTTTCGAACCAGCGATCCTGCGCATCCTGGCGTAGAGAAGGTGATGAGCCAGGGCCCGGTTAATCTCGGCGGGTCGGTCCGCACGCTGTCGGAAGGTCACTTCCCCGAGACCTATGCCGGGCTCTACCATCGCCCGGCCGAAACACGGGCGATGTTCATGGAGCGTGGCTGGTCAAAAGTGGCAGCATTTCAGACCCGCAACCCGATGCACCGCAGCCACGAGTACCTGGCCAAGATTGCGATCGAGATCTGCGACGGCGTATTGATTCACCAGGTTCTCGGCGCACTGAAGCCCGGCGACATTCCGGCCGAAGTGCGAGTCAACGCGATTGATGCTTTGGTCAACAACTACTTTGTGGACGGTACTGTTCTGCAGGCGGGATACCCGATAGAAATGCGCTACGCGGGTCCGCGCGAAGCCCTGTTACATGCGGTGTTTCGGCAAAACTTCGGCTGTTCGCACCTCGTCGTCGGGCGTGATCATGCGGGCGTCGGTGATTACTATGGGCCGTTCGATGCGCACCATGTCTTCGACACGCTGGCAGCCGGCAGCCTGCGGACTGAGCCGCTGAAAATCGACATCACGTTCTTTTGCTACAAATGTAACGGGATGGCGACCGGGAAGACCTGTCCGCACGATGCTGAAGACCGGTTGGCGATATCGGGTACCCGGCTGCGAGAAATGTTTGCAAACGGCGAGAACATTCCGCCTGAATTCAGCCGTCCAGAGGTGGTAGCTGTGCTGCGGGAATATTACGACGCGCCCGGACGTCAATAAGCCTGTGTTCCGAGAGCATCAGCCTTCGTAGTAAATTAGAAAAATCGCATATTCTAAATTGGTTCGAATCTTGATACGATGAGACGGAAAGACGGGGCTTCGGTAGATACTTTTCTATACGAATAACTGCGAAAGCTGTATGCATGGATGGTTACGGGCAGCCAATTCGCCGGGCCATGTGTCAACAATAACTGCCTAAGATCAAGGGAGATTCAATGTTCACGAGCAATCCCTTCGCCGAGCTCTCGACATGGATAGCACCCGCTGTGATGCAGGCATACATCGTTGTCGCGTTACGACCGGGAATCCGGTAGTTGGGACATGGAAAAAGCCCCCGTTTATCACATCATCGATTAAGGAGTTCCGGCGAAGAACCCTGCGGTGAAATAGAACCTCGGTCGCGCTGCCTATAAGATGCTCATTGCCCAGATCAGCGACACTCACATTTTAGCGCGCGCATCGGATCATCCCGCGGCGCAATTGCGGTCAGACTGCCTGCGGGCATGTGTCGCGGATATCAATCGGCAACAGCCCGATGCGGTAATTTTCACCGGCGATACGGTGCAGCACGGCCGACCTGAAGAGTACGCGCAGCTGCTCGAGTTGCTTGCGCCGCTGCAGGCACCGCTCTACCTCGTTCCTGGCAATCGAGACGACAATATTGCCTTGCGCGAATCGCTCGGTGACCAATCCGGCCTGCCCCGTGACGGGGGTTTCCTTCATTACGTGGTCGAGGACCATGCGTTTCGCCTGGTCGCTCTCGATTCGACCTCGCCGGGTGAGCGCAAGGGTGTCTTTTGCCCGGAGCGCCAGGCATGGCTCGAGAAGGTTCTGAGCGATCAGCCGAATCGCCCGACGCTGTTGTTCATTCACCACCCGCCGTTTGACGTCAGCGACCACTACGTCGGCGGCTACCGGCGGCCCGAGGAGGCCGTGGCGCTCAGTGATCTGGTCGGCCGTCACCCGCAGGTCGTAGCCCTGCTTTGCGGCCACGTCCACTGGCCGGTCGAGTGCCGATGGGCCGGCAGGCCGGCCCGCATCATGCCCAGTATTGCGGTCGATCTTCGCAAGGGCATCGACGAGACCGAGGCGCGGGAGCGGCCGATTTACATGCTGCACCGTTTGTCAGCCGAAGCCGGTCTTGTCAGTGAAGCAAAGACGGTCGATGCTGCAGCATGATCCGGGGGCGCTAGTCCCGGATCATTGATAAAGTGCCGCTCATGCCGAGGCGAACGAAACCATGCACCTGAACGCGGATTTCAGCCAGCGAGCCGTGATTCGGCCGGATGATTATCGCTGGGTTGACTCGCCGATGCCTGGCGTTGAGCGCATGATGCTCGACCGGATCGGCGACGAAGTAGCCCGCGCAACGTCATTGGTCCGTTACGCGCCCAATAGCACCTTCTCGCCGCATGTCCATGGCGGTGGGGAAGAGTTTCTCGTTCTCGAGGGTGTTTTCGCCGACGAGCACCGGTCCTATCCGGCAGGGACCTACGTGAGAAATCCGATCGGCACGAAACATTCACCGCGTATCGGTGATACGGGCTGCATTATTTTCGTCAAACTGCACCAGTTCGCAGCAGACGACCAGTCGCCCATCGTCATTAACACTTGCGATGGGGAGTGGTCGGCGGGCGAACGACCGGGAATCGAGATTCAGCATCTACACAGTTTCGGCAAAGAGCACGTCGCGCTTGTCCGTTTGGCACCGAATACGGTGCTGAAGACGCATACCCACGACGCCGGTGAGGAAGTCTTCGTCTTCGAGGGTAGCTTTCACGATGAACATGGTGCCTACCCGGCCGGTACCTGGATCCGCCAGCCGGATCAAAGCAAGCATACGCCGTTCACTCGAGACGAAGGGGCTTTGCTGTATGTCAAGATTGGCCACCTTCCGTCAGCGGCGGGCGCGTGAAGAACGATCACTGCGACTAGTCCCGTCTTTCGCCCTGGCCGCCAGGTCAGCTGAAAAGGTCAGGTCGTTCAAGCCGCGTCCGTTCGTATTCCGCAGAGCTGTTGATGACGAGTCTCTGCGGATACTACTTGTTGACAGACAAGTCTGGGCGAGTAGAGACTGTTTTGTGCCGGCTCGACCTCGAAGGTGCACCGTGATGCTTGGATACTTCCCCAGGGCTCTACTACTGGCCTCAATTATTTTTGTCAGCAGCGGTTGCGCCAGCTTTCGCGCTGTCGATGGTGTCGATAACCTCTGGCGCGAGGTGCCGGTGGATCAGTTTCAGAGGGGAGTCACAAAACAGGCAGACGTTCTCGAACTGCTGGGGCCGCCATCGCAACTGATCAGCCTGCACGATCAAACCGTTTTTTACTACCTGACAGAACGCACATCGGGGGAGGGAAAAATCTTTCTCGTCTGGAACCAGGTGAGCGCCGAGAGTGAATACGATCGAGCCATATTTTTCTTCGATACTGATGGGGTGCTCCAGGAGGTCGCGTACAGCAAGGAAGAGATTGTGAAGTAGGCGATCATGCGACCGCGGATTTCTCCAGTGTTGCGACCGTTGCTGATTACCGTGCTGATGTCGGGTTGTGCACATCTCGAGCACACGCTCGGTGTGCCGCTGAACCTGGACGCGGTAGCAAGCCTCGATGCCGGCAGCCACTACGCGCAGGTACTGCACAGATTCGGCCCGCCGACAAAGATGAGTGCCTTGCAAAACGGCATGGTTTTCCAGTACGAATTTGTCAAACTGACGGAACGGCAATACGGCCTGATATTGCCCGGCGAAATCGGTAAATGGATCAAGGCCGTCTATGCTTCCGCCGACGCCGACGTCGAAGTCACGCAGTTTGTATTTGACCGGCAGGGCAGGTTCCGTGCTGCCGACACCGAGTCCTGGAGCGCCGACGCCGGCGCCGGGTTTTCGGTGACGTTGATCTTTTCTGCCGGCAGCTTCACAGACACCGAGCGCTATGAGCAATCGGCATCCAGGTCACTGGAATGGGGCGGTGCGCTCACGCAATCGCTCCTGGAGACGCTGAACGCGAAGCAGAATCTCGAAACCGGGGCGAACGGCGTACAGTTGACGACGACGTCGAATAGTGTCGGTCAACATGCCCTCGAGCTGAAGCAGTAATGCTCCGGCTGAATCGTACAGCGACCGCGGGCGGCGACGCGCGGCCATGCCGCGCCCGATGAAGCGCTCGCGAAGAGCAGAGATCGCGATCGTCGGTGCCGGCATCGCCGGTATTGCCACGGCCTATTATCTGTGCAAGCAATACGGCAGGAAGTCGGTACTGCTGATCGACTCTCGGCCGCCTATGAGCTTCACGAGTGCGCAGTCCGGCGATAACTACCGTAACTGGTGGCCGCATCCCCAAATGGTTGAGTTCAGCAACCGAAGCATTGATCTGATGGAGACTGTTGCCCGCGAGGCGGCGAACGCCGTCAACCTCCGGCGCCGCGGTTACGTGCTCGTAACGCGGAGGACCAATATAGACGATCTGCTCGCGGACTTGCACACGGGCTATGGCGAAGACGCCGGAAGATTGATACGCATTCATGGCGGGCCTTCCGCCGCAGCGTACTCCGCATCGCTAACATCGAACTGGCAGTCGGCACCGGACGGAGTCGACGTGATCACTGACACCTCGTTGATCAGGTCGACATTACCGGCGCTGGCTGAAGATATTCGGTGCGTCATTCATATTCGAAGGGCAGGCGATTTCAACAGTCAGCAACTGGGCACTTTGATGCTGGAGCGGGTCCGTGCAGCCGGCGGCAAGCGGGTTCCAGGCCATCTCGTGGGGATCTTGCGCGGCAGCGGGTTCGAACTCGATGTGTTGACCCCCGATGGCACCGAGAAAATTTTCGCAGACGTGATCGTTAATGCGGCCGGCCCGTTCGCCAGGAAAATCGCGTTGCTGCTCGGCGTTGACCTGCCGATCCAGAACAGGTTTCAGCAAAAAATCGCGTTCGAGGATGCGCGCGGCGCAGTAACTCGCGAGATGCCGTTTGCGGTCGACCTGGATTCGATGGACTTTGACTGGACTGACGATGTTCGTGAGCTGCTTGCCGACGATCCGAATCTTGCATGGCTAACCGGAACGCTGCCGGGCGGCCGTCACTGTCGGCCCGACGGCGGGGCTGGCTCCAAGTGGGTCAAACTGGGCTGGGCTTACAATTCCGATGTCAGCGAACCGCAGGACGATCTCGCCAACGAGGAGAAACTCGACAAACAATTTCCCGAGATTGTCATTCGTGCTGCATCGTCGCTCATACCATCGCTCGCAACGTACATCGAATCGCCGCCCAAGCGGTTCAGCCACTACGGTGGCTGCTACTCGATGACAGAGGAGAACTGACCGCTCATCGGGCCCATGGGCATGGACGGCGCTTTTACGGTGTCCGCTTTGTCGGGCTTCGGCAGCATGGCGGCCTGCGCGGCCGGCTCACTTTGCGCCGCCTGGGTATGCGGTGCCGATCTGCCGGGTTACGCAGCTGACCTGAGCGCCCGGCGGTATGGTGATACAGAGTTGCTGAACCAGCTTCGAAGCCGGGCCTACAAGGGGCTGCTGTGAGCGACGTCCGGCGCCGGCGAACGCTGTTACGGTCATAGCCAGATCCTGGCGGCTATTGGTAGCCTCGCGCCTGCAATTTAAAGAGATGCGCGTAATGTCCGTCATCGGCCATCAGGCTTTGGTGGTTTCCACGCTCGCGGATCTTGCCGTTATGAATGACGACGATCTGATCTGCAGCCCGCACTGTTGAAAAGCGGTGCGAGATCAGTATGGTCATCTTGTTCTTACTCATCTGCCGGAAGTGTTCGAATACCGCGGCTTCGGATCCCGCATCCATCGATGCCGTTGGCTCGTCGAGTACCAGGATATCCGCATCGCTGCGCATGAATGCGCGTGACAGAGCGATCTTCTGCCACTGACCGCCCGACAGCTCCCGCCCGTCCTTGAACCAGCGTCCGAGCTGTGTTTCGTAGCCTCCCGGCAGCTCGTTGATGAACGGCGCGGCCATGCCGCTCACCGCGGCATCGGCCCAACGCTCGGGCTTGTCCATGTGGCGCACGTCGCCAGCGCCGATATTTTCGCCGACCGTAAACTGGTAACGGCCGAAGTCCTGGAAGATGACTCCGACCCGCTGTCGCAATGTTTCGATGTTCCATTCAGACAGGTCGAGGCCGTCGAGCAGCACGTGTCCGCTGGACGGCTCGTAGAGTCGTGTAATCAGCTTGATGAGCGTCGTTTTTCCCGAGCCGTTTTCGCCGACGACCGCAAGGCTTTCCCCGGGACGAATCTGCAGGCTGACATCATCGAGGGCTTTCGTGTCCGAGCCCGGATACGTAAATGAAACGTGATCCAGCTCGAGGCCGCGGCCAGGGTCCGGGCCCTGTTGTGCAGCGCCTGATCGGCTGATGACCGGCTGTTCGAGATATTCGTAGAGGTTCGAGATGTAGAGATTATCCTCGTACATCCCGCTGACTGCCGACAAAATTGCGGTAACGGCAGACTGGCCCTGGCGAAATAACACCAGGTACATCGTCATGGCGCCAAGCGTGATCTCCCTGTTGATGGTTGCAAACACGATCCATGCATATGCGCCGTAGAATGCCGTAGTAGATATCAGGCCGAGAACAAACCCCCAGCCGTCGCGCTGCAGCGTCAGCTTGCGGTCTTCCTTGAACAGCTTGTGGAAGATGTCCTGGTAACGTTTCAGGAGGCGCGGTCCGAGCTGAAAAAGCTTGACCTCTTTAACGCCGTCTTCCCGCGCGATGACGGACTCGAGATACATCTGCATGCGCGTATCGGGCGAGCGCCAGCGAAATAGTCGAAACCTGTCGCCGGAAAACTTGGCTTCCGCGAAGAAAGACGGCAGCCCGGCGATGATCAGGATAAGCACGGCCCATGGCGAGAACGCAAACAATAGAATCGCGTAGCTGGTCAGCGACAAAGCATTCTGGGCCAGGCCGAATGTGCGATTGACGAGACTCAGCGGCCGGCTCGACGCCTCACGCCGCGCCTGGGTGAGCTTGTCGTAGAATTCGGAGTCTTCGAAGTGGGTCAGCTGCAGCGTCAGCGCTTTTTCAAGGATCATGACGTTGACGCGCTGGCCGAGCAGCGCGCGCAGTAAGGACTGGCTTGCAGAAATGCCGCGCTGACAGGCAGCGAGCGCTATGACAATGCCCGCCTCGAAGAGAATCAGGAGGAATACGCCTCGCGTGTCCGGGTCTGTCGCATTGATTGCGGCAACTACGCCATCGACGATCAGTTTGCCGACATAAGCAATCGCCGCCGGCAGCACGCCAGCCAACACGGTCAGGACAGCGAGCGCTAAGGTCAGTGAACGGCTGGTCGTCCAGACAAGCTCAAGCGCGCGACGGCTGTATGCGAATACGCCCAGCGACCGCCGTAACAGGCCGACATCCGCGCCGGGGGAGTCAGTCATTCATTTTATCGCGTCTGCTGCAAATCCGGCAGACACTATACTTCGGTCCGGGCAATTGTGTAGCCGGCGGAAGCCGAATAACTGTCAGCGCTGCTCAAGCCGCCTTTTGACGGTCCGGCGTCTTCTTGCTCGAAGTCTGCTTGGCCGCAGACTTTTTCTTTGCGACTTTCTTGCTGGCGGCTGGTTTCCTGACCGCTTTTTTCCTGGCGACCTTCTTTTTGGCGACTGTCGCTTTTGCAGCGGCTTTCTTCGCCGGCCGTTTTTTTGCCTTTGTCTTCCTGGCCAGATCGCGTTGGACCTTACCCATCGCCCGGTCTATGTGCAGCGCGTGCGCAAGGTGTTTTCGAGCACTTTTCAGGTCCTGCAGGACGACTGCCAGGTCCTTGCGAAGCTGAACGGCTTCGCGCTTCGTGGTATCGAGTAATTTCTCGAGGTTGCGTATTTGCTTTCGGAGTTCCTGCCTGGCTTTTTTCGCAGTCGTGCTCGCGAGCCGCTCCGTTTTCTTCTGCAGCTGCTCCCGTGCTCGTCTGGCGCGCGCATTAGCGCGGCTGAGGTCCGCTCTCATGCGCTTGCGCTGCCTGTCGAGCTGATTGGTGACACGTTTTGCGGTCGTCAGGAATTGCTTCTTGGTCTCCTGGAGATTTCTTTCCAGGTCTGTGAGTTCTTTGGTCACGATTGTTTCTCCCAAAACGCGCGAGGGCTTACAGGGTAGACGCTATCAGTTATTGACAGCCTTGTGAGTACGGAGTCACCGCAGTCGGGCGACCGAAAACGAAGTCCGTTCGGGCTGCCAAACCCGGCAGGCCGGAACGCCGTGAGCGGCTGCGATTAATCTGCTTTTCGCCAGTGCTTTCTTCCGGCTGTTATGATCCGGGCCATGCAGTCATCAGGATTTACGGAAGAACCCATTGTTCGTGCGGCAGGGCGTTCGTCGAGCGGTTCGTGCCTACCTGGTCTCTGGGCAAAAGCCGGCCAGCCATGACAGCCGAATACGCCGATGTCGTAATCGTCGGGGCCGGCCTGTCAGGTATCGGCGCGGCTTGCCACCTGCAGCGAGAGTGTCCCGGAAAAAGCTACGTCATCCTCGAGGGTCGCGACGCTATGGGCGGCACCTGGGATCTATTCCGCTATCCTGGGATTCGTTCCGACAGCGATATGCACACGCTGGGTTACAGCTTCAGGCCCTGGCGGGAATCCAAGGCCATCGCCGATGGGCCGGCGATTCTCAAGTACATCAGGGAAACCGCAGCCGAGCATGACGTCAATGGACACATCCGCTACGGGCACGCCGTAAACAGGGCAAGCTGGTCGAGCCAGGACGCGGTCTGGACGCTGGATGTGTCGCGAAAAGATACGGCCGAGAAGGTGCAAGTCCGCTGCCGTGTAGTCCTTATGTGCGCGGGCTACTTCAGTTACGAGAGCGGCTATCTACCCGACTTCAAGGGTCGCGAGCGTTTTTCTGGCGACATCGTGCACCCACAGCATTGGCCTGAAGATCTCGATTACTCTGGTAAGAAAGTCGTGATCATCGGTTCCGGCGCAACCGCGGTGACGCTGGTTCCTGCCATGGCCGGGAAAGCAGCGCATGTCGTCATGCTGCAACGTTCACCCAGCTATGTGATTTCGCAGCCAGGCGAAGACGGGATCGCTAATTTTCTGCGCCTGGTGCTGCCGCAGAAGCTGGCCTACGCAATAACGCGGTGGAAAAACATCAGGATTCAGCAGTGGCTGTACCGGCAGACGCGGATCAGGCCCGAGCGGGTCAAACGCAAACTGCTGACATGGGTACGCAAGGAGCTTGGTCCTGACTACGACGTCGAAAAGCACTTTACGCCGAGTTATAACCCGTGGGACCAGCGCCTCTGTCTTGTGCCGGACCATGACCTGTTTCGCGCCATCCGGTCGGGCCAGGCCTCCGTGGTAACCGATCAGATCGAGACAATCACCGAACACGGTGTTTTGCTCGCATCGGGGCAGGAACTCGAGGCGGACATCATTATTACTGCGACCGGGCTAAATCTCGTCATTCTCGGTGGCGTCGAATTCGTCGTCGATGACCAGCCGGTCGATTTTGCAGAGACGTTCAGCTACAAGGGCATCATGTGTTCGGGTGTGCCCAACCTGATCTCGACGTTCGGCTATATCAATGCGTCCTGGACGCTGCGCGCCGATCTCATTGCAGAATTCTCCTGTCGGCTGATCAACTACATGGACGCCATCGGGAGCCGCCAGTGCACGCCGCGATTGCGTGAAGCGGACCAAGGAATGCCGGCGCGGCCCTGGATCGTGGACTTCTCGTCCGGCTATATTCAGCGGGTCATAGAGCGCATGCCTCGGCAAGGTGACCGGCAGCCCTGGTTAAATCCACAGAATTATCTGAGCGACAGGAAGCTGTTCCGCGAGGAGTCGCTGGACGACGGCGTGCTCGCCTTCGGTAATCCCGAATTGCGCGACACGGCATGAATCGGTACACAATAACCGGCCAGTCATAAAATCGTCGCTTCAACTGCTTTATACTAAGGCGCAAATCCATTCGTTACTCATCGAAAGCCCTGCGATTAAAGAACAGGCGACGATGTGCTTAATCACCCGTACAGCTTTTCGCATCAAGGGCGAGATGCTCGATGGTGTACTGAAGTTGACCCGGTGACGGGCTCAAATTCTGCCAATTTAATACGGACCTCCAGAATGGAGGTGAAGGGAGAAATAATGAGACAGTCAATCACGATCTTCGCGGTTGCACTCGCGCTTGCCGCATGCGGCGAGTCCGGGCAGGAGCCGCAAATTGCCGACGCGGTCCCGGCAGCGGTGGAGCCCGCAGCAGCCGTTTCAACCGGCACTGTTGAAGCCAACACGCTGAATAACCTGTACTGGGGCGACACCCACCTGCATACGTCGTATTCTCCGGACGCCTACCTGATGCAGAACCGTTCAGCGGACCCGGATACCGCGTATCGCTATGCGAAGGGCTACCCGGTTGTGCATCCGTATCACAAGGCGCGTATCCAGATCGGAACGCCGCTCGATTTTCTCGTTGTCTCCGATCACGCTGAATTCATGGGCGTCGTGCCGATGGTTTTGCAGGGCGACCCGCGCGTGTCGGATACCGAGACCGGCAAGCGTTATCTGCAGATGGCGAACGAGGGCCGGGAGATAGAAGTGTTCGGCGAACTCATCGCGCAGGTCAACAAGATCGTTCCGGCCGACCCCAATCTGAACAATCCTGCGATTAACTCATCGGTCTGGGGCGAAATCATGGATGCCGCTGATCGCCACGACGAACCCGGTAAGTTTACGGCCTTCATGGGCTGGGAGTGGTCCTCGACGCCGCAGGGCCAGAACCTTCATCGCGTCCTGATCATGAAAGGTGACCGGTCGAACGGGGAAACCTTTATTCCCTTTACAAGCCTCGACAGCGATAAGCCCGAAGACCTCTGGAACTGGCTGGAAAAGACCTCTATGGAGTCGGGCGCGGACTTCCTCGCAATTCCACACAACTCCAACATCTCGGGCGGACTGATGTTCCCACTCGTCGACAGTTTCGGTGAGGGTGTCGACAAGGCATACGCGACGCAACGCATGCGCTGGGAGCCCGTCGTCGAGATGACCCAGATAAAGGGCGATTCCGAGACGCACCCCCGGCTATCGCCGAATGATGAATTTGCGGACTTTGAGACCTACGAACACCTCATCGCTGCAGAGGGTGTCGAGGCGCGCAGCATGTTCAGCGATGGTTTCCTCGGCGAGCTCAGCGAAGCGGACCGGGCCATTATCGAAAGCCAGGAGAAGCGCATTGTCGAAAACGGCGACTATGTGCGCACGGCGCTGCTGCGCGGCCTGGTCCTCGACAGCCGCGACCGCGGCAACCCGTACAAGTTTGGCATGATCGGCTCGACGGATTCGCACACAGGGATGGCGTCTGCCGAAGAGGACAATTTCCACGGCAAGATGGCGATCGACTCGACGCCCGGCACCAAGAAGGAGGACATCATTCCGGGTACGCCGGGCTGGGACATGGGTGCGGCCGGCCTCGCGGCCGTATGGGCGCCCGAGAACACGCGTGATGCCCTGTTCGACGCAATAAAGCGCAAGGAAGTTTATGCGACGACCGGCCCTCGAATTCAGCTGCGCTTTTTCGGCGGTTTCGACTACCAGCCCGCTGATGCGGCGGCGAAAAGCATCGCGCAGTCAGGCTACGCTAAGGGAGTAGCGATGGGTGGTGATCTCTCGGCCGCACCGGCCGGCAAGGCGCCGTCGTTCCTGATTCGTGCCGTCAAGGATCCCGTCGGCGCGAACCTGGATCGAATCCAGGTGATCAAGGGCTGGCTCGACGACGAGGGTATGCCGCAGGAGCGGATATACAATATCGCCATGTCGGACGGCCGCGTGGTCGGTGCCGATGGCACGGTCCCGCCGGTTGGAAATACCGTGGACATCCGCACCGGCAATTACACGAACGACATCGGTGACCCCGAGCTCGCCGTGGTCTGGAGCGACCCGGACTTCGATGCAAACAAGGCCTCTCTTTATTACGTTCGCGTCCTGCAGATACCGACGCCGCGGCACACGCTGTATGACGCGATCGCACTGAACATGCCGGTCGAGGAAACCGGTCATCCCGCGACTATCCAGGAGCGGGCCTATTCGTCACCGATCTGGTACACACCTTGATGCCAATTCGATTGGAGCAGTAAGCATGAGTAGATATACGACGACACTGGCAGCGACCGCGCTCAGTGCATTGCTGGTGGCTACCGCATATGCGCAGGACCCGATGCCATCCGCGGAATCTCTTCAGAACGCGTTTCCCGAGCGCGAGAATTATTCGCCGTATGCGAATCGCAATTTTCCGACCCAGGTGTTCTGGGGTGATACGCATTTGCATACCGGCATGTCACTGGATGCCGGCGCTTTCGGAGCGACATTGACGCCAGACGATGCGTACCGTTTTGCGCGCGGCATGGAAGTAGTGTCGTCCACCGGTCAGCGCGTCAAGCTGTCACGACCGCTCGATTTTCTCGTCGTCGCCGACCACTCCGACAATATGGGCTTTTTCCCGCGCCTTATGAGCGGCGAGCCATCAATGCTTGCGGATCCGACCGGTCGTCGCTGGTATGACATGGTTCGTAAGGGAGGCAAGGACGGCGTAGCGGCGGCTGTCGAGATCATCCAGGCGCTGACCGCCGATGAATTTCCGCCGGCCCTGGCCATGTTCCCCGGGTCGGACGGCTACCGCTCGGCGTGGGACCTGACGATCAAGGCTGCCGAGGACAACTATTTGCCCGGCCACTTCACCGCGTTTATTGGCTACGAATGGACCTCGACCGAGAAAGGCATCAACCTGCATCGCGTCGTCGTATACCGCGATGACGCGACCAAAGCGAGCGTCATGGAGCCGTACACGACGCTGTCGCCCTACGGCAGCCCTGATCCCCGTGAACTCTGGAAGTGGCTGCAGGACTATGAAGACAAGACCGGTGGCCGGCTGCTCGCCATTGCTCACAACGGCAACATGTCGAACGGCCATATGTTCCCCCAGTCACGCACCTACTTCGACGGCCGTGTCAACCGGTCGTATGCTGAAACTCGCGCCCGCTGGGAGCCGCTCTATGAAGCCACTCAGATAAAGGGGGATGGGGAAGCTCACCCGTACCTGTCTCCAAATGACGAGTTCGCGGACTACGAGACATGGGACCAGGGCAATCTCGATCTTACCGAGTTGAAAACCGACGCCATGCTGGTGGGCGAATATGCCCGCACCGGGCTGCAGGTCGGGCTGGAGCTTGGCGAGAAACTGGGCGTCAATCCCTACAAGTTCGGCCTGATCGGCGCGACGGACAGCCATACCGGCCTCGCGACCGCCGAAGAAGAAAATTTCTTCGGTAAGCACTCGGGTGCCGAACCCAGTGCGGACCGCGTACATCACCCGATGGCGCGGATCGAGACCGAGGACGGTATTAAGGAGTACACGGGCTGGGGCATGGTCGCCTCGGGCTATCAGGGCGTTTGGGCAACAGAGAATACGCGTGAAGCCCTGTTCGATGCCATGATGCGAAAGGAAACCTATGCGACGACAGGGCCGCGCATGCTGGTGCGCTTCTTCGGCGGCTGGGACTTTTCCGCTGCCGATACGAAAGGCCGCTTGCCGGCTGATGCGGGATACCTGAAAGGCGTGCCGATGGGCGGTGATCTGAGCACTGCGCCCGCCGGAAAAGCACCCTCGTTCCTGGTCGCTGCGCTGCGCGATCCAATGTCCGGCAACCTCGACCGGATCCAGATCGTCAAAGGCTGGCTCGACGAGCGTGGTCAGCGCAAGGAGAAGGTGTACGACGTAGTGTGGTCCGGGGCGCGGCAGCCGGGAGCCGACGGCAAATTGCCCGCAGTCGGTAATACGGTCGACATCGAAACCGCCACCTGGACCAACACGATTGGCAGTTCGGAACTGATCACGGCATGGACTGATCCCGATTTTGATGCCGACGTGCCGGCCGTTTACTACGCTCGTGTTCTGGAGATTCCAACGCCACGCTGGACTGCCTACGAAGCGGTACGATATGGCATTGAGATGCCGCCGGAAATTCCGCTGACGACCCAGGAACGCGCTTATACCTCGCCGATCTGGTATACGCCGTAAGCCGGGTGTCCTTGTACAATCCGGCCGCCATCAGATGATGGCGGCCTTTTTAATAGCGAACACCTGACGCCATGAGCAAAATTCTCAAAGAACCGCTGGCGCACTTCCTGCTCGCAGGCCTTGCGCTCTTCGTCTTGTTCGAGATCGTCGCGGACGATGCCGCGAGTTACGACAGCAAGGTGATCAACGTCGATCGCGACGCGTTGCTGACTTTTGTTCAGTTTCGAACGCGAGCCTTCGAGCCGAAGGTTGCGGGAGAGCGTCTCGACAGCATGTCGGCGCAGGAGCTCGAGCGGCTTATCGATGACTATGTGCGCGAAGAGGCGCTGCACCGCGAAGCGTTGGCGCTCGGCATGGACAAGAACGATTACGTGATCAAACAGCGCATGATCCAGTCGATCGAATTCATCACCAACGGCTTTGTCACGGCGGCGGTCCAGGTGTCCGATGACGATGTGCGTGCATACTACGAAGCGAATCGACAGGACTATTACGTGCAGCCGTACGTCACGTTTACGCACGTATTTTTTTCCAGCGAGAATCGAAGCAGGGATGACGCGCTGGCGCTTGCGAGTGACAAGCTCGATGAGCTGAATGCGAATAACGTCGTTTTCAGTGACGCGCCCCGTCACGGTGAACGCTTTCCATACTTCGTCAACTACGTTGAACGGGACCCCGATTTTGTTCGCAGTCATTTCGGCGCCCGGATGGCCGAGGCCGTGTTTGCATTGGAGCCGAGCGACACTCGCTGGTTCGGGCCATTCGAATCGCCGTACGGCGCACATCTCGTCATGATTCCCCGCAAAGCCGAGGGCCGGTACCCCGAACTGGCAGAGATCGAAACAGCTATTCGGCAAGATCTCGAGCGTGAACTCATTCGTGAGCAAAACGATCGGGCCATCCAGGCGATCGTCGATACCTATGACGTTCGTCGCAGCTTCGATGCGAGTACCGGCGAGACCCGATGAGGTTTGGCTTCCTGGTAGTGCTGTTTTACGCGGTTTTTGCTGCGATCCCGGCGTCTGCCCACGATGCGCGCCCGAACTATGTCCAGATCACGGAAACCGGGGCCAACACTTATAGCGTGTCCTGGAAGGTACCGGCCAGCATGCCCGGTCGCACGCTGCCCTACCCGACGCTGCCGGGTGGATGTGTTGCGGAGCGACAGCCGGCCTGGCAGCAGGCCGGAGCGGAATACGTTGGCCAGCAGCTCTTTGTCTGCGATCAGGGTCTTTCAGGCCGCGTGGTCGGCATCGAATTCCCGATCCTGAATCCATCTCTGTCGACGCTGTACAAGATAAAGCTCGCCAATGGCGAGGAGCACCTGCGCATCCTGAAGCCCGACGAAACGGAGTGGACGGTCCCCGACGCTGAAAGCCGCTTTGCTGTCGCAACGCAGTACACAGCGCTTGGTATCGAACACATCTGGATCGGTATCGATCACCTGCTGTTCGTGGCCTGCCTGCTGTTTATCGCCGGAACGCCGAGACGCCTGCTGATCACGATTACGGGGTTCACGGTGGCGCATTCGATCACGCTTGCCCTGTCTGCGCTGGACTTTGTGCGTATTCCAACACCACCGGTCGAGGCGGCAATTGCGCTCAGCGTCGTGTTCATGGCCTGGGAGATCGTCAAGGGTTACGACGGTTCGCTGGCCTATCGATTCCCGGTTGCCGTGTCGGTGTCTTTCGGATTGCTGCACGGTTTCGGTTTTGCGGCGGTACTGCGCGATATCGGGCTCCCCCAGACCGAGCTGCCGACTGCGCTGTTGTTTTTCAATGTCGGCGTCGAGATCGGCCAGATTCTTTTCGTACTCGCCGTGCTGGCCGCGTTTTTCGTGTTGCGGCCCTTACTCGTCAGGCTGCTGCGATTGTCTCGGGGCCGCGATGTGCACTGGACGACGCTGACCGTACCGGCCAGCTACGTCATCGGCAGCGTCGCGACCTACTGGCTCATCGACAGAGTGTCCGGCTTCTGGGCATGACGGTTCGCACGCCGCAATGATCGACCGGGATCTCGAGCCCGAAACTTGACTCGCGGGCTCGCGAGGCGTATCGAATAAATTTGCGAAGAGCGTCCGAAAACGTAACTTCTGAAACGAAAGTCGCAAGGAGATCGGGAGCGATGATTGAACTCAACGTCAACGGCAAGCAGGTTGCGATCGCGGCAGAACCTGATACGCCACTGCTCTGGGCGATCCGGGAGCACCTCGAGCTCACAGGCACCAAATACGGTTGCGGGAGCGGCTTCTGCGGAGCCTGCGCCGTGCACTTGAACGGCAAAGCGGTGCGGTCGTGCCAGACACCGCTCGCCCAGGCGGCCGGTGCGAGCGTCACCACAATAGAAGGTTTGTCACCGGACTCGAGCCATCCGCTGCAGAAGGCATGGATAGCCGAGCAGGTCCCGCAGTGTGGCTACTGCCAGTCAGGTCAAATAATGAAGGCCGCTGAACTCCTGGAACGAAATCCGAATCCGACGCGTGAAGAGATTGTCTCGCACATGAACGGCATTCTCTGCCGGTGTGGTACTTACAATCGCATTATCGCAGCGATCGAACGCGCGTCAGGGGAGGGTTAAGCCATGGCGGACAACGCGACGATCAATACCAGTATTTCCCGCCGCAGTTTTCTTGGCGGGGCCGCGGGCCTGACCTTTGCGGTAGCCGTCGGTCCCGGCCGCGGATGGCTGATTTCGGCCGCCGAGGCAAAGACGGCCGTCCATGAAATCGGCGCCTGGGTGCGCATAGCAAGCGATGACAGCATCACGATCATCACGCCGGCGGCGGAGATGGGTCAGGGCTCAATGACCGGTGTGCCGATTGCGCTGGCCGAGGAGCTCGACGCCGACTGGTCGAAAGTCACGCTCGAAATGGCGCCGGCCGAGCCCGAGATATACGGCTATATGAATCGCGGCCGCAAACGCATGCAGATTGCTGGCAGCCGCGCTGTAAGGAGCTACTTCCAGCCCATGCGGCTGGCCGGCGCGCAGGCGCGCAAGGTACTGGTGCAGGCCGCAGCAGAGCGCTGGGGTGTCGATGTCACCACATTGACGACGGAGCCCAGTGTCGTCGTCGACAAAGTCAATGGCCGCAGGCTCAGCTACGGCGAGATCGCCGGGTTTGCCGAGGTTCCCGCGGCGATGCCGGCCGTCACCGCCGACGAACTTAAAAAGAAGAGCGACTTTCGCCTTATCGGCAAGCCCGTGGACCGGCACGACATTCCCGAGAAGGTAAACGGTGCTGCCGTCTTCTCTATCGATGTGCAGCTTCCCGGGATGGTGTATGCGAGCACCGTGCACGCGCCCGTCCAGCTCGCTGAACCCGAGGGTTGGAATGACGCCGAGGTCCGTAAGCTCAAGGGCGTCGTCGACATCGTGAAACTTGAGCGCGGCGTCGCGGTCGTCGCCGATACGTTCGAGCATGTCCTTGCCGCGAGGCAGGCGCTGAATGTCTCGTGGACCAGGGGGGCGGCCGCAGAGGGCTTTGACTCGGAGCGGGCCCTCAGCGAAGACTATGCGGCTATTGCCGAACGGCACGAGGCAACGGCTACGCCGGTCAATGTGACAGGCGATGTCGAGGCCGCTTTTGTGAACGCAGCCCGCGTGTACAAAGCGAACTTCCGGAGCGATTACGGCTATCACGCGCAGATGGAGCCGTTAAATGGCGTTGCACGATTCAATGAGGCCGGCGACCAGGTCGAAGTATGGGAGGGCACCCAGGCACCCGGTAGCTCGCGAGAGAAGATTGCAGAAGCATTGGGATTGCAAACCAGCCAGGTGATCCATCATCAGTGTTACATGGGCGGCGGGTTCGGCCGGCGCACGGTCACCGACTACACGATCGAGGCGGCACTCATTGCGCGCAGCATCAAGCGTCCCGTCAAGATGATCTGGACCCGGGAGGAAGATCTCGCTTACGCCATGTTTCGTCCCCAGTCTTACCAGTGTGTCGAGGCAGCGCTGGATGAGGCCGGCAAGATTTCGGGCTGGCGCCATTGCGTCGTCGGTGATGGACAAAACCTGCTGACTGCGGGCATCAAGCTGGATGAATACTACGGAATCCCGAATCAGCTGGTTGAGCTGCGCGGCACCTCGCATGGCATTCGGGTAAAGCATTGGCGAGCCGTCGCCCATCCGCCCAACATCTTCGCTATCGAAAGTTTCGTGGACGAAATGGCCGCCGGTGAAAACATGGATCCGCTGGCGTTCCGGCGATCCCGGCTTGCGATGACGCCGAGGGCACAGGCCGTTTTCGATCTGGTCGAGAGAATGTCGGATTGGGGCCGGACAAGGCCGGAGGGACGGGCATTGGGGCTGTCGGTAACCGAGCGCTCAGGGTCCGTCGGGGCAGGCGTCGTGGAAATTTCGGTGGACCGGTCACGCGGCAAGATCAGAGTGCACAAAGCCTGGGTCGCCGTTGATGGCGGCATCATCGTTCAGCCCGAGATGGCGCGGCGCAATATTGAAAGCGGAGTCGTATTCGGTATTTCGAGCGTTCTGAAAGAGCGCGCTACGGTCAAAGAAGGCACGGTCATGCAGTCCAACTTCCATGACTACCAGTTATTGCGAATGGTGGAGACGCCGGAAGAGATCCACGTGGAATTCATCGACCGCGATTCGGCGCCGACCGGCCTCGGTGAGATCGCTAATCCGTTCATCGGGGCGGCCGTTGCGAATGCATTCCATGCGCTGACCGGAAAACGGCTCTATCACATGCCGTTTACGCCGGAGCGAGTGCGACAGGCGCTCGAGGCCTGATTGAAAGATCAGCGCCCGAGCGTGGATCGTTATTCGCTGTTCCTGACCCCGAGCACTATGTAGCCGCCGGATTTCTCATCTCGCTCGAGGTCGAGCTGTTTGCGCTTTGCTGCCTCTTCGAGCAGGTCGCTGAACGAGCTGAAGCCGTAGACTGACTCGTTGAAGCCGGGACTGCGGCGTTTCAGGGTCTGTTTGATCATCGACCCCCACAGCTTCGCGCGATCACCGCGCTCGGCATACAGCGCCTCTGTCGTCTCGAGCACCAGGTTGATGGCCTCCTGAGCCGGATCGGCTTTCTTTGCGGCCGAGGTTTTTCGAACTTTCTTGCTCCGCTTTTTCGATTTGGCTTCTGAATTTGTCTCGGGTGTGCCACCGGTCTCGGTGGAGACGAGATCGTCATAGAAGATGAACTCATCGCAGTTGCTGATCAACAGGTCCGATGTCGATTGTTTGACCCCGACGCCGATGACCGTTTTGGCGTTCTCGCGGAGCTTGCTGACCAGTGGCGAAAAATCGGAGTCGCCTGAGATGATCACGAAGGTATCGATGTGTTCTTTGGTGTAACACAGGTCGAGCGCATCGACGACCATGCGAATGTCGGCCGAATTTTTGCCCGACAGCTTGACGTGGGGGATCTCGATAAGTTCGAAAGCGGCTTCGTGCATACCCTTTTTGAACTGCTTGTAGCGGTCCCAGTCGCAGTAGGCTTTTTTGGTTACGATGCTGCCTTTCAAAAGCAGGCGTTCGAGTATCGGTTGTATATCAAAAACAGAGTAGCGCGCGTCGCGAACGCCGATTGCTACGTTTTCGAAATCGCAAAACAGGGCCAGGTTACGGTCTTCGGTCATGGTATTGATTCTTCCTAGCTGTATGGGTCGTTAATGGGATTGTCAGTGGCCACCATACGTCAGCTTGACTCGACATGGAGCGGCGTCTTGAACAGCACCTCGCGGTGCGGGTAGGGGATAGCCACGCCGTGCTCTTTGAAAATGTCCCAAAGCGCGATCAGGACCTTGCCGCGGATGTTCGTCAGTCCCTGCTGCGGATCATCGATCCAGAAGCGCAGTTTGAAATCGAGCGATGAGTTGCCGAATTCGATCATCCAGCAGACGGGCGGATGCAGTTTTGTATCCACGCGATCAACCGATCCGGCCGCCTCCGTCGCCAGTCGAATAACCTCGTGCGGATCAGAATCGTAAGACACGCCGAAAGGCACGTCGAGACGCACATACTTGTCGGAAAATGACCAGTTGATCACCTCTCGCGTGATGAAATCTTCGTTGGGGATCAGGAACTCGCGCCCGTCGCGTGTCACGACCGAGACAAATCGGGCCCGCAGCTCCCGGATCCAGCCGAACGTCTCGCCGAGCGAAATCGTGTCGCCGGGTTTGATCGACTGGTCCATCAGGATGATGATCCCCGAAATAAAGTTGGATACGACTTTTTGCAGGCCGAAACCGATACCGACGCCGACGGCACCCGACAATACGGTCAGCGCGGTGAGATCGATCCCAACGCCGGAGAGCGCGACGAGCGCTGCGATAATGATCAGCGTTATGCGCGTGATTTTTCCAAGCAGAACACGCAGTGACGGGGTTAGCTCGTCGATACCCTGAATGCGGCGATCGATGAAGTTGCCGGCACTGTAGGAGAGCCACAGCAGCAAACCCAGCAGGAAACCGGCTTTTAACGCACCCAGAATCGAAAGACGGAACTGACCGATGCTGAAGCCGGCGCGGTCGAGTACTGCGGCGACGTCATCGACAATCCCGAGGACCATTGCGGCGACATACAGCCAGGCAATGTAAGCAAACAACTTGCGAACCGTTCGGCTCCTGATCGCATGAGAGATGACCGAGATCAACAGCCAGGTCGCCGACAACAGCATGGCGCTGTATATCAGGTAGTTACTATCGGGCCATGCGACGACGCTTGTTGCTATGTAGGCAACGAACAGGAGGATGACGAAAAACAACCATTCGAATCGGCGCAGAAACGCGATGATGATCCGCAATAAACCGGGCATCCCCTTTATCTGCCGCGCATGCTCCTCGAGAATCGGCTCGACACGATTCGACAAAAACCAGGCGGGCGGGAACAGGATGCCTATTAGCGCGAGCTGCAGCAGGATTTCGGTCTGGCTCAGGTAATTGTAGGCAAGCTTTGCATACTCGACAGCCAGCGTTGCTACTTGATCCAAGAATGCCTCCCTGAAAGTTAGATCGGTGATCGATGAGGTGGGGAATATCGTCGAATTCTATACTGATCGGCGGCAATTCGCCCGGCATTGCTGTGATCCAGGTACTTGACGCATACGTAGTCTTAGCAATAGCCTCAGAGGACGGAATATTGGATTCTCCACTTAACTTGGTCGGGACGCACGATTGAATCGGATGGTCAGGCGCAGTAAAAGACGACAGCAGCGGCGCTTTAAAGCGCTGGGCCTGTTCATTGCCGTGTGGTTGAACCTTGCGCTTCAGCCCTGCGCGATGGCGCTCGAGATCCAGCAGGAACGTTCCAGCGAAGCTGCAGCGCAGGCACATGACCACGGAAGCATGGATCAGGAGGCGCCTTGTGGCTCCGCCGCAGCCAGCTGCATGCTGGCCGATGAGCTCAATCACGATGCGCGTAGCGGCCAGGTAAAGTTCAAGCAGGTGCCGGCGATTCTGGTTGCGATCCCCGCCCCCGACGAGCCGGTCGCGGCAGACCGTAGCGCAGCACATGGTCCTTGGGTGGGACGCCATGCCTCGCCGCATCCCGGCGCTCCGCCGGATCTGAACATTCTTTATTGCGTCTACCTGGATTAGCGATCACTTCGTTGTAAGCCGTTTCTGTTCGGTTCGTAACGAAGGAGATCCAGTCGATGACGTTTTCCAGTGGGCGATTGCCCTCATGTATTTTCGTAGTTTTCTTGTTGTATTCAGCCGCCGCGCTGTCGGAGCGCCAGGTGCCATTGACGCTTGCCGAAGCGGAAGACCTGGCGCTCGTCAGCGAACCCGGACAGGCGGCGCTGCAGGCGCAGGCGAGCGCACTCGAGCAACGCGCCATTGCTGCAGCACAGCTTCCTGATCCGGTTCTTCGCGTCGGGCTCAACAATTTCCCGATCGAATCCGGCGGTTTCTCAACCGAGGGCATGACACACGCGCTCGTCGCGGTTCGCCAGGCGTTTCCCCCGGGCAAGTCGCGCGAGATCAGCGCGCGCCAGATGAACCTGCAGGCAAGTTCGGTAAATGCGAGCGCTACTGCCAGGGGTTTCGACGTGCTGACCGCGGTGCGCCACGCCTGGCTCGATGCGTATTACTGGCATCGCGCACACGAACTGGTCAGTGAATCGCGGCCGTTTTTCAGCGACCTCGCGACGATAGCCCGTTCGCTGTATGCCGTGGGCCGCAGAAATCAGCAGGATGTGTTGCGCGCCGAGCTCGAGCTCAGCCGCCTCGATGACCGGCTTATCGATATCGACCGGCAGTACGCAGGCGCCAGGGCCGCGCTCAGCGAGTGGGTCGGAGAGAACGCCGCCAGGCCGATGGCGACCGGCCTTCCCAACTGGAGCCACGTGCCGGAACTTGGGGAGATTCACCAGGGCTTGCTGCGGCACCCGGCCCTGCGCGCGGCAGATGATGAAATCGCTTCACGGGAGGCGCGGGTCGATCTTGCCGAAGAGGGATCGAAACCGGGCTGGGCGCTGGATCTTGGCTACAGCTATCGGGAAGGAGTGCTCGCGACCGGCGAGCCTCGTTCCGATTTCGTGAGCCTGGTACTTACCGTGGACCTGCCATTCTTCAGTAAAAAGTCGGTCGACAGTAACTTGTCGGCAGCCCTTTTCGACCGACGCGCCGCGCAGGAAACAAAAGCGCAACTGCAGCGCAGGCTCTTCAGCCGGTTGGATGCGGAATATGCCCGCTGGCATGATCTGAGCCGGCGAATCGACCTTTACGAGCAGTTGATTCTTCTTCAGACCGAGGATCAGGCGCGAGCCTCGCTGGTTGCCTATCAATCCGGCAACGGCGATTTTGCTGACGTTATGCGGGGCTATATCGACAATCTCAATACACGTCTCGAGCACATCCGGCTGCAGGTCGAGCGGGCCCAAAGTTATGCCCTGCTCGCAAATCTAGGAGGTATCTCCCAATGACCAGAGCATCAATTATCGTTGTCGCACTGCTTGCATCAATCGTGATCGGGTTTGCCCTAGGACGAAACTGGAATCCCGCATCCGGCCCGACAAACCCGCCCGCTGCGGACAATGAGCGCGAGGTGTTGTACTGGGTTGCCCCGATGGATCCGGACTACCGGCGCGACGCGCCTGGCAAATCACCGATGGGCATGGAGCTGGTGCCTGTGTATGCGCCGGACTCGGAGTCCGGTGTAGTGTCGATCGACCCGCTCATCGTCAGCAACCTGGGAGTTCGAACCGATGTCGCGGAGAGCGGCATTCTGCAGCGCCAGATTGAAACGGTCGGCTACGTGGGCTACGACGAGGATACGCTGCAGCACATTCATACCCGAGTCGATGGCTGGCTTGAACAACTGTCGGTGACGTCAACGGGGGACGCTGTCGAGCGCGGACAGGTCCTGTTCGAACTGTATTCGCCAACTCTCGTCAATGCCCAGGAAGAGTATCTCGCAGCGCTCCAGAGCCGCAACACCGCCTTGCACGAAGCGTCGCGCGAGCGGCTCGCTGCTCTCGGCATGACGACTGCCGAGATCGATCGCCTGAATAAGCAGCGCAAGGTCGAACAGCGCGTGCGGGTTTATGCGGAGCGGGACGGAGTCGTCGCACACCTCGGGGTGCGCGAGGGCATTTATGTCACGCCGGCAACAAACGTCATGTCGGTTGCTGATCTCGACCGCGTCTGGATCCTGGCGGAAGTATTCGAGCGCCAGGCTGCGTGGGTCAAGTCGGGTCATGAGGCGATGGTCGAACTCGACTACCTGCCGGGCAAGCTGCTGTACGGCACTGTCGACTATGTTTATCCGGAACTCGATCCGCAGACGCGAACACTGAAGGTACGCTTGCGCTTTGATAACAAAACCGATGAGCTGCGGCCGAACATGTTCGCCCGGGTCACGATACGCGGCGACGATACGGGCGAGGTCGTGCACGTTCCCCGCGAAGCCCTGATTCGCGGCGGAACCGTCGATCGAGTGGTCATGGCCCTCGGCGACGGGCATTTTCGTGCGCAACCCGTTGAAATCGGTATCGAATCCGGGGGTCGTGTGGCAATCATCAGCGGTGTGTCAGCCGGCGACCGGATCGTTACGTCCGGCCAGTTCCTGATCGATTCGGAGTCGAATATCGAGGCGGCGCTATCGCGCATGCAGGGTGTTTCGGACGAACCCGTTAATGAGACCCGTAACCGGTCGGAGCCTGAGCGATGATCGTCGGGCTGATACGATGGTCGATCGCCAACCGCTTTCTCGTGCTCATCGCGACGGGATTCGTTGCGCTGGCAGGACTCTACTCGCTGCGTGAGACACCCGTCGATGCGTTGCCTGATCTGTCCGACGTGCAGGTCATCATCAAGACATCGTTTCCGGGGCAGGCACCCCAGGTCGTCGAGGACCAGGTGACCTATCCTCTGACAACGGCAATGCTGGCGGTGCCCCGGGCCGTAACGGTACGCGGCTTCTCGTTTTTCGGCGATTCGTATGTTTACATCATCTTCGAGGACGGCACGGATCTTTACTGGGCGCGGTCACGGGTACTCGAATACCTGAGCCAGGTGTCAGGACGCCTGCCGCTCAGCGCCAAGCCGGCGCTGGGTCCCGACGCTACGGGCGTTGGTTGGATATTCGAATATGCGCTGGTTGATCGCACGGGACAGAACGATCTGGCTCAGCTGCGCACGTTGCAGGACTGGTTTCTCAAGTTCGAGTTGCAGACGATCCCCGGCGTAGCCGAGGTCGCCACGATTGGTGGCATGGTTCGGCAATACCAGGTGGTCGTCGATCCCGACAAGCTGAGGGCATTTGGATTACCCCTAGCGAAACTAAAGCTCGCGATTCAACAGGGTAACCAGGAGACCGGGGGTTCGGTCGTCGAGATGGCCGAGGCCGAATACATGGTTCGTGCCACAGGCTATCTGCAGGGCCTCGACGACCTCGCCGACATTCCGCTGGGCGTCAACCAGAATGGCACGCCGGTTGTTCTCTCTGACGTTGCAGAGATTCGGCTTGGGCCGCAGATGCGCCGCGGTATCGCGGACCTCAACGGTGAAGGCGAAGTCGTGGGAGCTGTGATCGTGATGCGCTCCGGAGAGAATGCGTTGACGACGATACAGGCCGTCAAGGAGCGCCTGTCGCAGCTGGAGCGCAGTCTTCCCGACGGCGTGGAGATCGTTACGACCTATGACCGGTCCACGCTCATAGAAAGCGCGGTCGATACGCTCGAGCGCAAGCTGATCGAGGAGTTCGTGGTCGTCGCGCTGGTTTGCGCGCTGTTTCTGTTCCACATTCGATCGTCGATGGTGATCGTCGTCAGCCTGCCGATCGGGATCCTGATCGCTTTCATCGTGATTCGCCTGCAGGGGATGAATGCCAACATCATGTCACTGGGTGGCATCGCGATTGCGATCGGCGCAATGGTAGACGCAGCGATCGTCATGATCGAAAACGTTCATAAGCACATAGAGCGTGAACCACTCACGGATACGAATCGCTGGCAGGTGATTACGAAGGCTGCGAGCGAGGTCGGACCGCCGCTGTTCTTTTCTCTCGTCATTATTACCCTGAGTTTTCTGCCGGTATTCACTCTCGAAGCCCAGGAGGGGCGGCTGTTTGCGCCGTTGGCGCTGACAAAGACCTATGCAATGGCGGCGGCGGCGGGGCTGTCGATTACGCTGGTGCCGGTGCTGATGGGCTACTTCATCCGCGGCGCCATCCGGCCGGAAAAGGCGAATCCAATCAACCGTGTCCTGATAGCGCTGTATCGACCTGTCGTTGACAGGGTCATCCGTTTCCCCAGGGCGACGCTCGTGCTGGCGGCGTTCATCCTCCTGGCCGGGCTGTGGCCCGTGACAAAGCTGGGTTCCGAATTCATGCCGCCGCTCGACGAGGGCGACCTGATGTACATGCCGACAACCTACCCGGGCGTATCGATCGACAAGGGTCGAGAGATACTGCAGCACACGGACCGGATGATACGCACAGTACCCGAAGTCAGGCAGGTCTTCGGCAAGATCGGTCGCGCGGAAACCGCAACCGATCCGGCGCCGCTGACCATGATCGAAACCGTCATTCAGCTGAAACCGCGCAGCGAATGGCGCCCCGGCATGACGCCCGAGACGTTGCGAGCCGAGCTTGACCGGGTCGTCAACTATCCGGGACTGACCAACGCATGGGTGATGCCGATAAAGACACGGATCGACATGCTGGCGACAGGTATAAAAACGCCGGTTGGCATCAAGGTCGCGGGACCCGATCTGACCGTCATCGAGCGCATCGGCCGTGAGATCGAGCGCGCGCTCGCTGACGTAGACGGGATCGTGTCCGTCTACTCCGAGCGCGTCGCGGGCGGGCGCTACATTGAAGTGGACATAGACCGTAAACGCGCATCGCGATTCGGTCTCAATATCGTTGACGTACAGGACATCGTTCGCTCTGCGGTGGGCGGCATGAACGTGACAGAAACGGTCGAAGGCCTGGAACGATATCCCGTCAACCTGCGCTACCCGCAACGGGTTCGCGACTCGGTCGAGCAATTGAGACTGCTCCCGATCGTGGCGCCGCAGGGGGCGCGCATTGCGCTAGCAGACGTCGCCGACGTCAGGGTGGTCGATGGACCGCCTGTCATCAAGAGCGAGAACGCTCGCCTGAACGGCTGGACCTATGTCGATATTGCCGGGCGCGACCTTGGCTCCTTCGTAACCGAAGCCCGGCAGGTAGTTGCTGAGCGGGTTTCGCTGCCTGCCGGGTACTCGCTGACCTGGTCGGGCCAGTACGAATACATGGTGCGCGCACAGCAGCGCCTCGCCGTTGTCGGACCGGCTACGCTAGCCGTCATCGTGCTGTTGCTTTACATCCATTTCCGGCGCTTTGCAGAAGTGGCGATCATCCTCGGCACTTTGCCGATGGCCTTGATCGGCGGCATCTGGCTTTTGTACGTGCTCGATTACGAAGTATCCGTCGCGGTCGGCGTCGGCTTCATCGCCCTCGCCGGTGTGGCGGTCGAGATCGGTGTCGTGATGCTCGTGTATCTGAACCAGGCGCTTGGCCGGCGTCTCGATGACGCGCAGGCTCGTGGACAAGCCCTGTCCTATGCCGATGTGCGGCAGGCCGTAATCGAGGGTGCCTTGCTCCGGGTCCGGCCTATCATGATGACTTTTGCTGCTGTCGTTGCGGGTCTGCTGCCGATCATGCTTGGCGGTGGGGCAGGCGCCGAGGTCATGCGACGAATAGCCGCGCCTATGATCGGCGGCATGATCAGCGCTACGATGCTGACGCTGGTCGTGATTCCCGCACTGTTCCTGCTGTGGCGTGGACGCGGGACAAAAAAATCCCCGCACGCGGCGGGGATAGTCGGGGACGCATAAAGCTATGAGTCCTTTCGGGGGATTTTGACGCGAGGTTCGTGTGCAGTGGCCACGACTGCAGCGGATCTGAACCCTAAACTGACGCAATATTCTCCGCATCCCGACCGCGAAGGGTCTCTATTACGTTGCAGAATGTATCCAGATGTTTCGTCGGACTCACATCGCTGCGCTCCGGCCTTTGACACGCGCTATCATTACGCCATGACGAAAGTACTTCTTATCGATGACGATAAAAAACACTCGGAGCTGCTGCAGGCATATTTCAAGCGCTTCGGCATCACCCTCATATGCGCCTTCGAGGCGCAGGAGGGCTTCAGGAAACTACGACGCGAGGATCCGGATCTGCTGCTCCTCGACGTCATGCTGCCGGGCAAGGACGGCTTCGAGATTTGCCGGGAGATTCGTAAAACCAGCAATCTTCCGATCATCATGCTGACTGCCAGAGGCGATGTGATCGACCGCGTGTCTGGCCTCGAGCTGGGGGCCGATGATTACGTTGGCAAGCCGTTCGAACCCAGGGAGCTGGTCGCCCGAGTCCAGGCGACGCTGCGGCGTGCGGAGTCGACCGGATCTACGGCCGGCAAGATGGATTTCGAAGGCCTGAGCATCGACACTGAATCGAGAGCCGTTACCGTCGATGGCAAGCTCATCGACCTGACATCCATGGAGTACGAGCTGCTGCTGATCCTCGCGCGCCGGCACGGTCGCAAGCTCTCGCGAGACGACATACTGAGCGAGCTGCGCGGCATCGATGCGGCAATCCTGACGCGCTCGGTCGACATCATGATCAGCCGCTTGCGACAAAAGCTCGGCGACTCTGTCAAACCGCCGCGATTCATACAGACGGTGTGGGGTCGGGGCTACTCCTTCATAGGCGTGCCGCTGACGGATGATTAAACGACTGGCCGGGTCGCTATCGTTTCGCCTGCTGGCGATCTTCGTGCTGCTGGGCGGGCTGTTTGTTTTCGGCACGCTCAAGGCGATACAACGGGTTTACAATAGCGACGAAATTCGTGGCCTGATCAGCGGTCACCTGTCCCTGCACGTGCATTACGTGCGCGAAGACATCGGTACGCCGCCGCAAATTGATCGTGCGATCGCGATTACGCAAAGCGTGCCCGTCGATATACGTATCCTCGGACCGGATATCGACTGGGCGTCGGATCCGAACTTTCCACGCGCGGACCAACTGACATTCGCGCCGAGCCCGCTATTCAGCGATGACCCCGGGGCCTGGGTGGACGAACTTCGCGGCATCGACTTCGCGAGCAGAGACAATCATGCTTTTCTCAGGATGCAGCAGGGGGGCTACGTCATCATTGTTTCGACGCCGAGAATTGCCGACGTCAAGCAGGGCCCGGACCTCGTGATGCAGATCATCGCCCAGGGTTTGACGCTCCTGTTGCTGGCCTATATCGCTGTCCGCTGGCTGTTCATACCCATACGCGACATTCGCCGCGGCGCGGCCCAGATAGGGCGCGGCAACCTTGATCACCGAATCACCAAGATTCGTCAGGACCAGCTCGGTGATCTGGCCAGGGATATCAACCGGTTGGCGGGCGACGTTGGGCGCATGCTCGACGCAAAGCGCGCGTTGCTGCTCGGTATCAGTCACGAACTCAGGACGCCGTTGTCGCGAATGCGGCTCATGCTTGAATTTATCGACGACGAAGAAAACAGGCTCTCGCTGCGGGCCGAAATCGTTGAGATGGAGAAGATCGTCGCATCGCTGCTCGAGGCCGAGCGACTGAACGTTCGTCATGCTCAGCTGGCGCGAACCCGCGTCGTTGTTGGCGAACTGATCGATGAATTGCTCGATGACTTCTTCTCGCGGGACGATGAGCAGGTACGTATCGACGTCAATCGCCCGCTCGAGCCGATCGTCGCCGAGATAGACGAGGCCCGCGTCACGCTGCTGTTAAAGAACCTGTTGAGCAATGCGCTTCGTTACTCAAATCCGGAGGACGGTGCGGTCGAGCTGTCGTTCTTCCGGGATGGATCGGATCTCGTATTCACCGTGCGTGACAACGGCCCCGGAATCCCGGCGGACCAGGCGGCGCACATTGGTGAGCCGTTTTACCGCGGCGATCCGTCGCGCACGCGTGAATCGGGCGGTACCGGCCTGGGTCTTTACCTCGCGTCGCTGGTTGCGAGAGCGCATGAGGGAACCTTGCGCCTGATCGATACCGACAAGCCCGGCGCCTGTTTCGAGGTGCGCCTGCCGGTCAATTGAACCGGTTGCAGCCGGCTATCGTGTGGATCGCACTACCTGGTAGGCCTCGAGCGCCCTGGCGCGCGCTTCCCCATGGTCAACGATCGGTCCCGGGTAGTCGCGGTCGATGATGCAGCCTGCGGCCTCCTGGGCTTCAGGACTCATGCGCCAGGGTTCGTGAACGAACCCCCCCGGCGTTTGTGCCAGTTCCGGAACCCAGCGCCGTATGTATACCCCATCCGGATCGAACTTCGTTCCCTGCAGGGTTGGATTGAAAATTCGGAAGTAGGGAGCGGCATCGGTACCGCAGCCCGCGACCCATTGCCAGCTGGCGGAGTTGTTAGCGAGATCGGCGTCGACGAGCGTGTCCATGAACCAGGCCGCGCCTCGTTGCCATGGAATCATCAGGTCCTTGATGAGGAATGACGCGGCGATCATGCGTACCCGGTTGTGCATCCAGCCTGTCGTCCAGAGCTGACGCATTCCGGCATCGACGATCGGGTAACCGGTGCGGCCGGACTGCCATGCACGGAGCAGTTCCGCGTCGTCTAACCAGGGGAAATGCTCGAACTCCGGGCGCAGCGGCGTGTCGGGCAGCTGTGGAAAGTGATACAGAAGATAAGCACTGAAATCGCGCCAGTAAAGTTGTTTGAGCAGGGCTTCCGCCCCGCGGGTCGAGTGGTTTTGCGCCTCCGCACTCCGGATAGCGTGCCAGGCCTCGCGTACGCTGATTTCGCCGAAATGCAGGTGCGGCGACAGCCGCGAGGTCGAATCGACATCGGGCCGGTCCCGGTCCTCGGCGTAGTTCATCACGGCATCCGCAATATTGTCGCAGCGATGTAATGCGCCGGCCTCGCCGGGCTGCCAGCTATCCCGAAGACCCTGCGACCAGTCCGGTGTTGCAGGCAATAACTGCAGGTCCGAGAGCCGCAGCGATGGCACCGAATGCTCCGCAAACCGGATCTCTGCGGGAGCGGGTTGCGGAGCTGCGGGCTCGCCGAGCTTGCTCGCGGCTCTCCAGAACGGGGTGTAGACGCGAAACGGGGTCTGTCCCTGAGTCATCACCGTATCCGGATGGTTGAGCAGGCTGTCATCGAAGCCGTGAATATCGACGGAATCGTCAAGAGCCCGCTCGATCGCCTGCTCATCGCGCCTGCCCCGGGGCTCGTAACGGCGTGCGAAGTACAGGCCGGCCGCGCCGGTTTGCTGAACGATTTTCGCTAAGACGTCGGCCGGGTCACCGGCTGCCAGGACCAGCCCCGAGCCCGATTCACGCAAAGCCGAGTCGAGATCGGCGAGGCTGTGGTGCAGCCACCAGCGGCTCGCGCCGCCCTGGTCCAGCGAATCCAAAATATAGACCGGGATAATGGGTTGATCGGACTCGACTGCCCCGATGAGCGCAGAATTGTCGCGTAGACGCAGATTGCGGCGGAACCAGAGGATCGCGGGCTGCATTGGAAGGCCTCAAATTGTAACTGAGCCCTTATTGTAGTGCCCCTGATTGCAACGACTTGTAATTGAATGTAACAAAGGATTCGAGCGGATTGTTGATGCACGACCCTGTTTGTATATTGCATGGCGGAAAGGTATGGAGAACGTGATGAGTGCGGTAGCAGCACGAGCGGTCAGTTGGACAGAAACCGGGCTTGTCCCGGACTCGGTCATCAGAGCGGGTATACGGCGGCTGCTCGAAAACAAGCGCAAGGAAATTCGTGCCGGCGACGTCGAGCATGCGGCGGCTGTATTGAACGATTTTGTCGCGATGATGAACGAATCGCCGGTTGCGCTGGTTCCCGACCTTGCCAATGAGCAGCACTATGAAGTTCCCGCGGAGTTTTTCTCGCAGGTCATGGGCGAGCACCGCAAATACAGCTGCTGTTACTGGCCGGACGGCACCGGCCCGCTGACCGCAGCCGAAGCGGCAGCACTCGAGATAACCTGTGAGCGTGCCGGAATCGAGGATGGCATGCAGGTGCTGGATCTCGGCTGCGGCTGGGGTTCCCTGTCGCTATGGATTGCAGAGAACTATCCGAACGCCACCGTTACCTCGGTTTCCAATTCGTCTTCACAACGGGAGTTTATCGTGGGCCAGGCGCAACAGCGCGCCCTGACCAATATTGACGTCATCGTTTGTGACATGAACGAATTCAAGGCGCCCGGGCGCTATCACCGTATCGTCTCCATCGAAATGTTCGAGCACATGCGCAACTACGGTGAGCTCTTCCATCGTATTAACGACTGGTTGCTGCCTGACGGCCGCTTCTTCATGCACGTGTTTTGCCACCGCTCGACACCCTACGAATACATCGACAAGGGCCCGGGTGACTGGATGAGCCGACATTTCTTCTCAGGCGGCATCATGCCCAGTGCGGATCTGCCGCTGCGCTTCCCCGAACATCTCAACATCGAGCAGCGCTGGCACTGGAGCGGCCTGCACTATGCGCGGACCTGCAACGCGTGGCTCGAAAAAATGGATGCAAACAAGGGTCCGATCATGCCCGTTCTTGCCTCCTGCTACGGCGATGCAAATGCAGACCTGTGGTGGCAGCGCTGGCGGATATTCTTTATGGCGTGCGCCGAGCTGTTCAACTATCGCGGCGGCACGGAGTGGTACGTAGGCCATTACCGATTCAAAAAGGCGGTGCGGTGACATGTTATTAATACTCAATTTCGCAACTTTCCAGATTGGCTGGTTTTCCTCGGTCATCGGTGGCGCTCAGCAGATGCCGTGGCTTGGCCCGCTCGCCGCACTGATCGCACTGTCGATCCATTTCTATTTTGCCCGGCGCCCGCTGCAGGAGCTCATATTGATTCTGAGCTGTGCGATGATCGGTGCGACGTTCGACAGCATGCTCGTCGCCGTTGGCTGGGTCGAATACTCATCCGGCCTGATCAGCGAGGTTATGGCGCCCTACTGGATCGTCACCATGTGGATGCTGTTCGCGACGACGCTCAATGTTTCGATGCGCTGGCTACGCGGCCGCGAGGGCCTGGCCGCGCTGTTCGGTCTCTTCGGCGGGCCCATGGCCTATATTGCGGGACAGAAGCTCGGCGGCATCGACCTGGTCAACCAGTTTGCGGCACTCGCTGCGCTCGGAATCGGCTGGGCCGTCATGATGCCCATCTTGCTCCGGCTTTCTGAGACTTTCGACGGCATGTCCGAGCTGCCGGCGGGCATACCTGAGCCGGTCGGCGAGTCCGCTTGATGGACCTGCAGAACTACCTTCTCGCTTTGTACGTCATTCTGGGTGTTGGCGCCGTTGCCTGGGTTGCCAGCATCGTCAAGCGTGATGTCAGCTTTGTAGACAGCCTCTGGTCGTTATTTTTCCTGGTCGCGGCAGCAGTGTTCGCCGCGTCGGTGGAGACCCTGTCCCCGCGCGGCTATCTCGTATTTGCGCTCGTCGCTATCTGGGCCCTGCGGCTGTCCGGCTACATCACGGTTCGCAACTGGGGTGAGCCTGAGGACTATCGCTACCAGTCTATTCGTGCCCACAACGAGCCTGGCTTTGCCTGGAAGGCCCTGTATATCGTATTCGGCCTGCAGGGCGTGCTCGCTTGGGTCGTCGCGCTGCCGCTACTGCCCGCGATTACCTCGACGGCCAGCCTCGGCTGGATTGACGTTCTGGCAGCGCTGCTATGGTCTGTCGGGTTCGTTTTCGAGGCGGGCGGCGACTACCAGCTCGCGAAATTCAAGCGCAGAGCCGACAGCAAAGGTAAGGTATTGGACAGCGGGCTCTGGAGGTACACGCGGCACCCGAATTATTTCGGTGATTTCTGCGTTTGGTGGTCTTTCTACCTGTTTGCGGTTTCCGCCGGCGGCTGGTGGAGTATCGCGTCGCCTATCGTAATGTCCTTGCTGCTTCTGAAGGTATCGGGCGTCGCCATGCTGGAGAAAACGATCTCCAAGCGACGACCGGAATATGCTGCTTACATACGTCAGACCAACGCGTTTTTCCCGGGCCCGAGGCGCGTGTCTCAAGATATCGAGGAAGCGAAATCATGACAAAGAACCTGGGCAATCTGCTCCTTGCTGCTGTAACCGCGCTGCTGGTTAGTGTTCCCGTTGTCGCAAATGAAGACGACGGGTCGGTCGCACGCTGGAACTTCGACGTCTATATCAATGACAAAAAGGTCGGCAACCACTATTTCGAAGTGGCCGAAGCCGATGGTTACAAGCGCGTCAAGAGCGAGGCTGACTTCACGTATAAGATTTTGTTCTTTTCAGCCTACCGTTACGAACACTCGAATTTTGAAAGCTGGGCAGATGGTTGCCTGGTCCAATTTGACGCAGAGACCAACGCAAATGGCAAGCGCGTGCAGGCATCCGGACGAAGAGACGGCGCCGGCTTCAGCGTCACGAGCGGCGGAGACTCTGTTGAGTTGCCCGAGTGCGTGATGAGCTTCGCCTACTGGAATCCGGCGTTCCTGGAACAGCCCCGTTTGCTCAATCCGCAGTCGGGTGAGTACCTGGACGTCGACGTGCAGAGGCTGAGTCGCGACGTTCTCGAGGTTCGCGGCGAACGCGTGGAGGCGACACCGTACAAGCTCGTTGCGAAGCAACTCGAACTCACGGTCTGGTACTCGGCAAACGATGAGTGGCTGGCGCTGGAGTCGGTCGCCAAGGGCGGGCAAATCATTCGCTACGAGTTATCCTGAGATGCATAATCAGCGTACGTTACCGTTACTTCTTCTTACCGCGCTCGTACTGAGCGCCTGCGCAACAAGGCAGCCCGAGATGCAAACCGTGGCTAAAGTTGACATCGATCGTTTTATGGGTCGGTGGTACGTAATTGCCAACATTCCGACGTTCCTGGAGAAGGGCGCGCATAACGCCGTCGAGACCTATACGCTGGATTCGGACGGATCCATAGCAACGAACTTCACCTACAGGAAAGACAGCTTTGAAGGCAAACTGAAGGAGTACAACCCCCGTGGCTTTATCCGGGACACCGAGTCGAATGCGCTGTGGGGCATGCGGTTCGTATGGCCTTTCAAAGGTGATTATCGGATCGTCTATCTGGACGAAGGCTACACGCAGACGATCATCGGCAGGCAGAAGCGCGATTACGTATGGATTATGGCGCGCACACCTGAAATTTCCGGGCAGGATTACGACCGCCTGATCGAATTCGTGGCCTCTATCGGCTACGACGTGTCCAAGGTTCAAAAGGTGCCGCAGCGCTGGTAAGCGCCGGGCGAGCGGCTTTCATCATGAAGATAGCGATTATTGGCAGTGGTATTGCAGGTAATGTTGCGGCCTATAAGCTCAGACGCGAACATGAAATAACGGTGTTCGAATCCGGCAACTACGTTGGCGGGCACACGAATACCGTGGACGTCTACGAAAAAGGCCGCCGGATACCGATCGACACGGGCTTCATCGTTTTCAACGATCGGACGTACCCGAATTTCATGGCGTTACTCGAGGAGATCGGCCAGGCATCGAAGGTCAGCGAAATGAGCTTCAGCGTGCAGGCAGAGACTGGCGATATAGAGTACAAGGGTTCTACGCTCGATACGCTGTTTGCCCAGCGCAAGAATATCTTCCGGCCTTCGTTCTACCGCATGGTTCGGGACATCCTGCGATTCCACAGGGAAAGCTCCGAAGGCATCGAGGTGACCGATGCCGGGACAAGCCTGGGCGACTTCCTGCGGCGTAACGGGTACAGCCGAGAATTCATCGACTATTATCTTGTACCGATGGCTGCCGCAATCTGGTCGTCGGAGCCCTGCAAGATCCTCGACATGCCCGTCGCTTTTCTCGTAAAGTTCTTCGCCAACCATGGACTGCTGCAGCTGCGTGACCGGCCGACCTGGCGCGTCGTCGAAGGCGGTTCTCGGGAGTACGTCAGGAAGATGGTCGCTGGACACCGCGATCAGGTTCGGCTCAACAGCCCGGTTCACTCGATTCGAAGAGCAGGCGATCACGTTGAAGTTCGTTCGGGCTCTGGTGGAGTCGAACGCTTCGACCACGTCTTTGTCGCCTGTCACAGCGACCAGGCGCTGGCGATGCTCGACGATCCCACCCCCTCGGAGGCTGAAGTATTAGGCGCGATTCGCTACCAGGAAAATGAGGCCATCCTCCACACTGACGATTCATTAATGCCGAAGCGCCGGCGCGCCTGGGCGTCGTGGAACTATCATGTCCCCTGCGATGCCCAGCGCCACGTTGCGGTCACGTATAATATGAACATACTGCAGGGCCTTGATGCGGAGCAACAGTACTGCGTAACGCTGAACAATGACCGGCAGATCAGGTCGGACAGAATCATTCGGCGTGTGCGTTATGAGCACCCGGTCTACTCGATTGACGCCGTTGCGGCCCAGGCGAGGCAGGCTGAACTCAATGTTGATCGTACATACTACTGCGGTGCATATTGGCGCAACGGGTTCCACGAGGACGGCGTAGTCAGTGCGCTGAACGCGCTCAATCATTTTGAGGAACGACTCGCTAATGGAAAGCTGCATTTACGAAGGGCGAGTTAGACACGCGCGAACACGGCCTGCGCTGCATCGATTCAGCTATCGCCTGTTCATGATGTATCTCGACCTTGACGAACTTCCCCGCTTGTTTGAAAAGCGCTGGCTTTGGTCCGTGAAGCGGCCGGCCATCGCGCGGTTCAGGCGCGAGGATCACCTCGGTCCTGCCGATCAGCCACTGGCTGACTCGGTTTGCGATCTCGTCGCGGCAGAAACCGGCAAGAGGCCCGCGGGCCCCATTCGTTTGCTGACCAACCTGTCGTATTTCGGTTATGGCTTCAACCCGGTGAGTTTCTACTACTGTTTTACGGCTGATGGTTCGGCTGTCGAGACGATCGTTGCCGAGGTGAACAACACACCGTGGGGCGAGCAGGACACCTACGTCATGCCGTGTACGAACAAAACTGATAAGACCGCTTCATGGCGATTCAGCCCGCAGAAAAAGCTGCATGTGTCGCCCTTCATGCCGATGGAGATTAAATACGACTGGGTGCTTACCGCACCGGACCAGCGTCTCTCCGTGCACATGGCTAATTCGCAGGACGGCAGGCGGATATTCGAGGCGGCAATGAATATGCGGCGTAAGGAAATTACGGCCGCGTCGCTTGCCGGCGTACTGGTTCGCTTTCCATTCCTGACCGTCAAGATAATCGCCGCAATACACTGGCAGGCACTGCTGCTCTGGCTCAAGCGGTGTCCGGTTTACGTGCATCCAAAGAAAAAACGCATGCTTGCGGTGCGGTCACAGTGAAAACAGCGTCAATCAACTCGCCCGAATTCCTCGCTGGATCCATTCGGCCTGCCGGTCTCGACAGACTGGCTCGCAGCGCTTTTCTCGGGCGCCTCAGGAGTCTTCAGACTGGCCAGATCGTGATCAGCGACGCTGGCGAACATACCAGTTTCGGCGAGGTTACGGATGAATTTCCATTGACCGCACAGATCTGCGTACGGCACCCGAGGTTCTACAGCGATGTGGCATTCGGCGGCTCCATCGGCGCCGGTGAGGCATATATCCAGGGCTACTGGAGCTGCGATGAACTCGATACCCTTATTCGCATCCTGCTCAGAAACCGCGACGTGCTCGAGAACGTCGATTCCGGGATTGCAAAACTGACGCGGCCCGTGCAGAAACTGCTGCACTGGCTGAATAAGAACACGCGCGAGGGCAGCCGCCGGAACATTGCGGCACATTACGACCTGGGCAATGAATTTTATCGTCTGTGGCTGGACGAGCGCATGATGTATTCCAGCGCGTATTTCGAGACGCCGGATACGTCCCTGGAGCAGGCCGCAACCGCCAAGCTGGAGCGTATCTGCCGAAAACTCGACCTGGGGCCTCAGGATTCGGTCGTAGAAATCGGCAGCGGCTGGGGCGGATTTGCGATATATGCGGCGGAAAAGTATGGCTGCCATGTAACGACGACGACGATCTCGAGGCAGCAATATGAATTCGCCAGCCAGCGGATCGCAGAAGCAGGCCTCGAGGACCGAATTACGATCTTGTTCGAAGACTATCGGGATCTGCAGGGTAGTTATGACAAGCTTGTTTCCATCGAGATGATCGAAGCCGTCGGCCATCAATATCACGATGTATTTTTTCGCAAGTGTTGCGACTTGCTGAAACGAAACGGGCAGATGCTATTGCAGGCAATAACGATCGCTGACCAGCGCTATGAGCAGTATAAAAAGCGTGTTGATTTCATAAGGCGCTACATCTTTCCTGGTGGTTGCCTGACGTCCGTCACGGATATGGGGCGTGTTCTTACGGAGCAGACGGATATGCGGGTTATCCACATCGAAGACATCGGCCCCCACTATGCAACGACGCTGCGTCACTGGCGTGACCGGTTTTTTGCGAAGCTGGACACCGTGAGAGCGCTCGGTTATCCGGATGAGTTCATACGCCTGTGGGAATATTACCTGTGCTTCTGCGAGAGCGCGTTTGTCGAGCGGGCGACCGGCGACGTGCAGATGCTCATAGTCCGGCCGGACGCCCGACGCGACAGCGTGGTCTACTAGGGTCTGTTGCGGCTTTCATCGAACCGGTAAACTCGTTCGACTGCCCATCGCAGGGGATCGATCATAAACACAGATTATGCCGTGGCGCTGCACGGCGGCGCCGGCGCTGTTGCCGGCCGAGACTACACGGTGACGGAGCGTCACCTGCGCGAACTCACAAGCCAATGTCAGGATCAGCTCAGGTCCGGCGCGGTCGCGCTTGACGTCGTTGAATATGCCGTCAGGGCGATGGAGGCGAGCGGCCTGTATGTCGCGGGTCGTGGTTCGGCACCGAATACCGCGGGTTATGTCGAGCTCGATGCGTCGATTATGAACGGTGCGACCCGTGAAGCCGGTGCCGTCGCGGCTATCCGCGATGTTGTTAATCCGATCAGCGTCGCCCGTGGGGTCATGGAACGCACGCCGCACGTGATGCTGACCGGTGTCGGTGCGCTGGCGTTTGCCACGGAATGCGGTTACTCGGTCGTAACGGACCCGGCGACGTATTACGTACTGCCCGTGGGCGTGAGGGCGGAGGAAACGGCCGATCAGCAGCATGGCACGGTCGGTGCCGTCGCGATGGACGAAGCCGGCCGGCTCGCCGCGGCGACCTCGACGGGCGGCACATTCGGCAAGCTCGAGGGCCGGGTCGGGGACTCGCCGCTGATCGGTGCGGGGACCTGGGCGGACGAGGATGTCGCTATTTCGTGCACAGGCACCGGCGAACATATCATCCGGGCCGGCGGCGCGATTTCCGTCGCATTACGGGTCAGGGCCGGCCTCACGCTCGCGGCCGCGATCGAGGAATTGCTGGCGGAGGTCAAACGCCTCGGTGGTGACGGCGGCGTCATTGCGGTGAGCCGCGGCGGCGAAATTGCGATGGCCTACAATTCCGAAGGTATGAAACGCGCCGCGGCGAGCTCAAAGCAGGCGCTTGTCGCCACAACATTCTAGTCACGGCGCGCGACCGAGAAGAGCCCTTCTCGTCAGGTTCCCCAGAACCGCCTCTCGGGCAGCGACACCAGGCCGCGCTCGTATATGAAACCTCCAAGGCGGTCGTTTTTCAGCAAGAGAGGCCCGTCGATATCCACGAAGTCGGCTTTCTGGGCCAGGACGTGCATCGGCGCCATGCACAGCGACGTGCCGCCCATGCAGCCGACCATGAGCCCGAGGTTTTCTTCCCTGGCGGCTGTCGCGAGTTCGAGTCCGTGGGTCAGCCCGCCGCACTTATCGAGCTTGATATTGATCATCTGGTAGCGGCGAGCGACGGGCCCGAGTTCGCCGATGTGCTGGCAGGATTCGTCGGCGCACAGCGGCAGCGGCGATTCATAGTCTTCGAGCTCTTCGTCGTGCCCGCGTTTCAGCGGCTGCTCGATCATGCTGACGCCGAGATCAGCCAGGGCAGGGGCCACATCACGGAGCTGATCGAAATCCCAACCCTCGTTGACGTCGACAACGAGCCGCGCATCGGGACGTGCCTCGCGTATGGCGGCGATTCGCTCGACGGGCCGATCGGCGTTCAGTTTGATCTTGAACAACGTCAGGTCGGCTGATGCTGCAGCCCTGGCGCCCATTTCCTCGGGTTCGGCTTCCAGACCGATCGTGAACACGGTCTCGACGGGGCTCGCGGAGACGCCGGCCGTCTCCCAGGCCGAGACGCCCGACAGCTGCGCCTCGAGGTCCCACAGCGCGGCGTCGGCCGCCGAGCGTGCGCCGCCGGCCGGCAGCAGCTCGAGCAAGTCCCGACGGTTCGCGCCTTTGCCGAGCTCTGGCGCAATCGAGTCGAGCTGGTCACGCATCGTCTTTTCGGTCTCGCCGAGGTAGTACACGCCCAGTGCTTCGCCGCGGCCGATCATGCCGTCCTGTTCAATTTCGCAAACGACGCACGGGAAGTCGTCCCAGGTGTGGCGCGAAATTCGAAACGGGATCAGGGCCAGCCAGTTCTCGAGATGGGTCGAGACGCGCCGCATCATCGCAGTTGCTCCAGCAGGTAGTCGGCGATCTTCTGCATGCCGGTTGCAACCGGATCGACCGCGGGAATACCGTACCGCGACTCGAGGTCGGCGAGATAGGCGTCCCGGTGAGCTGCACCCAGGGTAGCCGTGTTTACGCTGATGCCGGCCCAGATGCAGTCCGGATTGCTGACCCGCGCGAGGCGCAGCAGGGTCTCGGCGAGCTCGTCCAGCGGTGGAATTTCGAAGTCGCGCTCCATGCTTTTGAGATGCGTGCGGCCGGCTTCCTGACACAGGACGAGCGCATCGGGCTGCGAGCCGTGCAATAGTCCGAGCGTCACGCCGGCATAGCTCGGGTGAAGTATCGCTCCCTGGCCCTCGATGATGTCCCAGTGGTCGGCATCGTTCCCGGGTGACAGTAACTCTGCCGCGCCCGAGACGAAGTCTGCGACGACCGCATCTATCGGAATCCCTTCACCGGCAATCATGATGCCGGTCTGTCCGGTCGCGCGAAAATCCACATTGATCCGGCGTTTGTCGAGTTCACGATGCAGAGCGAGAGCACTGAATTTTTTCCCCACGGCACAGTCGGTCCCCACTGTGATAACGCGTTTGCCGGGGCGCTTGTTACCGGTACCGACGGGGATGTCCTTGGGCGGTACGCGCACGTCAATGAGTCTGGCATTGCCGTCTTTGGCGGCGGCAACCAGTTCGGGCGTGTCAGCGAGCTTGCAGTGGGTGCCGGCCGCTATGTCGATTCCAGCTCTAGCCAGGCCGGTAAGGGCGGGCAGCCATGCGTCGAGCAGCACGCCGCCCGTTGACGCAATGCCGATAATCGCCGTGCGCACGCCTGATCCGACGGCCTCCTCGACACCGAGCTCGGGCAGGCCGAGGTCGACTTCGCAGGCGGGCAGGCGCATCTGGCCTGCACACAGCTCGGGCCGCCAGTAAGCGATGCCCTGCCCGGTCTTGCCGTGACCGTCGTCGCCGACATCACCCATGAAAAGCAGGTACGGTGGTTCAAGATGGACTGAAATAACGGGCATTCTGGTTCTTATCCGCGGTCGCGCGTGGCACACTCGATTATGCGACAAACAGGACGGACATGAGCAATATTCTCGAGCAAATCGAAGGCATTGTCGGTGCACCACGGTTGCTTCAGTCTGACGTGGTTGCGGAACGGCCGACAAGCTTTTGGAACATCGCGCCGATGCAGGCGAAAGCCATTGTCTATCCGTCCGGTACGGACGAGGTTGCGGCGATCATGCGTTGCTGCAGCGAAAACGGACAGACCGTGATTACGCATGGGGGACTGACCAACTGTGTTGCGGCCGCCGAGCCCACGACCGCGGATATTGTCGTTTCGCTGGCCAGGATGAATCGAATTGTAGAGATTGACCCGGTCGGCGGTACGGCCGTCGTCGAAGCCGGCGCTATCCTGCAAAACGTGCAGGACACAGTCGCCGGAGAGGGCCTCTATTTCCCTCTCGATCTCGGCGCGCGCGGGAGCTGCACGATAGGCGGCAATATCGCTACAAACGCCGGCGGCATGAACGTGCTGCGTTACGGCATGATGCGCAACCTCGTGCTTGGCCTCGAGGCTGTGCTGGCCGACGGCACGGTTGTATCGTCGATGAATCGCATGCTCAAAAATAATGCCGGTTATGATCTGAAGCAGCTCTTTATCGGTACCGAGGGTACGCTGGGTATCGTAACGCAGGCGGTGCTGCGCGTGTTTCCGCAGCCTGCCAGCCGACAAAACGCGCTCGTCGCGCTACAAAGCTTCGACCAGGTGACGAACTTCCTGGCCTGCCTCCAGCAGCAGCTGGCGGGCGGCCTGAGTGCTTTCGAGATCATGTGGGGTGATTATTTCGCAGCCGTCACCGGGCCGGGCGGGCACCGTGCGCCGATGCAGCGGGACCATGCGTTCTATGTAGCGCTGCAGGCCGAGGGCGGCGACCCGGACAGCGATGTCGAGCGATTCGAGCGGGTGCTGGCCGAGGCGATGGAAAAGCGGATTATCATCGATGCCGTCTTGCCGAAGTCGGAAGCCGAGGTGCGTGCAATCTGGACTATTCGCGAGGACTTCGAAGGCATCCTCGAGCCAGAGCCGGTATACCTTTATGACGTCAGCCTGCCGATTCGCGAGATGGCCCGTTATGTCGACGAAGTCCGGGCGAATGTCAGGGCGCGCTGGGCGGCGGGCGAGTGCTACACGCTGGGCCACGTTGCTGACGGCAACCTGCATTTCTTCGTGCAGCCCAACGTGACGGGTGACCTGCACGCGGTCAGCGACGAATGCGTTTACGCGCCGCTCGCCAGGATTGGGGGTTCGGTGTCCGCGGAACACGGGATCGGCACCGAGAAGCTCCACTGGCTTGCGCACAGTCGATCGGTAGCCGAGATCGAGCTGATGCGCACTCTCAAGCAAAGTCTGGATCCGCGGAATTTGCTGAACCCGGGCCGCGTGTTGAGCGAGCAGCGGCAGTAGCGCTACCCGGCCCCGCCGATTTTCGGGGATATCGATCGGATTCGGGTGGTATATTCGGTTCGACAGCTTGTCTGGATCGCTCGTAATCGCCAACGCAAAAGGGGAATTGCTTTGAATAACAAAAGATTGCTAGCTTTGCTGCTGAGTATTACGCCGTTCGCCGCCCAGGCCGATGCCCTCTTCGGCAACGAGATGGCGGGCGATGTAAAGCTGCCCCGCACCTGGGGCATCGGCATCGATTACTTCGAGATGACCCAGCCCTATCAGCTCGACAGCCTCAGCTTCTCGCCACCCGTTCTGCCGATCACGGATCCGAGTATTCTCGATATCACGAACGACCTCCGCCACAATGACCTGAAATTGGACGTCTGGCTGTTCCCGTTCCTGAACGTATTCGGAATTTACGGCAGGATCGATGGCGACACGACAATCGACCTTAGCGTGCTGGGAGTCCCTTTCCCGGCGGATGTAAATAACCTGAAGGTTGATTACGACGGTGACGTGTTCGGCGGCGGCGCGGTACTCGCCATTGGTGGAGAGCGCTGGTTTGCCTCGGTTACAGGAACCTTCACGGACACGAATCTCAAGGGAGACTTCAAATCGTCGGTCGAGGCAACGACGATTCAGCCACGCATCGGCTTGCGGTTCGGCGATCACACAGAGTTCTGGATCGGCGGCTACATTATCGACGCGAAAGAAAAGCACAGCGGCACAATCGACCTTGACCTTGGACCGCTCATCGCGCCGCCGGGCGGGCCCATACCTCGGCCCGTGCCGCTGGAATTCGCTGCCGACCTGTCTCAAGCCAAGGATTTCAACGTGAGTTTCGGTACGCACATGATGTTCAGTGATGCCTGGGAGGCGACCGTCGAAGTCGGCGCTGGCGATCGCAGCACGGTACTCGCGAACATTACCTTCAGGTTTGAATGAGATAGTCGAAAACCTACTCCGAACGTTTCTTGCTCTGTCGATCGCGGCAGCAGTACTGTGCTGGTCGCCCGGAGCGCCGGCTTACGAGACCGACCAGTTCACGAATCGTCATGAACCGCTGGCCGATTCAACCGAGATTCTGAATCGCAAGGTCAATAACACGATCGCCGGGATTGTCACCGAGTGGCAAAAGGGCCATGACGAGATGGCCTTCGTTGATGCTGTTTATCGCGAGATTGGCGGCCTTCACTGGGTCGACAAGCTCGAGCGCTGGGCGATTAAATCTGATGAGGTCGAAAAGCTCGATACGCCACGCTACGACAGCGTGTTCTCTGGCATTCCCATCTGGGCTGCCCGGGTCACTTTTTTCTTTGGTGTCGGCAAAACGATCCGCGTCAACGATCAGCTGATTGGCTCTGACAAGATCGGTCACTTTCTGTCCCAGGGCCGCAAGTTTTACAAGCGCTACATGCGCTATGGTTCCGAGGAACGTGCCGCCGAACAGTCGGCCTATACCGAGCGCGCCATATTCGGCCGAATGACGACCGGCAGCTATTCGAACGCGGACCTCGTCGCAAATTACGAAGGGCATCGATTCTATCGCAGCCTTTTTGAGGGCGACATCGTGCCGGGCAAATCAGCCATCCTGCGCTGGGAAGGACGAGGCTGGATCGTGCAGCGCCAATTCGACTGGGCCGACCATGTCAACGAATACTGGGACGAGGCGCTGAATGTCAATCACTACGATGCGCTGTTGTACAAGCACGTGCATGAGCGCCTGATAGATTTCTGCCCTTACTATTGGGAGCAGCCTGAACTTTATTCGATAGAGGATGAGGCGCCGTTAATCGAACGGTATGCACACCTGGGGTTGCACAGTACCCGCGAGCTGCGTCTCGACTCGCTGTGCCCGGTACAGGTGTTTCTGGAGTCGCGCGACCAGAGTGTCGCTAAGGCAGGAATATCGTCGCAGGATGCTCAAGCATCTCCTTGAGCCGCTGAATCATTGCCGCCGCGTCGTAGCCGTCGACAAAGCGATGATCGAATGAGGACGACAGGTTCATCATGAGCCTGATGGCAACCTGGCCTCCAATAACAACCGGTCTTTCGACGGCGCGGTTAACGCCGATGATACCGACCTCGGGCAGGTTGATGACGGGTGTGGAGGCGATGCCGCCAAGCTTGCCGAGACTGGTGATCGTGATCGTGGAGCCCGTAAGGCCGGCTTTTCCAATGCTGTTATCGCGTGCGGCTGCCGTCACGCGGCGAATCGCGGCGCCGAGTTCCTCCAGCGACAGGGCGTCCGCATGATGTACCACGGGAACCTTCAATCCGTCGGGCGTCTGCGTCGCAATCCCGAGATGCACGGCGTTGTGCTGCAGGATGACGTTACGCTCCTTGTCGTAGGTCGCGTTGCACTGCGGAAATTCCCGGGTAGCGCGAATCAGGGCCATGCCGAGGAACGGCAGCAGCGTAAGGCGCAGCGTCGGATCGCCCAGCTTGTCGTTCAGATGCCGCCGCAGTGCCTCGACTTCGGTGATATCAATTTCCTCGACATAGGTGAAGTGCGGAATTTCCCGGGCTGCCTGTGCCAGTCGCTCGGCGATGATGCGGCGCAGGCCGATGACCTTGATTTCTTTCGCCCCGGCATCCGCGCGTGCGGGCGGACTCTTGCCGCGATCGCGGCTGCCCCGGGCTTCTGTGCCGGATTCGAGGAAGGCATCGAAGTCCGTGCGCGTCACGCGTCCGCCGGGACCGGTCGCCGGCACATCCCGAAGGTCGATGCCGGCTTCTTTCGCGCGGCGCCGAATGGCGGGTGAGGTTTTGACGCGCTGTCCGGCTGGCGTCGCCGTGCCCGAACCATCGCGGTTGGCGGTCGTCGCCGAAGCCGCGGGGCTGTCGGCAACTGCTGCGGACGCTTCCTCGACAGCAGGTGCCGTGGTCGCTGCCACATCGTTTTCGGTCTCGAAGGTGATGAGCGGCGCTCCGACCGCGATGATGTCGCCCGGTTTGCCGCCGAGCTCGATGACCGTACCAGACACCGGCGATGAGACTTCGATCGCGGCTTTGTCAGTCATCATGGTGCCGACGACGTCTTCCTCCATGACCTTGTCACCGACGTTGATGAACCACTCGCCGATTTCGGATTCGACCGTGCCTTCGCCCAGGTCGGGCAACTTGAATACGTACTCGCTCATGCCAGTTCCATCATGCTGCGGATGCCGGCAATCAGGCGCTTCTTGCCCGGGAAGTACTGCCATTCGAACGCATGCGGATATGGCGTGTCCCAGCCCGCGATGCGCCCGATCGGTGCTTCGAGATTCCAGAAACACTCCTTCTGTATCCGTGCCGCGATCTCGGCTCCAAACCCGCTGAAGCGGGTTGCCTCGTGCGCGATCAGGCAGCGGCCGGTCTTGTTGACGGAATCGGCAAGCGTCTTGGTGTCGAGCGGCGAGATGGAACGAACGTCGACGACCTCGGCATCGACGCCAATTTCGGCCGCGGCCGCCTGGGCCACGTGCACGAGGGTGCCGTAAGTGATGATCGTGAGCTCCTCGCCGGTCTGCACGACATCGGCCGTGCCGAGCGGCACCGTGTAATGGCCCTCCGGGACTTCGCCCTTGGGATGAGAAGCCCAGGATACCGCCGGCTTTTCCGGGTCGCCGTCGAAAGGTCCGTTGTAGATGCGTTTCGGCTCGAAAAAGACCACCGGGTCGTCGGATTCGACCGAACTGATCAGCAGCCCCTTGGCGTCATAGGGGTTCGACGGCATGACCGTTCGAATGCCGCTGACATGAGCGAAAATCGCTTCCGGGCTCTGCGAGTGCGTCTGGCCGCCGCGGATGCCGCCACCGCAGGGAGTGCGAATCGTGACGGGTGAGAAAAACTCGCCGCAGCTGCGATATCGCAGGCGGGCCAATTCGCTGACGATCTGATCGAATCCCGGATAAATGTAGTCGGCAAACTGGATCTCCGCGACCGGCCGCAGGCCGTTGACTCCCATGCCGATGGCGGCGCCGACGATCCCGCCCTCTGCGATCGGCGCATCGATGACGCGGTGTTCGCCATATTTCCGCTGCAGGCCGTCGGTGCACCTGAAAACTCCGCCAAAATAGCCGACGTCCTCGCCGAGCACGATCACGTTCGGATCCCTGTCCATGACGACGTCGAGCGCCGAACGGATCGCCTCGATCATGTTCATCTGTGCCATCAGGTGCTCTCAACTTCGATCATGCGGCGGCGCTGCGATTCGAGATGTTTGGGTACTTCGGCGTACACGTCGTCGAACATCGTGGATGGATCGAGGAACGGGCCCTCGGTCATCGTGCCGAACTGCTGCGCCTCCTTCCATGCGGCAAGCACTTCGGCCTTGAGTTCCTCTTCGAGCTTGTCGTGTTTCTCATCGGACCAGTGACCTGTGGCGACCAGGTGTTGTTTCAGCCGTTCGATCGGGTCACCCAGCGGAAAAGCCGACCACTCGTCCTTGGGACGGTATTTCGTCGGGTCATCGCTCGTCGAATGTGCTCCGCCGCGGTAGGTAACAAGCTCGATGAGGGTCGGACCGCCCCCACGCCGGGCCCGGTCTGCGGCCCAGAGAGTGACCGAGTAGACCGCAAGCAGATCGTTACCGTCGACGCGGATACCCGGGATGCCCAACCCGATGCCGCGGGCCGCGAACGGCCGCCGCTCGCCGCCCGCAAATCCCTGGAACGTCGAGATAGCCCACTGGTTGTTGACCACATTTAGAATGACGGGTGCCTGGTAGACAGCGGCGAACGTCAGTGCGTGGTGGAAGTCAGCCTCTGCGGTCGCTCCATCGCCGAGCCACGATGCGGCAATGTGGTCTTCTCCCTTGATGGCCGAGGCCATCGCCCAGCCGACCGCGTGCGGATATTGCGTGCCCAGGTTGCCGGAGATCGAAAAGACATTGGCCTTTGCGCTGTGGTACATGATCGGCAGCTGCCGCCCTTTGCACATGTCTCCGGTGTTCGACAGGCACTGGCACATCATGTCGACGAGCTTGACGCCGCGGTACATGTAAAGGCCCTGGTTACGGTAGGACGGAAAGCACATGTCGCCCGGCCGCAATGCCATGCCCTGGGCGATCGACACCGCTTCCTCGCCAGCGGCCTCCATGTAAAACGAGATGCGGCCCTGGCGCTGAATCTGCCACATGCGCTTGTCGAATACGCGGTTCAAGAGCATCCAGCGCAGCGCGATCTGCAGTTTTCCGGGGTCAAGGTTGGGGTCCCACGGGCCCTTTGCCTCGTGATCATCGTCGAGGACTCGCACGAGGCCGGAGCTCAGGTGTTCAATGTCGCGGGTTCGCGCGTCGATTGACGGTTTGTCGACGCTGCCCGCCGGCGAAAGGTCGAGGTAACTGAAGTCCGGTTCTTCACCCGGGCGGGCAGCTGGGTGCGGGATATGCAGTCGCGATTTCTTATTCATTAAGTGTCCCAGGTTTTAACGTCAGGCGATCTGTCGATTGGAGCGAGGGGTGCTGCCGGCCGCCTCCTCTACAATTTTACGCGCGAGATCGTCGGCAATGATATTGGTCGGCCTGCCGGTCGCCTGCGCCTCCGCAAAGATAGCCTCGAGGCGCCGTGGAATCCGGGTAACGTCCTCGCGTACCTGCTCATCGAGCCCGTCGCCGAAATATTCATGGGCGACGTTGATGATGCCACCGGCATTGATCACGTAATCCGGCGCATACAGTATGTCTCTGTCGGCCAGCCGGGCACCGTCTGCAGCTGTCGCAAGCTGATTGTTAGCGGCGCCGGCAACGATGCTGGCCTTTATTTTCGGTATGGTCACGGAGGTCAGAATATTGCCGAGAGCGCATGGCGCGAGGACGTCGACGTCGGCATACAGCAGCTCGGTAGGCC